>CACKQW010000005.1 GCA_902602415.1 uncultured Bacteroidota bacterium | reverse complement strand
GTAATTGATTATAGTAATAAAGAGGCCTATATAGTTTGTGATAGAATTTTTAAAACTATAAAAATTAAAAAATCAAATTTTAATTTTATACATAATGATGAAGTTGAATTTGAAATTCTTTCTAGAAAAAGGCAAGGGTATATTCTTGCTAACATTATTTCACTTGTTAAAAGAAAAAAAACTCAGTTTATAGGAATCATTCAAAAAACAAAAAATTTTGCATTTGTTGTTATTGAGGATAAAAAAATAAAAACTGATTTTTTTATTCCAAGTGATAACATAGGAGAAGCAAATGACGGAGATAAGGTTTTGGTAGAATTATTAGAGTGGAAAAAACAAGATTTATCGCCAATTGGAAAAATAGTTAAAGTTTTTGGCGAACCGGGCAACCATCAAACAGAACTGAATTCTATCATTGCTAAAAATGAAATTGCAATAGAATTTTCTGATGAAGTAAAAGAATATGCTAAAAATATTTCAGAAAAAATAGACGAAAAAGAAATCAAACAGAGAAGAGATTTCAGAAAAAAAAATACTTTTACCATTGATCCAGTTGATGCAAAAGATTTTGATGATGCTCTTTCTTTTGAAAAAATAGATGAAAATAATTATGAAATAGGAATTCATATTGCTGATGTTTCATTTTATGTTAAACCATCTACAATTTTAGATAAAGAAGCTTATAACAGAGCAACGTCAATATATCTAGTAGATAGAGTAATACCTATGCTCCCCGAAAAGCTATCTAATAAGGTATGCTCGCTCAGGCCCGATGAAGACAAGCTAACATTTTCTGCTGTATTCAACTTTAATAAAAATGGAGAAATTAAAAATAGCTGGTTTGGAAGAACAATAATCAGAAGCAAAAAAAGATTTACTTATGAGGAAGCCCAAGAAATTATTGAGACTAAAAAAAATATAATCTCAAAAAAAAACTCCTTAACTGGAAAAGAATATAAAGTAGATCAATCTATTGTTGATGCAATCATTATCCTAGATGATATTGCAAAAAAAACAAGATATAAGAGAGAAAAAAATGGTTCGATTAATTTTAATAGAACCGAGGTTGGATTTCTTTTAGATAAAGAAAAAAATCCAAAAGAAATTTATTTTAAAAAAAGTGGAGACTCTAATAAATTGATTGAAGAATTTATGCTTATAGCCAATAAAAAGGTTGCAGAGGTATTTCATGAAATAAAAACACAAAAGCATATTTACAGAGTTCACGATCTTCCAGACAAAGAAAAATTAAAAAGCTTGAAACACATAGTTAAGAGCTTTGGATATAACTTAGATTTGACAAGCTCAAAAGGAATTTCAAAATCTTTAAATAAATTATTAAATGAGATTAAAGGAAAAGAAGAACAAAATCTTATAGAGTCATTAGCACTGAGAAGTATGAGCAAGGCTGAGTATTCAACAATAAATATTGGACATTACGGCTTGGCTTTTACTAACTATACTCACTTTACCTCTCCCATTAGAAGATATCCTGATGTTTTAGTTCATCGTTTGCTAGAACTTATCCAAAAGAAAGATTTTGGAAAATTAGACAAGAATCTTCAAAAAAAAGCTATTTACTGCTCTGAACAAGAAATGGTTGCAGCAAAAGCAGAGAGAGACTCCATAAAATTCATGCAAATAAAATTCATGCAAGACAAAATAGGAGAAACTTTTTCTGGGATAATTTCTGGAGTTTCTGATTGGGGAATTTATGTGGAAATTGAAGAAAACAAATGTGAAGGAATGGTATATATTAAAGATATAGAAGATGACAAATATTATTACAGCGAACAACAACAAGCCATTCTTGGAAAAAAAACAAATAAAAAATATACACTAGGTGATAAAATAAATATTGAAGTAAAAAAAGCAGATTTAGTAAAAAAACATTTAGATTTTATAATTATTTAATAATTTTATTTTATGAAAAGATTTATACTTACCCTTTTAATCATTCCATCTCTGTTAGTATCGCAAGAAGAAATTAACAGAACCCTTGGGGAGTTTACAAAACTCTCAATTTATGATGGGATCAATGTAGAATTAATTAAGTCCGATGAAAATAAAGTTGAAGCATCGGGAGAAAACACAAGATTTGTTGTAGTTAAGAATAAAAACGGAAATCTTAAAATTAGGATGAATGTACAAAAAAGATTTTCAGGTGACAGAACAATGGTAAAGCTTTATTATAAAAGCATATACTCTTTTATTGCTCACGAAGGATCAAATATTTTTTCAAAAGACACCATTAAACAAGCAGACTTAAAAATAAAAGGACACACAGGATCAAGAATTGATATTCCTGTAGAATTAAATTCAATAAGCGTAACGTCCACAGCAGGAGCAAAAATAACCCTTCGAGGCTCTTCAACATATTTAGAAGCATCCTCGGCTACCGGATCACAAATTAATGCAAGAAATATGGTTATTGAGGATGGAGAGGTTTCTGCACTCTCCGGATCTATGGTAGATGTAAGAGCTGAATCAAGCTTAGAAGCTATTGCAAGAGTTGGCGGAGTAATAAATGTTCACAGCAAGACAGAAAGAATAACAGAAAAAGTATCCCTCGGGGGATCCGTTATTTATTTGTATTAATTTCTGTGGACTTTAATCTACTTACACCAGTCACCGTAGGATTTTTTACAGCATTTATCATGGGTCCAGTGTTCTGGGTTTTGCTTGAAACAAGCATCACTAAAGGGTTTCGAGCAGCTGTAGCGTTTGACCTAGGAGTAATTATTGCAGACACTTGTTTTATATTAATTTGTTATTTAGGAAGTTTTCAACTTTTGGAAGATGAAAGTAATAGACAAGGTTTGTTCGTTTTAGGAGGAACAATACTATTCTTATACGGAATTTTTTCTTGGATTAATCGAAGAAGAAAAAATAAAAAACAACCAAAAATTAAACAGTTTAAGGAAAATTATTTTGGCTTAGTTGCCAAGGGTTTTGCAATTAATATTCTGAACGTAGGTGTATTTATTTTTTGGGGAGGAGTTTTAATTGTCTCTTCTCCCGCAATTGGAAAATCATTTACTGATTTCTCTCTTTTTTTTGCTATTGTGCTTTTATCGTATTTTGCTACAGACCTAATAAAGATCTCGGTTGCAAATCGATTTAAAAACCTTCTTACCTCCAGAGGTATTTTAATAGTAAATACCATAATTTCTATAATTTTAATGGTTTCCGGAGTTGTATTAATTGTTAAAGGAAGTTAATAATACAGCTTTGAAAAATTATTTATATCTTTCAACTTTAATCAATTAACACAATTTATAATGAAAAAAATCTTACTAGTTGCTTTAGTTGCCTTTACTATGTTTAGCTGTAATCAAGGAATTACGGTTAGCTTTGATGACCCAAAATCACAGGCAATTTTAAGCGTATACGACTCTTACATGCAAAATGACGGAGCAGCGATTGAAAGCTTATATGCTGAAGACGCTGTTGTATATCTCAACAGTCTTGATTCTATTCCAATTCAGGAAAATGTAAAAAATCTTGCCATGCATCATGAGCTTTTTGATGATATAAGCCTATCATGGGGAGACGGAGAAAATGCAAGAACAGCATTTGTTCAGACATCGTCTTATCCAACGATCGATGTAACGCTTGCTTGGTTTACTTGGACTGGAACAGGAAAGGCAAGCGGAAAAACATATAATGTTCCAACGCATGTTGTTTATTTTTGGGGAGAAGATGGAAAAGTAGCAAGCTCATCTTTGTTCAATGATTCTGCTTCATTTACTGAAGAAATGAATGCAGTTGCTGCATCATCAGAATAACACAAATATTTTTAATAAATAAAAAACCCCTATTTAATTTAGGGGTTTTTTGTTGAGGCGCCTGGCGGATTCGAACCGCCGTACAAGGTTTTGCAGACCTCTGCCTAGCCACTCGGCCAAGGCGCCATAGGGAGCGCAAATTTAGAACAAATTTTTAATAAGCGTCTCTCGTTTCACAGATTTCAACTGTTACAGCCTCAACGTCTGCATTAATTGGTGGGCAGATTTTTGAAATTGAAACAAAAAGATCGTCAATTAAAGGAACCTCCTTGAAGCAGCTTTTCGAAATTCTTTTAGCAACAGATTCTAGAAGTTTAGAACGAATGGCCATCTCTCTTTTTGCTATTCTGGCCAATTCGACATAGTCCACAGTTTTTGTTATATCATCAGCAAAAGCTTTTTCAGACATCATGCAGCTAGCTGTTATGTTAACAACATAATCACTTCCTATAATCTCCTCTTCGTCCATGCAACCGTGATATGCAAAAATTTTAAGATTTTCAACTTTTACCGTACCTTTCATTAACTATTCTTTTGATAACTTTGTAAACTTATTAAAAACAATTTATTGTGGAAAATAAAGGGCAGAATTTTATAGAGCAAATTATTAGCAAAGATATTAGTTCTGGATTAGACAGAGGAAGCCTTTGCTTTAGATTTCCGCCAGAACCCAACGGATATTTGCATATTGGACATGCGAAAGCAATTGGGCTTAATTTTGGCCTGGGAATTCAATATGAAGCTCCAGTATACCTCAGGTTCGATGACACAAACCCTGCAGCAGAGGAACAAGAGTTTGTAGATGCAATAAAAAACGATATTAGCTGGCTTGGCTATAGTTGGAAAAAGGTAACATATTCGTCAGATTATTTTGACCAACTTTATGATTGGGCCCTTTATTTAATAAGCATTGAAAAGGCGTATGTAGACTCTCAAACTTCTGAAGAAATAGCTTCTCAAAAAGGAACACCAACAACACCTGGTCAAAACAGTCCTTTCCGCAATAGGTCTATTGAAGAAAACACCTCCTTGTTTGTAAAGATGAAAGAAGGAAAAGTGAAAGAAGGAGAGCATGTGCTCAGAGCGAAAATTGATATGTCAAATGCGAACATGTTGATGAGAGATCCAGTAATTTATCGGGCACTAAACAAGGCTCATCATAGAACCGCTGACAAATGGAATATTTATCCGATGTATGATTGGGCACACGGCCAATGTGACTATATAGAACAGATTTCTCACTCCCTTTGTTCTTTGGAGTTTAAGCCCCACCGTGATTTATATGAGTGGTTTTTAGATTCTCTTCCTTCAGACTCACAAAAGCTTAAAATTAGACCTAAGCAAAGAGAATTTGCAAGGCTGAATTTAAGCTACACTATTATGAGCAAAAGAAAACTGTCCAAGCTAGTTGAAAACGCTATCGTTTCAGGATGGGACGACCCGAGAATGCCAACAATTTCAGGATTAAGAAGAAGAGGATATACACCAGCATCAATAAGAAACTTTGTTGAAAAAGTAGGAATTGCAAAAAGAGAAAATATTATAGATGTATCATTGTTGGAGTTTTGTGCAAGAGAAGATTTAAACAAGATTGCAAAAAGAAAAATGGTTGTCTTAAACCCATTAAAGCTTACTATAGTAAATTATCCTGAAAATAAGACGGAGTTTTTGCCTAGCGAAAACAATCCAGAGGATGCAAGTGCTGGTACAAGAGAAATCCCTTTTTCGAAACACCTTTACATCGAGCAAGAGGACTTTAAAGAAACTGCTAACAGAAAGTTTTTTAGACTTAGTATTGACAAGGAGGTTAGATTGAAGAGCGCATATATTATTAAAGCCATTGGCTGCGTTAAGGATAATAATGGCAATGTTATTGAAGTTCTTTGTGAGTATGATTCCAAAAGCAAAAGCGGAACAGGCTCCCCCGAAAGCTTAAGAAAAGTTAAGGGAACCTTACATTGGGTTTCAAGCAAAGAAAGCCATAAAATTTCTGTTAGGATGTATGACAGGCTCTTTATGAAAGAGTCTCCTGGCTCAAACCCAGAGGGGGACTTTATGCAAGACCTTAATCCAAACTCTCTTACAACCGTTGAGGCTTTTGCTGAGCCTTCAATTAATGAAAGTAAGGCGGGAGAAAGATTTCAATTTCAAAGAAAAGGCTATTTCATAGTTGACCCAGACACCTCAAAGGGAAAACCTCTTTTTAACAAAACCGTCGGGCTAAGAGACTCATGGTCTAAAAAAAGCTAGACCCTATTCTTTTTCGTCTTTGTTTTGCTTTTTCATTCTTGCTCTTTTCATCTCCTCGCCTATTTGATTGCTAGCTGTAAAGGAAGCAACCATATTATTAAGCATTTCAGATCCGGCTTGAGGCGAGTTTGGCAATAAGATAAGGTTGCTGTTTGACTCCGCTCCAACAGACTGCAATGTGTCGTAATGTTGTGTTACAACAATTAACGCTGAAGCTTCTTGAGAGTTGATGTCAACCCCATTCAAAACTTTCACAGAGTCCTCGAGCCCTCTCGCTATTTCTCTTCTTTGATCGGCGATACCCTGCCCTTGTAGCCTTTTGCTTTCCGCCTCTGCTTTTGCTTTTTCCACAATTAGGATTTTTTGAGCCTCTCCTTCAAATTGTGCAGCAACTTTCTCTCTTTCCGACGCGTTAATTCTATTCATGGATTCTTTTACTTGAGCATCTGGATCAATATCTGTGACAAGAGTTTTGATTATTTGAAAACCATATTCAGTCATGGCGTCTTGAAGCTCAGACTTAACCGCTATTGCAATATCATCTTTTTTAAGAAACACATCGTCCAGAATTAGCTTGGGCACTTCTGCACGAACAACATCAAAAATAAAGCTAGTTATTTGATCTCCCGGGTTGTCAAGCTTATAAAAGGCGTCATAAACCTTTTCCTTAATAACCTTAAACTGGACCGAAACTTTAAGCTTCACAAAAACATCATCCTTTGTTTTTGTTTCAACAACAACATCTAATTGTTGAATTCTTAGGCTTAGTCTTCCCGCAACACTGTCAATTATTGGAATTTTAATTTGTAATCCAGATTGACGAACACTAACAAATTTTCCAAACCTTTCAACTACTGCTGCAGACTGTTGTTTTACAATGAAAAAAGTAAAGAAAAGAAGTCCAATTATTATTGGCAACATTATAGTATAGAAAATCATAATTATAGGTTTTTATGTTAAGCCTTTAATATAATTAAAATCCCAGTTTCTTCCTTATAAAAAACGAAGAAATTACAATGTCTAGCTTTGGATTAGCCAAGGAGTTTCTTCAACCTTTTAAGTCGAGCACAGGTTTCTTTAAGCCCAATAAAGGAGACAATTTTTTTCAAATCTATTCCGTGTAGACCCCCAACAAATGCTATTCTAAATGTCATCATTAGCTGGCCAGCTTTAATGTTGTTTTCAGCGCACCAGCCCAAGCAGGCATCTATGAAGCCCTCACCTTCATTTAACATGGAAGTGTTTTCTGATGCACACGCTATCTTCTCGCCTTGTTCTAAAATTGCTTTACTTTTTTCCGAAAGTTTTACAATAGCTTTTTCTTCAAATACCTCTGGAGCATAAAAAAGGTATTTCATAAGCCTCCAAAAGTCTAAAAGAGTTTCAGCTCTTTCTTTCACTAAGTCAATTGCAATCATCAGTCTACCTTTCTCAACATGATTTGTCTCAGGAGATATTTCAACAATTTTTTCTGCAAGAGCATCGTTTGACATTTGTGTTAAATGTTTTTGGTTTACCCACTGCAGGCGTCCGAAGTCGAAATTCGCCGCCGCCGAAACAACACTTTCAAGTTTAAAGGTTTTTATTAGTTCAGACATGCTCATAATTTCTTTCCCATTTTCTGCGGCCCATCCCAATGAAGCCATGTAGTTGTTTAGGGCCTCAGGTAAAAAACCAGCTTCTTTGAACCCGCCGATTTTGGTTTCTTTTGCCCAGCTTAACGGAAAAACAGGAAACCCTGAAGAATCTCCAGACCTTTTGCTTAGCTTTCCTTTTCCATTTGGGTTAAGAATTAATGGCAGGTGTGCAAATTTAGGAGGATCCCACTCAAAAGCCTGATATAGTAATATATGAAGGGCAAGAGAGGGAAGCCATTCCTCTCCTCTAATTACGTGGGATATTCTCATCATGTTGTCGTCTATTACATTCGCAAAATGATATGTTGGCATTCCGTCAGCTTTGATCAGAACCTTATCATCAATTAAAGAGGAGTCGATACTCCCCTTTCCTCTAATCAAATCGTTAGTATTAACTTTTTTATCCCTTGGGCATAAAAATCGAACAACAAATGGTTTGCTTTGTGCAAGCATAGACGCCACTTCTTCTTTGTTCATTGTCAACGAGTTTTTGAGCTCTTTTCTTGTTTTCCAGTTATAAATAAATGTTTCTTTCTTCTCGTGATACTCTTCCCTTAATCTTTGAAGGTCCTGTTCAGAATCAAACGCATAATATGCTAGCCCCCTTTTTATAAGCTCTTTTGCTTTGGCTTGATAAAGCTTTTTTCTGCTGCTCTGTCGATGGCTGTTGTCAGAGCTTCTTTCGTCTACCTGCATCCCACACCAATTGAGGGATTTGAAAATATATTCTTCCGCCCCAGCGACCTCCCTTTTTTTGTCCGTATCTTCAATCCTTACCAGGAAAGTACCGTTGTTTTTCTTTGCAAACAGATAATTAAAAAGCGCTGTTCTAAGCCCCCCAATATGAAGTGGCCCAGTTGGGCTCGGCGCAAATCTTACACGAATTTCACTCACAATAAGTTGAATTTTTATCAAATATAAAACAATAATTTCTCAATTGATTATGTAGTTTTGTATTAAGAAATGATTCGTTTTACGTATAATACCGATTTCCTTTTGAATAACGAGCCTGAAGTTGCAGAACTAATTAATACTGTTGCTGTTTCTAAAGGAAAATCGATAGATAAGTTTTTTTACCATTTTGTCTCGGAAGCAAAAATTCAGCAGGTCAACAACGATCATCTCAACCACAACTTTATTACAGACGTGATTACTTTCGATTACTCTGTTGATAAAGCAATAAGCGCAGAAGCATTTGTTTGTCCAGAGGAAGTCCTCAAAAACGCCAAAAGATACAGTCAATCCTCTGAAAATGAAGTGGTTAGGGTTCTTTTACACGCTGTGCTTCATGTGCTTGGATATGATGACAAAAGCAAAGAATCTAGGCAAGAGATGCGCAAGCAAGAGGATCACTTTCTGGCTATTTTCAACAAAAAGCATAAATAATTTATATTTGCAAAAATGTTCCACGTGGAACTCTGATATGTTTAAAGAAGAATATGATGTAATTGTTGTTGGTGGCGGTCATGCAGGAAGTGAGGCTGCCGCAGCCTCGGCCAACCTTGGGGCAAGCACCCTGCTTGTAACCATGAACCTGCAAACTATTGGGCAGATGTCCTGCAACCCTGCTATGGGCGGAATTGCTAAAGGTCAAATTGTGCGTGAAATTGACGCTTTAGGCGGATATAGCGCTATCGTTACCGACAAGTCGTCCATTCAATACAAAATGCTTAACCTTTCCAAGGGGCCTGCGATGTGGAGCCCACGGGCGCAAAATGACAGGGCAATGTTTGCCCAGATATGGAGAGAGATGCTTGAATCTACTCCAAATTTAGATTTTTACCAAGACATGGTTAAATCTCTTTGGATTGAAAAAAATGCTCTTGTTGGCGTGGTCACAGGTCTTGGCCAAAAAATTAAATCTAAGTCTGTTGTCCTTACAAACGGGACTTTTCTCAACGGACTCATTCACGTTGGAGACAAAAACTTTGGCGGAGGAAGAGCAGGTGAAAAAGCCGCAACCGGCATTACAGAACAGCTTGTTTCATTAGGCTTTGAGTCAGGCAGGATGAAAACAGGCACGCCGCCAAGAGTTGATGGAAGATCTTTGAATTACAATAAGATGATAGAGCAGCCTGGAGACCAAGACCCGCAAAAGTTCTCCTATTTGTCAGAAACCAAACCTCTGAACAAGCAGCTTTCTTGTCACATGACTTACACTAGCCCAATTGTTCATGACATGCTTAGAACAGGTTTTGATAGGTCTCCCATGTTTAATGGAAGGATAAAGTCTGTAGGACCTCGTTACTGCCCCTCTATTGAGGACAAAATTCACAGATTTTCTGAAAGAGAAAGACATCAGCTTTTTGTTGAGCCGGAGGGCTGGAACACAGTAGAGGTTTATGTAAACGGCTTTTCTACCTCACTTCCTGAAGATGTTCAATACAAGGCATTAAGGGAAGTTGAGGGGTTTGAAAATGTAAAATTTTTCAGACCAGGATATGCAATTGAATATGACTATTTCGTGCCGACACAATTAAAATATTCTCTTGAAACAAAGTTAATTGACAATCTCTTTTTTGCAGGGCAAATTAACGGTACTACCGGCTATGAGGAGGCAGGCTCCCAAGGACTAATAGCGGGCATTAATGCAGTGCAAAAGATTAGAAACAATGCTCCTTTTGTTCTTAAGAGAGACCAAGCATATATAGGTGTTTTAATTGACGATTTAATAACTAAGGGAACTAAAGAGCCCTACAGAATGTTTACTTCTAGAGCGGAGTACAGAATGCTGTTAAGACAAGATAATGCCGATCAAAGGCTCACACCACTTAGCTTTGATTTAGGGCTTGCTAGCGAGGAGAGAATGAAGGCTTGTGAGCACAAAGCCCAAAGGTCCGACTCGTTAATACGCTTTTTAAAAAATCAAAGCGTGTCACCAAACACAATTAACCCTATTTTATCTTCTAAAAAGTCGGCAACAATTAAACAGTCTTGTAAATCAGACAAAGTTTTGTCGAGACCAAACATTAGTTTGAAAGACCTGCAAGAGGTTGAAGAAATAAAAACGCATTTTTCTGTTAATGGCTATTCAAAAGAGGAGCGCGACCAAGCAGAAATACAAATTAAATATAGGGGCTACATTGAAAAAGAAAAAGCAAATGCAGATAAGTTAAACAGGCTTGAATCAGTGAGAATCCCCAAGGACTTTGAATATAAAAAAGTAAAATCAATTAGTGCTGAGGCCCTTGAAAAACTATTGGAAGTCAAGCCAGAAACTATATCCCAGGCGTCTAGAATTAGCGGTGTTTCTCCCAACGATATTTCGGTTTTACTCGTTTATATGGGAAGGTAAATGTTTCACGTGGAACAACAGCAAACACATATCAAGACAAAGGATTTTTTAGTTTCAAATGAAGAGTTTGTTATTGCCAAAACTTCTGACTTTGGCCTTTTAAAAACCTTACCGAGTCCATCAAAAGATAAAATACACAAGTATTACAAGTCCGATAAATATACATCTCACCATTCTCAAAAGAGCTCAAGATTTAACTTTATTTATAGGACATCTAGGAAACTAAATTTGTTTTTCAAAAAAAAGCATTTAAACTTGAACAGTTGTAAGAATTTGTTGGACTTTGGGTCAGGGGACGGATTTTTTATTCAAAGTATTTCCGAATCGAATATTCGTGCTTTTGGAGTTGAGCCAGTCCTTCCAACAAAAAGCAGCAATGTTTTCAAGCAGCTTTCTGATGTTCAAAAAAAAGGACTTCAATTCAGCATTATTACGGCGTGGCACTCCTTAGAACACACACATGACATCCATCAGACTTCACAAGCGCTTGTTGATTTGTTAGAGGAAAAAGGAAGGCTGGTTGTGGCTGTCCCTAACTACGAATCCTATGATGCGCTATTTTATAAGTCCTTTTGGGCCGGCTATGATACACCAAGACATTTATGGCATTTTAATCAAAAAGCTATTATTGATATGTTTGTCAAAAGAGGTTTGACCTTTCGCTATTCAAAACCCATGCTGCTTGATGCTTTTTATGTTTCTTATTTGTCTGAAATAAATAAAAACTCTAGACGGCCAATATTGAGCACTTTTCTTGTCGCCTTTTTTTCAAATTTAAAAGCAGTGTTTACAAATCAATATTCCTCAAATTTGTTTGTTTTTGAAAAAACCTAACAAATGTGGGTAATTTGTTTTCTTTGCACAAAAAAGGTCAAATTTCCACTGCCAAAAATTTCGCCATCCCCATGACACGTTAAAAAGCCAGTTTTAGACACCATTTTAATTTTACTATCAACTACAGTCAAAACTTTCCGATCGTTAAAAATAGTACCGTTAAAAAGATTAAATAAATTCTTAATTATGTCTATTTTAGTAAAGTCGTGCGCTACGGTTAAATTTAGAAGGCCATTGTTGCCTGCGGGGTTTTTAATTATTTGCATTCCCCCGCCGGTATATTTCGACACCCCCACACCACACAAAAAAATATTTTTTGACAAGCTAAATTTTTTTCCCTCTACGGAAATCCTTGTGTTTTTATAAAACCAAAAGTTTGCTATCGAACATGCCAAATAAGCATATTTGCCCAACCATTTATATGGCTGCAACCTGTTTAACATAAACGCATCAAAACCAACACCAGAATATGAGATAAAGTACCTCTTTTTTATTTGCCTTTTGTCCTTAATTACAACAACGCCAAGATCCCTTTTTTTGGTTTTCCCCTCCTTTATTTTTTTTATCGCCCCCTTTATGTTTAAAGGAACCTCAATTGACTTAGCCCAGTCATTTCCTGTACCCAAGGGGATTATCCCAACAACAATTTTTTTTGGATCGCAGACTTTTTGAATCTGAATTCCCGCAATAATTTTTTGTATTGTTCCATCCCCGCCCACACAAATAAATTTTCTAAAACCATCTTTAACCACCCTCCTCACAATATTTATTTCATCTCCAGCACTTCTTGTTTTGTAATACGAAGAGTTTATTTTTTCGGAATCAAGAAGACGCTTTATAATTGAAATCTTTTTCTTCGTAGTTCCTGCCTTAGCTTTAGGATTTATTATCACCGCCCAACCCTTACTCAACTTGCGAAGTTTTTCTGTGAAGCAGCCTTGTTAGTTCTATGGAAATATCAGTAAAAATAATTTTTGGATTTCCGTTTCTGCCAATATCCTCAAATGCTTTTTGAAGGACTTGGTAAAAGCCGTTAATATTTAGCTCATTAACGAACGGAGCAAATTTTTTTAAGTCTAGCTCATTTGTATATTTTTTGGAGGTATCTTCGCTTCTTGTTCTGTAGTGTAGGCTATCTCTAAAAATTTCACTACAGTACGATAGAAATGCCCTTTGCTCTTCCCTAGTCTCTTTACTAATTGATTCTGAAAAGGCAAGCAATTCATTAATTGCTTTTTTATCCTTATTGGCTTTGAAAGCTGCTCTTAGCCATTTAACAAACTGATTATCAAAGCGTTGTGCAAGCTTGCCCACATCAAGATTTTGTGAGGAGTTCAAGTTTATTTTTTGACATCTAGAAGAAATGGTTTCAAGCAGTGCATGCTCACTTTCACAACACAATATAAATACAGTTTTTTCAGGAGGCTCTTCTAAAAGTTTTAAAAGTTTATTGGACGCACTGATGTTTATTTTTTCTGCCATCCATACAACAAATATTGTTGGACCGCCTTGATATGATTTCAGTGCAGATAACTTCGATATTTTTTCCGCTTCGCCAATGTTGATAACGCCTTGTTTATTGCCAAGCCCAATTTCTAAGTACCATTCGCTCAGAGATAAGCTTTTGCCTTTTTCTAAAAATGCTCGCCACTCCTCTATAAAGTCGGACGAAGAAGCTTTTTTAACTTTGGAGGTGGAGTTAGTGGGATAAAAGAAATGTACATCCGGATGCGCAATTCTTTCCAAAGCTTCAACGGCAATCTTTTGATCATGCAGGCTTAGCCCCGAAAAAGAGCTCCTAAAAATCGCACGAATAACGGTTAATGCGGCATGTGCAGTCTCTAAGCCGCTTCCCACAATCATGTAGGTAGAAGCAGTTCTGCCCGCTGAGATGTTTTCACAAAACTTTTGTAATTGAGATAGTGCCATTCCAGATTGTTCAAAACAAAGATAAAGAATTATATTTGCCACAGAAACCATAAGTATGACCCCTATTAAAGACATTTCATTTCTGAATAAAAAAGCATTGATAAGAGTCGATTTTAATGTCCCATTTGACGGTGATACTATCTCTGATAATTCAAGGATTTTGGCTGCAATTCCAACCATTAATTATGTACTAGAAAATGGCGGCTCTTGTATCGTGATGTCGCATCTTGGAAGACCCAAGAATAGGGAAAAAAAACTCTCATTAGCAAGAATTAAAAGGGAACTAGAAAGCCTTTTAGGCCTAGTTGTTATTTTTGTGGAAGATTGTGTTGGCCCAGAGGTTAAGAAAGCTTCGCAGAGATTGATGCCAGGACAAGTTTTATTATTAGAGAATTTAAGGTTTTATAAAGAGGAAGTGGCAGGAGATGAAAACTTTGCTGAAGAACTTTCATCTTTAGCAGATATCTACATCAATGACGCTTATGGAACAACGCATCGTGCTCATGCGTCTACAAGTACAATTGCAAGGTATTTTGCTGAGAAATCAGCAGGGCTGTTGTTGGAGAAAGAAATTTTATCTTTAAAAAAAGTCTTAGAGTCTCCAGAGAAACCGGTAACTGCTATAGTTGGTGGGGCCAAAGTTTCATCAAAAATTTCTATTATAGCAAATATGCTAAAAGTTATAGATAATCTTGTTATCGGAGGGGGTATGGCATATACATTTATTTTGAATTCAGGAGGAAAAGTTGGAGACTCAATTTGTGAACCAGAAAATTTGGGGGACTGTCAGGAGATACTAAATCTGGCAAAAAAAAATAATGTTAAAATATTTTTACCCATAGATGTCGTTGTTTCCAAAAGTTTTTCCAATAGTGACAAACAAAAAGAAGTTGATATACAAAATATTCCTGATGGTTGGCAAGGCCTTGATATTGGTGCAAAAACACGAAAAAGTTTCTCTGATGTTGTTAAACAAAGCAAGACAATCTTGTGGAATGGCCCCATGGGTGTTTTTGAAATGTCATCTTTTCAAAACGGCACAAGGGCTGTCGCTGAGGCTGTGGCTGAGGCTACAAAAAAAGGTTCTTTTTCCTTAGTAGGAGGAGGGGATTCCGTAGCAGCTGTAAAAAAATTTAATCTCAAAGACAAAATGAGTTTTATTAGCACAGGAGGAGGGGCCATGCTTGAAAGTTTAGAAGGTAAAGTTTTGCCTGGAATTAAAGCCCTGCAATGATTCAAAAGCTATTAAATTTTTGTTTTTTTATTCTGTTTTCGCAGAACATTATATTTTCTCAAACCCACCTTGAACAGCACAACTTAAACAAGGACACTATAAAAGAAAGATTTAAAAAACTAAACCAAAAGACATTAATTGAGCTGTATTACAATGAAGAGGTTGAAAAAAAGATTATTCAACAGCTAACATATAAATTAAAGTTTTATAATAAAAGTAAAAGGGACTTAGAGTTTTACTTACCGTTATTTCACGAAAAGCTGTCTAATGAAAAACTTCCTGTTGAGCTCAAATACTTGCCAGTTATTGAGTCAAACTTAAACCCTACTGCAACTTCAAAAGTTGGCGCTACAGGCCTATGGCAACTTATGTTTTATACAGCAGTTGAAAATGGTCTCGTTATGAACAGTTATGTTGATGAGCGAATGGACCCTGTCAAATCTACAACAGCAGCAGTACGATATTTAAAAAAACTCTATGATATTCACAAGGAATGGAACCTAGCAGTTGCATCATATAATGCAGGACCAAGAACTATTTCAAAAGCAATTCAACGATCCGGAGGCTATCAAAATTACTGGAATATTAGACCATTCCTTCCTAAAGAAACAGCAAATTATATTCCATCTTTTTTTGCTACAATATATGTCTTGGAGTATGCAAAAGAGCATGGCATAAACATTGACAATGATTCAAATTACTTTTTTAAAACAGACTCTGTATTGATAAAACAAAAGGTTTCAATACATCAAGTTTCTAATGCTTTAAATATTTCTGAGGATAAACTCACTGATCTTAACCCATCTTATGTTCATAAAATCATACCTGTTGTTGAGGGCCAGGAAAACTACATATATATTCCGGACAGCCTTAGCTCAAAGTTTTTAAATAGCGAACAAGATATTTATGAGCTAGCAAGAAGAGAGTTTGAATTAAGAGAAAAACCTTTACCTAGCCTTTTTTCCATAAATTCTAAGCTAGTTTACAAGATAAAATATGGTGATTTTCTAGGTAAAATAGCCAATAGGTTTGGAGTTACCGTTTCCCAAATAAAAAAATGGAACAACTTGTCTACAGACCAGATTAGGGAAAATCAAAAGATTATAATATTTCCAAAAAAAATTCCAAAGAATTAAACTTTATTTTTGAATTATGAAGACTCGATTTGTTTTTTTTACTTTTTTAATTCTTATTCTTTCATGTAAAGAAAACAATTCTGAGTTATTGTTGCCAGAGTCTAATGGAACAATTAATTCAATTTCAGTTGTTATAGACGATGATCTGTGGAGTTCTGAAATTGGGGATTTAATAAGAAAAGAGTTCGCTTACCCTATTTACGGATTGCCTCAAATGGAGCCCATCTTTGACTTAAAGCAAATTCCAACATCTGTTTTTTCAGGTTTTGCGAAAAATTCACGAACTATTTTAAAAGTAGGCCTTTCCAGTGAAGAAAGGTTCGCAACTTATAAAAATAAGTACGCAAAACCACAGTTAATTGTAGACTTAAGCTCGGTAAGTAAACAAAAGTTAATTAAACAAATTTCTAGCAATAAGGATAAAGTGCTATCTAAGCTATATGCAAATGAAATATCTGAAAAACAAAGAAGAGTTCTCAAAAGTAAAAACCCAACAAGTCTAATTAGAGAAAAGTTTGGGTTTGAAATCTTGTTTTCATCATCCTACCGGATTGCTAAATCCTCTGAAGATTTTTTATGGGTCAGAAGAGACACGGAGAAGGGTAGTGTAAATTTTTATATTTCTAAAATAAAAAATAAAAAAAGCCTAGATATCAATACAATTAGAGATTCAATATCAAGAAAATTTATTCCAGGACCTGCTGAAAAAACATATATGTCAACTGATGAAGGATACACCCCTAAAACAAAGGCATTTCGATTAACAGAAAGCTTGAAAGTAATAGAAACTCGTGGAATCTGGGAAGTTAAAGATCAGTTTATGGCGGGGCCTTTTTTAAACCACATAATTGCTCACAGAAATAATTCAGAAGAGTTTTATATTTTAGAAGGATTTGTTTATTCTCCAGGAACAACAAAAAGGGATTATATTTTTGAGCTTGAAGCTATTTTTAAATCAATTAAGTTTTAATCTTTTTCTTCTTGCTCTTCATCGTCTTTAAGAGCCTTTTTAAACTCCTTGATCCCTTTTCCGGTGCCACGCATTAATTCACTAATTTTTTTACCCCCTCCAAATAGGATGAGAGCGGCTATAACTATAATAACAATTGAGCCTGGACTTAATGCATTAGGTAAAAGATATAGTAGCATTTCAATTAATTTTTAACAAAGTTAGCAATTATCATTTTAATCCAATTAAATCGATTCAACTTTCTTGCAAACAGAACGAGTATTTTGAGTATTTTTGAACATTATGAGCAATACAACCAAGAAGCCTGTAAAGAAGAAAAAACCCCAACAAAAATATAAAGTTATTGTTTCTGATGAGGAAACTTTCGAGGAAATCATCTCTTTAAAAACCAATAATTTTCAGCTTTTCCTTTTCGCTTTCCTTTATACAATTTTTGTTGTAATACTGACCACAACTATTATCTTTTTTACACAGTTTAGAGAGTATGTTCCAGGATACCCGTCATCAGACTTGCTGCTCTCAGCAGCAAAAATTACTGTTAAGGCAGACTCACTGGAAAGAGAGCTTGCACTAAATGCCCAGTTCTTCAGCGCAATAGAAAGTGTTTTAAGAGGTGACCCAAATCAGACTGCACAAAGCATATTAGACGATACACTAACTCAAAATGATTTAGGTGCAGCTCAAATAGTTGCCCCCATCCCACAAGACTCCGTTCTTAGAGCCTATGTTGAGAATCAAGACAAGTTTAATTTAACGCGTAATCAACTCTTAATTGACTCAAAAAGTTATTATTCGCCTGTTAAGGGCGTTGTTACAGACGGATTTGATATTGAAAAAAATCACTTTGCTGTTGATGTTTCTGTGGATATTGGAACACCAGTGAAAGCAATTTTAGCTGGAACCGTGTTGTTTTCGGAGTGGTCAGTCGAAACAGGACACGTAATATTACTAGACCATGGAGAAAATTTAATTTCTGTTTATAAACATAATTCTAAGATTTTGAAGTCACAAAATGAAACAGTTCGCGCAGGCGAAGTAATTGCTTTTTCAGGTGAGGAGGGTGCCCTTAGCTCAGGCCCTCATTTACATTTTGAAATATGGAAGAATGGATTGCCGATAGATCCGGAAACAATTTTATCTTTTGAATAATTATGGCCGCTTCATTATTATTAAAGCTCATAGCAAGAATAACTGCTTTTAACATTAGAAACTGGTCATTAAGGCCCATTCAAACACAAGAAAAACAATTCAAATATTTAATAAATAGTGCCAAAAAGACCTCTTTCGGTACCGACCATAATTTTCAAAAAATCTCCTCGTACAAAGACTTTGTAAACAATGTTCCAGTGAGAGAATATGAGGGAATAAGACCATACATTGAAAGAGTAAAAAATGGAGAAAGAAATATCTTGTGGCCTGGAAGACCAATCTATTTTGCACTCACCTCGGGCACTACCTCCGGATCAAAGTACATCCCAATAACAAAGGAGAGTTTAAAAAACCATTTGAATGGAGCAAAAAATGCCATTTTAAATTATGTTGATCAAACAAAAAAAACAAGCTTCATCAAAGGAAAATTCATATTCATTCAGGGTTCACCACTGTTGGATAAAATGTCAGAGATTTTAATAGGCAGGCTTTCAGGAATATCTGCTCATCACATACCTTTTTATATGCGAGCTAAGATGCTTCCTTCATGGAAAACAAACATTATTGAGGATTGGGAAACCAAGCTAGAGCGAATTGTTGATGAAACTATCGATAAAGATATGACGATAATCAGCGGCATACCATCTTGGGTACAAATGTATTTTGAAAAAATTGTAGAAAAGAAACAAAAAAAAGTAGGCACGATATTTAAAAACTTTAACCTGTTTATTTATGGAGGCGTAAATTACAAACCCTATGAAAAAAAATTCAAATCTTTAATAGGAAGAAAAATTGATAGTATTGAATTATTTCCCGCTAGTGAGGGTTTCTATGCTTTTCAAGACAGACAAGAATCAAAAGATTTGTTGCTTATTTTAAATGATGGTATTTTTTATGAATTTATTGAAGAAAAAAAATATCATTCAAATATTTTTGATAGAATCCCAATAGCAGAAGTAGGCCTGAACATAAATTATGTTTTGATAGTTAGTACTAATGCTGGCCTTTGGGCATATAATACGGGTGATACAATTAAGTTCACCTCATTAAATCCACACAGGGTTATTGTCACAGGAAGAGTTGCACAATTTTTATCAGCATTTGGAGAACACGTTATTGTTAAAGAAGTTGAGCTTGCTGTAGAAGAGGCGTGCACTAAAACAGGTGAAATTGTAAATGAATTCACCGTTGCACCAAAATTTAAAAAAGGAAACGAAATGGCATATCATGAATGGTTTGTTGAGTTTGCTCAGGAGAATCCAGATATTCATACTTTTGAAACGATAATTGATTTAGAGCTTCGAAAACAAAACAAGTATTATCATGATTTAATTGCTGGAAAAATTATTGCAAAAGCGAAGGTAAATATGGTTCAAAATGGCGGTTTCAATAAATATATGAAATCAATTGGAAAACTGGGTGGCCAGAATAAAATTCCTAAAATTTCAAATAACAGAAAGCTAGCAGATCAACTAAATAAATTAAATTTGGTTATACATAACTAAAATATCTTCTAAATAATTTCGTTAAAAAAGTATTATGACAAAAAATAAGACATCAGACCAACAAGAAGAAATAGACGTATTTAGACTACTTAATAAAATTTCCAAGTCCACAGGAAAAATTTTTAAAAATTCTTTGGACCTAGTTGTTGAAATTTTCTCAAAATGGAAAATTTTATTGGCAATTTCTGTTATTGCATACATTTTAGGAGTGGTTTACGAAAACAAAAATCAATATCAACCAGAAAAAGAAGGTAGTATTTTGGTAGGTCTAAATCATGGATCTAGCATATACTTCTACAATTCTATTGATTTGTTACAGCAAAAAATATTATCAGGGGATATAAGTTTCTTTCGTGAAAAGTTACAATTTGACGGAGATGAAATACTTTTAGATATTTCTGCCAGCCCGATCATTAGCTCTCAAGGGTTTTTCGAATTATTTGAGGACCATAATCAAATGAAAGTTCTTATAAACAATACACAGGACTTAGATGAGACAATTAAATACGATATAAAACAACATAAGATATCTTTTCTGCTATCAAGCGGCTCATCAAATGCCACTGTAGATAAAATTATGAGATACTTATCTTCTAATCCGATATATGAATCAATCTCAAGCACATATGTTCAAGGGACCCTCAATAAAATAGAGCAAAGCAACAAAACTATTACTCAAATTAACAAGCTTATTGAAAAATACTCAGCTCAAAACCCTGAAAAAGGTAGAAGTTCTCAAGTATATTTTGATGGGCAAAATGAAAATGTGTCCGACATTTTAAATATCAAATCAAGACTTATTGATAATATTGCTGAGGCTAAGATGGATTTAATTGTGGAGACCTCATCAATTTTTAGATTCGACGAAGAAGCTGCACTAATTTCTAAAAACAAAATATTTGGAAAAAAAACAGTTTTATTTCCAGCAATCGCCATTTTTTCATTTATTATTTTATTCTTGTTAAGAAAGGCCCTTTTGAATTATCGGAAAATTGTTTAAATCGAAGGGTTTTAGCACAAGCTTAAATTCATGAAAAGAACAATAAGTAAATTATTCTATTATGCTATTGGAACGTTTGGGTCAAAAGTAATTTATTTTTTACTTGTCCCTTTTTACTCTTTTTTTTTAAGTAAATCCGAGCTGGGATTTTACGATTTGATTTTGGCATCATTAACCATAATCACGCCAATAATTACAATTCAAGTTTCAGATGCAGTTTACAGAGAACTGCACGACCCTGTAAACGAAACTCTAAAATCTGCTAAAGCTTTTAGTTCAGGGCTTTCAGTTATTTTTATCGGAATGTTGATTTTTGCATTTGCTGCATTTTTTATTAACAAGTTTTTTGCCAATAAAAATTTTTACGAATTAATTCTAATTCAAAGCTCATTTACTCTTTATGTTTTTTTTCAACAAAGTTTGCGAGGACTTGCATTGAACAGAGAATATGCTCTGATGGGGACCATGAATGCTTTTCTTCTCATTTCGTTTTCACTAGGATTAATCTACTTTTCTACAATAGAATTAAGCAATATAGTATTGGCAATTGCATGCGCACAATCAATTAGTGTCACATATGCAGTTTATAAAATTAATTTTTTTAAGTTATTTAATATTAAAAACATCAGTAAAACCAAAATTAAGGAACTACTAAATTATTCTTTTCCATTATTGCCGAATACACTAAGCTGGTGGCTAATTGATCTAGGTAGCCGATATATAATATTATTGTTTATTGGCATTGAGGAGAATGGCCTCTATGCAATTGCTGCAAGATATGCGGGGATTATTGCATTGGTAAATTCTATATTTATTCTAAGTTGGCAGGACTATGTAATAAACTCGAAATCCAATATTTTGTCAAACACAAATCATTTTTCTTCATATTTAAACTTATTTATTGCATTTCAAATTGGGCTGGTAATTTTGTTGACCTCATTTTCAAATGAACTAATTTATTTTACAACTCCAGTAAGTTTCCATAATGCAGCTAAGTATTTGCCAATTCTCCTAATTTCCTCAGCATTCGCATCATTTTGCGGATTTTATGGTGCTTTTTATCTTAAGGAAAAAAGAACAAGAAAAATTTTTAGCACCACCTTTATTGGGTCAATAATAAATATTGCATTTTGTATTGCCTTAATAAATTATTTAGGCTTATATGCTGTTGCTGTTGCGTCCTTTGTTGGATTTTTAGTTACTTTACTTTTAAGGTACAGAGATTTTGATCTCAAAGTTGATGTAATGAGCTTTGCTTCTCTTTTACTAGCCTACAGCATAGTTTTTTATATTTCGCAGTTGACAGAAAGCACAAATCTTAGGCTAATTTCTATTGCTGTTGCGCTAATTTCTTTTATTTTGATAAACATTAATATTTATCAAAAATTATTTCTTAAAAATATAAGCCGTTGAGAAAAGTAGATTTAGCAATAGTTAAGCACACAGGAACTAATTATGGCCTTGTAAACATAGGAGATTATATTCAGATCTGTGCAGCAGAGCAGTTTATGCCTAGCATAAATTTAGCAATTGAAAGAGACCGGCTAAATCAAACTTTAAATAATAAAACCTTAATAATTTTAAATGGCTGGTTTACAAATCATCCAGAAAATTGGCCTCCAAATAAAAATCTTTCTCCTTTATTTGTCTCTTTCCATTTGCAACCAGCAAGCGCAAAAAAAATTCTATCAAAACAACAGAATATCGATTTCTTTAAGAAGCACCAACCTGTAGGATGCAGAGACTACAACACTCTGAAAATGCTACAAGGGAAAGGAATTAAGGCATATTTTAGTTATTGCCTCACCTCAACTCTTGACATCAAATACAAATCAACTAAAATCAGAAAAGGGGTGTATATTGTCGATCCCTTATATAGCCAAGACTTTGGAATTATAAAAAAATTTAATTTGAAAAATTTGATTTTCTCGCCACCTTTTAAAAAGTTATTTAAACTCAAGGATGTTATTTTTCCTAAATCCAAAATAGAAGACTTTATTCCGAAAGATGTTATTCTTAACTCGGAAAAAATTGAACATTATATTAATGGTGAAACCGATCACAATGCTTTAATGAGTCTTGCTAAAAATCTTTTAAATAAATATGCAAGCGCAAAACTTGTCATTACTTCGCGAATTCATTGCGCAATCCCATGTTTATCACTTGGAACACCAGTTCTTTTTATTTTGAAAGGATTAAGAGATGAAAATCAACATATGTCCAGATTTAGAGGAATTTTGGATCACATGAATATCCTTACATTGCAAAACAAACAAGAATTAAATACACTTTTTGGGAAAAAAATGAATTGCTACCACCCCGATGAAATTGATTGGGAAAATCCTCCCAAAAACCCTTCCACATTTAAGAAGTATGCTGAAATTTTAAAGAAAAAATGCACAATGTATATAAATCAATAACTCGATGCAGCTAAGTAAAAATCAAATACTGTTTATAACAATTGCATTTATATCGGTTGTTCTTGGTGTTTTCGCACACCAATTTTTACCTGATAAATATTATTATGATGCTATTTTAATTGCTACAGATCCATATAATCAAAAGGGCTTTATAAATAGCTATCCTGTGGCTATGATGTTTTATGACGCCTTTTTTTTAAATAAGTTGCCCTACCCAATTCTTGCAATCTTTCAGCTCTCAATAATTTTTTATTGTTTTTATCGACTATCTATTCCGAAAAAGTTCACAAAACTTTATTTGTCTAATATTTTAATTTGGTCAGCACTAATTGCGCTATCAATATACATTTCTATGCCATCAAAAGAGTTTATTAATATTCTCTTTATTTTTCTTCTTGCGTTTATTTTAAAATCAAAAAAACTAAAGCAAAAAACAAAAATCACTGCTATTTTGGTTTTGTTTGGTTTATTTGGGCTGTGGTATAGAATTTACTTTGTAATGATCCCGGTTTTAGCTGTGACGTCTTTTTTGGTATTTAGATTAAAAATTAGCAAAAAGATAATTACTTCAATACTTATTTCTTTATTAGCTGCAATTTTTATGTCTATTAGTTATGATGCTGTTTCTGGGGAATACATGTCAGAAAGCACCCGTGAGGAACTTAATGAAAAAAGGAAAGGAAGACAAGACTCACAAACGTTAATTGTATCACCTATTAGGACTAACAATCCAGTTGGGGAAGCTGTAGGAATTATATATGGGTATGTTACTGTAAACCTTCCTTTTGAATCGATTATTAAATTCTATTACAAGCCACAAGTGATACTTTTTTCAATATGGCAAATTCTATTATTTTGTGTTCTGATAATTAAATTTAATAAGGCAAGAGAAGCATCTAAATCTGCATTTGATGAGCGATTATGGTTGTTTCATATCGTGTTTTCTTATTTTGTTATTCAAGGTGTTTTTGAGCCCGACCTTGGGTCTTCTATTAGGCATAAGTTTGGTGTATTGCCCATAATATATCAAGCAATCTTTTATAAAAGATTATATGACAAGTAAATTGGAAAAGTTTTTTAAGTCTTATACTAAAGAGGATCTGTTTTATATTATGGTTGCTCTTTATGCCTCAACGATAATTTTTAATGAGTTTTCTAAGTTTTTCTTATGGGGCTTTGGGGCTATTTTTTTAATATTTTATTCAAAGATATGTATATACAGATCAAAGGTGATCTGGGCCTTTATTATTCCAGTTGTTTTACACGTATTGTTTTTTTGGAACAATGAAAGCTTTATACAATCAATAAAACAGCTTGAAAAATTTACGGTTTTCCTAGTTTTTCCACTAATTTTTATTTTCCAGCAAAGACCCATTAATATTAGAAAAATTCTAACCTACTATTCATCAATCTTTTCGACTATTCTTTTTCTTTTCTTTATGTATTACTTATATATAAATTTCATTGATTTCAAAGGATACGTGTTAGGAAAAGATGTTTGGAAAATGGGGTATGCGTTTTCAAATTTTCTTGGGACACACGCCCCACGTTTTAATATGCACGTGTCATTCTTATCATTCGTAAACCTTTATTTAGTAATGAACACAGCATTAGGCAAAAACAAAGATTCCTCTTTATTTGTTAGGGTAGTGTGCCTAGGAAGCTCTTTGTTTGTTATGCTAATTATTAATACAAGGGTTGCGATCGCTATTTTTGCTGTCTGCGCAATATCGTATATCGGTTATATTTTTTTTGTAAAGGGGTTCACAGTTAAAAAGATGTTCTTTATTTCTGCTATTCTTGGAATTATTTCCACAGTTTTTTTATTCACATTTCCATATACTTTAGAAAAATTTCAAAAGAAGACATTTAATAAAATGGATATGATTGGCAAATTGGATCAAATTGATCAACCAGAGGAAAAGATATACAATTCACTGGTTACAAGATTAACAGTTTGGTCAGTAGTGCTTGACATGTCAACAAAAAAACCAATAAAAGGCTATGGCTATACAAATTGTTACGCTTTATTATTTCAAAAATATAAAGACAGCAATCAACAATTTTTACTAAAGCACAAATTTAAAGTTCATAACCAATTTTTGGATTATTTATTAAAGTTTGGCTATGCTGGCGTTCTACTTTTGATAATATTTTTTGCTAATAAATTTTACATTGCCATAAAGATAAGATCAACAGTGTTTCTATATTTTTGTATCCTATTTTTAGCAGCTAATTTATTTGACGATTTATTGAGAATATATGACGGTATAGCGTTTAGTGCTTTCTGGACCTCAGTTTTTATAAAAAGCTATTTAGAAAAGAGGAATAAATGAAAAAAAAAATAAAAGTTCTTCACGTGTTAAATTTGGTTGGGGGTGTTGAAATTTGTTTTAGACAGATTTGCCAGAACATAGATGAGTCTATTATTGAAACAAGTGTTGTCTGTCAAAAACTAGGAAATAAATCTAAGTTTGTCACATCAAAAGGAAAAGAGATTACACCTTTGGTAATTCCAATTGTAAGAGAGATTAACCCCGTTCTTGACTTATTCTCAATTATAAAACTTATTTTTTTAATCAAAAAGATTAAACCAGATGTTATACATGCACATAGTGCAAAGGGGGGGGTAATCGCAAGAATTGCATCTGTCTTTTTTAAAATAAAGGTTTTATACACTCCACATGCTTTTTCTTATTTAAGTGCAAAAAGCAAATTCAAGAGGTTTCTGTTTCTAACTGTAGAGAGGATATTGCGAACAAAAAATACAATTATTTTAGCAACTTCCAAGTCTGAAAAAAATCAATCAATTCATATTGTTGGTTATGCTAAAAAAAAGGTATTTGTATTGGAAAATGCAATAGACACCAATACAATAGGAGAGGATAAAGACCTAGAAAAAACCCTAAAAGATAAAACATACATTTGCACAGTTGGAAGACCTTCATTTCAAAAAAATTTAGAAATGCTAATTAAAGCATTTGAGGCAGTAGCTCAAAATAACAGCAAGGTGCATTTGTTCATTATTGGAGCAGGAGAGTATAGCCCAAGAAAAGACAAAATAATCCAAATGATTAATAAAAGAAACCTAAACAACAAGGTAACCATACTTCCATGGATTTCAAGAAAGCAAGTTCAAACATATATTAAAAATGCTAAACTTTATGTTTCTTCATCTAGATATGAAGGAATGCCATACTCTGTAATTGAAAGTATGGCGCTTTCCCGGCCTTCCGTATTAACAAACACTGATGGCAACAGAGACTTAGTTATTGATAAAAAATCCGGGTTTTTGGTGGAGGTTGGGGACGATTTAGAAATGGCAAATAAAATTATTACTCTTTTAAACGACAATAAGCTTAGGAATAGTTTTGCAGTGCAAGCAAAGAAACTTTTTATTAAAAATCATTTACTGTCTGATTATTTACAAAAACTCACCGTACATTATCAAAAAACAATTAAAAAATAATTTTTTATTGGGTTATTGTGTCAAAGTAAAGTTGCACAATAAAAAAATAAAATAATGTAATAATATAAGATTAAAAGCGTTATCATTGTACCTTCAAAAAACACAACTAACTTAGAAAAAGAGAATTTAAAAAATGGTAAAAAAATATGCCGGAAGATATTCTAGGTTTCTTAGACCTATTTCAATACTTATTGATCTAATTGTTGTTAATTCATTTATTTTTTTATTTTTTTTCTACACTGAAATTCTTCTAGGAAAGCTTACATATGTAATTTTTTCATTTCTGTGGATTATTTCTTCTTTGTTAACTCGATTTTATGAAGTTTACAGGTTTACTAAAGTATTAAGGATATTTACCATAATTTTTTACCAGTTTGTTTTATTCACAGTTTTGGTATTTGCTTACTTGGGCGCTATTGATTCCAATGAAGTAAATTCTTTTACAGTTTTATTTTATATAACCTATTGTTTTATTCCGATTGCCGGCTTTAAGTTATTGTTATATTATGGCTTACAGAGATACAGACTTGGGTTTGGAGGAAATTTTAGAAAAACAATTATAATTGGAAATAATGATGCTGTTTTGGAACTTAAGGATTTTTTTAATAAGCAAAAAGAGCTCGGCTATGAAAATAGAAAGACTTTTCAGTTTAAATCTTCTAATGACTTTGACATAGAAGCATGTTTTACGTTTATTTTAAATAACAATATTGATGAGGTTTATTGCTCAGCTAATGAGTTAAAAAAAGACCAGATAAAATTATTAGTGTTGTTTTGTGAAAACAATTTTAAAATCTTGAAATTTATCTCAGAAAGGGGAGGAATTCTTTCAAAAAAACTTCAATCAGACACTTATGGATTTTCAACGGTCCAATCTCTTAGACCAATGCCTTTATCAAATGATTACAACTCCTTTATAAAACGCTTTTTTGATATTGTTTTTTCATTTTTAGTTATTGTTTTTATTTTGTCATGGGCGACTCCTATTATCGCATTTTTAATTAAAATTGAAAGTAAAGGTCCTATTTTTTTCAAACAGACTAGAAATGGAATAAAATACAAGGAATTTACATGCCTTAAGTTTAGGTCTATGTTTGAAAATAAGACTGCTGATACACAACAGGCTACAAAAAATGATGTGAGAGTTACACGAATTGGTAGATTTTTGCGCAAGACAAGTATTGACGAATTACCTCAATTCTTTAATGTCTTAATGGGGGATATGTCTGTTGTCGGCCCTAGGCCGCATATGATTAAGGAAAATGAAAAATATGCAAAATCAATAAAAAAGTTTATGGTTAGGCACTTTGTTAAGCCTGGTATTACGGGAATGGCGCAGGTTAAGGGATATAGAGGTGAGATTGAGACCGAAACAGATATTATAAACAGGGTTAAATATGATATTTATTATTTAGAGAACTGGACTATATTGTTAGATTTAAATATTATACTTTTAACTTCTGTAAATTTTTTAACAGGACAAAAAAAGGCATATTAAAATGAATGTACTCATTTTAGGTTCCGGAGGCAGAGAGCATTGCTTTGCTGAGTTAATTTCAAAGAGCAAGAGTTGTGATAAACTCTTTGTTGCGCCTGGCAATTCTGGAACAAGCTTAGTTGCAGAGAACCTAGATATTTCTCCAACAGATTTTGATTTAGTCAAAAGGGCTATAGTACAGTATAATATACAATTAGTTGTTGTCGGGCCGGAGGACCCCCTGGTCAGAGGAATACATGATTTTATTATTTCAGATCCGATTCTTAAAGGAGTTAAAGTGATTGGGCCAAAGCAAAAGGCAGCACAATTAGAAGGAAGTAAAGATTTTGCCAAAAACTTTTTGAATCGACATAACATACCTACTGCCAAACATGAAACGTTTACAAATAGACAGTTTGAAGAGGCATGTGAATATATAGATAATAATTCCCCGCCTTATGTTTTAAAAGCTGATGGGCTTGCAGCCGGCAAAGGAGTTTTAATAATTGACAACCCCAATCAAGCAAAGGATGAGCTTTATCAAATGTTAGTAAAATCCAAATTTGGAGTTGCTAGTTCATCTGTTGTTATCGAAGAGTTTTTGGAGGGTATTGAACTAAGCTGCTTTGTCTTAACAGATGGAAAAAATTTTAAAATACTTCCAAGCGCAAAAGATTACAAAAGAATTGGTGAAGGAGATACTGGATTGAATACTGGGGGAATGGGAGCAATATCACCGCCTCCTTTCCTAGGCGAAGACATCAAAACAAAAATAGAAGAGAGAATAATTTATCCAACGATTAAAGGCTTTGCATTAGATAAGTTAGATTATAGTGGTTTTGTATTTTTTGGGTTAATTCTTGTAGATGAAAATCCTTATGTAATCGAGTATAATGTCAGAATGGGAGACCCTGAGACCCAAGTTGTTTTACCGAGAATTAATTCAGACTTTTTAGAACTTTTAAATTCTGTTTACACAGGATCGCTAAGGAGCCATGATTTAAAAGTTAATGAAAACAGCGCTGCAACCGTTGTGATGGTGTCAGGGGGTTACCCAGAAACTTATGAAAAAAACATGGAGATAAAAGGACTTGACAAAGTAAAAAAATCAAAAGTTTTTCACGCAGGAGTAACAAAAGAGAAAGGTGTACTAAAGACTAACGGAGGTAGAGTTCTTGCTGTTACTTCATTAGGCGAAAATATTAATAGCGCCCTTGAAACTTCATATTCTTCTATACGAAAAATTAGATTTAAGAACCAATATTATAGAAAAGATATTGGGTTTGATTTATAGATAATCATGTGCGGTAATGCTCATGTCTTCCTCATTGTTGTCGTCAAATTTTTTGAGTTGAATCATCCAATAAGTGAATGCACAAATTCCAATCGCAGTAAATAGCCACGCCATTATGTTTGAGAGCCACCAGTTATGATTAGCAATCTCTCTCAAAGCATCAAAAGGGATAAAAAAGTAGTTGACAAAAAGATTTTCGATTCCATAAAAAAACTCTTTCATTTTACTTTAAATTTATATTTTACTAATATACAATCTTTAAATGATTTTTTCTTTTTTTAAATCCACGAAACTTGCCCAAATTTCTTTTGCATTCATAGCATCAATTAGTATTCTTTTTTTTACTTCAAATGTAGAGCCAGATATTTTGTTTTTTTCTTCGTTTCTGATTTACTTAATTACCTTTTTGCTTTGCATATTAATAATTTCAAAAAATTTATATTATACAAGCAATAATTTTTCGTCTTTAGCTTTACTTTACTTCACTTTTTTTTTAACAGAAAGTGAAATCAACTTTTCAGTTTATCTCTCTAGTTTTTTTTTGATTTTTGCGTTAAGAAAAATGTATTTACTAACTTCTGAAAATAGGGTTAATGCTAAATTATTTGATATAGGGTTTTGGTTTGCAATCTCTGTAATTACATCTTTTCACTCAATTTTGTTTATACCAACATTCCTGTTAGGGCTTTTTCTTTTTTTCAAAATCAACATTAAAGTCTTATTAAAAGTTTTAACTGGATCCCTGGCGGCAATATTAGTTTTTCTGTTTACCAATAATATTTTGCTAGAGAATGAATTAGATATAAATTTTATAACATTTTCTAAAATTCAGTTTTCTTTTCATGATATCAAATTAACAGTATTATTTATAACAGTATTATTTTTATTTTATATGTTAAGGAATTTTAGCAGTAATTTAAAAACCAGAATGTACGATTTATTCATGACATTCTACTTTTTTAATTCACTTGTCCTTGTATTAATATCCAAAGACCTTTTTATATTTTTATTTTTACCATTCTTGATAAGTTTTTCAAATATTATTTCAAAACTTAAGGACAAGTTACTTTTTGAAATATCATTAATACTCATAATTTTTATGAAGTATTATTTATAGTAAATAAATCTAAAAACCTTTGTTAGCTTGGCAAATATGTAATGGAAATTAACATGACTCAAATATCATCTACATCTACAGTAAGCTCATTTGACGTTGGATAACCTTGACAGGTCAAAATCATCCCATCATCAATTTCACTATCGGTTAAAATATAATTTTGCTCCAGCTCTACGCTTCCAGATTTTAGTTTTGCAATACAAGTAGCACACGCCCCTCCTTTACATGAATAAGGAGCATCAATATCATTTTCAATTGCAGTATCTAAAACGGTTTTATTTTTATCACCTGTCACAGTAGTTTCTATACCATCAACTATAAATGTTATTTTTATTGAACTCAAAACATATATTTTAGGCTAATTTAACTAATTTCATTGTACCGTTGACTGTAAAAAAAGTATTTGGACACAATATGTTCTAAATGAATTGGTTTTATTATTAAAAATTAAATCTATCTAAAGTCTTTGAAGCATAATTTTATATATATTTTTTTCGCCTTTTTAATTTTAGGATCATGTTCTAGAAAAAAAGATAAATTCCTAAATAAAAAGTTTCATTCTACGACAACAAAGTATAATTATTTGTTTAACGGAAACAATCTTTTAATTCAGGGCATTGATCAGGCTAACTCAGATCTAACCGAAAACTTTTGGGAATTAATCCCAATTGAAAAATTTGATTTAAAGAAAATAAATGCAACAGAAAAAGAGCAATCAATATTTACCGACGCTGAAGAGAAAGCAACATTAGCAATCCAGAAGCATTCGATGAGCATAATGGGTGAAGAGCGCAACCCTATTATGGATGAGGCGTACTTATTACTTGGAAAGTCAAGATATTATGACGGAAGGTATATTCCCTCGCTTGAAGCATTTAACTACATATTGTATAAGTATCCAAAAAGTGAATTAATAAATGAAGTAAAAATTTGGAAAGAGAAAATTAATATAAAATTAAATCAAAATGAATTTGCAGAGTCAAATTTAAGAGATTTACTTGAACAAAATAACTTGAGCGATTTGGACAAGTACAATATTTATAGCATTTTGGCTCAGGCAGCAACTAACATGCAACAATTTGAAAATGCAATTTCTTATTTAAAAAAGTCTCTGGAGGTTGGCTTAAAGCCTGAAAAAATTTATAGAAATAAGTTTTTATTATCACAACTGTATGAGAGAAAAAAAATTAAAGACACGGCTTTCACAGAATATTCAGAAATAATTGATTTCAATAGAAAAATTCCTAGGGAGTTTTACATTCAGTCATTTCTAAAAAAGTCTAATGTAACAGACTCCTTAAGTCTTTCTGTAAGTGAGCTAAGTGATCTAATCAAAGATTTTGAGAACAATAAATTCTTAGACATAATAAATTTTCAGTTAGCAAAACTTTACTTAAATGAATACAAGCTCAAAGAACAAAAGGAGTTTGAGTTAAAAAGTATTGGGTTTTTTAATAAATCATTAGAACAAAACTCTAGCGATAACTATTTAGTATCCAGAAATTACCTGAATTTAGCTGAGATAAATTTTAGTAATAAGAATTATTTTGAAGCAGGATTGTATTATGATAGCACACTTACTAAGCTAGACCAAAAGACTAAGGAAGCGAGAACAATTAAAAGAAGAAGAGAAAGTTTAAATGACTTGATATTTTATGAGAAAGCAAAACAGCAATCAGATAGTCTAGCTGCCTTGTTTTCTATGAATGATGAACAACAGTTTAAATTTTTTGAAAATTATTTAACCAAACAAGATTCAGAAAAAAAGAAAATAGTTAATCAAGATTTTGGGTCCCAAAACAGCTTTGATTTTAAACCGATTAAAGAAAGCGCTGTTTTCTATTTTTATAACCCCAACACGGTTGCTTTTGGAAAGACCAATTTTAGGAACTACTGGGGAAATAGAAAATTAAAAGATAATTGGAGATGGTCTATTGAGGAAAAAGAAAAATCAGTTAAAGCAAAAATTTCAGAATCAGCTATGGCTAATATGAGTATGGAAGACCGTGTAAAAGGGATTCTAGAAACGATTCCAAAAGAATCGAAACAAATTGATAGTGTCAAACAATCAAGGCAGGAAATTTACTATAAACTGGGGTCAATCTATAAAGATCAATTTGATGAACCACAATTATCAAATGTTATTTTTTACGATTTATTAGATTTTAATATGGACAAAGAACTAATACCCCCGACCAAATATTTCATATATAAAAACTTAGTCAGTCTAGATTCATTAAGTGCAGCAGAAAATTTTAAAAATCAAATAATTGAAAATCATCCTGAATCAAAATACGCTGCAATTTTATTAGATCCCGATTATAATTTGAACAATCAATTAAATTCTTATGAAGAATATAAGAAAGCTTATGATGTTTATTTGGATCAAAACTATGAGGAGTCGTTGGCTATTTGCGAGGCACTAGTAAAAGAACTTGAGGGTGATGTTTTACTACCAAAGTTTGAGCTTCTAAGAGCTCAGTGCATTGCCAAGATATATGGCTATGATAAATATAAAAAAGCTTTAGAGGATATAAAACTTAACTATTCTGCAACCAAAGAAGGCAAGAATGCAGAAATTATAATTAATGAAATCCTGCCACTGGTTAAGGACAAAGGTTTTGAAAAAATTGAAGAAGGAAATTCTTTTAAATTAGTATATGAGTTTTTAGACTCCCCGGATTCGGTTATTGAAGAAAAAATTGCAAAAATAAATGAATACTTAAAAACTATCCAAATACTTGACTTGAAAGTATCTAAAGATTATTATAATAATATTACTACATTTGTTGTAATTCACGGCATTACAAGCTTTGAAGGAGGAGTGGGGTTATCTGAAAATATTGCAGAACTTTTTGATAAAATAGATGAGCCATCATTTATTAGTTCTTCTACAAATTATAAAACCATTCAAATACATAAAAACTTAAATGAATATAAATTAAAAAATTCTTTATGAGCAACAATCAACAAAATATGGTAACACAGGGCACAACTTTAAATGGAGACATTATAAGTGAAGGGGACTTTAGAGTTGAGGGCAGAATCAACGGTAGCTTGAAAACATCTGGGAAAATTGTTGTAGGAAAAACGGGAATGATTGACGGCAGCATAGATGCTGAAAATGCAGACTTTGAAGGAGGATTCACAGGAAAATTAAAACTTAATGGAACTCTTGTGCTTAGATCATCAGCTTACATTGAGGGAGAGGTGTCAATATCCAAGCTTTCAGTTGAGCCTGGAGCAACATTTAATGCAACTTGTAGCATGGAAAATGGGGTTAAAGAGCTGAGTATAAAAGAAGAAACAGAAAGCTCTGAAAAAGAAAAAACAGCATAATTTCATAATTTATAGCCAGCTGGCATTGCAGATGCTAATTATAATAGGTGGAGGAGTTTTTTTAGGAATAAAATTGGACGAAGTTTATCCCAACTCTTTTTACTTTTTTACATTACTCTTTTCTTTTCTTTCTATCATCATCTCCATATATTACACTTACAAACAAGCATCCAAAAATGAATAGATTTTTAGCACTAATTCGAAGTCTTACATTAATGACAGCTTTTTCATTGATTTTGTGTTTATTTCATCAGCAAATACTTGATAGTTATTTCTCAAATCTTAATGTTCCGTTATTATCAATTTATTTATTTAATTTTTTTTCGGTATTAATATTACTTATTCTTTTCAGAATAAAGATTAACCAACGATATTTTAAACCAATTGTTGTTTTTATTTCTTTGACTTTAATTAAGATGGTTTTTGTTGTAATATATTTTATGTTAATGATAAATTACAATGGCTATGAAGCTACGGATCTGGTGTATAGCTTTTTCCCAGTCTATTTTATCTTTTTAGCATTAGAAGTAATCTCACTAAAAAAATGGTTAAATAATCTTTAAAAGTTCTCGTTTTTTTTTGTTTAAAATACACTATTAAGTATTACATTTGCAACCATATTAACAATAGATTTTTGGAATAAATGCCTTCCCAATTCAGCAGATCAACATACTTTAGTTTTCTAATACTTTTTTTTGTTAATATGTCAACAGTATTTGCTGGTACAGAAAAAAACTCCGACGAATTTGATGTCAATGAAATGATAATGCATCATATTAAAGATTCTCATGAGTTTCATATCATGGATATTAATGGCCATGCAGTTTCGTTACCTCTTCCTATAATCTTGTGGACTGATAATGGCTTGGTTTCTTTTTTATCATCTGCTTTTGAGCATGACGATTCTGGAAGTGTTATTGTAAGCAGAAAAGGACAGGACTTTGTAAAGTACCATGAAAAAATATTTTATGCTAATAACAATGGATCAGAAAAGTTTATTTCATATGATGCAAACGGAAATATAATTAATAAAAAACCAATTGATTTTTCAATAACCAAAATGGTTTTTTCTATGTTTATTTCTATGATTCTTTTAGTGTTAATTTTTGTTTCCACCGCTAAAACTTATTCAAACTCGAGAAAAGGTGAGCCAACAGGCTTGGGTAAATTTACCGAACCTCTGATAATGTTTATCAAAGACGAGGTTGCATTGCCTATGATTGGAGAAAAAAATCACGACAAATACATGCCGTTTCTTTTAACTTTGTTTTTTTTCATATGGATAAACAATGTGATGGGCTTGATCCCGTTTTTCCCTTTTAGTGCGAATTTAAGTGGTAATATTGCTTTCACCTTTGTATTGGCAGCAATTACTTTTATAATTACAACATTAGTTGCGAATAAAGATTATTGGAAGCATATTTTTTGGATGCCTGGCATCCCTGTACCAATGAAATTATTTTTAGCTCCAATTGAATTTTTGGGAATTTTTATAAAGCCCATTTCGCTGATGATAAGATTATTTGCAAACATCTCAGCGGGACATATTATAATATTAAGCTTAATATCTCTGATATTTATTTTTAAAAGTCTGTGGTTAGCGCCTGCTTCACTTTTCTTTTCTGTTTTTATCAGTCTTATTGAGGTTTTAGTTGTTGCCATTCAGGCATATATTTTTACAATGTTGTCTGCCTTATACATTGGTAGTGCAATAGAAGAACATGAACATTAATTTTAAATTTTATAAACATGAGTTTAATTATTTTTTTACAAGAGACATTGGTTGATTATGGAGCTTTTGCTGCGATTGGAGCTGGTTTAGCTGCGATTGGAGCCGGCATTGGTATCGGTCAAATTGGTGGTTCAGCTATGGAGGCCATGGCAAGACAGCCAGAGATGCAAGGGAAGCTGCAAGGCTCTGCAATTGTGTTGATTGCTTTCGTTGAAGCAGTTGCTTTATTTGCTGTGGTTGTGTCATTGATTAAGTAGATTTAGTAATCACTTAAATTTATTATTATGGATTTAGTTACCCCAGATATTGGTCTTATTTTTTGGACAACAGTTTCGTTTGCTATTTTGTATTTTATTCTTGCAAAATTTGCTTGGAAGCCAATTTTAGGAGCTGTCAATGAAAGAGAGAAGTCAATCAAAGATGCACTTTCTGCAGCTGAAATGGCCAAAGAAGAAATGGCAAGTTTAAAGGCTGATAATGAAAAAATTCTTAATGAAGCAAAGCTACAGAGAGAGTCATTACTAAAGGAAGCAAGAGAAATCAGATCCAAAATTATTGCTGATGCTGAAAGTGAAGCAACAGAAAAGGCAAACAAGCTTATCCAGTCTGCAAAAACTGCTATAGAAAATGAAAAATCAGCCGCTATGAAAGAGCTTAATAATACAGTAGTTGATTTGTCTTTAAATATTGCTGAAAAACTTTTATCTAAAGAGCTTGATAATAAAGAAAAACAGCAAGAAAATATTCAAGAAATTCTTGAAAACACAAAACTTAATTAATGCAATCAAGAGCAGCTATTAGATACGCAAAAGCAATATATGAAATTGCAGATGAGGAAAATTTTATTAAAGAGATTTTCAATGATATGATTAGAATTAATATGCTGAATCGTGATTCATCTGATTTCAAAAATTTATTGTCAAATTCTATTATAGATAATTTTGATAAGAAAAAAGCAATTTTATCTTTATTAGAGAAAAAAAACTCCATTACTGAAAAACTTTTAGATCTTTTGATCCATAATAAGAGGGTTGCTATCATAACTGATATTGCAAGTTGTTTTATACAGTTGTATAACAAAAATAACAACATTAAAGAGGCAATTGTTATAACTGCTTCCCCAATTGATAAAGATCTAGAGAAAAAGATTTTGTCTCAGATAAAAATTCCAGCGGCAAAATCAATTACCTTGACAAACCTTATAGATTCAAGTATTATTGGGGGATTCATAATTAGATATGATGGTAAGGAATATAATGCTAGTATCAAACAAAATTTAAAAAATTTAAAAACAGAACTTATAAATTAGAAAATTATGGCCGAAGTGAATCCAGCTGAGATTTCAGCTATATTAAAAAAACAACTTAAAGATTTTGATTCCTCATCGTCTTTAAATGAAATAGGCAGTGTATTGACCGTTGGGGATGGTATCACAAGAGCATATGGGCTCTCTAATGCTCAGTATGGCGAGCTTGTTGAGTTTTCCAATGGCACAGAAGGAATTGTATTGAATTTGGAGGAGGATAATGTTGGTATTGTACTCCTGGGATCTTCTACTGACATTAAGGAAGGAGATACAGTTAAAAGAACATCTACGATTGCTTCGGTTAAAGTAGGTGAAGGCATTGTGGGAAGAGTAGTTGACACTCTTGGAAACCCTATTGACGGAAAAGGAGCATTAAAAGGGGATTTGTATGAAATGCCTTTAGAAAGAAAAGCGCCAGGTGTAATTTTTAGACAGCCAGTTAACGAGCCTTTACAAACTGGTATTAAGTCAGTTGATGCTATGATACCAATTGGTAGAGGTCAAAGAGAGCTTGTAATTGGAGATCGTCAGACAGGAAAAACTACTGTTTGTATTGATACAATTTTAAATCAGAAAGAATTTTATGATGCAGGAGAACCTGTTTATTGTATTTATGTAGCTGTTGGACAGAAAGCTTCTACCGTCGCAGGAATAGCAAAAATATTAGAAGATAAAGGAGCCTTAGCATATACTACAATTGTTGCCGCAAATGCATCTGATCCTGCTGCGATGCAAGTTTATGCCCCTTTTACTGGAGCATCTATTGGAGAATATTTCAGAGATACTGGTCGACCTGCTTTAATAATTTATGATGACCTTTCAAAACAGGCAGTAGCATATAGAGAAATATCTCTACTATTAAGAAGACCGCCTGGAAGGGAGGCTTATCCTGGAGATGTTTTTTATCTTCACTCAAGGCTTCTAGAGAGAGCAGCTAAAGTAATTAATGACGATGATATTGCTAAAGAAATGAATGATCTTCCAAAATCGTTAAAATCAATTGTAAAAGGAGGAGGTTCCCTGACAGCACTTCCAATTATTGAAACTCAAGCTGGAGATGTTTCTGCGTATATACCAACCAATGTTATATCAATTACAGATGGACAAATATTTTTAGAATCAGACTTATTTAATTCTGGAGTTCGACCAGCCATTAATGTTGGAATTTCAGTATCTAGGGTTGGTGGATCAGCACAGATTAAATCTATGAAGAAAGTTTCAGGAACTTTAAAATTAGATCAAGCTCAGTTCAGAGAATTAGAAGCATTTGCTAAGTTTGGATCTGACTTAGATGCAGCAACGCTAAATGTAATTGAAAAGGGTAAAAGAAATGTTGAAATATTGAAGCAAGCTCAAAACGATCCTTTTAAAGTTGAAGATCAAGTAGCAATTATATATGTAGGATCAAAAAATTTGTTGAGAGATATTCCTGTGGAAAGAATAAAGGATTTTGAATCAGAATATATACGAGTTTTAAACCAAAAACACTCAAAAGTTTTATCAACCATCAAACAAGGAAAGCTTACGGATGATGTAGTTAAAACATTAGAAAAAGTTTGTGCAGAATTAGCAGAGACATTTTAGCAGATGGCAAATTTAAAAGAAATAAGAAACAGAATTGGATCAGTGTCCTCTACGATGCAGATTACTAGTGCGATGAAAATGGTTTCTGCAGCTAAATTAAAAAAGGCTCAAGACGCAATAACAGCAATGAGGCCCTATTCTAACAAGCTTACTCAAATGTTAGTTAATTTATCTTCATCTATTGATTTTGAAAATATTTATTTAAAACCCAGAAAAGCAGAGAACTTGTTAGTGGTTTGTATTACTTCTAATAGAGGATTATGCGGAGCGTTTAATTCCAATATAATTAAAAAATGCTTTGACTTAGCAGACAACCATGAAGGAAATACCAGTTTTTTTTGCATAGGCAAAAAGGGGGCAGATATTTTATCAAAAAATCATAATGTTATAGACTCAAATAATGAAATATTTGATGAACTTTCCTTTGAAAAAGTTTCCTTAATTGCTGAAGTATTAATGAAAAAGTTTACAGAGAAAGAGGTTGACAGCATACAGATTGTCTACAACAAGTTTAAAAATGCTGCCACACAAATTGTAATGCTGGAACAATATCTCCCAATTGAAAATACTGTTACTGAAAACAATCAGAAAGAATCAGCTGATTACATTTTTGAGCCATCTAAAATTGAAATTATTTCAGAATTAATTCCTAAATCCCTAAGAACACAACTATTTAAATCTATTCGAGATTCTTATGCTTCTGAGCATGGAGCTAGAATGACTGCGATGCATAAAGCAACAGATAATGCCACAGAGCTTAGAGATCAGCTAAAACTTACATATAACAAAGCTAGACAAGCAGCTATAACCAATGAAATATTAGAAATTGTTGGAGGTGCTGAGGCTTTAAATAGCTAGTTGATTATTAGAGCCCCCTTGTTTTCCAAATTTTATTAGTTTATTTTTAGAGCTAAATTCATCAAGCTTGCGAAAATTCATTGAATTATTTAAGCAGACATTTATTTACGGAATTGCCACAGTATTCCCCAGAATAATAAGTGTTATTCTTGTACGAATTCACACGGATAAAAGTGTTATTAGTGAAGTTGCTGAGTTCGGCACATTGTCTTTGATTTTTTCTTATATAATTTTATTTAATGTTGTTCTTTCTTACGGGATGGAGACTTCCTTCTTTAGGTTTTATAATTCCGAAAAAAATAAGGAAGATGTATTAAGTACATCAGCTATTTCGATTGTATTTACCTCCATTATTTTTATGTCTTTTTTTAGCATATTTAAATTAAACATATCAGAGTTTTTACAAATTGACGTAAAATACTTAAATATAGTGGTATGGATTTTAGTTGTAGATGTTTTGACTGTAATTCCTTTGGCATACTTAAGGTTAAGACAAAGAGCAGTAAAATACTCTATGATTAAAATAATCAATATTTGTGTTTACTTTTTTCTAAATATTTTTCTGTTAATCTTTTTAAAGGACTTGGCAGTAGATAGCCCGATTTTTAAAAAGATTTACATAGAAAATTATGAGGTTGCTTACATATTTATTGCAAATCTTTTTGCAAGTATAGCATCATTCCTTTTACTAATTCCTTTTTACTTTAATATTAAGTATCGGGCAAATATTGTTCTTTTGAAGAAGATGCTTATTTATGCTTTTCCCATCTTAATCTCTGGCCTAGCATTTACAATTAATGAAACATTTGATAAAATTTTATTAGACTTTTTACTGCCGGAGTCCATTGCTAAAACTCAAATTGGTATGTATTCAGCATGCTATAAACTAGCTATTTTTATGATGTTGTTTTCAACAGCTTATAAGTTGGCAATTGAGCCCTTTTTCTTCAGTGAGGCTGAAAAGAAGGATCCACAGAAAAAATACGCTTTAGTATTAGAAACATTTGTTATTATTGGATCATCAATTTTAGTTTTGATCGTTGTTTCTTTAGACTTACTCAAAGTAATTTTTATTGGCGATGAAGAATATTGGAAGGCAATGTACATAGTTCCAATTATTTTAATTGCAAACTTTTGTTTAGGAATTTATCAAAACCTTTCTGTGTGGTATAAGGTGACTGATAAAACTAAATTTGCAGCTTACATTTCTGTATTTGGTGCATTCTTAACTTTATTTTTAAATTTTCTAATGATTCCAAGTTATGGTTTTTTTGGTTCCGCGATTGCCACTTTAGCGGCATATTTTTCAATGATGATATTATCTTACTTTATCGGAAAAAGATATTATCCAATTCCTTACAATATGTGTAAAATTATATTTTATTTTGCTATTTCAGTATCGTTATCTTTAGTATCATTTTATGGCTTCAGAGATAATCTGCAAATAGGTATTTTATGTGTTTTGATAATGAATCTTATAATTTTTACTCTTGAGAAAAAAAGAATTTATGGTTTATTTAGACTTTTAAGATGATAATAGATATTGTTAACAAATCAAATAATGATTTACCTAAGTATGAGACTGAGCAATCTGCTGGAATGGATCTTAAGGCATTTTTGAAGGAACCTATCACTATTAAGCCACTAGAAAGGAAAGCAATAAAAACAGGTTTATTCATTTCATTAAAGAAGGGTTATGAAGCACAGATTAGACCCCGAAGTGGTTTAGCTTTAAAACAAGGAATTACTGTTTTAAACTCACCAGGAACGATAGATGCTGACTACAGAGGAGAAATTGCCGTTGTATTGGTTAACCTTTCGTCAGAAGATTTTGAAATTAGCTCAGGCGATAGAATTGCTCAAATGGTTGTAACGAAACATGAAGTTATTTCATGGAACACAAAACTTAGCCTTGATAAATCTGAAAGAGGGGAAAGAGGCTTTGGAAGCACAGGAATTTAGAAGAATAATGAGAAACTATATTTTACTATTGATTGTACTATTTTTCTGCTCTTGCTCAGTGAAAAAAAATGTATTGCCTGGTGAAATAAAAAAATATTCTGCTAAGAAAGTATTGCGAAATGCTAATAAAACCGAAAAGAATTTTAAAAATTTACAGACAAAGGCGAGAGTTACTGTGACTGGTAAAGGGAGGGATAAATCTAATAATTTAAATATTAGAATTTCAAAGGACAAAAAACTCTGGGCAAATGCTGCATTGGGTGCTGTGCGTTTTCTTATAGACAATGATTCTGTTAAATTCTATAATAAATTAGAAAAAGAGTATTTAATCTCTGATTTCGGTTATTTTGATCAAGAAGTAGGCTTAGATGTTGATTTTAAAACATTACAAAGACTGATAGTGGGTGAGATTATTCCAGGTATTAGCTTTAGGGATTATACAGGTGAATCAGAATCTGGCTACTCTTTTAAAACGTCAGTAGATTTTTTAAACAAAAGCACGGAGGTTTTGGTTACTTTAAGCCCATATAATTTCAATGTGTTAAGCTATGTCTTTGACGATGGAGTCAATAAAATATATCTTTCTTACGACTCTTTTAATTCAATAAATGGAAGTCAATTTCCAACTAAAATAAGATTATTTAAAAATGGAGAAATTCTGTTTAAAATTGAATTTAGATCCTTAAGTTTAGTGGAGAAAATCAATATGCCATTTAAAATTCCAAATAACTATAAAGCTATTTTGCAGAAATGAAAAATGTAATTACTATTTTAATAATTGTATTTGCATTTTGTTATGAAGGAGTTTCCCAAAATAGATCAAATCTAGAGAAACAAAAAAAGGAGTTATTGACCGAGATTGCAAATATTCAAAACAAGCTATCAAACTCCAAAAAGGAAAAAAAACTTATCCTTTCTAATGTAGAAGATGTAAAATATAAGACCAGTTTACAAGAGAAGCTTATTGAAAACATGAATGATCAACTGAATTTAATCGTTTCAAATATTGAACAAAATGAAACAAAGCTTAAAAGCTTAAAAGAAAAAGAAATTTCATTAAAAGACGAACTTTCTAAAATGATAATCAAATCTTATAAGAGCAAGTCAAGTTTAAACAAAATGAAATATATTTTTTCCTCCTCCTCATTTTATCAGGTATATAAACGCATCCAATATTTTAAACAATATGCAAATTATCAATCCAAAATATTATCAAGATTAGATATCACAAAGTCAGAAATCAATAAAACAATTGTTTTATTGGATTCACAAAAGACAGGAAAGGAGTTTTTAATAGAAGAAAATAAACTAATGAGAAAAGAATTGGATCTGGAGCTTTTGAATTTAAATCAATTAGTTTCTCGTATAAATCAAAATCAAACAAGTTATATTCAACAAATAAATTCAAAACAAAAATTATCTAGGGAAATTGACGCTAAGATTCAAAAGATTATTGCTGATGCCTTAGCAAAATCAAGAAGAAAAGAAAAAGGTTTTGAATTGACCGCTGAGGCAAAATTAATTTCAAAAAACTTTAATAATAATAAAGGGAAACTGCCTTGGCCCGTAGAAAAGGGTTATGTGGTTCTTGGCTTTGGGAAGCAACCACACCCAATAGTAAAAACAGCTACAATTCAGAGTAATGGAGTAAGAATAAGAACATCACAAAATTCTTATGCAAGATCAATTTTTGAGGGGAATGTTTATTCAGTCATTTTATCAAAAAACAATTTATATACGGTTTTAATTCAGCATGGTAGTTTCTTTACCGCTTATAAAAATCTTGAATCAATTTTTGTTAAAAAAGGTGAGAAGGTTAGGTTAAAACAGAAAATAGGTGAGATTAAAACAGATAAAATTACAAAACAAACAATTTTAAGTTTTAGTATTTTTAAAGAAGGAACTCCACAAAACCCGGGAAGCTGGATTTATAAAATGTAATTAGTAAAATAAAGCTTTTAGCTCAGTAGCTTTGTTAACACTCAATTTACCCGCAAGAACCAGGCTAAGTTGCTTTCTTCTAAGAGCAGCGTCATAACGTTGTTTCTCGATTTTAGTTTCAGGAAAAATCTTATCAATTTTTATTGGTCTTCCTTTTTTGTTTACAGCAACAAATGTATAAATCGCCTCATTTGCTTTGATTTTTTCTCCATTCTCATCATCAATCCAAACATCTATGTATACTTCCATTGAAGAATTAAATGCTCTTGATACTTTTGCTTCAATAGTCACTGTACTTCCAAGAGGAATTGGCATTCCAAATGAAACATTATTAACAGATGATGTTACAACAAATTGTTTTGAGTGCCTTTTGGCTGAAATTGCAGCAGCTCTATCCATCCTTGCAAGTAGCTCTCCACCAAACAAATTATTTATAGCATTTGTTTCTCCAGGCAAAACAGTATCTGTAAGGACGGTTAAAGAATCTTTTGGTGTTTTTCTTTTTCCAGGCATTTCAGACTAACCTAATTTTTAATAAGAAGCCAAGCATTTTCGTCTTCTGAGTCTCTTAGTAGCTCAAGGGCAGCTCTTGCCTGTTCGACAGAATCATAACTGTTATAAGCAATTTGGATCAATCCATATTTGTTAACACCAACTTTTCTAGCTTCTATAAAACCTTTTTTTTGTAGCAGGTCAATCATTTTTAATGAGTTTTCCTCAAACCTAAATGATCCAGCAATTATATGGAAATTTCCATATTTCTTTTCAATTGGCAAAGTTACTAAGGGGATAGCAGGACTTATGTTAAAAGTAGCTCTTTGAATTTTTTTGTTAATTTCTTTACTAGCAACAGAGTATGAATTTTCGTTAAAACTTTTTACAGACTCAAAATAAGAATTTATAGAAATTGCAGATAAGGAAACAAATAAAATTAAAATTGCAGCATATTTAAGCATTGTATTGTTAAACGAAGGCTTAATTATTTTTGTGTTATTTACTGGTAAAGTATCCACTGCTGACAGTCCATATGAGCTTTTTAAGAATATGCTATTTATGTTTGGTTCGAAAATGAAATTTTTATCAACTTTTCTTAACGATCCAATGTTTTGAAATGAAATACTTTTACCCTTGTTAATTTTCTTGTTAACTTTCTTAACCCACGAATTAATTTTTTTTTCCGACTCTGAGTATGGAATATTTTTTATTTCAGAAATATTTTTTATCAGAACACCATCATTTTCTTTCAGGTTTTTGTTGAATACAATTTCTTTATTTGGAGGAAGTAGTTGCGAATGATTTTCACTAAATTTTGCTGAAATATTTCTACAAACAAAAGAACCAAAATTTGGGATAACAATACAATTATACTCTTTTAATAATGGATAAATATGATTGTTGAACTTCATGTCAAAATAATATATTTCAATATATAAAAAATATTAAACTCTTTATTTTAATAACCTAATTTTTTACGCACTCTGTTTAAAACTTTATTAGCAGTTGCATTGGCTTTTGTTGCACCAGCTTTTAATATTTTTTCAACTTCATCAGGGTTAGAAATATAATGCTGGAACTTATCTCTTTCAACACTATACTTTTTTAGTATTAGGCCAAACAGTTCATTTTTAGCATGACCATATCCGTATCCTCCCAACTCATAATTTTTTTTCATACACTCAATTTCATTCTTTTTTGCAAGTAGAGCATAAATTTTAAAGAGGTTACAATTCCTCCAATCTTTGGCATCTTCGATTCCTTTAGAGTCTGTTTTAATAGACATAATCTGTTTTTTTAAAACTTTTTCTTCAGCAAAAATATCAATTATGTTGTTCTTGCTTTTACTCATTTTCGCTCCATCCGTCCCGGTAACTAATTTTGCTTCGTCCTGTAAATGCTCGACAGGCAATGTAAAGGTATTTCCAAAAATATTATGAAATCTATTAGCTACATTTCTAGTAATTTCTAGGTGCTGAAGGTTGTCTTTTCCAACAGGAACTACATCAGCATCATACATTAGTATGTCAGCAGCCATAAGCATGGGATAGTTAAACAGACCTGCATTGACATCGTCTAATCTGTCTTTCTTGTCTTTGAAGCTATGGGCTAACGATAGTCTATTAAATGGGAAAAAACAACTTAAGTACCAAGCAAGTTCAGACACTTGAGGAACATCACTTTGTCTATAGAATATTGTTTTGTTAGGATTTAAACCACAAGCCAACCAGGCTGCAGCAGTAGATAATGTATTTCTTTTTAATTCTTCTGAGTTTTTAATTTGAGTCAATGAGTGAAAATCAGCAATGAACAGAAACGTTTCAATATTTTCTTTTTTTGAAAAATCGATTGCTGGAATAATAGCCCCCAAGATATTTCCAAGATGTGGAACCCCTGTACTTTGAACTCCTGTGAGAATTCTCTTTAATTTTTCACCCATGAAACAAAGTTAAACCTTTTATTAAAATAAATTAATTAGTTTTGAAACTTGTGAAAGCATTGAAATACATTTTTTGGGCCTTTTATAACATTTGGTTTTACTTATTAGTATTAGTTCTCACAATTTTAATTTTATTTCCATCATTCTTTTTTGTTGCACTAAATCCAAAATTATATAAGCACTTTTCTAAAATGGGTGTTCTATGGTCTGATTTGATTTTATTTGGAATGGGAATGTTTCCAAAAGTTGAAAGTAAAATTAAATTATCCTCTGAATCTTCATATATCTTTGTTGCTAATCATGTATCTATGATTGATATTATGTTGATGGGCTCAACGATTAGAAATCATCCTATAGTTTTCATAGGAAAAAAAGAATTAGAAAAAATTCCTTTTTTTGGTTACGTTTATAAAAAAACTATGATTTTAGTGGATCGATCTAGTAATGAAAGTAAAAAAAATGTATTTAAACAAACAGAAAAAAAATTAAAAGAAGGGATTAGTATAGTAATCTTTCCAGAGGGCACAGTACCCTCACTAGACGTGATCTTAGGACCGTTCAAACATGGAGCTTTTTCAATAGCAATTGATCACAAAACACCCATTGTCCCTATGACATTTTTAGACAATAAGAAAAGGTTCCCATGGAGTTATGGTGGTCTTTTAGCAGGATCAAAGGGAAGCCCGGGTCGATTGAGGGTAAAAATTCACGATCCAATAATTACCAAAAATATGACAAGAAAAGACGTGAATACACTGTGCAACAAAGTAAGAGAAATTATACTTTCAGATTTAGAGTCCACTTAAAAAATTTCTTTCAATTTTTTTTCTAGGGTTTCACAAAGATCAGGGTTGTCTTTGAGTAAAGCTTTTACAGAATCTCTTCCTTGGCCCAATTTGGTTCCTTCATAACTAAACCACGACCCACTCTTATTAATAATTTCAGCATTAACACAAAGGTCAATTATTTCTCCAACTTTTGAAATACCTTCTCCATACATAATATCAAATTCAGCTAACTTAAATGGTGGAGCAACTTTATTTTTTACAATTTTGACTCTAGTTTTATTTCCGATTACTGCTCCATCACTGCTTTTGATTTGAGTTGATCTTCGGATATCAATTCTTATAGAAGCATAAAACTTAAGTGCATTTCCCCCCGTTGTTGTTTCTGGATTTCCGAACATGATTCCAATTTTTTCCCTTAATTGATTGATAAACACAACTGTGCAATTAGTTTTACTTATTGAGCCTGTAAGTTTTCGTAATGCTTGTGACATTAGTCTCGCATGTAATCCCATTTTAGAGTCACCCATCTCTCCTTCAATTTCACTTTTTGGAGTAAGAGCAGCTACGGAATCAATAATGACCATATCAATTGCACCAGAGCGGATTAAGTTATCAGCGATTTCTAAAGCTTGTTCACCATGATCAGGCTGAGAAATTATGAGATTTTCTATATCAACACCTAATTTTTCTGCATAAAACCTGTCAAAGGCATGTTCAGCATCGATGAAAGCAGCTATTCCTCCCTTTTTTTGACACTCAGCAATTGCATGTAATGTCAGTGTTGTCTTTCCTGAGGACTCCGGTCCATAAATCTCAACAACTCTCCCCTTGGGATAACCGCCTACACCCAGAGCTAAGTCAAGCCCAATAGATCCAGAAGGTATTGCCTCAACATTTTCATCTGGGCTATCACCCATTTTCATAACGGTTCCTTTTCCGTATGTTTTATCTAGCTTATCAAGAGTTAGTTTTAAGGCTTTGAGCTTGTCTTCTTTTTCGTTCCCCATAGTAGTTGATTTTCGTTACTAATTTATGACATCTTTTAACACAATACAATATAAGAAAGGATGATTTTTATCTTTTTTATCTACTTTTGTTATTAATTAAAATAGTATAGCATGCAACTGTACAATAAACTCAGCTCTAACGAGAGAGAGAAAATATTAGAGGCTTCAAATCTAGATAGAATTACATTATCATTTTATAAATATGCAAGTATAAAAAACCCAGCAAAATTTAGAGATGATCTTTTCATATTTTGGAATAGTATTGATGTTTTGGGGAGAATTTATATTGCAAATGAGGGGATAAATGCCCAACTTTCATTACCCAAGAAAAATTTAAAAATATTTTCAAATCATTTGAGAAAAATTTCTTTTTTAAAGGGTGTGCGCATTAACATAGCTTTACAACACAATTTGAAGTCTTTTCTGAAGCTTCAAATTAAGGTCAAAGATAAAATCGTTGCAGATGGATTAAATGATAATTCTTTTGATGTGACTAAAAAAGGGAAACACGTAAATGCTAAAGAGTTTAACAAACTTATGGAAGATAAAAATTCTATTGTCTTGGACATGAGAAATCATTATGAAAGTGAAATAGGACATTTTAAAAACGCCATATGCCCCGACGTAGATACTTTTAGAGACTCTTTAAATACAATTGAAAGAGATGTTCTCAAGAATAAAAAAGATAAGAAATTGTTAATGTATTGTACAGGTGGAATAAGATGTGAAAAAGCAAGTGCTTATTTTAAACATAAAGGGTTTCAAAATGTTTTCCAACTTGAAGGTGGAATCATAGAGTATGCAAAACAAGTCAAACAACTAGGATTAGAAAATAATTTTATAGGCAAAAACTTTGTTTTTGACAATAGAATGGCTGAAGAAGTTGGCAAACAAGTTATTGCTAATTGCCACCAATGTGGCAACCCTTTTGATATTCATACAAATTGTGCCAATGATGCTTGTCATTTATTGTTTATCCAATGTGAGAATTGTAAAGAACTTATGCATAATTGTTGTTCTTATGAATGTAAGGAAGTTTACGGTAAACCAATTAATGAGCAAAAAGCATTAAGAAAGGGCAAAAAAACAAAATACGATATTTTTAAAAAAGGCCGTACTACAAAAGTTTCACGAATTAATTAATTGATGCGAAGTATATTAATTTTCCTAATACTTAGTTGTATTGTTTCATGTGAACCCAATCCTGTTTATATTAAATATAATTCACTAAGCAGGGGGTGGCTCAAAGATTCAGTGCAAAATTTCTCCTTTCAAAATCAGGATAAATTAATATTAACTGACTCTTATTTAATATTAAGAGTTAATGAAAAATATAGATATAACAATATTTTTGTGATAATTACAGTTACTAATTTAAGTGGAATAATCTCTAAGGATACTATCGAGTATCAAGTTGCTGATAATTATGGAAAATTTATTGGATCTAAAATGATTAATATCCATGAATTAAGTTTACCTCACAAAAAGGGTATTCAACTTATGCCAAAAGAAAATTATTTAATTAAGGTTGAGCATGCCATGAGAAATGCAAGCGAAACAGCTGGAGTTAAGAGGCTAGAAGGAGTCTTAGATGTAGGATACAAATTTGAAAAAGAAAAATAATGTCAAAAAGGAAAAAATTCAGACTTTACTCTTCCATTCTCTGGTTAATAGTTATCACACCAATATTTGTTGTTTTTGGGCTTTTCTATTTTGCATCGGTTGGAGGTTTTGGTGAAATGCCAGACTTAGAGGTATTGGAGAATCCAAAAACTAAGTTAGCATCAGAGGTTATTTCATCGGACAACAAAACATTAGGAAAATATTATTTTAATGATAATAGAACACCTGTTACATTTGAAGAACTACCCACTCACCTTGTTGATGCTTTAATAGCCACCGAAGATATAAGATTTTATTCGCATAGTGGCATCGATTTTAAAAGGACATTTGGGGCAATTATAAAATTTGGCAAAGACGGAGGGGGTAGTACAATTACGCAGCAGCTGGCCAAACAATTATTTACTGGAGAGGGATCAAGAGATATGCTTGAAAGGATTTCGCAAAAAATCAAAGAGTACATCATTGCTGTTCGCTTGGAGAGACAATATACCAAAGATGAAATTATTGCTCAATACTTAAATATATATGATTTTAATAATAACGCTGATGGTATAAGGAGTGCCGCTAGAATCTATTTTGGTAAAGAGCCAATTGATCTTGACTTAAACGAATCCGCAATTTTGGTAGGGATGCTTAAAAATTCTTCTCTCTATAATCCACGACCACATAGAAACCCAATTGGTGTAAAAAACAGAAGAAATGTTGTACTAAATCAGATGAAAAAATACAACTATTTGCATGAAGAAATAGTTGATTCATTAAAAATACAACCTCTAAATTTAAGGTACACTCCAGAGTCTCATCGAGAGGGACTTGCAACTTATTTTAGGGAGTTTCTGAGATCTTATATGAAAAGTTGGGTAAATTCTGCGGAAAATAGAAAGCCTGATGGTTCTAAATATAATTTAAATACAGACGGCTTAAAAATTTATACAACTATAAACTATGAGATGCAAAAAATTGCTGAGGAAGCTATAGGCCAGCATATGCCAAGGTTGCAAAAGGAATTTTTTGAACAAAATCAAGCAGTTGATGACTCTATTGCCCCTTTTAGAGATTTGACTATCGGAGCTGTTGATACAATTTTACGGTTATCTATGAAAAGATCTGAAAGGTGGAGAAAAATGAAATATGATTTGCGCAAAGATGAGGAAGAAATTAAAGAATCTTTTTACGAGCCTGTGAAGATGTCAATTTTTTCATGGGGTGGAGAAATAGATACTATTATGACGCCAATAGACTCAATGAAATATTATAAGTCTTTTTTCAGGCCTGGGATGATGTCAATGGACCCTACAAATGGAAAAATTAAGGCATGGGTAGGGGGTATGAATTATAGGCATTTCCAATATGATATGGTAAAAAAAGGAAAGCGTCAAATTGGTTCTACTTTTAAACCCTTTGTTTATGCAGCAGCAATCGATCAATTAAAACTATCACCATGTGATACTTTTCCAGATAGTCAGTTTTGTGTAGAAAAAAATAAATTTGGTAATATTGAAAAATGGTGTCCCAAAAACTCCGGAGACAAATATGGAAAAACAAGAACTCTAAAAAATGCTCTTGCGAATTCTATAAATACTGTAACAGCAAGGTTAATAGATAAAATTGGACCTAGAATTGTTGCAAATCTTGCCAAAGATTTAGGTATCGAGCAGAAAATTTTTCCGGTACCCTCAATAGCTCTTGGAACTCCTGACTTAAGTGTTTATGAAATGGTAGCAGCATATTCAACTTTTGCTAACAAAGGGGTTTATACTAAGCCATCCTTTATCGAAAAAATTGAAGACAAAAATGGAACAATCCTTTTTCAATCGAATCCTGAAATAAAAGATGTCTTAAGTGAGGAGGCAGCATATGTTACTGTAAATTTATTAGAAGGAGTGACTACTGCTGGATCAGGAACAAGGCTAAGAACAGTTGGTGCAGATGAATATAATAGAGCATACCAAAAAGTTGTTACCGGTTATCCATACGAATTTAAAAATCCTATTGCTGGTAAAACAGGAACAACTCAAAATCAAAGCGATGGATGGTTTATCGGAATGGTTCCTAATTTGGTTACCGGCGTTTGGGTTGGAGCTGAAGATAGAGCAATACACTTTGAAGATATAGCATACGGACAAGGGGCAACAATGGCCTTACCAATATGGGCTAATTATATGAGAAGTATTTACCTTGATACAACACTTATGATTTCAAAAGAGCCATTTGAAAAACCGGATATTTTGAATATTCAGCTAGACTGTAACAAGTTTGTGATTGATAGTATTGGCTCTGGTAAAACCACGGATCAAGAAATTCAGGATATTGATTTTTAAAATTCAATTAGAAATCTAACGCAGAAATAAGTTTTTTTGTATACCTATTTTTTGGACTCTTAAAAATTTTTTCGGCAGTACTTAGTTCTACTATTTCTCCTTTTTTTAAAACTAATATTCTATCTGCGATAAGCCTAGCTACTGAAAGATCATGTGTAATAAATAGGTAGCTTAATTTTAACTGTTTTTTCAGTTTATTTAAAAGCTTGATGATTGTATTTTGAGTAGAAATGTCTAGGGCAGAGACAGCTTCATCACAAATTATTAATTTTGGATTTAAACTAATTGCTCTAGCAATACAAAGCCTTTGTTTTTGTCCACCTGAAAGTTGGTGAGGATATCTTTCTAAGTAACTTTCATCTAAGTTTACATTGTCAAGAAGCTCAATTACTCTTGATTTTATTTCATTTTTTGATTCTAAAATCTTATGATAGCGAATACCTTCTGATAAAATCTTTTCTACAGTTTGATTTGGATTTAACGAGGCAGATGGATCTTGAAAAATTGCCTGAACTTGATTTCTAAATTCATCTAACTTTTTCCCATTCAGCTTAGAAATTTCATTCTTTTTATAATATACATTTCCACTATCACTATTACATACTTTTAATAAAATATTTGAAAGGGTGCTTTTACCGCTTCCTGATTCTCCAATCACCCCTAACGTTTCCCCTTCAAAGACATCAAAATTTAAATTTTTTAGCGCACAAAAATCATTTTTATTAGAAAATAAACTTTTAGATGTCGAATAATATTTATATAAGTTTTTCACGGATAATATTTTTTGATTTTTATTATCAGAAAATTTTTTTTGAATGTTTTTGTAGTGGAGAGAGATTAATTCTCTAGTGTATTTTTCTTTTGGAGAGCTAAATATTATTTTATTTTTTCCTTGTTCAATGATTCTTCCTTTTTTCAAAATCAATAACCTTTCAGAAAACTTTTTTACTAAACTTAAATCATGAGAAATAAATATTATAGAAAGCTTTTCAGTTTTTTGGAGCTCCTTTAATATTAGAATAATTTCCTTTTGAATTGTAACATCAAGCGCTGTTGTAGGCTCATCTGTAATTAAAATTTTTGGGCTGCACGAAAGAGCCATGATTAACATTACTCTTTGTTGTTGTCCTCCAGAAATTTGATGAGGATATTTTTCGTTAAGGTTGTTAATACCATTCAAGCCTGTTTTTTTTAAAAGAAAATTAATTTTGTTTTCAATCTCAATTAAATTATTGGAAAAATGTGTTTTATAGCTCTCAATAATTTGTTTTCCTATTTTCATGGTTGGATTCAAAGCTGTCATAGGCTCTTGGAAAACCATTGCAATTTTATTACCCCGGATATTTCGGATATTGCTGTTATCAATTTCTAATAAATTTTTTCCTTCAAATTCAATATTTCCCGAAACCAAAAAGGTCTTCATATCTAACAACTTTAATATGCTCATTGATATAAGGCTCTTTCCGCTTCCTGACTCCCCAATTATCCCAAAAATCTCATTTTCAAATACCTTAAATGAAACATTGTCAACTATTTTTTCAGTTGGGTTTTTTTTGAGACAAATACTCAGTTTTTTTATTTCTAATATTGGGCTTTTGGCTTTCAAGAATTAATTTATTGAAGAGGCAATTTTATATCCTTCTGCGATATAGTGTTGAAGATCACTAGTTCCTTTACCCTCCTCAACTTTATTATTAAATTCACCTTGTCTTACGATAATTATGTTTTCATCAGGAAAAGAAATAACAAATTGACCTCTGTGTCCATTCATGGTAAAAACTTTTTTACCTTCAAATTCATACAACCACCAACCATAACCGTAATAAGGACTTTTTTCAAATACAGGATTTAGGGATAAGTCGATATATGAGGAATCTAATATTTTTTTATCATTCCACATTCCTTTATTAATGTAGAGTTTCCCAAATCTGGCAAAGTCCTTGGCTGTGGCTGAAAAGCAGCAATATGCCTTTTCCATTCCATTTTCTTCACTGTCTAATTGCCAAAGCGCAGCATTTTCAGCACCCATTGGATTCCAAAAATGTTTTTCTAAAAAATCACTCAATGATGAATTTGTTGCCTTTTCAATTACCATTCCTAAAAGCTGTGTGTCTCCACTTAAATATTTAAATGATTTTCCAGGCTCATTTACTATTTTTCTATTTAATATCACCGGTCTTAGGTCTTTTGTAAAATAACTTTCAGCAGTGATATTGAACGGAGTGTAGTACTCTTCACTCCAATCCATCCCTGAAGACATAGAAGCTAAGTTTCCAACTGTCAAACTGGACGCCAAGCCAACTTTATAGTCATTAAAAAAATCGCTAACGGGCTGATTAATTCCCTTAATGTGTCCTAGCATTATTGCTTTCCAAAGCATACTCACAACAATACTTTTAGTAACTGAAAAAGAATTTGAAATACTTGATTCGTTGTATCCATCATAATATTTTTCAAAGATTATACTGTCATTTTTAATCACTAAAAATGCCTTTGTTTTCCTTTTTTTATTAATCTCTTTCAGCTTTTCAGATGCTTCAATTTGATTGTATTGCTCGTGTATTGACCATGGCTGAGGACTAGAGGCTACGATTTCTCTGTTATCAAAGAATTTATAATCTGAAATAAAAGCGGTGTTATTTCCCGTAAAATAAATCGTTCGGACACCACTAAATATGTAGTCAACCTGAAATAAGTATATTAAAAGAATCAAGAATAGAGAAATACCCACAAGCCACTTAAGTGCTTTTTTCATAGTCAAAATTTTTGGTAAATATAGTAATTATATACCCTCTTTTTTTTCGATTTACTAGATTAAATCAAATAAGGAAATAAATAATCATTAATTTTATTATTGATTAATATTAATTTTCATTTGAAAAAATCAAAAGAAAATAAAGTTTCCTTAAGCTCAAGAATCTTCTTCTACATGATGGTATTTGTTGTTGTAGAATCCATCATGATTGCTGGGATTACCTTGTATCAGTTTAATAAACAAAATTCGGAGTATCATGAGAACAGACTTGAGAGAAAAGAGAAAAATTTATTGGCTGACATTCAATACGAAGTAAAAAAATCTATAGACTCAACTTTAGAATCTTTATCTGATTCAACAGTCATGGAAATGGCAGATGTCCATAATATGGAATTTGAACTTTATAGTTTGGATGGTATTTTAATTAAAAGCTCCACTGCCGTTAAGGGTATTCCAGGAAAAACAGAGTTAGATAAAAATATTCTTGAATTTTTTTCTAAAAACTCGTCAAATAGATACCTTCAAGAGGAAAAAAATAACAGCTATTTTAAACCATCATATAACTTAGTTTCCTCACTAGAAAATAAACCTCTGGGAATTATTTATATTCCATATTTTGCTGATGACACCGCCAGTAAAGAGGAAAGAAGTAGTTTTTTAATAAGGCTTGGGTTTGTACATGGAAACATGATTTTGGTGGCATTTGTAATAGCCTTTTTCATATCAAGTTTTGTTACAAAATCCCTTGATGCGATTGGGAAAACAATCAAGCAAACACGCTTCACAGACAAAAATATAAAGATAGAAAACGATAATACACCTAAAGAAGTTGTTGCTCTGGTTGAATCGTATAATACAATGATTGATAAGCTTAAATCAAGTGCTGTGAAGCTTGCTAAAAGTGAAAGAGAGACAGCATGGAGAGAAATGGCAAAACAGGTTGCACACGAGATTAAAAATCCGCTAACTCCTATGAGATTAAGCATTCAAACTTTTGAAAGATCTTACAGTAAGGGGCATGAATTTACTAAAGAAAAAATAAAAGAATTTTCTGATTCTTTAATCCAACAAATTGATACAATGAGCTCAATAGCAACTGCCTTTTCTGATTTTGCTGAAATGCCTACGCCCAAAAAAGAGACATTAAATGTAATTCAAATAGTTAATGTAGCGTTGGATATATTTAATAGAGATTTTATACAATTCGAATGTAATGACAAGGAAATAGAAGCTAGTTTTGATAGAACCCAATTAATTCGAATAATAACGAACTTACTAAAGAATGCATTTCAAGCAATTCCTGAAAACAAAACACCTGAAATTAAAGTAAGTATAAGTCACAATGATAAGCAGGTGTTAATACAAATTTCGGATAATGGCTATGGAATTTCAAGGTCTGACACAGAAAAGATTTTTGAACCAAACTTCACAACTAAATCAAGTGGTATGGGGTTGGGATTATCTATGATCAAAAGTATATTAGAAGCTTATAACGGATCAATTTCATTTAAATCTAAAAAGAACAAAGGGACTACTTTCGAAGTAAAATTCCCAAAAATATAAATTATGGAATTTGAAAATTTACTAATTAATACAAAAAATAATATCACAACCATTTCGATTAATCGACCAAAAAATCTAAATGCATTGAACATCAAAACCTTAGAGGAAATTGCGAACGCAATTAATTTAAGTGTTGAAAATGACAAAACTAAATGTATAATCATTACCGGAGCTGGTGATAAAGCATTTATTGCAGGTGCAGATATTAAGGAATTTATGGACTATAGCTCTAATAATGCATACACTTTTTCTGAAACTGGCAATAAACTACTATTTGAAGTTATTGAGAATTCTCCAAAACCAATAATTGCAATGATAAATGGCTATGCTCTTGGTGGAGGACTAGAGTTGGCAATGGCATGCCATATTAGGGTTGCGTCTGATGACTCAAGAATGGGACTTCCTGAAGTTTCACTTGGAATTATTCCAGGATACGGCGGAACTAAAAGATTGCCACTTTTGGTTGGAAAGGGTAGAGCAATGGAGATGATAATTACTGGAAGAATGATTAATGCAGAGGAAGCAAAATCTTTTGGTTTGATTAATTACATGGTGAAAAAAGAAACATTAATCGATTTCTGTAATGAGCTTGCTAACAAGATAATCTTAAACTCCCCTAATGCTATAAAATATGCTATAAAATCATTAAACTCTAATTACAAAGAGGGATTTGATAATTTTTCTGATGAAATTCTTAATTTTTCAAAGTGTTTTGACTCTGATGATTTCAAAGAGGGAACTTCTGCATTTATTGAGAAAAGAAAGCCCAGATTTAAATAATTGATTTAAATAAAATTGTAAACAAAGTTACTTTAGGGTCTTTAAAAAATAATTGACTTAGCAAAATTCATTGTAAGCACCAGCAAGATTTTGAGAAATTGCTTCTGCTGATCTACCTTCAATATGATGTCTTTCGAGCATGTGAACCAATTCACCATCTTTAAATAGTGCAATTGCAGGTGAACTTGGCGGGAAAGGAGCTAGGTAATGTCTTACTTTGTCCACAGCTTCACGGTCAACTCCTGCAAAAACGGTTGTGAGGTGATTTGGTTTCTTTTCATTTAAAAGACTAGAGATTGCTCCAGGCCTAGCATTTGCCGCTGCACAACCACAAACGGAATTAACTACTACAAGTGTAGTTCCTTTATTTGATATCATATTATCAACATCATTCGTTGATTTTAGTTCACTGAAACCTTGATTAGTTAGTTGCTCACGCATTGGTTTTACAATTTCCTCTGGATACATATTTAAATCTTTATAAATTATGGCAAATATATAACCTTTTAATATATTTTGATATTTGTTTTAGTATTTTTGCAGCATAATTTATGGAAAAAATAGTAACTCTTTTAGAAGGTTTTTTCATTTACTTAGAAAATCCGATTTTACAAGCTTTTTGTGCTGGTTTATTTACTTGGATTCTTACTGCACTTGGAGCTTCATTAGTATTTTTCTTTAAGTCTACCAATAGAAAGTTTCTTGATGCAGCGCTTGGATTCACAGGAGGGGTTATGATTGCAGCAAGCTTTTGGTCTCTGTTATCTCCGGCCATTTCTGCTGTAGAAAAACAACATGAGTTAGGATTGACTACTTTGCCTTCATTTTTACCTCCAGCAATTGGCTTTTTTCTTGGAGCTTTCTTCATTTATTTTTTGGATAAAAAAATACCTCATTTGCATCTTTTTCAAAAAATTGAGCAAGCAGAGGGCCCCAAAACTGATTTAAAAAAGACTGAGCTTTTGGTTTTGGCAATCGCAATACACAACATCCCTGAAGGCTTGGCCGTTGGTGTTGCCTTTGGTGCCTTGGCACAAGGAATGGACTTAGGAATCACACTTGGTGGAGCTATAGCCCTTGCTATTGGTATGGGTTTACAAAATGCTCCTGAAGGCTTTGCAGTTTCAATGCCAATGAGAAGAGCAGGATTTAGTAGATTTAAATCATGGCAGTGGGGCCAACTTTCAGCAATAGTAGAACCAATATTCGCTGTGATTGGTGCAGCTATTGTAATTTCTGTTTACCCAATTTTACCATATGCTTTAGCTTTTGCCGCAGGTGCTATGATATTCATTGTTGTTGAAGAGGTGATTCCCGAGAGTCAAAGTGGAGGAAATGCTGATATTGCAACTATGGGATTAATTGCAGGATTTATTGTAATGATGTGTTTAGATGTAGCGCTGGGATAATCTACCTTCTTGAACTATTTGCAATTTCTTCAAAATCTACATTTTTATATTTGAAATATTGTTTTTTCATTAAATTTTTTCCGTAATTATCTAGCCAGTCTTTATGAAGGGATAATTCAATATGAGTTGGCGGTAAAACATTAAATTCAACTAAATACAAATCATCATTATTTCCGGGTAAAGAAATGTTTCTTGCATAATGGTAATTATCTACAAGATTTATATGTGGTAATAAATCAATGAAAGTACTCATACCTGTTTTTTCATTTGTAATCTTTGCAGTAATGTGCAGATATGCAACAAATCCTCCTGCAGGTGTACCATTGGGAATATTTTTTGTATCCCAGTTTACACGAGCTTCAATGTGAATATTTGTTTGTGATTCTTTTAAGTGCATGCCATTAGGCATAACATGATCTTTTACAGCTCCTTCGAAAATAAATACAATACCTGGGTCTACTAATTCTTCCCCAATAATTAGCTCTTGGGAAAATGTAAAGGTTAAATTCAAAATCAATAAAAAGTATACAATTTTTTTCATTTATATGAGTTTTTCAAAATTTCTAAATCATCTAATAATAAATTGATCTGATCAATTTTTGTTCCGTCATAAAAGCCCCTAATTTGACTTTCTTTATCAATAAGAACAAAATTTTCGGTGTGAATTAAATCATATTTTTTAAACTCAACATCCTCAGCAGCTAGGTAGGATTTTCTTGCCAGATTATAAATTTGTTCTTTATCTCCAGTAACCAAATTCCATTTATTATCATTAACATTATAATCCATGGAATATTTTTTCAAAGTTTCAACAGTATCTATTTCAGGCATAACAGTGTGAGATAATAAAAAAACTTCCTCATCATTTTTTAATTTTTCTTGAAGAATATGCATATTTCTTGTCATAATTGGACATATATCTTGGCAAGTTGTAAAAAAGAAGTCAGCTACATAAATTTTTCCATTGTAAAACTGTTCAGTAATGGTATCTCCGTTTTGATTTATCAATGAAAATGGGGATATTTTATGATACTTTGAAACATATTGAATAGATGAATCAACCAGTTTTACGTTTACCGTTGCAGGTTGAAATATTGGAAGAATTTTTTTTGGCTTTAAAATTAAATAAAATATAGAGACAGAGATTAGTGCGAACACGAACCCTACTAGATAAACCAATAAATCTTTTTTTCTAAATAATTTCAAATCTTATTTTTTGTGAATTGCAAAAATACAATAGATTCGCTTTTTAATTATTACATTTAGAAAAATTTTTATTTGTGTATAAATATATAATTCTACTATTTGTTTTTACAAACCATTTATTTTGTCAAGTTGGATCTATTGAATCTATTGCAGACCTTGAGGCAAAAATTGCAACAAAAAAATTTAAAACTATTTCAAATACTCAGACATCAAATTATGATTTGAAGTATCATAAATTAGAACTAAATATAGATCCCTCACAAACCTCTATTTCGGGGGAGATTTCAAGTTCTTTTATAGCAAATGAAAATATGGACGAAATGATTTTTGATCTTTCAGAAAACATGACTGTTACTGAAATAATAAAATTATCTAATAACATTGAATTATCTTTTTTACATCAAAATGACAGTTTATTTATTGATTTAGACCAAACAATATTTCAAGGAGAAATGGATTCTGTGAAAGTAACATATTATGGGAATCCAGTTAGTTCAGGATTTGGATCATATGAAGTTTCCGAACATAATGGCTCTCCAATTATGTGGACACTTTCAGAGCCTTATGGAGCTAAAGGGTGGTGGCCATGTAAACAATCACTGGATGATAAAATTGACTCAATTGATGTTTTTATAACTACCCCTATATTAGACCCCAATGGAGATGAATATGTTTCTGTTTCTAATGGATTAGAAAAAAATCAGATATATATTGATGGGAATAAGACAACTCATTTTCAACATAAGTATCCAATCCCTGCATATTTAATAGCTATTGCCATTACTAATTATGAAGTATATAGCCATACGGTTTATAATAATGGTAATCCCTTTGAAATTGTAAATTATGTGTACCCTGAGTCAATCGAATACGCAACTAATAATACCGAAATAACAGTAGATATTATGAATCTATTTTCTGAGCTTTTTGAAGAATATCCTTTTTCTGATGAAAAATATGGTCATGCACAATTTGGATGGGGCGGAGGAATGGAGCATACGACTGTATCCTTTATGGGAAATTTTAGTTCTTCACTTATTGCTCATGAGCTAGCTCACCAATGGTTTGGAAATAAAATTACCTGTGGGAGCTGGAAAGATATTTGGCTTAATGAGGGCTTTGCTACATATTTATCTGGCTTAGTTGTTGAAAATTTTGAAGGGGAGAATTCATTTACAAGTTGGAAACAGTCTAGGGTAAATTCAATTACTGCGCAACCCTCAGGGTCAGTATATATTTCAAATAACGATACTACGGTAGCAAGAGTTTTTAGTAGCAGGCTTTCCTACAGCAAGGGAGCAATGGTTTTACATATGTTGAGAAAAAAATTAGGAGATGATTTCTTTTTTCAGTCCTTGAGAGACTATCTTTCTGATGAAGATTTATCATATAGTTATGCAAAAACTGATGATTTGAAAAGTATTATTGAAGAATCCACAGCAGAGGATGTTACCGAGTTTTTTAACGATTGGATCTATGGTGAAGGCTATCCTTCGTATCAAATTAATTGGAGTCATAATTCTCAAGGGAATCTTAATTTGGAAGTTTCACAATCACAAAGTCATTCGTCTGTAGATTTTTTTGAAGGACCAATAACCATTAAATTAATTGGTTCTGAAAATGAAGAGTCTTTGATAAACTTTGTTTTAACTCAAAATGATCAATCCTTTTCATTTCCCGTTTCTTTTGATGTTGAAAGTATAGAATTTGATCCTTTTAATGATATAATTTCAAAAAACAATCTTGTCACATTAGGGTTGAATACGGATTTAGTTCATGAGAAAGTAAGTATTTACCCAATACCAGCATCAAATGAATTTAGAATAATTAAACCCAAAAATCTTGTAATTGATCAGATAGTTGTCTATAATCTTAATGGACAAAAAATATTAGAAATTCCATACTCAGATACTATTGAAATATCAACTCTGACAAAGGGGAAATATATTATTCGTTTTGATAATTTTGAAAGCTATATTTACAAACCTCTTTTGGTAAAATAATTTTAGAAGATATTTTTAATTAATTTTTATTAGACTACTTTTGTCAGCTATATTGTTTTAAAATTTACATGGAGATTTTTATAAAAACTGTACAATTTTTTTTAAGCCTTTCTTTAATAATTGTCCTCCACGAGTTAGGCCATTATTTACCAGCAAAGTTTTTCAAAACTAAAGTTGAAAAGTTTTATCTATTTTTCGATGTCAAGTTTTCTCTTTTCAAGAAGAAAATTGGAGAAACGGTTTATGGAATAGGGTGGCTGCCACTTGGAGGTTATGTGAAAATTGCAGGCATGATAGATGAAAGCATGGATAAAGAACAAATGAAAGAGGATCCAAAACCTTGGGAATTTAGATCCAAACCATCATGGCAAAGACTGGTTATAATGTTAGGAGGAGTTACTGTAAACTTTATCCTTGCTATTGTCATTTATATTGGATTAGCTTATAATTATGGTAAAACATCAATACCACTTAATTCAATTAAAGATGGTTTTCTAATTGAAAACCCAATATTAAACGAAATTGGATTCAAGACTGGGGATAGAATAATTAGTGTAGATGATAAAGAGCTTTCGACATATTCAGAGTTAAGAAAATCTATTGTAAGTGCATCTGTTTACCAAATTGAAAGAAGTGGAGAATTTCTAGAAATATCTTTACCCAAAGATTTTCTTGGCAGGCTTTCATCTCAAGAGAATATGACAACATTTGAGCTTAGAATGCCATTTGTAATTCAGCAGGTTTTGGATGGCTCTTTAAACAAAACATATGATATTCAAAAAGGGGATATTATAACTTCAATTAATGATAAAAAAATCAATTATGTAGATGAAGTGATTCCTGTTTTATCAGAAAACAGAAACACAACTGTTGAAGTAGAATTATTGCGTGGATCTTTTACGATACAAAAAACCTTAAATGTAGATTCTGAAGGAAAATTAGGAATTATGCATGGAGCATCAATGGCAGATAATATAAATCTTGGATTGCTTGAGGTTTCAACTACCCAATATTCTTTTTTTGAGAGTATAGGTGTTGGGATCAATAATTTTGTGTCTTTTTTTGGTTTTTATTTAGAACAATTTGTAGCAATTTTCAATCCTAGCACGGGAGCATATAAGGGCTTAGGAGGTTTTCTGGCAATAGGCAATATATTTCCACCATCATGGGATTGGGGGGCATTTTGGAATACCACTGCCATATTATCTGTTATGCTAGGAGTTTTAAATTTGCTGCCAATTCCTGCATTAGATGGAGGTCATGCAATGTTTTTGATTTATGAAATGATTTCTGGAAGAAAACCATCAGATAAATTTCTTGAGAGAGTTCAAATTATAGGCTTTATAATTCTTATGACGCTAGTCATTTTTGCAAATGGTAATGATATATATAAACTATTTAATATTCTTATTTAAAAGTTTAGATTCACAAATAAAATTAAATTTTAAAAATATTATATATATTTGCCCACACTTAACAAATTCCTCCTTAGCTCAGTTGGTTAGAGCATCTGACTGTTAATCAGAGGGTCCTTGGTTCGAGCCCAAGAGGGGGAGCAAGCGAAACCGCTACACTACACAGAATAAAGCCTTCGAGAAATCGGAGGTTTCTTTTTTTACAGCACTTTATAAAGAAAGATATATAAATATACTAAAAGTTGGCACTCATTTGGCACTCTTTATTACCAACCGTCTAATTTTGTATCATATTCCTCCCAACCTTTTTCTTCAATCACTCTTTCTACTACGTCTACAGCTAACCTTAAGGAACAATTAAACACCTCTCCAATTGGTGCACTTTTATCAAGATATTCTTTTAGGTTTTGTTGGCTATCGTTAGCGTTTCAATAGGGTTATGGTCTTTTTTTTGTAATTCCATATGGTTATATAATTTTTCAAAAATTGATAACCAAAACCTAATTTAGCCTTATCACTTAATAATAAAGGGTAGTTTTTTAAGTCATGTAATGCAGTAGAATTGTAGGTTAATCCCTTCAAGATATAAGCCTCATTTCCTTCGGCATATTGACCATACCAAATATTTTTTTTGTATACTTTTAAGTTACCATTTTCTTTAAGCTTAGTGATTAACTTATCAGTTAACTCTAAGTGACCTTTATCTCCTGTGTCGAAAGATGAATAAATCCTTTCGTTGGCAATATTAAATTCAACAACTGGTATTTGCTCATCTGAAGGTGTAGTAAAATTTAGTGTCGTTACAATATCATTCTTGTGATACTTATTATTTGAAGCGTTTCCTTTTTTGTCTAAAAGATATAAGTCAATTACTTGACTGTCGTAATCAATAACAAACTCATAATTTTTAATAAATTCAAAACCAATAAATCCTAAAAAATCGGAGGTAATACCTTTTTCAATAAACGAGAAATCTGAATGGACTACTTCATTAATATTTATAAACTCAATTTTGTTGCCAATTTTTATGTTGCCAATTTTACTTTGATACAATTTTAGCTTCTGCCCCGAACCAGCAGCTCCCTCTGTTAAAAAATTGTTTGTATCCAAGTTAAGCAGGTTATTATTCAGAAAAATGCCAAAAGGGTTTCCTGTATCAAACATAAACTTGCCTTTTTTAGTTCCAACTTGACCATCAATGAAAATAAAACCATCTATTAAATGGAAAGGTAGCACAAGGTGCTCATCATTAATCAAATATTCATTATTAGCATCCTGAGTAGTCGCTATTTTATCTTGTAAAACATCAAATCTGACGATTTTAAAGTCCTTATCTAAATCAATAATTAAAGGAATCTTGAAAGGTGATATTTGCAAATCAACTGTGAATGAGTTGTCTTCTTTTTTAGATGCATGTAAAATCTTAAAATTACCTTTGGGTAGTTGTTCAAACATTTGAGATAAAACAGCATTTAGAGCTAAAGGCATAGCATGTCCCGCTGAATTAAATTTAGGAGATAAATCTTCTTTTAAAAGCTGCGGATTCTCTTGCTTGTGAGCCTTTTCAATCAAGTCTATTTTATTTTGAATTTCATTTTTTTCTTGGTTGTTTATTCTTATATAAATATTAGATTCTTGACAATAGGTGTCAGAAGATATAATAAAAAATAAAAGGATAAGGATATTAGTTATTTTTTTATTCATTTTATTGAGTTTGATTTTAAGACGATTTGCTCCTTTAAATTTTTCAAAAATCAGAAAATAGAATAAAACTCTTGTTAATTAGTTGTTAAAACGAATAAAAGAAATGTTAAATATGAAACAAGTGGAATAAATAGTAATAGTATTAGCTTTTTCATATCGTATGTTACTCTTTGATTATTTTATGTGTTGAGGTATTTATACCGTCTGTTAGGTTCAGAATATAAGTGCCTTTTTCTAAAAAGGAGATATCAAGTTTTGTTATGAAATCTTCTTTCATCACCAGTTTTCCAACTATATCAAAAACTTCGGCTTCTAATCTAAAATTGTTGTTTGTGTAAATATAATTTGAAGTGGGGTTTGGGTGTAATTTAATTTCAAAATTTTGTAGACCATCACTTGACATTGGATTACATTCAATTTCATTACTTGAATTTTCATATAATTGACCATTTAAGACATACCATTCTTGCCATTCACCTCCAGTTCCTGTGCTCCAGGAATTAAGATCAAAAGAGTTTTCACCGTTGACAGTGCCTTTAATATTGTAAACTTTTATTGCTTGATTGTCTGCATTCCACTCTAATGGCATATTCGGTGAGGAAATTTCGGGGTAATTATTGGAAATCTCACAATTTACCTGTAAAAAATATGCGTTATCATCATAATTTGGAAACTCACCGAAGGCCCTAGCGTTTCCGTTTTGATCAATACAAACAGCCGTATACTCATCACAAGCTATACCAAATGCAGGAGCCTCATAGTCTGTTAGTATTCGGGATATAAAAACAACGTGACGTCCCTTTCTTTCAGGATCGTCATAGTGTTGATCAGTAATTACATTTGACAAATAATCAACCTCCAAAAAAGGTAAATTATCAACGTTAACTGAGCCATTATAAGGGTTAGACAATGCTTCACTTGATGTAACTGTCCCATTTTGGGCAGTAAAGTAATATTCACCCATTATTGCCATACCTGCGCTAGTGCCACCAACTACAATATTCCTTTCAGAAATAGCTTGATTAATTAATGTATTGAGTTGAGAGCCTCTAAAATAATTAATATAATTCCATTGATCTCCACCTGCAAACCATATAGCCTCCGCATTCAAAACTTTATTGTGAATATATGACTCATCTGCAGCAGAACTATTATTAAGCACTATGGTTTCAACAGAATTAACATTTACACCCAATTCGCTAAATAAATAATTATTATAACCATCGCTTCCTGATGTTCTCAAAACTAATATATCACCACCATTAGAGCGCTCCAAAAACCAAATCATTGCATTATCGTCCTCCGTAGCACCCCCCATAAGACAAACACCTCCATTGGTTTCTCGATAAACATCATTATTATTACCGGTGAAATATGAAGTGTAGTTTTGGCTAATAGAATCAATGGATATAATTAATAAGATTAATTGTATTAGCTTTTTCATATCGTATGTTGGTTTAGTTACTGAGTTTTTTTAATTCCTTCATTTTCTCTCTGTTTTTCTATAAATTGGATACCACACTCTAATTTGTTTGCCAATTTGGAATTAGGATTTACAATACGCCAAAAGGGTGTTACTTCATCAATGCCTTTACCTTGTTTTAGTTCCATATATGACGCTTCTGAGACAATTCGCAAGAAAATCCCTGTGGTTACAGGGCAGGTTTTATCTGCTTTATATTTAATTGCTAAATTATCACGCATTGTAGTTAATTGAGTTGATTTTCCAAAAGGGATTCGTTTAACATATTCATCAATTATTAGTGGAGTAGCAATAAACATTTTACTACCCTCTGTAATGTCTGCAAATTTTTTATCAATAGTTTTAATTTTAAATGACTTTTCACAATCTCTTTTATCAATCCAACTTTTCATTCTGAATCTTTTTTATTCTTACTTAAGTAATAAATTAAAGAGGCGCCTAAAAGTACAACAGCCAAAATTACTGCATCCCAATACCCTTTAATTATTCCATAAACTATAGCAGCAAGATGGATAAGTGTGGCTACTATTATAATCTCTTTTGAATTAGTCATTTCTTTATAATAAGCTTTTTCATATTGTATGTTGGTTTAGTTGCAAGGACCATCTTCATATGCAATCACACCATACCAATTAAAAGCCTCACAACTATTATTATATGTGTTACCGTCACAACCGCATACAGGTTCAACAACTGTGAGGCAAGGTATATCTGAGCTTATTAATGTTTCATCAACACACATATTAGGTGTGTCTTCATCATTACTACAAGCAAAGACAAGTGGAATAAATAGTAATAGTATTAGCTTTTTCATATTGTATGATGGTTTGTTTTTTGAATCTGATTTACTCAGGTTTATCGTGTTTTGGAAAGTAATCGTTTTTCCAAAGGTAAATAACAATAATAATACTTGCACTTAAAGAAATAAGAAACGCATATAAATGTGTATCGAGTCCGAAACGGATGTATTGAATTAAATTATATAAGAAAAACACATCAAAGATAATAGCACAAAAAAAGATATAATGATTATAGTTTGGAGATTTTAGCTTTTTCATATCGTTTCTTACTCCTTAATAACCATATCAATGCATAATACAGCAGCTAGAATTAATAATCTAAGTGGGCTGTCTTTTTCAACCTTATCTTTAATTTCTAGAATGTAATTGTCTGCACTTGTAAACATTTCCTTTCCAATACCTGCCCATTTTTTGGTAACTAGTCCAACTTCAGAATCTCCTTTAAGAAATTTAAAATTCCAACCGATAAAATTTCCTTTGAGTTTACAGACAAGATTTTCACTTTTATCTAGCATATCAAAATTATTCCCAAATGGAAAAAGTCGCTGTTTAAAAATTCCGACAATATTATCATTTTCATCATAAACCTGAATTTTTGAAAGAATTAATGAAACGCCTTTTTTTACCTTTAAAATTTTCTTTCCAGTTAATCCTCTAATTTCAATTTCAAAGGGAGTCATTCTTTTATAATCCTTAAAAAATATTCTAACTATTTTGTAAAAGAAGTTCAAGTTTTTTTCTCTGCAATGAAGAATCATTTCTTTGCTTTCTGGATCATAAATATCATAGTTGTTATGTGCCTTTATAAGGCCTAGATGTTCTTTAAATAAGTACAAGTTTTTTTCTAAAATTGAATCCATTTTACAAAATTAAAAATTCTAATTTAATTTTTATAGACACTTAGTTTAAAGTAATATCCTAAGTTGCTAAATCATTTGAAATTAAGTTTATATCCTTAAATTTGTATTATAAATAATTGGATTATTTAAGATGAATAGACAAATTACAACTATTTCTTTTTTTAAATTTTCATCCTTACAAAATAAAATCTGGGCGTTCGTAATGATGTTACTTGCTCACAAAGATTTGTACAAAGTCAAAGGGCTTTCATTTTATCGACTAATGGGTAGTGGTAAGGACAAAGGTTTTAATCCACTTCCGGATTGGTCTGTATACAGCTTAATACAAGTTTGGAAATCCGAAGAAGCCGCAAATGAATTTTTTAATCGCTCAAAATTAATTAAAAAGTACAAAAATCATACAAAAGAAACGTATACACTATATATGAAAAATATTGCCTCTATAGGAACCTGGATTGATAAAACTCCCTTTGAAAAAGTTATTGATTTAGATCCTGATCAACCTATTGCTATAATTACAAGAGCGACTATTAAATTGAGTTGGCTATTTCGATTTTGGAAATATGTTCCCACTTCTCAAGAACCTTTAGACGGAAACAAAGGTTTGATCTATACAAAAGGAATCGGTGAGGTTCCAGTTGTCCAAATGGCTACATTTAGCCTTTGGAAAAACTTTAATGCAGTAAAGGAGTATGCTTATAAAAGTAAACAACACAAAGAGGCAATTAGAAAAACTCGAAAAAATAAATGGTATAAAGAAGAGTTGTTTTCAAGGTTTCACCCATATAAATCACTTGGGACTTGGGATGATAATAATCAATTGATTTTTTAAAAATCATTTTGGATTTGCAATAATTGTCATTATGCCAAGTGAAGATTTTTTTTCTTTAAATCTCAAAGGAAAAAACTTTATCATTCCAATTACAAAACTTATGAATTTATCTTCCATACTTTTATTCCAATTTATTCTCTTTTTTTCCATTTCACTCATCCAGTATAGTAAATATGGATTCATAGTCCCATATGTAAAAACCTGAGTAATTTTCCAACCACTTTTTTCAAGCAATAAATCAATATTATTAGGGGAAAATAATGACAGGTGTCTAGGTGTGTGCCAGCCAGCCCAGTTTTTTGCATATTTTTTCCTGCTTAAAGAATCAAAATTTGGAACTTCAATTACTAGCTTAGTTGTTGGTTTGGAAATTTTTTTTAATGACTGCAAGTTTTCATAAGGATTATAATCGTGTTCTAAATAATGCCACATTGAAATAATATCTGGATGGAGATTAGATGGCAGATCTTTGATTTCACCAACCTGCAAATTTATTTTTTTAAAATCATGTAATTGATTTTTCCAACCCGCATCGTTAAAGTCAATTCCGATAGTCTTGCATTTTAATTTTTGTTGACAAGCCTTTAAAAAAGTAGGATTCCCACAACCTACATCTAAGATTAGCGATTCCTTTGAAAGACTTTGAATATTTTTTATTAGTGCAACTCTCTTTAAATCTAGTCTTTTTTGACTTTGTGATACTAACCATTCAAACCTACCCCAAGCTTTTGCACCCCGATATGGTAAGTAATTCGAGGAGTAATAGTTTTTTAAATCTTCAAACTTTAATCTAGGGTTAAGAAAAACAAAATCACACTTGTTACATTTATCAAAATTGAATAGCTTATCATTATGGTGCATTTGAGCAGTTGTCTTAACAAATGAATTAAAAGATGATGATCCACATACAGGACAATTTTTAATTTTTATCATTTAGTTGAGATAAGCTTAATAAAACAGTAATAGTACTAACTTTACTATAATTCAGATTTTTCAATTCTAACAATAATCACTTCTTTGCCATCTTCTTCTTTTTCTTCTGAGGTTATTTTCCATTCACCGATAAACCCGTCTAAATTTTCTCCGTCAATAGTTATGTGAATATCATTATGTGCTTCAACGTTAGGACTCGCATCAATACAAGAATTAAATACAAAAGTCACTAAAATTAATAAGAGTATTTTTTTCATTTAATAGTAAGTTTAATTTATTTACAAAAGTCAGAAAATAGAATAAAACTCTTGTTAATTAGTTGTTAAAAGGAATAATAGAAATGTTAAATATGAAACAAGGTGCAACTCATTTGGCACTCTTTAGTTTTTTCATATCGTATGTTGGTTTAATTTTTTATTGATTTATTTTACTCCAAATACCAAAAAATGCAAACAAAAATAATAGCAAAATTAGTCCTATTCCCGTAACTCCATCAAAATTAAAACCAAATTCTTGTGCATAAAAAAATATAACAATACCAATAACTATTGTAATTAGGTTTAAAGTAATTTTTTTTTTCATATCGTAGTATTTTTACCAGCCAAAATCATCTGCTTTTAGTATTTCCTTTTTCTTTTTATTTTCTTTTACTTCGAATATAATCGGTAAAGAATAAGGAACACATACAGGTTTACCAAGTTGCATTCCTGGTTTCATTTTTGGCAGTAAGTTAATTACTCTAATTGCTTCGTCTTCAATTTGAGGGTGAGGAGCTCTGGCTCTAATATCAGTAATGTTTCCCAAAGTATCAATTTTAAATATAGTGCTAATACGTTGTATCCCAGTTAGACCACAATTTGCAGCTAAATCAGTTTTAAATTTTCTTTTAACAAATTTTGCGATTTTTTCAGACATACATTTTCTTTTCCTTTCATTATTCCCTTTTTCACAACCAGGAAAAATTGGAACACTTTCAACAGAATCGGTTTCAAAAGAGACTTCTATATTATCGCCACCAATAAAACCTAAAATTGGCTTCTTTTCATATTGATTGAATAAATTGCCATCTGATTTAAAAATTATTTGTAGCAAATAGGAAACTGAAACAGCTTCGCTATTTTGTCTTCCCGGCTCCATTTTTGGAAGTAAATTGATTACCCTAATAGCTTCATCTTCAAGTTGAGGATGAGGGGCTCTAACTCTTATATCAACTACATCTCCATTATTATTAATTACAAAAGCAATAGTAATTCTTTGAAATCCTGAAAGCATTAATTCATTGGCTAATCCAGTATCAAAATTTTTTTTTGTAAATAATTTTATTCCTGAGTCTGTACATTCTCGAATTTTATCTTCAGTAAGATTTGATGTACACCAATCAATATAAAATGGAGCATTTTCAACTTCAGAGAACTTAACTATTTTTTCTTTTTTCTTTTCTAAATTTAATTTTGACTGGTCATTTTTTTGAGTAAAAGATATAAGTGGAATGAATAGTAATAGTATTAGCTTTTTCATTTTTTCTTCCTTTTATTTTTGTAATAAATTCCTAAAAAACAAGGAATCAATGCAATTATAGCATATGAAAAACCTGTTAAAAATGTACTTGAAAATTCCGGAAGATAGTCCCCAATTAAATCAAAATTAAAAATAACAAATAATAATACTAATGTTAACGTATCACCATAATTAACAAAGAACTTTTTTATATCATATTTTGGTTTTACTATTAGCTTTTTCATTCCTTCGTTTTTTTATACCTCAAGACTATTATAAGTATTGCAACAGCTAAAAGACCAACTCCAAAGTTAAGTATTGACCAAACGTCAATTCCTGTATAATCAGAGATGAATTGAGCACCGCTACTAATTATAAAACTTAATAAGCACAGCCATATAATGGTTTCATTCCAACTAAATTTCATAATGTAGGTAGTATTAGCTTTTTCATATGCTGTGCTGGTTTAGTTGAAGAGCAAAAGGTAAGGGATCATTATAGCAAGGAAACCCGCAATTAAAGCTAAAATTATTTTTTTATTTTCTTTCACAACAATATTTGTACGATCATAAAGTTGATGGAGAGCCGTACTTATTGTCATCATCAGTACCTTTTAGGATATTTAAATATATAATATATAAAGTTCCTATAATCGTTAAATACCATAATAAATTCCATCCACTTTTATTAACGTCGTGTAGACGTCTAATAGTTACTGAAATAGACGGTATTAAAACTATTAAATTGAATGATGCTTGAAAAATTCCGAACGAAGTTGGGTCGATAGGATTATAACCCAAAAATAATACATCGATATAATATGTAATTATACCGATTATAACATAAAAAAGGGCAAAATACCAAAATTCTGGTCTGTTGGATCTTCCTTTGAATTTATTCCAATTTTTAAATGCTAGAAAAAAATATTTCATATTAAATGATCGATTTGATTATTAACAAAGATATCAGGTTTTTTCAATTTATACTCTGAAAATTATAGACATTAATCGTTCTAATAATAATTTAAATTTTTGTTAGATAACTCAATGATATTATATCTAATTATACCTAAATAATAAAAAATTACCAAAAAAATTATGAATTTCACAATGCATTTTCCTTTGAGTTTTTAGATGCGGCATTTAAATTGCAATAGTTTCTTTTTAAAAAATGAAAGCATCAATAATAGGTTCTGGAGTAAGCGGAATATCCACTGCAATTCGATTAAGATCAAAGGGATTTGATGTTGATGTTTATGAAAAAAATAAAATGCCAGGGGGAAAGCTTAATACTTTCAAATTGGATGAGTTTAGATTTGATGCTGGCCCTTCATTATTTACTATGCCATTTTTGGTTGATGAATTATTTGAACTATTTGATTTAAACCCCAGGGATTATTTTAACTACAAAAAAAAGAAAATACATTGTAAATATTTTTGGGATGACAAAACAGAATTTACCGCATTTTCAGATAATAAAAAATTCTTAAAAGAGGTTAAAAAAAAATTTGATGTGGACGAGTCAGTGGTAAAGAAATATTTAAAAAAAGCTAAAACAAAATTTGATTTGACCGAAAAGATTTTTTTGAAAAAATCACTCCATAAGTTCTCCACCTTTTTAAATATTGAGACTGTTAAAGCACTTTTTAATTTAAATATTTTCCAAATTAATAAAACCTTAAATAAGGTCAACTCTGATGAATTAAAAAACAAATATCTAATACAAATATTTGATAGGTATGCAACTTATAACGGCTCGTCACCTTATAAAACTCCTGGAATGATGACATTAATTCAACATTTGGAAAATCATTTTGGGACTTTTATTCCTGAAGGAGGAATGTATGAAATAACAAACTCTATATACAATTTAGCGAAGCAAGTTGGAGTAAAGTTTCATTTTGACTGTAATGTTGATGAAATTATTTTAGACAAAAATATCTGTAAAAAGATAAGAGTAAATAATAAGTTGATAGAGTCTGATATTATCATATCAAATGTAGATGTAAATTTTACATATAATCAATTGCTAAAGAGGAAGTTTAAACATAGGTCTTTGAAAAACGAAAGTTCTAGTTCCGCTCTAATTTTTTATTGGGGTATGAAAGGGACTTACGATAAATTGGATCTACATAATATATTCTTTTCTTCAAATTACAAAGAGGAGTTTAATTCAATTTTTGAAAAAAAAGAAATTTATGATGATCCCACTGTGTATGTGAATATTTCATGCAAGGATGTCTCTATGGATGCCCCTAAAGATTCTGAAAATTGGTTTGTAATGATCAATTCACCATACAATTTAAATCAAAATTGGGACAAACAAGTTAGGGTAACAAAAAATAAAATAATCAGTAAGCTTGAAAAAATCTTAGGAGTAGCAGTCGGAAAAAATATAATAAACGAAAAAGTTTACACCCCGATTGATTTAGAACAAAATACAAATTCATATAATGGTTCTTTATATGGAAGCTCTAGTAACAATATAATGTCATCTTTTATGAGACACCCGAATTTCACAAGAAATATAAAAAATCTTTTTTTTTGTGGAGGTAGTGTACACCCTGGAGGTGGAATACCTTTAGCGATTTTATCATCAAAAATAGTTTCTGATTTAATTGAAAGCAAATAAAAAAAACATATCAATATTTATAATTTGGCTAGTTCATGTTTCTGGCTTTATGGGTATGTTATTTTATGACTTAGATTTTTTTGCAGGCTTCACGTCTGTAAATCTTTTATTAATGTCAATCATTTTATTTTTAAATATCAAGTTAGACTCAAAATATCATATATTATCAGCTCTATCAATTTTTTTAATTGGTATGATTACAGAATCCTTGGGAGTAAATTATGGTTTGATTTTCGGGGATTATGAATATGGAAATAACTTAGGATTCAAGCTATTTGGTGTTCCTTATTTGATTGGAGTAAATTGGATCATACTGACAGTCATTTCTGGAAATATTGCTTCTTTTATAACAAAAAATAGAAGTATTGTATTAACAATTATCATTGGGGCATTATTAATGTTAGCTATGGATTTTGTTATGGAGCCAATTGCCCCAAAATTAGATATGTGGAGATTTAAAAATTTAATTGTCCCCTCATCGAATTATGTGGGATGGCTGTTTGTAGGATTATTTACTCAAGCTATATATAATCTTTATTTTACAAAAAAGGAAATAAGTGTATCAACAAATTTATATTTGGCTTTTTTCTTGTTCTTTGGCTGTCTTAATTTAAATTTTATATTATCTAATGGATATTAATTATGGAATTCCATCAGATTTTGATAGAGCATAAATAAAAAGAATCCCTGCTGTGGCTGCTGCCCAGGCACCAGCTTTGGCAATATTTTTTAGAGATTTAAAAATTGAAAACTTTTTGATTTTAATTTCATAAATATCATTCTTAAGAACTTTTTGTTCTATCCCATTATTTTCTAAAGTAATTGATTTATCATCTATGGATACTAATTGACCACTGAATTTTGCTCTATCTAGCATTTCAACTTCAACCTTTTGTTTTTTGTCATTTGAAATTTCACTATAATTTACTGTCCTGTAACTAAAACAGCTTTGAAACAAAATTAAAAATGATAAAGAAACAATAACATTTTTCATATAGCATTTTTATTTTTAGTATTACTGTCTTTTTTTTTAAGATTTTTAAGTCCTAAGTATGTCATGTAAAAAAACAAAATAGTAAGCGGTGTTTGTACATATTCACTAAGAAACTCTGTTTCTTTTGTGATATAATAATAAATGTCATAGCCAATTAATCCAACCGACCCAAAATATAAAAATGGAGGCAGATATTTAAACGAGTAAATTAGTTCTTCCAATTTCTCCATTTTATCGAAGTATCAGTTTAATAAATCAAATTTAGTTTCTACTGAATTTAGCAAATTCAGGGTGAAAGTAAAATGGTAACCCAAAAGGTTTTACAAACTCTTTTAGCTCATCGGAAGCGTTACCATATACATCAATTTTATTAATTGTAAAATGTTCCATAAATTTTACAAAATGAGTTTCAAGGATTCCCCCTTCAGAAATATTTTTTGCATGTTGCATCATTGCATCGCCATCAAGGTATCTTTCAATTAAAATAATTTTCTCACCTGAATCAAAAAACCCCCAACCCAATGAACCTGGTTCTTTTTTGTTAATTGCTTCAGTATAGAACTTAGAAAATTCTGCAATATCATCATATGACTTGCCTTCATTTCCGTCCATTTCAACTACGAATATTATCTCATTTGGGTTATAGGATTCGGGAATTGAATTTTCACAACTAAGGTTAATTAAAGATGCAGCAATCAGGGTAATTAGTAATTTTTTCATAGCTATTTAAAAATAATTTTTATTAAATATAGTAAGTTATAAGTTCAATGACACCCAACATTATACTTTTTTAATTTGTAGTAATTATAAGGAAGAGGTGTTATAAATCCCACAAATAACATTATGGGTATTGCCCACCATGTTAGCATAGCACCTCCAGTTAAAATAACATCAGTGAGATTCATCGACAACTCCATACCAATCATTGAAATAAAACTCATTCCAAAAGCAGTATTTATCGCACTCTTAAAATTCATTTGTTTCAGTAAAATTAATGTTTCTAAAATAATGGATGTAATTAGTCCGTTTAATATTGCTAAAGACATCACAAATGAAATACTAAATGTATGTTCAATCGACTGAAAGAGGAATATTGTCCCAAAATCCCCGATAGAACAACCTAGTAGACACCACAAAGTATTATTAATTGCTCTTTTCCAAGTGTGTTTACACTTCCAATTCATAATTAAAGATTATTGTATTTAATTGTAATTCAGGGAATTAAAAAGTATTAAAAAACTTAACACGAAGTAAGAAATTGCTGGAAGAATTTCTGAAATATTATCTTTGATTTTAACCCTAACCAGAATTGCTAATGACATCATAATTACCAATGACAATGATGCAGTCTGAAGTAGTATTAAAAACTTAATTCCAATTATTAAGCCGGCTCCACAAAGAATTTGACTTAACCCAATTATTTTCCTATACTTTCCAAAACCCCATCTTTCATATTCACTGACCATCCTGTTAGATGTAAATGAATTTATTCCATAAATGATAAATGAAATAGAAGTAAAGATGATTATAACAAGATTAGTATTCATCCATTTAAGATTAGTTATATGAAAGATAAAAATTTATCTTCTATTTTATTTATTCTGAGCATCGCATAATCAAAAAAATAGTTTTGATATAGCTTCCATGGAAGTTTACTGCCTTGTTTGGGAAAAATGTTAGATGATCTATTTATGTAGCCTGAGTTCAAGTTGAGTAGAGGAATGTTTTCCATTTTTTTCCCGTTTTTTAAAGCTACGAAAGATGAATAACTTTTTTTGTCCATTACTTTAATTAATCTACTTGCATACTCACTTGTGAGGTCACTTTTTAAAGTCCAGGATGCATTTGTATAGCCGGCAAAAAAGATCAAATTAGGTAAATCACTTAACATTAATCCCTTATATGTAGTACTCTTAGCAGGATTAAATGGGATATTATTAATTGTAATTTTTATATCCCCAAACGCCAATAGTTTTAAACCTGTAGCACTAATAATTATTTCAGCTTCAATTTTTTTTCCTGATTTTAATTTGATCCCATTATTATAAAAGGATTCAATTTCGTCAGTAATGATTTCAGCTTCTCCATCTTTTAAACATTTAAATAAATCTCCGTCGGGTGCCACGCAAAACCTTTGATCCCACGGATTATACTTTGGCTCAAAATGGGGCTTTACTGGAAATTGCCCCAGTCTTTTTTTTGCATTATTAATAATCCATTTCTTCATTGATTTAGGAAATATCTTACAAGACTGAAAAAATAAAATTTGTAACAAAATATTTTTAAACCTTATTAATTTATGCGCAAATTTTTTAGGTAAGACTTTTTTTAGAAATGTACTCACAGCATCTCTATTTGGAAAAGCCCCAATATATGTTGGAGACCTTTGAATCATGACAATGGAGGAAGTTAATTTACTCATCGCCGGAATAAGTGTCACTGCTGTTGCCCCACTTCCAATCACAGCTACTTTTTTGTTTTTATAGTCAAAATCTTTAGGCCAAAATTGTGGGTGAATGATTTTCCCATTAAAACTTTCAGAATTTTTATATTTAGGCAAGTGTGCTTCTTGATAATTATAATATCCTGTACATGAAAATATTATTGAACTTTCAATTGTCCTTTCTTTATTTTTAGATTTATCAAAATATTTTATAGTCCACTTATTTGTTGATTTATTAAAATTAACATGAGAAACTGTACAATTAAATTTTATTTTATCTTTTATTTTAAAATCATTAATTGCACTTTTTAGATATTTCAAAATGTTAGGTCCATCCGCAAAAGATTGTGGGTTATCCCACGTTTTGAAAGAATAACCAAACGTGTACATATCAGAATCAGACCTTATGCCAGGATACTTGAACAGGCTCCAAGTACCTCCAATCTCTTTTCTAGACTCGAGAATTATATAGTTTTTGTTTTTATTTTTTCTTTCCAGATGACAGGCAGCACCAATACCAGAAATTCCAGCCCCAATTATAAGAATATCGGTTTGCAGATCTATTTTCAATCTAATCTTGAATTACTGCAGGATTAATCTCAGAATTACTTTTTACAATCACATATGTAGAAATAGCGTAAAATGCATTACCACCGGCTCCATTACTTGTCCAATCCTGTAAATCATACTCAAAAATAAAAGGGGATCCATTATGAGAGGAATCAATATTATCCGTTCTTACAGGAACTGCCATACCGGGACACCAACCTGCCCTGTTAGGCTCCCAGTTTCCAGGGTCTTGTTCATCATTAATAGGATTTGATGGACATCCGATTGGCCCCATATAATGCTGAAATGCTGAGGCATTATTTATTTTGATATCATGTGTTCTATAGCACCATTCTGCACAAGGTCTTCCGTCTGGATCTGTTGGGGTAGCATGCCCCCAACCAGTGATGATTGTTCTAAAATGAGCGCTTTCAGCTGCAGCAGGTATTAGTACAGATTTTTCTAAGTCTATATTGTGTGCAACACCATAAGGCACACAATCAATAGAATTTGAATGAAGACTTAAAACTTCAGAGACCTCATAATTTTGATAATCTGGTGTTCCAACGACATAATCGAAATCAATAGAAATAATATCAGGTTTTGGAGTCCAGTTTTCTATGTAAATTCTTAACTCTGTAGCACCTGTTAGCAGAAATTTAAAATCAGTAACATCAAACTCTAGTCCTCTTTCGAGCACTTGTGTTCCTGTCCAATATGGAGTTATATATCTCCCAATCTCAAACCAATTTCCCGAATAGTTGTCTTTTACTTTAATATTTGCAAACCTATCCCAATCATCACAACCACTGCTTCCATTTGGACAATCGATCTGTAAAAACATTTTGACACTTTCAATATTTGACACATCATCATGAAGGTCAAAAACACCAGATGCGGATTGGCTAAAACCACCTCCAAAGCCTAAAGCTTGCTCATCAAATGCTTGATAATTATGAACCATGAGTAATCCATTTCCATAAAGACTAACAGATATATCATTGTCAATTTCAGCTGATGAAATTATGAGATTACCAAAACTATTACCTGTGTCTGTAGGAGAAAACCTAACATACAAGTTCATGTTCGCAGACGGGGTAATTGAAAGAGAGTTAAAAAAATTTGTGTTGTCATTAGAAATCTCAAAATCATTTGGCACTTCAATTAAAATATCAGAATTTAAGTTACTTGAAGTTAGCGTAATTAACTTAGACTCTGATTTTAAACTCACCATTGTATCTTCAAAAGACAAGGAAGTTCTATTAGAATTAAGGGTTGGGTTTAAATTTTCTGGCTCTGATGAAGAGGATTCATTATTTGAGCCACACGCTAAAAACAATAAGCAAAATATAAATTGTACTATTTTTTTCATTTCATTTTTTTTCTTCTTCTCATTTCTAAGAACCCAGCAATACTAAAAAACACTACAGATATTGTATATATTGATTCTTCTGAAATCAAAAATTCTTTATAAAGTAAAAGTGACAAGCACATTCCAATGCCTGCACCTATCAAAAAATAAACTAATACTTTCAATTAATTAAATTTACATAAAGTTAGCTGAAATAAATCCTGTATACAAAATAACACAGAACAATAGCATAAAAGTAAATTCTATTTTTTTTGTACCATTCTTCCATCAAGTTTTTTTTTCAATTTACAAAACACTTTTTAAAAGAATACTCTTTAACTGAAAGATTAGCATATTTTTTGTTTCCATAAATAAAATTTATATAATTAATAAATCAAATGAAAAATAAAGTATTAGTTCTTTTGTTTACACTTAATTTTTTCTTTGCTTCAGGTCAAGAAAATAATGAGAGTATTCTTGGAAAGTGGAGAATTGATTTAGATATCGAAAAAATTTTAGATGAAAATATAAATAAGTTAGAATCTTATGAAAAGATGGTTGCTAGTCTGAGTTCAGGATTGATTATAGAATTCTTCAAAGATTTAGAAATGTATATTCTGTTTAAGAAAGAAAATAAGGCAATTTTTATTATTGATTCGTATATATACGAAGAGCAAGAAATTACATGGGCACGCACAGAGAATGGAGAAATAATTATTGATGATTCAATTGAAAATAAAATTAAATTAACCGCTGAAAACTCTGTTTGGAGGCTCTATGAAGATGAGATCAAGTTGATTGAAGACGGAGAAATAAATGACAGTATTATTTTAAAAAAAGTTTTTTAGATTTTTTTCATTGAAAACTTGAGGCCAGCATTATTTTGCAATCTTTCTAATATATTTTTCTCAAATGCAACAGACGGTGTAATCACGCCATAATTTTCATTTAATGTATCGTCAAGAGCCAAACATATAGCACATTCTGCTAACATTTTTGAAGTTGATCCATAGCCTGGATCCATGTCACCTGTGACTTTTGCTATATACTTTTTCTGACCATTGTTAAAGTAAAATTTTAGATTAAAGAATCCATTTTCTCTCTGCTTCTTTGAAGGTCCTTGACCAGCTTTGGGAACGAATAAGTCCACAATTCTTTTTATTATTGAACCTTTTTTTTGAATTACCATGAATATTGGAATTAGGCTAAGGTACCCAATTATTTTGCCCAGAATACCATCTCCTACAAGTAATGCTTCACTATATAAAAAAGACTTCCCATATTTATAGTTTAATAACGCATTACTCCTTCTAACAATTTTAGTATTAATCCCTGCCATAATAAAAGGAGCAATCCATGATTTAGCTTCTTTGTCATATACAACAGAGCGCAAATCTTTTGTATCAGGACCACTTTGTTCATTGACGGGGTTAAGCCCATAAGGGTTATTTAATGTTTCTCTTACAGACTTATTCACACTAGCTTCATGAATAACATTTGTAAGACTATTATATGTCCCTCCGCTAAAGCCACCCTTTGTTCCTGCAACACGCATGTTAATTGCATTAGTATATTTTCCGTTTTCTTTAAAATAGTTGGATTGACAGAAATATACACCAATGTCAGAGGGTATTGAGTCAAAGCCACAAGAATTTACTATTTTGATTTTTTGTTTTTTAGCTTTGTCATGAAAAGTGTCTATTATTTTTCTTATCCATTGTGTTTCGCCTGAAATGTCACAATAGTTAGTTTTCATTTTTATGCATGCATGAATTAATTCAGTTCCATAAATCGCATATGGTCCAACGGTTGAGCAAATTACTTTTGTCACAGCGCATATTTTTTCTAGGCTAGATATATCATTGCTATTTCCGATTATAATAGAATTTTTAATATCTAATCTCTTCTTGAGTTTCGACAACTTTGTTTCATCCCTACCAGCAATTGTCCAATTTAAATCTTTACTGTCATAAGAGCGGGCGATATATTCGCAAACTAATTGACCAGTAAAACCGGTTGCTCCCCAAATAACTAAATCAAGTTTTTTTTTGGCATTCATTTATTGACCTATTTTTTTAATTTGAAAATCCTTGATTTCATTGTATTTAATTAAAATTTGAAAATCTATAGGGTTGCAACAGATTTCGCAGTCCTCAATGAAATTTTGATTTCTCTGCGATGGGTCTATCAGTTTTAACTGCTCTTGCCAACAATAAGGGCATTGAAAATATTTTTCTAACATTTTTTTTAGACTACAATTATACTATAAAGAATAAGAGTATTTATTAAATTGTGAAGAAAAAGTTATGAAAAAGATATTTTTTATTTTGTGTTTGCTCGGCGTTATTCTTCCATATTACCACCTGATAAATTTCTTAAAAGAGAACAATTGGTCGATGACAGGGTTTATCGATCAATTATACTCTAATCATGCAATATCTATGATTACTATGGATATTACAGTTGCTGCCAGTTCTTTTTTGGTCTATCTTATTTATCAATTCTCAAATAAAAAAATAAGAGCTAAGTGTTTTATTAAATATATCGTATCATTATTTCTTGTCGGCTTTTCATTATCGTTGCCACTATATTTATATGATAATTATAAAAAGTGAAAAATATTATTAAAAAACATCATTTACTATTATAATATAAACTACATTTGCTGAAATTTAATTCATAAATGAAAGGAACAGTAAAATTTTTCAACGAGTCTAAAGGTTATGGTTTTATCACAAATGATGAAACCGGAGAAGACCTATTCGTTCATTATTCAGCACTTGGAAATCTTACCATCAAAGAAGGTGATAAAGTAGAGTATGAAGAAGGAGAAGGGAGAAAAGGTAAAGCTGCTACAAAAGTATCCCTTATATAGCTTTATCAATCTCAGAAGGCCTCAAATTTTGAATAAAATTTTATCTTTTTATTCAACTCTCCCTTGTACTATCAGTAATTGTTTCAATTAATAGTAGCTGCAATTTTAATAATTGCTCGGCATTGTTATTGCTAATTAATTGTAAATTTATATTTCTAATTTTTGATGTTAAAACCTTACCAAAAATCTCGGAGTTCAAAGAAAAATCAAATTGAAAAAATGTTTGATAAAATTTCTGATGATTACGATTTCCTAAATTGGATTATAACTTTTAATAGTCACAAGAGGTGGAAAAACAATATTCTTTCAATAGCAAAAAAATTAAATCCGAAAAAGGCTTTAGACATAGCTACAGGTACAGCTGACATTGCCATCAAGCTTGGAAGCATTCCAAATTGTGAGGTTGTAGGAGTTGATATTTCTGAACAAATGCTAAATATTGGGAGAAATAAAATAAGAAAAAAAAATCTTCAAAAGTCGGTTTCCCTTCAAAAAGGAGATGCTGAAAATTTAAATTATAATGATAATTTTTTTGATCTCATAACCATAGGGTTTGGTGTTCGAAATTTTCAAGATTTAGAAAAAGGCCTGGGTGAAAGCTTTAGAGTTTTAAAACCTAATGGGGCTCTAATTGTTCTTGAAACATCTGTGCCAGAAAATAAAATAATTAGATTACTATACTCTTTTTTCACAAGAACGTATATCCCATTGATGGCAAGTATTTTTTCAAAGGATAAATTAGCATATAAATATTTATTAAATTCTGCAGAATCGTTTCCATCGGGGCAAAAATTTAAAAAAATTTTAGAGAACGTCGGTTTCAAAAATATTTCTATTAGACCTAAACTTTTAGGTTCTTCTACTATTTATATTGCATCTAAATGATAAACGAAAAAGAGTTTATTGGATTAATTGATTCAAACATAAAAAGCAAAATCCCATTTGTTGCTTACAAATTTGGCAACAAGGATTTGGTAAGTTGTATTGTTGGAAATTCTACAAGAATTAAGTCTAGTGAATTGGATAAAAAGAATGGTTTTATTTTTATGCCTTTTGATTCTTCAGAAAATGGAATTTATATAGAGCCCCAAAAAAAAATTATTACTAAAGCTATTTTCCAATCTGTTTTTAATAATACCATAGAGCATACTCATACAAATTTTCAGAACAAAAAGATAGAGTATATTTCTTATGTTTCACAAGTAATAAAAAACCTTAAAAAATATAAACTTAGAAAGATTGTAGCTTCTACATGTTTAGAATATAATATTCAAGATGTTTCCAAATCTGAGATTTTTATGAGGTTAATTTCATTAAATCCCAGCGCCTTTTCCTACTTGTTTTTTTCAAAGGAATCAGGGGTTTGGATTGGAGCTTCACCCGAGCAGTTAGTTGAGATTACAAAAAATAAACTCACTGCACATGCATTAGCAGCAACTAAAATTAGTTACCACCAAAAATGGAGTAGTAAGGAACTTAATGAACAGCAGATCGTGTTAGATGATATGATTAATAATTTAGCTAAATATTGTAATAAAATCTCTAGTTCAAAATTACAGACTGTAAGTGCTGCAAATTTATTTCATTTAAGGAATTCAATCACTGCAATACCAATTGGGAAAATTTCACAAATAATAAACAGCCTTCATCCAACACCAGCTGTTGCAGGATCCCCGAAGCAAAGCTCTATTGAATATATACTAAATAATGAAAAGAACAATAGGAAATATTATACAGGTTATTTAGGTATTTTAAAAGAAGATGATTGTAATTTATTTGTGAATATTAGATGTGCTCAGATCATCGGAAATAAGTTAAAAGTTTTCGTAGGGGCTGGAATTACACCAGAAAGCGTACCAGAAAATGAGTGGAATGAAATATTAGAAAAATCAAAAACTATTCTTAGGATTTTTAACCCCTGTTAAGCATTAATTATTATTATTTTTGCACTATATGAAATACCCTAAAATTCCAGTTGCACAAACATTAATACTCTCATGTATTCAGTACAATTTTTGTAATGTTGTGATATCTCCAGGATCAAGAAATGTACCCTTGGCAATTGGATTTGCGTCTAATGAAAAATTTAATTGTTATAGTATAGTTGATGAAAGGTCTGCTGCTTTTTTTGCTATTGGACTTTCTCAAAATTCAACTAAACCTACAATATTAGTTTGCACTTCTGGCTCAGCACTTTTAAATTATTATCCGGCCATTTCTGAGGCATATTTTAGCAGAATTCCTTTAATAGTACTTTCAGCTGATAGACCTTTATATAAAATTAATATTGGAGATGGTCAAACAATTAATCAGCAAGACGTATTTCGTGAAAACATTTACTTCTCTGCATGCTTGGAACAAGATCCAGTCCATGCAACAGAGGAAATAATAAAAAGCAATTTTCAAAAAATAATTTCAAAAAGTATTTCAGAAAAAGAAATAATAAAACTTCAGAAAAAAGTTCAGTACAATAATGAAATAAAAATTAAGAAAGCATTTGAATTATGCCTTAAATCAAATCAACCTGTTCATTTAAATATTCCAATGGAAGAGCCATTGTATAATTTTATTGATCACCCAGAAATAGTTTTAAGTGTGAGAAAAAAAGTAAAGCCTGTTGTAGCCGAAAAATCTTCATTTGAAAAACTTGTAAGCCATATAAAAAAAACAAAAAAAATACTTTTGATAATTGGAGTTCAAGAGGAACAATCTCTTTCAGAAAAGTCAATTCGTACTATAAACTCTCTAACGAATATTATTGTCTTTAAAGAGCATACTTCTAATGTCACTGATGAAATATTTTTGTCAAATATTGACCGATTGCTAGCACCTATAGAATTCATGAAAGAGTCTGATAGGCTATTTAATGATTTGTCACCAGAAATAATTATTTCCTTGGGGGGAATGATTATTTCTAAAAAAATCAAATCATTTTTAAGAAATTATAAGGCACATAATCACTTCCATATAGGTTTAAATCCAGCAAATAGCACCTATTACATAAAAGCTAATCACATAGAAGCAAATCCAAACCATCTTTTCGAAAATTTGGAGTTACCAGAAAGTAATTTCACTTATAGAGATAATTGGTTACAACTCCGACAAAAAATTAATGTTCTACACAAAAGATTTTTAAGGGTTGTCAAGTTTTCTGATTTAAAAGTATTTGAAATATTATCCAACAAAATACCATGTAATTATAGAATACAAGTTTCAAATAGTTCGCCAGTACGATATTTTCAATTGTTTAATCTAAAAAATAATAATGCTATGTATTGTAATAGGGGAACTAGCGGCATTGATGGATGTACTTCTACAGCGATAGGTATGGCTGCAAAAGATACCCCAGTAGTGTTAGTTACAGGGGATCTAAGTTTTCTTTATGACATGAATGCGCTTTGTATAAAGTACATCCCCAACAATTTTAGAATTATCATTATAAATAATCAAGGGGGCGGAATCTTTAAAATTTTACCCGGCTATAAAAATAATAGTGTTTTTTCTGAATATATTGAGACCAGACATAATTATTCTGCATACAATTTAGCAAAAATGTTCAACTTTAAATATTTTTCAGTTTCAACAAAATTTGGATTGAATTTTGCATTAGCAACTTTTTTTAATCAGTCAAAGAAACCTAAGATTTTAGAGATAAAAACCAACTCAGATAAAAGTGAAAAAATTTTAAAAGAATATTTTAAATATTTGTCAAAGTCGGAAAAATAATTAACCTTTATTGATATGAAAGCAAGCTGGAAAAAAGTAAAAAATTACAAGGATATTAAATTTGATATTTTTAATGGTGTTGCAAAAATTACCATTAATAGACCTAAGGTTTATAATGCTTTTAGACCGGAAACAAATTCTGAAATGCTTGATGCATTTGAAATTTGCAGAGAAAATAATGAAATTGATATTGTTGTTATTACAGGAACAGGTGATAAAGCTTTCTGCAGTGGTGGAGATCAAAATGTAAAAGGAATTGGAGGATATATTGGTGATGATGGGGTCCCCAGGCTGAATGTTCTGGATTTACATAAGAAGATTAGGGAGTTGCCAAAACCTGTAATAGCTATGGTAAATGGTTATGCCATTGGAGGAGGCCATGTATTACATGTTGTTTGTGATTTAACTATCGCTAGTGACAATGCAATTTTTGGCCAAACTGGCCCTAAGGTTGGGAGCTTTGACGGAGGCTTCGGTTCTTCATACTTAGCAAGACATGTTGGTCAGAAAAAAGCTAGAGAAATTTGGTTTTTATGTAAACAATATACTGCACAAGAAGCATTTGAAATGGGAATGGTAAATAAGGTTGTACCATTAAAAGATTTGGAAGAAACTGTTTTGGAGTGGTGTTCATTAATGCAAAAAAGAAGTCCTTTGGCACTAAGAATGATTAAGAGGAGTTTAAATGCAGAACTTGATGGTCAACACGGATTAATGCAATTGGCTGGAGATGCTACTCTCCTATATTATTTGACGGATGAAGCTCAAGAGGGTAAGAATGCTTTTTTAAGCAAAAGAGATCCAAATTTTAAAAAGTACCCAAAGTTTCCTTAATATTTCAAAGATATTTTAGTGAAAAAATTTCTTTTTTACAATTGGCTTAAAGCGGCTAGACCAAAAACAATCCCGCTTTCAATCTCAGGTATTTTAGTTGGATCTTCATTTTCTGTTTATCAAGGTTTTTTTGATTCTATTATATTTATTTTAGCAATTGTAACAGCAGTTTGTTTTCAAGTACTTTCAAATTTTGCCAACGATTATGGTGACGGTTTAAAAGGTACTGACAATCACAGGATTGGTCCTGAGCGAGTTGTTGCATCGGGCTTGATTACCTTGAGTCAAATAAAAAAAGCTATTATACTAACTAGTGCATTATCTTTAGTTTTTTCACTAACTCTAATTTTTTATGTATTTGATGATAGCCTATTAAATATATTAATTTTTGCAGGCCTTTCTATATGCTCTATTATTGCTGCAATTACTTACACTGTAGGAAAAACCCCCTATGGTTATTATGGATTTGGAGACCTTTTCGTTTTTATTTTTTTTGGACTAATTAGTGTTATAGGCTCAAATTTTTTACACACTAAATTTTTTGATCATTCAGTAATTTTATTAGCAATTATTATGGGCCTTCTTTGTACCGCTGTTTTAAATATAAATAATATGCGAGATGTCGAAAATGATAAGAATTCAGCGAAACGTACAATTTCCGTGCAAATAGGATTTAAGTATTCAAAGTATTACCACTATCTTTTGATCTGTTTAAGTATTTCTTTACTTTTTATTTGGCTTGTAAAATTCGATTACTCATCGAATTTTGTTCTTATCATTTTTTCCATTCTAATTTTACTTAGGCATATTTACAAAGTATTCCAATCTAAATTTCCAATCGATTTTAAACCTCTTCTTCCTGAGTTAGCAATTAGTGTTTTTTTAGTATCTGTATTAATATCCATATTTTTAATTAATGAGAGCCATATATTTTAGTCATAATTTAAGTTTTATTACTCCTGCTAAAACATCTAGAGATACACTGAAAGAAAAAAAAAGCTGGTTTTTAATTTTATCTGACGGTGAACGTTTTGGCATTGGAGAATGTAGCATCATACCGGGTTTAAGCATTGACAACGCATCTAAAATTGATGATATTCTAACCAAATTATGTCATAACTTAAATGATAAGATCGAAATTGATAAAAAAATATTTAATAATTTTCCCGCTGTTCAATTTGCTTTTGAAACTGCAAAAAAAAGTTTGATTTCAGAAACGCCATTTGAGCTTTTTGATTCAGATTTTTCCAAAGGAAAAAAAGGTATTGATATAAATGGTTTGATTTGGATTTCTGACATGCAGAATATGCGCAATCAGATTGATTCTAAATTATCCCAAGGATTTAGTTGTTTAAAGTTAAAGATTGGAGCACATGATTTTTCACAAGAGATCGATTTATTAAATTCGATTCGCACTAGATATTCAGCGTCAGATTTGGAAATTAGGCTAGATGCTAATGGTGCTTTTTCCAAAGATAATGCTCTGGAAAAATTGAAGCAATTAAGCAATTTTGAAATTCATTCAATTGAGCAGCCAATAATGAAAAATCAATGGGAATTTATGTCATTTTTATGTGAAAAATCTCCTATTCCAATTGCCTTGGATGAAGAGTTAATAGGCAATAATGAAAATAAAAGATCATTATTAAAAAATATAAAACCAAAGTTTATAATAATAAAACCAAGTTTGATAGGCGGATTGGCTGAATCTAATGAGTGGATTCAATTAGCTGAGCAAAATTCGATAGGTTGGTGGGCTACAAGCGCATTAGAAAGCAATATTGGGCTAAATACTATTTCACAATGGGTGAGCACAAAAAATTGCAACATACAACAGGGTTTAGGAACTGGCAATATTTATTCAAACAATATTCAATCTCCATTATTCGTAAAAAAAGGTAAAATATTTTATGGAGATAATAAACAATGGAACTCAAGTTTTTTTTTAGATAAAATCAATGAACCAAAGAATTCATAAAAGTTTTAAGTTAAACGGGGTTTCTCATAATGAGCAATCTCTTTTGAAAAAAACAACTTCAAATAAAGACCTTTTATTTTTAAAGAGTTTGATTGCCTCATGGTTTGATACAAATAATTATTTGGAAGTTAAAACCTCAGGCTCTACCGGAAATCCTAAAAAAATAAAAATTCCAAAAGTAGATTTTATTGAATCTTGTTTACTGACCAAAAAAACATTTGATCTCAATGAAAAAAGCAGAGTAATTAATTGTTTGCCTGTGGACTATATAGCTGGGAAAATGATGTTCATCAGGGCTTTAGTCTTAGGCTTAGATATTTATACTTTTCCAATTAAATCTAAACCTATTAATAAAATAAAAAGTAATTATGATCTAATTGCAATGACGCCATTGCAATTGGCAAATTCAATTAATAAAATTGAAAGAATAAAAAATGTAATTGTCGGAGGAGGTCCTGTCCAAAATGATTTGAAAAGAAAAATCCTAAGTCTTAAAAATAGAATATTTGAAACTTATGGAATGACAGAATCATTAACTCATGTTGCAATTAAAAATTTAACTAATAATGAAAAAAACTTTCACGCGCTGGAAGGGATAACATTTGCAAAAAAATCAGGATGTCTATTAGTTAATACTCCTCATTTATCCATAAAAAAAATTCAGACCAATGATGAAATTAATCTACTTTCCAAAACGGAGTTTAGTTGGTTGGGGCGAAAGGATTTTATAATTAATTCTGGGGGAGTAAAAATTAATCCTGAGGAATTAGAAAAAAAGTTAAATGAATGTTATGATCAAAATTTTATAATCAGTTCTATTGCAGACGAAAAATTAGGCCAAAAGATTGTGATTGTTTTTGAAAAAAAAATCCCACCAGACTGGATTAAAAGTTTAGAAAAATTTGAAAAGATCTTCAGACCAAAAAAAGTATTCTGTTTAAATAAATTTTTATATGTAAATGGAAAAACTGATAGAAAATATGTAAAAGATTCTATTGAAAAATTATGAAATTAAAACTCCTTCTTTTTATTAAATTATTTATATTGTATGCTTAATTCAAAATATTTAAAATGAAAAAATTATTTTTATTGCTGATATTAGTATCCTCTTTTACTTTTAGTCAAGACAAAAGTTCTTATGAGGAATTATTAGAGAAGAGTCCTTTTAATAGCATGTACCCAGAATTTATGGCAGAGGAAGCTGCTGAGTATTTTGACGAGTTTAACATGTTATTTTCTGATGCCAGCCCAATAGCACGCAAAGAAGCACGTCTTGTTGCTGTAGCTGTTTCTGCAGCTTTGAGGTGTGAGTATTGTATTGCTGCTCAAATTGAGTCTGCTAAGAATGAAGGTGCGACTGATGAAGAAATTAAAGCCGCAATTCAAATAGCTGGTGAAATTCAAAGATTTTCTACGTTACTCTATGGTAATGAGTTTAGCTGGGATAAATTTAATAAAATGATTGGAAGGGATAACGAATAATATACAATAACTTAAACACACAATTATGAAAAAACTGATTTTAATTTTTGCTGTAATTTTTTCAGCATGTAATGCTCCTGTAGTAGAAGGAGTTGGATTTTTTGCGCCTATGCCAGAAGAAAAGTTTATTGCTGGATCTGATGATATAACAAACTTGTGGTCAGAATATATTGATGCACATAACGAGAGAGATATGGAAAAGATCATGTCCATGAATTCTGACTCGATCTTTATACAAGGGCCTGATGGAAACAGAATCTTCGGTAAAGAACAACATGAACAAGCTTTGAGTGCTTGGTTTGAGGCTGAAAGTCCGAAATGGGATATTTATTGGGCTATGCCATATAAATCAATTCCGAGTGGTGCTGATTGGTTCATTGTTGGGCATAGGGTTGAAACAAATGTTGATGGTGAAAAGGTGGTAAAAAATGCTATGATTGATGGAGAAGTGAAGGATGGAAAAATTTATAGATTTTTTGTTTACGAAGCATTAGTTCCAGAACCTACAGTAGCAGAAGAGGAGTAAAAATCTCCTTAAACATATAAAAAAAGCGTCTTTTCTTGAGACGCTTTTTTTTAACTAATTTTTTGAAAAAATGAAAAATATTTTTTTTATCACAATGATTTCATTGTTCATTTCTTGCTCCCCAAAACAAGAAATTAAATTGACTAAACTTATTGGTTCTCCTGAATACAGTAATTCAGAACTAAAACTCAGTTCGGTAAGTGGAGAATATGATTTCTCTTTTGATATTATAAATTATAATCTGGGTGAACAAACCGAGGATGCTATTGAAAACGGTTTGGCAAATTCTGCAAAAGGTCAACATATTCATTTCATTATAAATAATGATCCTTACTCAGCGCATTATGACTCCAATTTTTCTAAAGAACTCAAGAATGATAATAATGTGATACTTGCTTTTTTATCAAGATCTTATCATGAATCTGTTAAAAATGAAAAGGCCTATGTATTAACTCAAATTTCTAATGACAAATCAAAAGAAATAGATTTAACAAAACAGTTTCTCTTTTACAGCAGACCAAAAGGAGTTTATAAAGGAGAGGATACCAAAAAACTTCTTTTGGATTTTTATCTAGTAAATACAGAATTATCCCCAAATGGAAATAAAGTCAGATTGACTGTACAAGAAAAAGAATTTATAATTGATAGTTGGGCACCATATTATCTTGAGGGTTTAGAAAAAGGTGAAGTTAATTTAAAGCTTGAGCTGATTGATGAAAAAAATAATTTGATCAAAACTGAATTTAACCCCTCTTATAGAAAGGTCATTTTAGAATAATCCATTTCGGGATGTGGCGTAGTCCGGTTAGCGCACACGGCTGGGGGCCGTGGGGTCGCAGGTTCAAATCCTGTCATCCCGACTTTTATTTTTTTTCAGAGCTCATGGAGTAGGGGACACTTTCTTTATCTGATCCCCAAAAATAATTGGGTTTTGGTGACATTGAAAAATCAATTGTCCCACCATTTATAAATATTGAATGATCTAGCCAGTTTTTGTTATAGTTTTGATTATTTACTGATAAAGAGGATATATAGACATTTTCTTTTTCATTATTGGATACATTGATGTTGACAGACTTATTATCAGCAAGTTCTATTTTAATAGATTCAAACAACGGACTACCAATAATGTATTGCCCCGTAACAGGTGCTACAGGATAGAATCCCATAGCTGAGAATACAAACCATGCAGAGGTCTGACCATTGTCCTCATCCCCGCAGTATCCATCGGGACCATCCCCGTATAAATTATCCATGACATGCCTTATTTTTTGTTGAGTTTTCCAAGGTTGACGAGCAAAATTGTAAAAGTATATTGCATGCTGTATTGGTTGATTGCCATGAGCATATTGTCCCATATTTAATAGTTCCATTTCTAAAATTTCATGAATTTTAAAACCATAATATGAGAAATCTGAAGTAGGAGGGGTGGTAAATACTTGATCTAATCTTTTAATAAAATTTATCCTCCCTCCCATTAGACTCATCAGTCCTTCAGGGTCATGCAAAACAGACCAAGTATAATGCCATGAGCTTCCTTCCGTGAATGCTCCGCCCCAGGCATCAGCTTTAAAGGGTCTTTGAAACTCCCCGCTTTTTAATTTACCTCTCATGAAATTAGTAGATCTATCAAAGACATTTTTATAATAATTTGCTCTTTCTTTAAATAGGTTTATTTCATCTTCAGGTCTATTTAAAAGTTTTGCTAATTTCCAAATTGAAAAGTCATTGTAAGAGTACTCAAGAGTCCTTGCAACATTTTCGTTGACATTTACGTCGTAAGGAATATATCCAAGCTTATTATAAAACTGCACTCCCTTTCTTCCAACAGAGCTAAGAGGTCCCTCATTATTTGAATTATTTATAATGCCCTTATAAGCAGTTTCAATATCAAAGTTTTTAATTCCCTTAATATAGGCTTCAGCAATAATTGATGCCGAGTTTGAGCCAATCATACAGTCCCGATGCCCAGGGCTTGACCATTCGGGAAGCCAACCACTTTCTTTATATGGATTTACCATAATACCCTGGATTATCTCGCCAAGTTTTTCCGGATAGAAAATGGTATAAAAAGGAAAAACGGCTCTGAATGTATCCCAAAACCCATTATCAGTATACAGAGGCCCATCCAAAACTTTCCCATTGTATGGACTATAATGAATTTGTTTTCCATTCACATCATATTCATGAAAAGCTCGAGGAAATAATATTGTTCGATATAGACAAGAATAAAATTTTGTTTTATTACTTAGAGCTTCTTTATCATTTTCAAAAGTTTTGACTTTTATTTTTGACAATTCCTTATTCCAAATTTTTCTTCCTTCACTTAGAATCTTATCAAAAGATTTAGAATTGGGTAGCTCTCGATTAAGATTAATAATTGCTTGTTCATGGCTAATAAAGGAAGATGATATTTTAACTTCAATTTCCTGATTATACCTTGTATCAAAAGATAAGTACGATCCTACATGCTCCCCTTTCAATTTAGTATTTTTAGATTTAAATCCGCTTCCACTCCAAACCCCGTAATCGTAAAATTTCTCACTAAACTCAATGACAAAATAGTTAGCAAAATTTTTAGGAGTTCCTCCTGAGCTATTTTTTGCTACTCCTAAAATTCTATTTTCGTCTGGAATAATAATAATCTCTGATTTTTTAAAAAAAGCATCGATGATTATATTTGCTTTTTCGGTTTTTGGAAATTTGATTTTAAAGTAGGAGGACCTGTCTGTGACTGTGAATTCAACAATAGTATTTATATTTTCTAAAAAAACTTTATAGTAGTGTGGCTCAACAATTTCGTTTTGGTGACTGAAGCTTGCTTTTCTATCTTTTTCATTAACTTTTATTTCGCCTACTGAAGGCATAATTGAAAAGGCTCCATAATCATTTATCCAAGGGCTAGGTTGATGAGTTTGTTTGAATCCAACAATTTCATTGGACTGATATTGATAAGCCCAGCCATCTCCCATTTTTCCAGTTTGTGGAGTCCAAAAGTTCATTCCCCAGGGCCTTGCGATTGCTGGATAAGTATTCCCTTTTGATAACTCAAAGGAGGAGTCTGTACCAATAAGTGGATTTACGTAAGAGACATAATCATCATCCAGATTATTTGTAAATAATTGACATGTGAAAAAAAAAGATAATAATGTTATTTGAGTAAATTTCATTAGTATACGATTGATTTTGGCCTGAACTTTTTATTAACACCAAATCCATAATTTGGCTTTGAACCCATTATAAATTTTAATTCACCACCATTTGTAATTTGTTTGTGAGTAATGTAAGAATAGTCATGTTTTTTACCGTTTAAAAAAACAGACTGAATATAAATATTTTCATCACTATTATTCACAGTTTTCACGGTAAACTTTTTTCTGCCTGGCACATCAATTTCCACATTATCAAAAAGAGGAGACCCGAAAACATATGCCCCATTTGAAGGGTTTACGGGGTAGAATCCAATGGATGAAAAAATATACCACGCAGACATTTGGCCACAATCCTCATTTCCTGAGAGTCCATCAGGTTGATCAGTGTAAAGTTTATTATTAATGTGTCTTACTTTATCAGCAATTTTATAAGGTTGCCCAGAAAATGCATACATATAGGTAGTGTGATGGCTGGGTTCATTTCCATGAGCATACTGTCCAATTAGTCCCGTTATGTCCATTGACGCTCCAATTTCTTGTTCTGAAGACATGCTAAAAAGCTCATCAAGTTTTTCATTAAATGCGTCATCACCCCCAAGTAATTCTATTAATCCTTCTGGGTCTTGAGGAACTAGCCATAAGTATTGCCATGCATTACCTTCGCAATAATCATTTACTCTATGTTGTGCTGAAACAGGATCAAATGGGGTTCTCCAAGATCCATCTGAAAGTTTTCCTCTCATGAATTTTGTTTCTTTGTCAAAATATTCTTTATATAATTCTGATCTTTTTTTGAAATATTTATAGTCTTCATCTTTACCTAGTTTTTTTGCTAGTTGGGCAATTCCCCAATCACCAATTGCATATTCCATGTTGCTTGCGACAGATTCTACCATCAAATCGGCAGGAATATATCCGTACTGCATAAGTTCTTTTACTCCAGGCTCAAAATCTCCAGTAGCACTTGTTTTGGAAGCTTCATAAATCTTTTCAATATCAATATTATCTAGGCCTTTAAGCGCAGCATCAACAACAACAGGTACTCCACTATAACCGGGCATTGTATTTGTTTCGTTTCCTCTTAAGTGCCAAACAGGTAATTTGCCTTGATGTTCATATATTTTTACCATTGAATTAATAAAATCACTTGCTCTTTCAGGGTGTGTTATAGTATATAGAGGATGTGCTGCTCTATAAGTATCCCATAGTGAAAATAGTGTATAATTTGTGAATGAATTATCTTTATAAACGACCTTATTTGTTCCCCTATATTCGCCATTAATATCATGATATAAATTAGGAGCAATCATTGTATGATACATAGCAGTGTAAAAAATTCTTTTTTTCTCTAAATCATTTGTTTCGATTTTTATTTTAGAAAGCTCTTTTTCCCATTTTTCTTCAGCGTCTTTTTTTACTTTTTCAAAATCCCAATCCGGCATTTCAGTCATTAGGTTTTCTAATGCATTTTTTGTGCTGACAGTTGAAACTCCCATTTTGACATAAATCTCCTCCTCCATTGAGGTAGAAAATTCTAGAAACCCCTTCACATAGTCACCTTTTTTCTCGTTTACATAAAATCGTTTATGTCTATCATATATGAGAAATTCTTTCACTGGTTTTGAAATAACTAAGCTAAAAAACTCCCATTGGTCTTTTGCCCACCCTGATGAAAATCTATGTCCTTCAAAAAGAGTATCGTTAATTTTTTTTAAGTATGTTTCTGTTGGTCTATCCGCACTTCCTTCCCCTAAATCAATTATTACTCTTGATTTTTCACTTTTTGGAAATGTATATTTATGTAGCCCAACTCTTTCGGTTGCCGTTAACTCAACATCAATTCCATATCTTTCCAAATAAACTTTATAATATCCTGGGCTAACAAACTCCTTATTTTTCCTATATAATGATGAATATCCAGCCATATGATTATTTTGTGTCCCAGCACCTGTTTTTAGCTTTCCAGTAGCGGGCATTATTGTTAATTCACCAAGATCCGACATACCAGTCCCACTAACATTTAGGTGGCAAAATCCTTTGACAATACTGTCAGAGTAATGATAAGATGATGACCAATCCCACCCCTTGTTAAAATTGGTTGGACCAACTTGAACTCCGCCAAAAGGAACATTTGCCCCGACAAAAACATGACCATGTCCACCTGACCCAATAAAGGGATCTACATAATTAATAAGTTTATTTTTTGTATTCCTATTGGTTACACTTGCTAAGAAAATTATCGTTAAAAAGACGAAAGAGATTTTTAGTATACTTTTTATTTTATTCATATTGATCTTATTTAAAACTAGGGGGCTCTTCTGTAAAATTATTTTTGCTAATAGAATTAGATGTAAAAAATTTCATTTCGCCTCCCAATTTGATTTTATTCCACGAAACCCAAGAAGACACCAAAGGCACTTTATTGAGCTCCATTTTATTTAAAAATTTGCCATTTGTATCATCTTTGGAAATATTTAAAATATTTCCGTTACCAAGGGTGATTTTACTTTCCATAAATTGTGGAATATTAGTTGAAAAACCACCAACACCAGGAATTAATGGATAAAGCCCTAATGATGCGAACACGTACCAAGCTCCCATAGTCCCTAAATCATCGTTGCCTGGAAGACCATCTTCTTCGCTTGAGTACATTTCATCGATTATCCTGCTAATAACATCATTGGTTTTTTGCTCTTTTGCTACCCAATTGTATATCCATGGTACTTGAAAATCTGGTTCATTGCCTGCTGCAAACCAATCTTGATGGTAGTCAGCATCTAATCTCGTGAATAAGCTGTCAAGCCTTTTTTCAGCAAACTCTTTCCCCCCTATAGTATCAATTAAAGTACTCAAGTTATGGGGAACCATCCAAAAATAATTTTTGTAAGTTCCTTCTCTCCAATCATGTGTCTTGTCTTTCCAAACCCCGTTTGGATATCGTGAGTTCAGCCATTTGGTTTTAGGGTTATATAAATTTTTCCAGTTCTGAGATCTCTTTTTAAAAAACAAATAGTCTTTATTATTAGAAATTGCATTTTTTGCAAATTGTGCTATAGCAAAGTCAGAGGAGCAATATTCTAACGCCATAGATGCAAAGGTGTGACCATCATTTATGTATTCATTTAAATATGGTCTAATTTCTTGTTTTTGAGATCTCAATCTAAGTTGTAAAGCACCTTTTTTCATGAATTCATAGGCGCTTTCTACATCAAAATTATCTCCCCCAAAAGCATAGGAATTTGAAATTAAAATTGGTGTGGGATCTCCTTGCATTATCCCTGTCTCAATATTTGCCAAGATCCATCTTCCATATCCACCTGCCTCTTTTGCAAAGTTTACCAATGATTCCATCATGTCACTACTTTCTTTAGGAAATAACATCGCAACCAATTGCCCCTGTGTTCTATATGTATCCCAAACACTAAATGAGCTGTAATGATCTCTTCCTTTTTCAACTCTTTTTTTAATAAAATCAGCTCCCATATATTCACCGTTGATGTCACTTACAATATTAGGATGAATCATCGAGTGATAAAGGTGTGTATAAAATTGAGTTAGTTTATCCTTCGAGTTACTTTTTATTATAATTTTTGACAATTTTTGATCCCATATTTTTTGAGTTTCTTTTTTGCAAAAATCAAAGTCAGCAAATTGTCTTTCACTTTTAAGATTTTCTTTAGCATTTTCAATAGAAACAAATGAAATAGAAATTTGATAAGTGATTTCATTATCAATAGCGGTATTAAAAGTAAAGTATGCTCCAGAGTTTTTGCCATTCATTAATTTTTTTTGGGAAATTTTTTTGTCTTTCCATGTACCGCATTCGATTGCATCATGACTAAATTCGGCAGCAAAAAAAATTTTATAATTTGTTGCCGTTCCGCAAAAATCTCCCCCTTGTGTATACCCCTCAACAGATTTTGGAGATGTTATTTTAATATATGCATCTTTGATTTTTGTAGACTCTGAAGAGTTTATTCCACTACCTATAATTAATGTCCCCGAATTTGATTCAGAAAAATCAAATTTTGCAACACCTGATCTTTTAGAAACTGTTAAATCAACTTGAATATTTTCTTTCAAAGTCAATGAAAGATGTCCTGCTGTTGCTTGTTTAATTTTCTCATATTTTTCATATCCATTCATATCATTGGGTGAAACATTTAATTTACCACTGATAGGAAGAATTGGAAAGTTCCCCATATTTGAGCAACCAGCACCATTTAGTTGCGTTATTACAAAACCTCTGTTTGGTGAGAAAAAGCTTGGCGTAAATTGCACCATTCCAAAAGGGTAGGTAGGACCAACAAAATTATAACCACATGCCAAGCCACTGCCTTTGGATCCAATTTTTGTATCCACATAATTATAATATTGCTGACCAAAAGTAAAAGAGAAAATAAATAAATAGAGTATAAATATTTTCGCTCTCATATATGTGTTAGTTTTCAATAAAAGATCCAAATCCCAAAGCTCCAATTTCTATAAATTGACACCCACTTCCACCGACTGTATTTACATATCTAATTTTAATATATCTAGATTTAATTTCACTATTAATTTCCAGCTCAGCAGAACTAATATTTTCTCCATCTAGATTTGAATTATGGATCATTGCCCAACCTGCTGCTTCTAATAATTCAGTACTTGTAGGGTCTGAAATTACATCGTTTCCAGAGATTTCAAAGTTAGTGCCTGTTTCAGCATTTACTAGATTTTCTCTACTCCAAATTTCAATTTCAGTAGGCGTATTTCCATTAAAGCTCCATGTAGGTCTAAAATCCAAATCTAAGATTTGTAAATAAGTACTTGAACCTAAATCCACAGTGAAATAACCAGGTATTGCATTTTCACCTGAATGGTAACCAAATTCGTCACTAGAATATAAATTATTATTATCAAAAAGATATGCGGAAGGATTAGCACCATATGCTGTACCAGGATTATCGCTGGGCATAGGAACTATTGTCATATTTTCTTTACTAATCTCAATGGGTTGAGTATCTTCTCCGTAAAAGCCAAGTTCGGTAAATTTAAATCCATCATTTGAAACAGAAGATGTAGTTCTAATCCTTATAAATCTGGTTGGTGAAAATGTAGGCTCTACTACAAAGCTAGCGAGATCTGTTTCAGATCCATTAATTTCCTCTTCATGTAATAGAATCCATCCAGCGTTTACAAAGTCTTCTTGATCTCCAATAGGTGTTTCTGCAAAACTAATATTATCTTTTCCCCAAACTTGAACATTTGTAGCATTATAATTTGGAGTTATTTCCGGGTCAATCATATTTATATCTACTCTTCTTAATGTTGTCTTTACACCTAGATCAATGGTAAAGTGGCTAGGCACATTAGCAGGTCCAGAGTTATAAGTTTGCGTATCATCACCATTCCATTCGATATTTCCATCAAACAGAAATTCAATTGGATTTGCATTATTATAGTTGCCTGGATTATCACTAGGCATATTAACAAGACTGTGATATGATTTGTTTAATTGGCTATAAGGAAGATCAGGCATAACATATTCAATTGGAGCTAATTCGATAGAGTCAATTCCATTTAAACCAGATTGTATTACGGATTTAGTTGTTAACACTCCTTGAGGTTTGAATTGCTGTAGTTCTATTCTATTATCCGAAAAAAATAATGTATCTCTGAAAATCTCATTTGATTCATTCTCATATTCTACCGTTGTAAATATCACATTTTCGGATTGAGCATTTCCGTAAAAGTTTGCATACGTGCCGTTATCTTCAAAACTAAAATCAATAATCTCTCTTGGATCTTGATCAGAAACAAAAACATCACCAATCGCAAAACCAGCAACCGTTTGAGAAACTGATAAATTTCCAATTTCGTCTTGTGTGGTAATTGTGAATTCATAAGATTTTTCGTCAAGATTGGGTAAAATCATTTTATAAATTCCATTTTCAATATTATTTTGTTCAATTTCATATACATCAGTTACATCATCATATTCAATTATAATTTGATTTGAATTTCCAAGGAATTGTGTTTGACCCTCTAATTGTGCTCTGTAATATCCGGGTCTTATTTCAAGTGTATCTAGTTTTCCTGCGTACACCTGTTCACCTTGTAAATATTGCTCATGAATTGAATCGATGTCTCCACATGAAACAAATAATATTACTATCAAAGAAATCAATATTTTTAAGAAGCTATATTTCATAAATTAATTTATTAAACTACCCCAGAACGACAACTCTCCAATTACGGTAACCATTTGATTATTCCAAGATTCAATATTAACAAATCTTATAAACCTAATTTCATGTTGTTGAGCCTCAAAATCAAAAACAAAATCTTCTCCGTTATCTTGAAACTCATAATCTTCTGCTGTATTTGATCCTGGAGGTAAACCAGAAGGCTTAAATGATTCAAAATATCCTAAAAATATCCATCCATCTCCAGGGTCATCCGGATCATATATTGGCAGATTATCAAGATTTAATCTGCCATATATCTCGAATCTTTTTGGGTTGCCATGTTTGTAAAGTTCAGACCCACCTCTTTGATATAGTTTAAATCTATTTAATTTTGCTACTTGTCCTAGATCCAAAGTTAGTTGATGTGGCAGTGGGAGAAAGTTTGTATGTCCACAATTCCACTGATTGCTCCAGTACCCATCCCATATTTGATTTGCTGTAAAGCCATATTCACTAAAGCTTTCATCACCTGGCATTGATTCTATTGCCCAGAAAGCTTTATCTAAAAAAATATCTTCTAGCGGGGTTATTTCAAAGCTTCTTGTAGCTGTTTGATTTCCCCATTTATCTTCTACGTATATAATAAATACAGTAGGAATAGGGTCATAGCCACGAAAACTATAGTAACTATCTGCCTGACTGGTATAAAAAGATTCTCTGAAAACAATATTTCCGTCTTCGTCAATCGTTGACATATTTAGGGATACTTCAGCTCTAGTAGGATTTTGGTAAGCAATATTAATCCCACCAAAGTCTTGGCTACCAACCATTGAGTTTAGAATTGCATGAATGGGTGCTTCTAGAGGAGAAATATTTATAACTACTGCTTCTGATTCATTTTCGCCTCTGTCAACAGCTACGACTTCCACAGGATAATCACCTTGCTCGGCAAATCCAACTATATTTAACGAGTCTATTACTGATGAGACTATTACTTCTCTGTCAATTTGATTTTCATCAGAAAAAGATGCTTTGACATACAATAGATCATCATCAGCTGGAGGAGTGAAGTAAATAATTGCACCTCCCGGAGTGTTAATAACATCATCGATTGTCACCATTCCAGGGGGTATATTGTCGCTTCCATACGGACCGTGTGCAGAATCATCAACACATGCAAGTAAAAGCAAAAAAATTATAAGCTTGTAATATTTTTTCATAATTCTAAGTTTTTATTTACCATCCTGGATTTTGAATTAAATTGGGGTTTCTTAAAAGTTCATTTTGGCTAATAGGCCATAAATAATCTTTTTTAAGAAAATTCCTGTAGTAGATATTTTCAACTTCGTAGAAACCTTCAACATCAGGCCTAAAAATATTCCACCCTCTTATAGGTTTACTAAAAAACTCTTCAGCAAGCTTCCATCTTCTAAGATCCCAATATCTGTGTCCCTCCAGGGCCAATTCAATCATTCTTTCCTGTCTAATGATATCCCTCATACCATCTTTTGATAAAGGTTTATTTGGATTGCTAGAATGCTGAGACCAAGTACTTACTAAATCACCATCAACATCCAATCCTGCTCTATTTCTTACTATTTGAATATATTCATAAACTTCAGAATCTGGTGATTCTTTTGTTTCATTTAAAGCCTCTGCATAATTCAAGTAAAGATCAGCCATACGAATAATAGGGAATGAGTATCCTTTAATAGTAGAGCCTTGTAAGGAAATTATGTTCTCATAATGAACCAGTTTTTTTGCAAAATATCCAGTGATAGAATAAATTTCAAAACCATTTTTTCCTGACGGAGCTCCAGCCTTAGCATTTAAATATGGAATTTGTTCAATATTTGTTGTTTCCAAAGAAAACCATTTACCTCCATCGAACCCTACAGTTGAATAGAATCGAGGTTCTCTATTTAAATGAAGCTCTGCAGTGCTGTAATCTTGTTCAACATAATATTTATGAAATTCATCATTTCCAGATATAGATGTAATGTCGTATCTATTATCATAATTCCAGTTTAAATCTTCGTTTATAGGTACACCATTTTTTGAATAAAAAGTTTCCACCATATTTAGGGTAGGTGCATGTGATTTTTTTGTGTAGTTAAATAAAGCTTGATGATCAGCAGTCCACCTGGGTTGACACCATTGTTGTAAATCACCAGTCCATGCAGGCTCAAAAGCCCAAACAATTTCATTGTTAAATGGCTCGGTTATTCCAGCACGATGACTCAATTCTTGAGTAATTACATCATTTATTTCTCCGTTGATGGGAATTTGTGAGTTAAATTCATATAAAGAGTGCCCATTTTCCTCAGCGCTAATTATGGCATCTAGTAGTGCATCTCTTGCGATTACCCATTTATTTAGATCATAAGATGGATCGACTAGCGGATTTCCCTCACTGTCAACTAACTCACTAAAGTCACTATTTCCATTGAATATAGGGCTGGCGGCCAATACTAATGCTTTTGCTTTTATTGCCTTTGCGATGGGCAAAGTTATCCTGCCTTGCTCCGTATATATATAGCTAATAATGCCAGGAAGTGCATTACTTTCTATCACCTCATCGATTAATTCAACTATGTAGTCTACAACTTCATCAACAGAATTTCTTGGAACCTGAGACTCTTCCAAGGATGCGCCCACATACAAATTATCTCTAATAATTGGAATAGGTCCGTACATTCTTAATAACCAAAAATGGTAAAACGCTTTTAACACTTTTACTTCAGCAAGCCATCTTTGCCTTTCCTCTTCCGTCAGACCAGGAACAGCTACTAGATTTTCCAAGAAAATATTACAATCTCTAAGGCCATCATAGAGGCTGTGAGGAGCCCCCCTGCCACCATCCCAATAATTCAAATAAGGGGATGAAGAATTTTGTAGTCCTTTGGCAATTCGAAAACTGGTTTCATTGTTCATATAAAAATCATTTTCAGCATAGTACCAAATTTCATCTCCTGCAACTAGAGAAAAATTTTGTTCAGCATGCGCATGTTCTGGAATGTAAGTATAACAAGTGGAAAGAAATCTCTCTGCGGTGGCACGATTGTTAAAAGCCAAATCTATTGTAGCGATATTATCCGGTACAACATTTAAAAAATCTTTCTCACAATTATAAAAAATGAAAAAGCATGATATCAACAAATAATTTTTTATTTTCATTTTAAAAGTTCATATTAATTCCAAAATTTACTCCTTTTTGAATAGGGTAGCCTAATCCATTTCCTCCCATTTCTACATCCCAAATTTTAAATTTACTAAAGGTTAATAAATTAGTTCCTGACAAATACAATCTCAATCCATCAAGTTTTACTTTACTAAAATTCTCTGTTTTGAAAGAGTAACCAATTTCAATAGATTTAAGTCTCAGAAACCCTCCATCCCTTAGCCACCATGTACTATTCCTATTATTATTGTCTACCAGTTGATCAGAAAGCCGAGGCCATGAAGCATATAAGTTTCTGTTATCTTCAGACCAATAATCATTGGCCCAGGCTGTTAATAATGCATTATTTCCTATTGCACTTCCACTAGTATCAATAAATGGAGAAGTTCTGTAGGCATCAATAAAGAATGAAGATCTGGCGGAGCCTTGAAAAAAGAAAGATAAATCTAAATTTTTATAACTACTGGAGATTCCAAAACCATATATTATTTCAGGTGTTGTCGGATAACCAATAGGAACTTCGTCGTTTATATCAATTATACCATCATTATTGATGTCTTTATATTTAATATCACCGGGCATGTACTCTCCAAAAGTCTGTAGTGGAGAATTAGCTATATCTGCTTCATCAATAAATAAACGTTCAGCTATGTAGCCAAAAGGTTGTGAAAGATTTAATCCGATTCTTGACCTCCAAGGAAGTCCAGCTGAAATAAAATCTAGTTCATCATAAACTTCATATTTGCTGGTTGCATAGGAAAAATTAGCCCTAGCAGAAATATATAATTCATTTCTAAAACTTTCCTTATAGTCTATTGTAAATTCAAAGCCTTTAGATGATGCCTCACCCACATTAGCCCTTATTGCTGCTTGCAGCCCCATTGTTGAGGGGGTTTGCGCTCGGTCCATTAAAATATTAGAACGGTATTCTGTAAAATAATCAGCTTGTATATCAAATTTTCCAAATAGCCCAAGTTCAAAGCCAATATTTGTCATCGTTGCTTTTTCCCATGTAATTTGGTCATTAGCATATCTATCAATACTTACTCCATTAATATAATTACTAAACTCTTCCCCAAACATAGATCCCATTCCACCATCATTTAAATTTACCTGTGAAATGTAAAAGAATCTGTCTTCTGCACTTCCAATCTGATCATTACCCACTAGGCCATAAGTTCCCTTTAGTTTTAGCTTTGTTATTACATCTTCATATTGTTCCATAAAAGGTTCATTAGAGACATACCATCCAACTCCAAATGAAGGGAAAAAACCAAATCGTTCACTTTTTGCAAATCTTTCGGAACCATTAAAACCGAAGTTAAATTCAGCAAAATATTTACTATCAAGCGCATACGTAAATCTACCTGAAAGACCAATATTTCGGTATGGTAATGAGGTTTGAAGATTCCCATTATTTGCATATTTCAGCTCACGGAGAATTCCAACTAACATCCCAGAAATATTATGTTTCTCTTTTATTATTCTATTATAATTCAAGGATCCTTCAAAGTAAACGGAATTAGAAATTACTTTAGCACCTTCATTGTATTCAAGATACTCGGTACCTTGATTTGGATTTAAAGCTATTAAGGAGTATATGTCACTTTGAAAATCATAATTTGCAAGTGTGTAATAAAAGGGGTTATATTTTCTTTCTAAATTATAAAAGGAATAACGAGAAGTATTAATTAGGGCTCTAGCTTTTAATCCTTGGGTAATGAAATTTAAGTTTTGTTTTAATTCAACCGTTGCTAAGACATTATTATAACTTTCATCTTTGTAACCACGAACCATGTTAGCATAAGGATTTAAATAGTCACCAAACTGACCATAGTTCCCAAATAAAATATGTGTTGTATTTATATAGTTTGCATCCGGTTCATAATATTTAGGGTATAGAACTGGATTTGTTTGCATGGCTTGTCTATAAATTTCTTCACCCCCACTAATTGGCCCATTATAATCATCAAAGTTTCCGTTAAATCTGACTGCCACTTCTGTAGTTGGAGTAAGATTAATATTTACATTTGAGCGTAATGAAATTCTGTTGAAATTTATATTGTTATTAAAATTATTTTGAGGCTCTATTTTAAGATTCCCATTGTCCGTATTTACTGTTGCCGCTAAGTAATATCTAGCAATTTTACCCCCACCACTTACATTAAAATTAAATCTGCTATTTAGTGTATAGTCTTCTAATAATTCATCAAACCAATTGATGGTAGGATAGGCCATTTTATTTCTGTTTGGATCTTGAGAAATTAATATTTTTTCTAAGGAATAGATTTTTCCGCTCAATGGTTCTCTTGTAGCTAACGCTTCATTGTGTAACCGCATGTAGGTTATTGGATCTGCAATTGAAACTTTTCTGGCTGCTGCAGAGTAAGCTTTTTCATATCTTATATTTAGTTTTACCTTACCTTGTTTCCCCTCTTTTGTAGTTACCATGATTACCCCATTCGCCCCTCTCGCCCCGTAGAGTGCAGTTGCGGTTGCGTCCTTCATTATTGAAAAACTTGCAATATCATCGGGCTGTAGTCTTGCAAGATCCGTGGATGTAGTTTCTATTCCGTCGATAAGAATTAATGGAGATCTAGCATATCCAAATGTACTGACTCCACGAATAAAAAATTCAGCATTGTCTCTTCCTGGTTCACCGCTTCTTTGGTATGATATTAGCCCTGCGACCCTGCCAGCTAAAGAGGTTGTAAGATTGCTTGTTGGAACCCTAAGTTCAGTTGGATCAACTGACGTTACAGCTGCAATGACACTTTGCTTTTTTTGCTCTCCATAGGCTACTACTGTAACCTCTTCAAGACCGAAAAGATCTTCCTCCATTTTAATATTTAAGTTTTTATTTCCGTTGAGTTTTACCTCTTGTGTAATAAAGCCAACATAGCTAATAATTAGAGTGGCCTCTGCATCTGCCTTTACAATAAAATTACCGTCAAAATCAGTAACAGCACCGCTGTAGGTCTCTGCATCTACAACTACATTTACTCCAGGAAGTGGGTTGTTATTATTGTCGGTTATTGTACCGGTAACAATCTGATCTTGAGAACTAATTGTATTGTAGAAAAAAAGAAAAATGAAGATAAAAATAAATTTCAAAATGGAATTTATCATCCGGACTAGTTTGTTTAATTATAAATATAAATAATTTTACTATAACGTTTGCGAATCAAAAATAATTTCACTTTCTTTAATTAAAACAATGCTAATTAAAATTAAAAATTATGAATAAATTAACAATTACTTTTTTATTTGTTTTTATTTTCTCTAATTCTTTGATTGCTCAATTAGTTGTTGGTGAAAATGCAAGTGTAACTGTAGCTGAAAATGCAAGTGTAACTGTCGCGGGATTAGAAATTAATTCAAACAGTGATATGGTTATTAGTGGACCAAATTCAATTGATAGAAACTTAACTTCAGTTTCTATTAATGGTGCTGAATCCATGGCAAGACATTATACTATATCGGACAATTTATCAAGTTATACAGGTACGATAGTATACAATTACGCCGATGAAGATATGAATGGAATATCTCACTTTGCTGCACTGCAAGTTTTAGATTCACCTGACGGTACGTGGATGAATTATGCTGATGAGGATGAAGTAGACAATTCAGTCACCCACTATTTTGAGAATGCTGTAGAAATTAATAGCGTGACTGCAAACGATGCTACGCTAAGTATTGAGACAGTTGATGGTGAAATGACGATTTCTATTTTTCCAAACCCAACATCTAACACAATTAATGTAGTCTTTGATAAAGAGTTAGAATTATCATTATTTAATATGCTTGGTCAACAAGTAATCAAAACATCAAATAAGAATATTGATATTTCAAACTTTGAAAAAGGCACTTACATATTAGTGGTTGAGAATATTGAAACAGGAAATTTTACAAACTTTAAAATAATTAAGGAATAAACTAAAAAAAACAATAATTATGAAAAAACTAATTTTACTTTTTATAGTA
>CACKQW010000004.1 GCA_902602415.1 uncultured Bacteroidota bacterium | reverse complement strand
TTTGCTAATTCAATTTGATTCAAAATAAAATCATAATTTTTGTACGCTGTTTTAATGTATGAAAATCCAACCGTTAATCCAGATTTAATTCTTCTTTTGAAAGATGTTTTTCCAATTCCTACTCCCCTAATTTCAAAAAGAGTTGCAAACGCATTATTCAAAGCATAATAATTAGAACTTGATCTTGCTGTATTTGATCCAGTTGAAAAATTAATTTCCCCTTTATATTTTTCAGACTTCATATAATGTCTATGTCTGAAACCAAACTCATCTAAAGATTTCTTTGCATTCGCAACAAAAAGAGTGTCGTTAACTACTCTTATATTTTCCGAAACATTCAAATTTCCAGAGTGTAAAAACATAAAATCATAGATTGATGAAATTCCAAATGTGCTAAGTTGAGCAAAATCTTTTCTAAATGGTCTATATTCATGAAAATCAAGTGCAATATGCGGATCAAATTTAGAAAACGCCTGAACTGATGCAATAATTTCAGGGGACATCAACTTGGTATGATCTCTGTTCAAATCCAGTCCATTATTGGAATATCTGTCATTTTTTAAATACCCATCAATATTTAGCATTGGAACAAAAGCAAAACGAATCTTTTCTAATAAGTACCTATTTTCAAGATTGTGAAGAAGCTCATGTATTAAAAATAATAATGTCTCTGTACTTGCTGGCTCATTGCCGTGAGAACCACCCTGCATCCAAATTCTTATTTTCTTTGAATCTTTAAAGCTTTTGTCGCATAAATAAACAATTGGTATTTTTTTCCCCTTTTGGGTTTGACCAATATAATCAAGCTCAACTAAATTTGGAAAATTCTTTTTTAATTCCTCAATAAATAGATTTAATTCTTTTTGATTTGTAAAGCCCTTTTTCTTTTTTAATGCTGGGGTATTGTCTTGTAAGTCAGTAAAATCCTCAAAAAATGTTTTTGTTATTTTTTTGGATTGCTGATTTAATTGCGAATGGGTTTTGTTATATCCAAATAAAATAAAAATTATTAAAAAAACTAATCGAAACATTTTTAAAAGGAAATTGTTGTTATGAGTCTAAAAATAATTTCATCTTCAAAAATTGCGGGAGTATTTGTGTCTAGATCATGATTGATTCCTAGGCTTCCATCCACATGTGTAACGGAGGCTTGCACTTTAAAACCGTAATTTCTTCCCAGTAGCTTACTGACACCTAATGTGTAATAATTTGGTCTATTATAAAATGTCTCATTATTTAAAAAAGAATTCTCATCCGCAATCAGATGTGTATATCTTGAGTCAATGGAAAATCCATTTTTAAATAAATAACCCATTTGAATGTTATAAGCACTTCCAAGCATCATTCTTCCCTTAACATAAGAGTCAACATCCTGAACTTCATTTACCAAAAAACTCTCACTGATTGATCCATTATTTCTGATTCTTTTTGTGATATCACTTGGAACTTCAGCAGTGGATTTAATATACTCTCCAAGTGCTGAAAATCCTTTGTACTTAAATAAAAAATCAACTCCATATTTTGTATAATCAGGCAGTGATTCTTGATCGTTTGCATTTAAATAAATAATTCTACCACTATATCTTCCTCTTCTACTACTCATCCCATTATTTTTGCTGTAATGTACACCAACAACAAGTTTGGGAACTTGTTCACGCATGACATCAATTTGCCTAAATTGACCCATATTTGTAAAGAGACCGAAGGGTAAATAATCTAGCCTCCCACCAATTTTTAAACCTCCTCTATCTCTTGAATAAACATTTTTACCATCTCCATTTGTCAATACAAAGTGTGGTCTCAAATAAGAACCTCTTCCAGCCCTGAATCTTCCAGAAATAAATAGTCCAAATTCTCTTATGGAGGAAAATGCAGAAGTTAATCTACTTCTTTCTACGAGTTGCAAAGAATTAGAATTCATAAAAAGTTCTCTGTTATCAGTGTAAGTAGATCTTTGTCCAAATTTTACTGAAATTCTATTGGTCAAGGCATAATCAACGTAAGCGTCTAGCAAAGGATCCTCATCTGATTCACCAATTTCTGAAACTCCACTGAGATCAACTTGAAAACGGTACTTAAATCTCTCATTACTTGACTGGCCATCCATCCTTAAACGAACTCTTCTCATTCTGTACCTGGATGAGTTGGACTCTTCAGAATTAATTCTTTTCAGTTCTGACATTGGTTGAGCGTAACCAGTAATTCTAACGTTGTACCCAGATTCTCCAACAAATCTTAATCCCTCTCCAAAAGAGTAAGATTGCATTTCTACATCTTGCGCACTAAGATTAATAAGAAAAAATAAAAATGGTAATACTTTAAAATATTTCATATTAATTAAAATTTGAGCCATCAACCGTTGTTCCTGGTGAAAATAATGCCCCATTTGCTTCTGCAATTCCAGCATGTTGTTCAAATTCTCCCGTAATATCAGGATTTCTAGTATAGGATTCGTTTGGATTATTTGATAAGGGCTCAATATCAAATGTTAAAACAGAAATATTATTGCTATCATAAACAGTAACAAAATCACCGCTATTGTTCATATTTAAAATACCCTCTGATGCAACCTGCACAATGGATCCACCAAAAGTTCCAGTAGGAGTTCCACCACCAAACAAAACTAAAACGCCACCTGCTGGAATTACAGTACCCTCAGGAAATATATGTCTTTCCTCAGCATTATCATGAACAGACCAACCTGAAATATCTAAATCACCTCCATAATTATAAAATTCAATGAACTCATCTTCTTGAGGTTCACGGGTCCCGTCCCCGTTAGCATCTCCAGGCAAATCATTGGGCGGATCATACAATACTTCATTAATTAATATCTGTGGAGATGGACATCCATTGTACTGAGCAGGTCCTGGCTCATTCGGACAATCATCAAATCCATCTAATACCCCATCGCCATCAGCATCAACAAGAGGACATCCATTATTTTCAGCATCTCCAGGCTCATCAGGACATTGGTCTTCATTATCATAAATTCCATCACCATCTGTGTCAGGACATCCAGATCCCTCAATTGGACCCGCAGTTTCGGGGCAACTATCATTAACGTCCACAATTCCATCTCCGTCTGTATCATAATCATCATCAATAATTGTGATGGTCAATTGAGGATTCAAAAAAAGAAAGTTTCCATTGGAAGAAATATCAATTTCAATAGTTTCATCCCCTTCACTTTCAAAATCATCGATTAAAGCAATGGATACTGAGCCTGATGAAGATCCCTCAGAAATAGTAATTGAAGATGCACTAATACTATAGTCCTCATCTATAGTAGCCAAACCACTGGTGAGAACTGTTAGATTAATGTCTTCATCTGCAGGTACATTTACACTCGCATTAATTTGAATTTGATCTGCATAATTTTCATCAAATTGAAAATCACTGACATCCATTGTAATTGCTGGTAATATATCATCAGTATCACATGAACAAATTATAAAAAAAGTAGCTAGAATATAAAAAAGTTGAAACCTCATTTTTAATGTGTATTTTTATTTATGTTTACACTAAAATATAAAAAAATAATGCTAAAAACATTTTTTAAAATTTTCTTTACAGTATGTTTTTTTATTTTTTTCATATCCTGTAAAAAATCTGAGATAACTTTTACTTCGAATATAACCCCGCAAATTATTTCTGAGATACAAAACGGAAGCGGTGTGTTTTTATATCCACTTCGAGATGTTGAAATTGAAGTTTATTATTATGTTCCAAACAACTATAACAATGAATCTAAAATCTTTTTTGCCATGCATGGAGGAGGACGGGACGCTGAAGGGGTTAGGAATAGTATGATTTCAGCTGCAAATCAGTATAATTATATCATAATTGCACCAAAGATTGATGCAACTAATTTTTCATTGGGTGATCAATATATATTGGGTAATGTGTATGAAGATGGAGATAATCCAAGTGAGCAAACATTAAATGATGAAAATGATTGGACATTTTCTTTAATTGAACCACTGTTTGATTCTCTAAATAGTACATTAAACCTTTCTGAAGAAAATTATAATATTATTGGTTTTTCTGCTGGCGGTCAATTTGTACAAAGATTTATTTTATTTAAACCTGAGGCTAGATTTTCAAAAGCTATAGTAGCTGCTCCTGGCTGGTATACAGTCATTGATACCAATATTGATTTTCCTTATGGTTTTGGAAATAGTATACTTGATTTTAACAACATTGAAAATTTATTCTCTAAAAAGATTTATTTTATTGTTGGTGAACTTGACAATAACCCGAATGCATATGGGCTGAGAAGAAACGATTATGCCGATGCTCAGGGAATTACCAGAATTGAAAGGGCAGTACACTTTTACAATGTTTCAAGTAATATTGCTTCAGAAAACAACTATGATTTTAATTGGAATTTAGATATTATCCCAAATACCAATCACTCATGGCTACCAAGCTTACAATTTGCTTTAAACCTTATTAATAATTAAATGGGAATTTCAAAGAAAAAAATTGGATTAATTCTTGGACCACTTTTATTTGTTCTGGTGATGTTATTTTTTAATCCCGAAAATTTAAACCCAGAAGCTAAAAGCATTTTGGCCTCCACTATTTGGATTGCAGTTTGGTGGATAACGGAATGTATTCCAATTTCAGTTACTGCTCTTCTGCCCATTGTGTTATTTCCCCTAACCGGCGGTCTTGATATTAAATCAACAACAGCATCATACGGACACAATTTAGTCTTTCTTTTTGTGGGTGGTTTTATCATTGCATTAGCAATCGAAAAATGGAATTTACACAAAAGAGTTGCGCTGAACATTATAAAATTTACTGGAACTAAAAAATCAAGAATAATTTTAGGTTTCATGATAGCAACAGCGATATTATCAATGTTTATCTCTAATACCGCTACAACAATTATGATACTGCCTGTTGGGATGGCTATTATTTCAAAAGTTTCAGAAAATAAAAATACTGATGAGAATGTGAACTTTGGAAAATCATTGATGATAGCAATTGCATACAGTGCCTCTATCGGAGGAATGGCTACATTGATTGGGACTCCTCCGAATATGATTTTTGCTGGTGTAGTGAAAGAAAGTTACGGAATTGAAATAAGTATGCTTGAATGGTCAATATTTGGGTTACCAGTTTCATTATTTTTGCTAACAATTTGTTGGATTTATCTTACAAAAATTGCTTTTTCATTTGAAGACAAAAATCAGATCTCAGGAAAACAAGAAATCAATAATCAACTTAAAAAATTAGGTAAATTTTCAAATGAAGAATTTAAAGTTGCTGTCATTTTTGGTATGACGGCCTTAGGCTGGATATTTAGAAAGCAACTTGTAAAAATTATTCCCTTTTTAGATGATACAATTATTGCTATCACTTTTGCAATTGCACTTTTTATAATTCCTGATAAAAAAAATAAACCTTTACTGAATTGGGAGGACACTGTTAAATTGCCTTGGGGAATATTATTATTATTTGGAGGTGGAATGGCTATTGCCTCAGCATTTGGTAAAAGCGGATTAGCACTATGGATAGCTAATCTATTATCAACTATGGATGGAGTTTCTCTATTTTTATTAATATTAATAATTGTAGCATCAATTAATTTACTAACAGAATTGACATCAAATATGGCTACGACAGCTATGTTGCTTCCAGTGTTGGTAACAATGGCTTTGGCAATTAATATTCATCCATACTTTTTACTCGTTAGTGCAACATTGGCTGCTTCATGTGCATTTATGCTACCTGTTGCAACTCCCCCCAATGCTATTGTTTTTGGATCTGGTCTCTTAAAGATAGAAGATATGTTTAAAAAGGGCGTATGGATGAATTTATTTTCTATAATCATCATAACACTAATTGTATACTATATTTTGCCATACGTATTTGATCTTAGCAAAGAACTAATACCTTTATTATAATCTGTTTATTTTTTAATAATAAGATTCAATTTTTTTGTAATTTGAGAAAAACAAACAAACTAAATTATGTCTTCAGATATATACCATTTTAGATTTTATGATTGGGAAAAAAAATTAAAAAATAAACCTTTTTTAAGACAACCGTTTGGAGACAAGTGGGAAGAATACACATGGGGAGAAACTGGGATAATGGCCAGAAAACTTGCTACTGGTTTAAAGAGTCTAAATTTAAAAAAAGGCAGCCACATTGGCTTAATTTCCAAAAACTGTAGAGAATGGATAATAGCGGATCTAGCTATAATTATGGCTGGCTACATTTCAGTTCCTTTTTTTCCAAATCTGAGATCAAATGAAATTGAAAATCTACTTGAATTTGGTGATGTTAAAGCACTATTTGTGGGGAAACTGGAAAATTGGGATGAAATAAGAAAAGGAGTTAAAAAAGAAATGCCAATAATAGCATTTCCACATTATGAAAATAATTCCAAAGTTGATGAAGGATATCAGTGGGATGAATTTATCAATAGATTTAGTCCTCAAGAAGAGGATTTTCACCCAAAACTGAGTGATATATGGACAATAATTTTCACTTCTGGAACAACAGGCAACCCCAAAGGGGTTGTTTTAACTTTTGACACTAATCAAAGTACTGACATCATGTATACCAAGGAATATAATCCCTTAGGTGTAGATTTTAAAGGGAATAATAGATTTTTTTCCTATCTGCCAATGAACCATATTGCTGAAAGGATAGCTATTGAATTCACTGCATTTAAAAATGGTGGAACTATTTCTTTTACCGAGTCAATTGATACTTTTGTTAAAAATCTTCAGGAGATCCAACCAAGTGTTTTTTTTGGAGTACCTAGAATTTACACGAAATTTCAGGGTGCAATTCTATCCAAATTTGATCAGAAAAAACTTAATATTTTACTCTCAATCCCATTTGTTTCCTCATTGATAAGACATATTTTAAAAAAGAAGTTAGGATTAAGCAAGGCTAAAGTAGTTGTTTCTGGTGCTGCTGCCATGCAAGTCTCTCAAAGAAATTGGTTTAGAAAAATTGGTGTCAATATAACAGTTGGGTATGGAATGACAGAAAATTGTGCTATTACTACACAAATCCCTGGTAATAATTTTAATAAGCCTGGTTCAGTAGGTAAAGTACAACCTAATGTTGAAATAAAGATTGATAAAGACACTGAAGAAATTTTAATGAGAGGTCCTTATGTAATGCTCGGTTACTACAACGATAAAGAAACAACCAATAATACTATCAAAAATGGTTGGTTACATACAGGAGACAAAGGATATATTGATGATGATGGTCATCTGTTTATTACTGGAAGAGTAAAAGATACTTTTAAGACAAGTAAAGGTGAATTTATTGATCCTGCAAAGATTGAAGTTTTATTTAGTGAAATATCACAACTTGGACAGATGTGTATCGTAGGTCTTGATATTCCTCAGCCAATTTTACTTGCTAACCTTTCTGAAAATGGAAAAAATGAAGATAAAAAAGAATTGACCAGAATTCTTGAATCAGAATTAGAAAAAATAAATTCAAATTCTGTAAGTCATAAACGAGTTTCCACAATAATTATTTGTAAAGATGATTGGACTCCGGAAAACACTATACTGACTCCAACCATGAAAATCAAGAGAGGAAATGTGGATAATAAATATAAAGTAAACTACAGCAATTGGCACAATAATGATAGTAAAGTAATTTGGGAGTAAAACTTAGTTTTTATATTTTAGTTTTGCTAATTGATTTTCAATTTGCTCATCCTCAATTCTTGAAAATAGTAGTTCAGGTTCATTAATTTTAACACCAGATTTGATTAGAAATTTTTGCTCATTTAACTGATCCCAGTTCCATAAAAAACCATGATTTTCATGGTTAAGAATTTTCTTAATTTTTTTAGATGTATTTGGAACAAACGGTTCAGAAACAATAGAAATTATTGCGCTAATTTGTAAAGCAACGAACATAATAGTTTTTACTCTAAGTGGGTCAGATTTAATTAATTTCCATGGTTCTTGATCAGCAAGGTACTTATTTCCTGAACGTGCTATTTTCATAAATTCAAAACATGCCTCTCTAAATTTAAAGTTCATGATTAGTTTTTCAATTTCAATGATATTTAGCTTAATGTCATTTAACAAATTAAAATCTGAATCTTGAATATTTTCTGCTTTAGGAATATTGTAGTCATAATATTTCTTAGTAAGAATAGTTACACGATTTATAAAATTTCCCAATATAGCAACTAATTCGCTATTATTTCTTAACTGAAAGTCGCTCCACGTAAAATCATTATCCTTATTTTCTGGAGCATTAATGGTCAAAACATATCTCAAAACATCTTGTTGATTGGGAAAATCTTTTAAGTAATCTGGCAGCCATACTGCCCAATTTTTTGAGGTTGAAATTTTTGAACCCTCTAAATTTAAAAATTCATTTGCAGGTACATTTTTTGGCAGAATAAATTCTCCATGCGCTTGGAGCATTGATGGAAAAATTATACAGTGAAAAACTATATTATCTTTGCCAATGAAATGTACCAACTCAGTTTTGGAATCTTTCCAAAATTTTTCCCAATTTATTTTATTTTTTTCTGCCCACTCAATTGTGGATGAAATGTAGCCTATTGGAGCATCAAACCAAACATATAAAACTTTACCTTCAGCATTTGAAATTGGTACAGGAACACCCCAATCTAAATCTCGGGTTACAGCCCTTGGTTTAAGCCCTTCATCAAGCCATGACTTACACTGTCCAATAACATTTGACTTCCAAGAATCTTTATTTTTTGTTAAGATCCAATCACTTAAAAAATCTTGAAATTGATCAAGTTTTAAATACCAATGTTTGGTTTTTTTCAAGTCTGGCTTATTCCCAGAAATAGCTGATCTTGGACTAATAAGATCCGCTGGATTTAAACTTGCTCCACATTTTTCACACTGATCACCATATGCTTCAGAGTGACCACACTTAGGACATGTTCCAATAATGAATCTATCGGCTAAAAATTGATTCTCTTTGGAATCATAGTATTGATCAGTTTCTTTTTCCTCAAAACAATTTTTATCATTTAGTCTTATAAAAAAGTCTGATGCAACTTTATGATGAATCTTATTTGAAGTTCTCGAATAATTGTCAAAGGAAATTCCAAATTCATCAAAGCTATCCTTAATAATTTTGTGATACCTATCAACAATTTTTTGAGGGGTTAAGTTTTCTTTTTTAGCCTTCAATGTAATTGGAACTCCATGCTCATCACTTCCACAAATAAACGCAACATCATTACCCTTAATTCTGAGAAACCTAGCATATATATCCGCTGGAATGTAAACACCCGCTAGATGTCCAATATGAATGGGTCCATTTGTATAAGGAAGAGCTGCGGTTATCGTAAAGGTTTTACTCAAGAATAATTTTTATATTAGTAAAAGTAACAATTTTACAAATAAGGATAATTAGATGTTATTATTTAAAATTTAGTTAATGAAAGTAAATTTTTTTTTTGTAATTACATTTTTCATCCTTTCTTTAGGCTTTTCACAAACATCTTACAAAATGGACAGACTTATTAAACCAGAAAATTTAAAAATTGGTGATACAATTTCAATTATTGCTCCATCTGGTGTTTTAAAAGATTATGATAAGTATATGGACAAATCTATTAATCTTATGGAAAGCTGGGGACTAAACGTAGTACTTGGATCAACTATTTATGAAAGTTACGGGCATTTTTCATCAGCAGACATCAATAGAGAAAAGGATTTTCAAAATGCAATTGATGATAATACAATAAAAGCAATTTGGTGTGCAAGAGGGGGGTATGGTGCTATGAGAATTATCGACAATATTAATTATGAAAATTTATTAAAATATCCCAAATGGGTGATAGGGTACTCAGATATAACGGCCATTCACAACGATATTCACAACTTAGGAGTTGAATCCTTACACGGTGTCATGTGTAAAAGTTTAGAAGATATTTCTGTAGACGATGACTCAATAAATAAATTAAAAGATATTCTTTTTGAAGAAGGTGAATTGGAATATATAATTGAGGGTCATGAATATAATATAATTGGTGAGGCAAGTGGCAAGTTAGTTGGGGGAAACCTAACATTGTTGCAAAGTTTACTACAATCTAAATCCTCTATTGATACAACTAACAAGATTATTTTTATTGAAGACGTTGGCGAATATCTTTATCACATAGATAGAATGCTGCATTCACTAAAGCGTGCTGACTATTTTAGTAAATGTAGTGGATTGATTGTTGGAGATTTTACTGACATCAAAAAAAATGAAACAAAATTTGGAAAAAATTTATATGAAATTATTAACGAAATTGTAGAAGATTATAATTTTCCTGTTATGTACGGATTTCCAGCTGGTCACGGACAGCAAAATTTACCTTTAATTTTTGGAAGAAATGTTCAGATTAGTGTTAGTGAAAATATAAGTGAAATCAGGTTCTCTAATTAGATTTAATACTTTTTAATACTTCCAATGCACTTTCTATATTTTTTATATTTGGAATCCTCAAAATTAGTTTGCTTAGGTTTTCTACTTTTTTCTCTTTAAAAGAAATATTTTTATTAATTCTAGAGTACTTGAGAAACATTTGGACATTATTACTTTCATGTGATGACATGATATTTTTTATATGGCATATCATATATCCTTTTTTCAGAATAATTTTGTCGATATTTAAACTATCAGCTAGCCAACGTAGCTTAATGCTCTTCAATAAATTAATTGATTCAGTAGGAATTTTTCCAAAACGATCAATTAACTCGTTTTCGAAATTTGTTAAATCTGATTGATTTGAAATCTTACTCAGTCTTGTGTATAAATCTAGCCTTTCTGAATTACTATTTATATAATAATTTGGAAACATTAAATTTAAGTCTGTTTCAAAAATAACCTTTGCTGCACTTTTTGTATTATCCATATTGAATTCAATGTCATGAAATTCAGAGTTTCTTAATTCATTAATTGCTTCATCTAATATTTTTTGATATGTTTCAAATCCCATCTCATTTATGAATCCACTTTGCTCACCACCAAGTAAATCGCCTGCTCCTCGAATTTCAAGATCTTTCATTGCAATATTAAAACCACTTCCCAAATCAGAGTAATATTCTAATGCAGTTATTCTTTTTTTAGCTTCATCAGACATTTTATTAAACTCAGGGGTAATTAAATAGCAGAATGCTTTTTTATTACTTCTTCCTACCCTTCCTCGCATTTGATGTAAATCACTTAATCCAAAATTATTTGCATTATTAATAAAAATAGTATTAGCATTTGGAACATCTAAACCGCTTTCAATAATAGTTGTACTAACCAAAACATCAAATTCATTATTTATGAATCTTATCATTAAAGATTCAAGTTTTTTGCCAGTTATTCTCCCATGTGCAACTGCTATTCTAGATTCAGGAACAAGAGATTTTAAAAGTGACGCAATTTCCTCTATATTTTGAATTTTATTGTTCACAAAAAATACTTGTCCTCCCCTTTCGATTTCATATCGGATAGCTTTTGTAAGCATCTTTTTATCAAATCTTGTAACACTAGTTTTTATTGGATATCTATTTGGAGGCGGAGTTGTTATCAATGATAAATCTCTTGCAGACATAAGGCTAAACTGCAATGTCCTTGGAATAGGAGTTGCAGAGAGGGTCAAAACATCAATATTTTTTCTTAATGATTTAAGTTTATCTTTAACATTGACTCCAAACTTTTGTTCCTCATCAATTATTAATAATCCTAAATCTTTGAATGATATTTTATCATTGACAAGTTGATGAGTTCCAATTATAATGTCAATTTTTCCACTATTAATATTATTAATTATTTCCCCTTTTTCTTTATTTGTTTTAAACCTGTTTAAATAATTCACAGAAACTGGAAATTCTTTTAATCTTGATGAAAAAGTTTTAAAATGCTGAAAAGCAAGTATGGTAGTTGGTACTAGGACAGCAACTTGCTTATTATTATCAACCGCTTTAAAGGCTGCTCTAATAGCTAATTCCGTTTTTCCAAAGCCGACATCACCACAAATTAGTCTGTCCATGGGTTGATCACTTTCCATATCTTTTTTTATGTCCAGCGTTACTCTGTTTTGATCTTCAGTATCTTCATAAATGAAAGATGCTTCTAATTCATTTTGCAAATAACTATCTTCATCATACTTGTAGCCTTTTTTTTGTTTTCTTTCAGCATACACCTTGATAAGGTCATAGGCAATCTTCTTTACATTCTTTTTTGTTTTTTGTTTTAATAATGCCCATGCTTTACTACCTAGCTTATATATTTTTGGATTTTTTCCATCTTTTCCTGAATACTTAGAAATCTTATGCAGAGAGTGTATACTTAAGTATAATATATCTCTATCTCCATATATCAATTTTATAGATTCTTGCATATTACCATCCACATCAATTTTTTCTAATCCAACATATTTTCCAATCCCGTGATCAATATGAGTTACAAAATCTCCTTTTTTGAGATTGTTAATTTGTTTCAAAGCAATTGATAAATGATTTTTATACCTCCTTCTTAATTTAAACTTATGATATCTTTCAAAAATTTGATGATCTGTATAAAAAACAATTTTTTCATTATTATCAATGAATCCTTTAGACACTGGAAGAATCAATGGGTCAATAATAAAATCTGAATTTAAATCATTTAATATCTGTTTAAGTCTTTTTTGTTGCTGTAGGTTTGTGCAACATAAATTAACGCGAAAACCGTACTTAATTCTTTTCTTGATGTCTTGAGTAAATAGATCAAAATTTCTGTTAAATGATGGTTGTGGTAAAATATTAAATCTGAAATTCAAATCAGATTTTTTAGAGTCAAATTCAATAATTTTAAATTTATTTATTGCTTCTAAAAAGACATTAGCATTAATAAATTGTATTTCAGGCTCAATATATTTTTCTTTTTTTTGTGCCTTTGAAAAGAATTCCTTTTGAGAATCAAGGAAATCATTCAATTCGTCAGAAATTATTTCAATGTCCTCAAGAAATATCAAACAATTTTTTTCTATCATTTGAAATATATTTGAAATATTTTCTTTGTCTAAATTTATCAATATGTTCGAAACAATTTTTATTGACTCAAAATTTTTATCTGATCTTTGAGATTCAATATCAAAGGCTCTTATTCTAGAAATTTCATCTCCAAAAAATTCAATTCTGTATGGTACTTGGCTTGAGAACGGGAAAATATCAATAATACCTCCCCTTACAGCAAATTCACCCGGCTCCATAACAAAATCTTCTCTTCTAAAATCAAGATCAAATAACTCTTCATTTAAACCTTCAAAAGAAATACTTTGATTAATATTAAGCTCGATAGATCTTCTTTTAAATTCATTTTTATCAATTAGGTTTTCACAAATTGCCTTTATGTAAGTGACTACAATATAACTTTGTTCTTTTTTTGAATTTAAAAAATCTATCAGCTCTGTTCTTTGTAACAAGTCATAACTATTAGATTTATGATCAGAATAAAAATCTTTTTTTGATTCTGGAAAGAAAAAAATCTTGTTTTTTTGTAATAAAGATTCAATATCATTCAAAAAGTATAAAGATTCTTCTTTAGTTTTAAAGATGATAAAATTTTGAAAACTAAAATCTTCAATTAGTTTTGAGAAATAAAATGCTAAAGAGGAACCTACTAATCCTTTAAGAGTTATATTTTGATTTTGAGCAATATATTTCTGGAGACTATCAAAAATTGATGACTCATTATACTGATCTAAAAAAAATTTATTTTTCAATAAATAAATTTTTGCAAATATATTAGAAATTATATTTTTCTGTATATAATAATAATTAATCTATTTTAGAGATGGATAAAAAAATCATATGAAAATTTTAATAAGAGACGCAAAAGAAAATGACATGGCAAAGATTTTTGATTTAGTTCAAGAACTTGCAATCTTTGAAAAAGAACCTGATGCAATCGAAATTGATGTTGCATATTACATCAAACATGGATTTAAAAAAAATCCTCTTTTTAAATGTTTTGTTGCTGAAAAAGAAAATTCGATTGTTGGAATTGCATTAATATATTACAGGTTTTCTACATGGAAGGGTAAAACAATTCACATAGAAGATTTGATTGTAACCAAAAACTTTAGAAATAAAGGTATCGGTAATTTATTATTTGAAAGGGTCATAAATTATGCTAACGAAATAAAAGTAAAAAGAGTTTCCTGGGAAGTATTGGATTGGAATATAAATGCAATTGATTTTTACAAAAAAAAGGGAGCTAAATTAAAAGATGATTGGAAAATATTTCATCTGTCAGGAAAAAATTTGTTAGCAAAATCCAAACAATAAGTTTTGATTTGGTTTCTTACACAGATGAATTTTTCTATTTTTTTTTGCTCATTTTCAAATTCTATCTTAGAGGGATCAGTAAAGTTTTTGTGAAGTTTAACTGCTTCTTTATTCGGAAATATTGGACAAGATTCATTTGCATGATCACAAACAGTGATAATATAATTGAAATGGATATTTAAATAGTCCTCGACTAAATTTGAAGTATGGTCAGAAATATCAACCTCATCTAATCCCATGACTTTTACCGCATCACGATTTAACCCATGTTTTTTTACTCCTGCACTGTAAACTTTAGCTTCTGCAGCGAGCATATTTTTTAAATACCCATGTGCCATTTGACTTCTACATGAGTTACCTGTACATAATACTAGAATATTCTTCAATTTAAATTTGTAAAATTAGTTTAGCCACTAAAAAGTAAATCAAAATTCCAAAAATATCATTACTGGTAGTAATAAAGGGACCTGTTGCTATAGCTGGATCAATACCTCTACTGTCTAAAAATAAAGGAATAAATGTGCCAATAATTCCAGCAACAATAATTACAACTACAAGTGATACTGATAAAGCTAGGGCTACTGAAAATTGGTCCTTCCATAAATAAATAAAGACAAAAAGAATAACAGCAAGAATAACCCCATTTAAAACAGATAATAAAGTCTCCTTGACTAATCTATTATTTATACTTCCTTTAATTTCACTGTTTGCAAGACCCTGTACTATAATAGCACTGGATTGAACACCAACATTTCCTGCCATTGCTGCAATAAGCGGTGTAAAGTAAAAAAGTATTTTATGCTGGATAAGAATTTCATCAAATCCTCCCATAATAAAAGCTGCACCAATACCACCAATTAAACCTAAAATTAACCATGGCAGTCTAGCTCTTGTTAGTTCAAAGATACTATCATCTACATCAACATCCTGTACGATACCCGCTGCAAGCTGATAGTCTTTTTCAGCTTCCTCCTTAATTAAATCTACAATATCATCAATAGTAATTCTTCCTAATAGTTTTTTCTTAGCATCAACAACAGGAATTGCTCCTAAATCATACTTTTGCATGACACTTGCAACGTGTTCTGCTGAATCGGTATCAAAAACAAAATCAACATTAGAAATAAATATTGTTTTAATTTTTGAACTAGCTTTTGCCACTAGTAAATCTTTAAGTGAGAGTCTTCCAAGTAAAACATTTTTGTTGTTTACAACATAGACTGAGTGTACTCGTGTAACCTCAGATGCTTGTGACCTAATTTCCTTGATACATCTGTTAACTGACCAATTCTCATTTACTTTTATTAATTCCTTAGCCATTAATCCACCAGCTGAGTTTTCTTCATATTTTAATAACTCCTTGATATCAGCTTTATGTTCAGCATCAACGATCTTTGATATTACCTTTTTTTGTTTTTCTTTGGAAAGCTCAAGAATTATATCTGTTGCATCATCTGTATCAAGTTCTTCAACTTCTTCGGCAATTTCTTTTATTGATAAATTTTTCAGGATTTTCTCTCTGTAATCTTCATCTAATTCCATTAAAACATCAGATGTTTTTTCTGAGTCAAGAAGTTTAATTATGTAAGTTGCTTGGTCAGAATTCAATTCTTCTAAGACTTCAGCAATATCAGCATGATGAAAATTTTTAAAGTTATTGACGATCTTGGAATCATTTGATTCATCAACCAACTTTATTATATTTTCAATAAGTTCATCAGATATTTTGAATTTCTTATATTTTTGATCCTGATTCATTCGAGAAGATTTAAATGTCATTTTCAATTGAGCAAGTTAACCTAATAAAATCAGTGACGGATAATTGCTCAGGTCTTTTATCAAAGATAGCATCTTCTCTCAAATTATTTGATAAATTAAGTGTTTTTAAACCATTTCTAATTTTTTTTCTTCTTTGTTGAAAGCAAAGCTTCACTACTCTAAAAAATAACAATTCATTACACTCAAGATCAAAATTTTCTTTTCTCTTTAGTGAAATTACAGCAGATTCTACGTTAGGGACTGGATAAAAAAGATTTTTAGATACCGTAAACAAAAAGTTAGTTTCAAAAAATGCTTGTGTCAAAACAGATAAAATACCATATATTTTTGATCCAGACTTTTCACAAATTCTTTTTGCAACTTCCAACTGAAACATGCCGCACATATCAGAGATGAACTGCTTGTTCTCTATAATTTTAAATATAATCTGAGAAGAAATATTATATGGAAAATTTCCAATTATTGAAAAATTATTTCCAGAGAAAATAGTGGACAACTCTAATTTTAAGAAATCTCTTTTAATAATAATTTTTTCATCGACCAATAAGCTATTAATTAGAAAAGCTACAGATTCATGATCAATTTCTACAAGAATTAAATTATATTTTTTTGTAAGTAAATAACTTGTTAAAACACCAGTTCCCGGCCCAATTTCTAAAACATTTTTCGTTTTTGGCTTTAATGATTCAGTAATTTTTTTTGCAACATTCTTATCAGTTAAAAAGTGCTGACCTAAAGATTTTTTTGGTTTTACAAAATTCAAACCTAAATTATTTTATAAAGGAAAATCCAGTATATTTCTGCAATGCTTTCGGAACTTTTATTCCATCATCAGATTGATTATTTTCCAAAATAGCAGCCAGTACTCTTGGTAAAGCTAAAGCACTTCCGTTTAACGTATGTACTAAATCAATATTTCCTTCATTGTCTCTAAATCTAATTTTTAGTCTATTAGATTGAAAGGTTTCAAAATTAGAAACGGACGAAACTTCAAGCCATTTTTCTTGGGCCGGTGAAAATATTTCAAAATCATAAGTTAAGGCAGAAGTAAAACCTAAATCACCACCACACAAAGTAACAATCCTATAGGGAAGTTCTAATTTTTTTATAATATCCTCAATGTGATCTTTCATTTTTTGAAGTGAATCGTATGATTTTTTTGGATGCTCAATTTTGACAATTTCAACTTTATCAAACTGGTGTAATCTGTTTAAGCCTCTGACATCTGACCCATAGCTTCCAGCCTCACGTCTAAAACATGGCGTATATCCAGTCCTCATAACGGGAAGATTAGATGCATCTATGATTACGTCTCTAAAAATATTAGTAATTGGAACCTCAGCAGTTGGGATCAAATACAGATTTTCGCTTGTAACTTCATACATCTGACCTTCTTTATCAGGTAATTGCCCTGTGCCATATGCTGAATTCTCATTGACTAGGTGTGGAATCTGAACTTCCTCATATCCTGCATCAGTATTACAGTCAAGGAAAAAAGAAATTAAAGCACGCTGCAATTTTGCACCCTTATCTTTGTACACTGGAAATCCAGATCCTGTAATTTTAGTTCCCAACTCAAAATCAATAATATCATATTTTTTTGCAAGATCCCAGTGAGGTTCAGTAAGATTTTTGTTTAAACTTGTGTTTGATTCGTATATAATTTTATTATCCTTATCATCACTTCCTGCAGGAACATCTTTGTGAGGAATATTGGGAATTTGCAGTAAATAGCTATTAATTTTTTTTTGATATTCCTCTAGGCTAATAGCTAGATCTTTAGATGATTTTTTTAAATCACCACTCTTATCTTTCAAAGGTTTTGCTTTGGCAGGCTGACCAGATTGAAATAATTCTCCAATGGTTTTTGATATGGAATTAATCTCAGCGAGAATTCCTTCGTATTGGACCTGAATAGATTTTCTTTTTTTATCTAATGCAATAATTTCATTAACCATATCATTTGCATCAAAACCTCTTTTGGATAATAATTTTATTACTTCTTCTTTTTTGGATATAAGAAATGATGTTTTAAGCATTGGTTAATTTTAGTCTAAATTTAAGGGCTTTTTTTATTTCTTGAGATGAATTCAATACATTTTTTTTTGTCTTCAATGAGCTGATTACTTAATTCATCAGAGCCGGAAAACTTAATTTCGTTTCTAATTCGTGTGATTATTTGCATGTGGATATTTTCATCATATATTTTTTGATCAAAATCAAAAAAATGGACTTCAATGGAGGGACTTTTATCATCAAAAGTGGGATTGTTACCAATATTCATCATCCCATAAATTTTAATTCCTGCATACATTGATGATATTAGATAAACGCCGTTCCCTGGCTTGATTTTTAATTTTTCCAAAAGAATATTTGCAGTAGGGAATCCCATTTTTTTTCCTCTTCCCTTTCCAGCCACAACAGTTCCTGAAAGAAACATATTATATCCAAGAAATCTATTTGCTTCATCAATGTTTCCTTCTTTAATTAGATTTCTGATTTTTGTTGAACTAACTGAGATTCCATTTAACTTAAATGCATCCACTTGTGTAACCTTAAAATCATATTGTTTAGAATACTCCATGAGCTGGGTAATATTAGCCGTTCTATTTCTACCAAAGTGATGGTCATGACCAATTACAAGATGTTTCAGATTTAATTTATCTATCAAAATATTTTTCACAAAATCAATAGAAGACATTTTAGAAAACTCTTCAGTAAATTTTTTTTTAACTAAAAAATCTAATCCAAATGGGATTAAAATATTTTCTTTTTCTTGAAAAGTATTTAAAAGACTAATGTTTTTACTGTTTTCCAATACGCTTCTAGGATGTGGATCAAATGTCAATACAATTGATTTTGATTGCTCAGCTTTTGAAACTTCAATTACTTTTTTTATCAGTTGCTGATGACCAAGGTGTATGCCATCAAAGGTACCAACAGTAATAACTGATGGATAGTTGTGATTAAATTTTTCAAAGTCCTTAGAAATCAAAGCGAATAGGTTAATTATTGTAGTAGTTCATAGTTAACTCTGCCCCTTTCAAAACAAATGATTCAATCAAATTATTTAAATCTGGGCATATCTTTAAAATGGATTTATATTCTTTTTCAGTGAACTTACCTAAAACATAATCGATTTGATTTGACCCAGGATTTGATATTCCTATTCTTAATCTTGAGTAATTTTCAGATCCAAGAACTTGGGATATATTTTCCAATCCATTGTGCCCACCACTACTTCCTTTTTTTCGTAATCTTATTTGACTAAACTTTAAATTTAAATCATCGCTAATAACTAAAATATTATCTAATTTAATTTTTTGATTTTCCATCCAGTATTTGACAGCCTTACCACTTAAATTCATAAAAGTATTAGGCTTTAGAAGGAAGACTGTTTTACCCTTAATTTTAAATTTTGTAATATCTGCTAACTTAACAGTTTCAAATTTGCATTCTCTTGCTAACGAGATATAATCCAATATTTCAAAACCAATATTATGTCTAGTTTTTGAATATTCAACACCAGGATTTCCAAGGCCAATAATTAGAAACTTTTTCATTTTAGAAAATAAATCATGATTACAAAAATAAAAAAAAGCATTCTGCTAAATGTCAGAATGCTTTTTTTAGTAGTACTTCTTTTTTAATTAAGCATCTGCAGGCTTATCTTCTTTAGCTTCTGAAGATTCTTTTCCTTCAGCGCTTTCAGACTGTTTAGAAGTTTCCTCAGAGCCTTCTTCTGCCCCTTCTTCGCCCTCTTCACCTTCCCCTTCTTCAGTTTCAACAACTAATGCAGCTCTTGCTCTTCTCACCTGACAAACAACAGTGTTATCAGGGTGTAAAAACTCATAGTTTTCATTAAACAATTCGGTTATATAAACTTTATCTCCGATATTTAACTCAGAAATATCAATTTCTATATTGTCAGGAAGATTTGTTGGTAATGCTTTAATTCTAAGCTTTCTTTTATTTCTTTGAAGATTACCCCCTAACCTAACGCCAATTGCGTTCCCATTTAATTTAACAGGAATATCCATTGATATTTTTTTATCATCAAATAATTGATAAAAGTCTATGTGTAATATTTTATCAGAAACTGGATGAAATTGAATATCCTGTAATACTGCATTATAAGATTCTTTTTCTCCAAAGGCAATTACAACTGTATAAGCGTTTGCTGTATATACTAGTTTTGAAAATGCCAATTCTGGTGCTGAGAAATGTATTGGCCCTTCTCCTCCGTATAAAACGCAAGGAACCTGTCCAGCATTACGCAGTAATCTTGATGAAGATTTACCAACGCTTTCTCTTTTAGATCCATTGATTGTAATTGATTTCATTATTTTTAATTTACATTATAAAATTTGAACTTATTGACTTATTGTTATGAACTCTTTTCATAACATCAGAAAATAAATCGGCGCAAGATAATATTTTTATTTTAGAATGTGGTTTTATTTTAGGAACAGAATCTGTAACAATTAGTTCTTCAAGTTTTGACCGTTCAATTTTTTGGTATGCATCTCCAGAAAGTATCGCGTGTGTGCAAATTGCTCTGACTGAAATAGCTCCTTTTTCAATCAGTAAATCAGCTGCTTTTGTCAAAGTTCCCGCAGTATCTACCATATCATCAACAAGAACGATATTCTTACCTTTTACATCTCCAATTAATTCCATATGAGAGATAACATTTGCTTTGGATCTTTGTTTGTAACAAATAACCACGTCAGAACTCAAGTTTTTGGCATATGCATAAGCTCGTTTAGAACCACCCATATCAGGTGAAGCAATACATAAGTTATCTAACTTTAAACTTAATACGTATGGGATAAATATGGTCGATGCATACAAATGATCTACAGGGATTTGGAAAAACCCTTGTATTTGATCTGCGTGTAAATCCATTGTAATTAACCTAGTAGCTCCTGCTGACTCGATCATTTTTGCAATCATTTTTGCAGCAATTGGGACTCTAGGTTTATCTTTTCTATCTTGCCTAGCCCATCCAAAGTAAGGAATAACAGCTGTAATATGTCTCGCTGAAGCTCTTTTTGCAGCATCAATCATAAGAAGTAATTCCATTAAATTTTCTGAGCTTGGATTAGTAGATCCAATTATAAATATTCTAGTGCCCCTAATAGTTTCTTCATAAGATGGCTGAAATTCACCATCTGAATATCTCGAAATGGTAATATTTCCAAGACCAGTTCCAAAAGACTTAGAAATTTTTTTAGCTAGGTCAATGCTATTGGTGCAGTTAAAAATTTTAGCTTTTAAGTTTACTACTGCCACTTTATTATATTGATAGTTAAGTATTTATAAATCCTCATCTGTAGGATGCAAAAATAGAAATTTTAATTTAACGACTAGGTTTAATTCTGATTATTTTTTTACTTTAGCACGCTCGCTCAAGTGGCGGAATTGGTAGACGCGCTGGATTCAAAATCCAGTTCTTTTTAAGAGTGTGGGTTCGATTCCCACCTTGAGTACAATTTATACTCAAAAATAAATTTTTATTTTTGAATAAATTTTTTGATTTTAAAACTTTTTTTATGAAAAAAATCCTTTTAATAGCTCTAACACTTATGATTATTGCCTGTAGCGGCGGAGATAATGAAGACAACTATAATAATTTAGAAAATCCATTTAGCGGAGAGTGGTCTGGAGTTTATAACGAAACAATTGATGAAGACGGATTAAGTTCAGGAACTTGGCAGGGGGCAGTCATTCAGAATAATTTTAGTGGTGAGTATATGAGCTCGGAAGGTATCGAAATAAATTCTTTTTCAGGTCCTGTTACATCTGATGGTGATACATCACTAACGACTGGAGATACGACAGACGGAGCAATCTTTAGCGGAGTTATGTATGGAAATGAAGCCTCTGGAATTTTTGTTAATAACACCTCTACTCCTGCAGATTATGGCACTTGGAAGGGTACTAAAACAATTCCGGATAACAACTATGTATTTAATGAATTTATCGGAACATGGCGTTTAGTCTCTGAGTCACAAGATGGTTTTGATTTAAATTTATCAGAGTGTCAACTTAAATCTACTATAGTTGTTTCTCCAACACTTCTACTTATAAATGATTTCAATGACAGTATATCTTGCGGATTTAACTCGTGTAGTATATACAGCTCAGAGACTTGGAATGTTTTATATGATTCTGGTTCTACTGTAATAATTAATCAAATAAGTGATATAAATTTTTGTGGTGGAGAGGTTAATGATACAGATACTAGCTTACAATTAACAATCGATTTTCAAGTCAATGGAAATATAATAAATGTCAGTTACGATTACCCTAGCTCTGACGGCTCAATCTTGTTTGTTCAAAAAACATACGAAAGGATTTAAAAAAAGTAAAATATAGTTCAATACTTATTTACATTATAATGCCGACTAAGTTGTGCTAGTGCAATACAATTGAAAACACCCCAATGGCAATCAAAAGCCTTAATAAATTGTGAAGAAATAGGTATTGGGCTGTAGATTTTGAAGAATAGAGCTTATACATAAAATATAGTATGATAGCCAAGGCCAAGAGATAAAAACAATACATAAAACCAGTATTAAAATTAAAAAATAGATTAAGAATTAAAAAAATATTTATTATAGAAAGCATTGATATCAATGTTTTGGCAAAAGACTCTCCGAACACAACTGGGATAGTTTTATGATTTGCTGAAAAATCCCCTTTGATATTTTTCATGTCTTTTACAATATCCTTCAGCAAAAGAATAAAAAACAAAAATAATGCATAGGCTATTATTATGAATTCAATTTTCTTAAAGTAAAGTAGTATCGCAAAAAAAGGAGTGATTGTTAAAATTGAGTAGAATAAATTTCCAACGAAAACTAACTTTCTTAATTTGTGGGAATAAAACCAAATAAAAAAAATATAAATACTAAAGAATACTATTGCTCTCATGGAAATTAATGAGGAAACTAGAACAACAAGTAAATTGAGAAAAAAATAAAGAAAAAGCTTTGTCTTATCGTTAATGGATTCCCCTAGCTTAAATTTAATTGGAGTATTAATACTATCTTTTTTTGTATCATAATAATCATTGATGATAAATCCTGAAATGATACAGATAGTAGAACATAGGATTACTAAAAATAAGTTCTTATCAAAAATTATTTTCCAGCTTTTAGAACCACTTAAAATAAATATTGAAGTTAAATATTGTGCTAAAAGAAGAAGAAAAATATTATGAATCCTAACCACATAAAAAGCACCCAAAATTTTTGTTAACGTCAAACTATTTTTATCTGACGATGACATAACTAAAATCTGTAAACTACCTCTAAATTATATCCACTCAGATCTTTTTTTGCCTTTTCAATATTTGGTGCAAAACCAAGAATATAACCACCACCTCCGGATCCACAAAGTTTTAAGAAGTAAGAACCACTTTCAATTCCAGTTTTCCAAATTTTATGAAATTTATTAGGAATCATCGGTTTGAAGTTTTCAAAAACAATTCCAGAAAGAATTTTTGTGTTTTTAAATAAATTTTTCAAATCTCCTTTTAAAAAAGAATCAACACAACTGTTTGTATATTTAATAAACTTTGCATTTAACATTTTACGGAAACCTTCATCTTTCATTTTTTTCATAAAAATTTCCACCATTGTAGCGGTTGAACCCATTTGGCCACTGTCTAATAGAAATATAGCACCCTTACCGTTTACTTTCTCAATCGGGATCCCAGTGACATCAATCTTATTTTTTGATTCAATTAAAATTGGAATACTCAAATAACTATTCAAAGGATCAAGTCCAGAGGATTTTCCGTGAAAGAAGGACTCCATTTTAGAAAAAATATTTCTTAAATCCACCAATTTATTTCTGTTTAAATTTTCAGAAATTTTAATCCTACCCTTTGCATACTTATCATAAACTGCTGCAACAATAGCGCCACTACTTCCAACCCCATAGCCCTGAGGAATGGAAGAATCAAAAAATATTCCCTTACTAAGATCCTTTTCAAATTTGTTAAGTTCTAAATCTATGTCAGGAATTCCAGACAGATATTTATGAAATTGAAGTAAAATTTTATTAGATTTTTTTGAGTCTTTTGTCTCGACTTTTGAGAACTTTAAAGCACCATTAAAAAAATTATATGGTATAGATAAACCTTTGGAATCTTCAATGATTCCATACTCACCAAAAAGTAGAATTTTTGAATAAAATAATGGACCTTTCATATGATCAAATATACAAATTTAGATTATCACAGGACCTTTACCTACATGATCCGTAATGAATTTTCCTTGAAAACAATATTTTGAAAGTTTTGCATTGATAAAATCTGTGACAGATTTAGAATCTTTTTCTGGGTATAAAACATGCACGTTAGCCCCTGCATCTAAAGTGAAGCAAACGGGAACATTATTCATATTTCTAAATGTTTTAATTTCATTCATAATTTCTAAAGTTTGAGGTTTCATTAAAACATATGACGGGCTACTAGACATCATTAGTGAATGAAGCATCAGAGCTTCTTTCTCTACAAGATCACAAAAACCAAATAAATCTCCATTCTCTAAAATAATTTTTAAAGCAGATGTGTTTTTATTTGCAATCGCATACCTGTCTATTGAAAATGGGTGATTATCCATCAAGCTATGACCAGCTGAACTTGAAACGTCTTTTTGGTTTTCATCCACGAGCAAAATAGTATCTTGATAATTTCCAAATTTTGGAGAAATAGATTGATTAATTTGCAGTGAAAATAAGTCAGAACTTTGTTCAAAATCTTTATGTTTCCCCCATATATTAAAGCCACCGTAGATACTTCTACATGCACTTCCTGACCCAATTCTAGATAAAAAAGACGCTTTTAAAAAAAAGAAATCACTAGAAAATTCTTCTTCACTTATTTCTTTTTCGAAACTCATTAAACACAATGATAAGGCACTCATTCCACTAGCTGAAGAGGCAATTCCACTGCTATGAGGAAAAGTATTTTTTGTGTTGATTTCAAGATGATAATGTAATAAATAAGGGCAATATTTAACGATAGCCGCAAAAAATTTTTCGATTTTAGGTCTGAAATCATTTTTAATATCCCCATCATAAGAAATAGTAAAATCTACAATATTCAATTTTTTTTCACTTTTAGAAAATACAATGCTAGTTTTTGTGTTACAATTACTTAGGGTAAAACTAATTGAAGAGTTTTTTGGAGTTTGATCCATATTTTTACCCCAATATTTCACTAGCGCTATATTACTTGGGGAGGACCATGAAAATTTTAATGAATTATCATGATTCCTATAACTTTTACAAACAAATTTATCAAGCTCCATATTCTAATATAGTTTATTTTTTTAAAGGTCTTATCAATCCTTCTTGAACGGCAGTTGCGATTAAAACTCCATCCCTTGTATATACGTGGCCTATTGACATACCTCTTGCATTTGAGGTATTTGGACTTTCAATTCGATAAAGTAACCAATCAGAAAAGTCAAAATCTCTGTAAAAATACATTGAATGGTCCAAGCTTGCCATGATCGTGTTTGAGAAATCAGCTTTCGTCAAATGGGGAAATAGAGTTGTGGATAAAATATTATAATCTGAAACGTAAGTTAAAATTTGCTGTTTCACGTCTAATGTCATGGATGGAATTTCCCCTTTAATTCTAAACCATACATCCAATTTTGGTGGAATATTTTTTTTTAAAATTGGGTTGGTTCTTTGAATTGGCTTAAATTCTACTGGTCTTTCTACACTTAAGAAACTTTTTAATTTTTTAGACATAAATAAACCATACTTTTTTTTTAGCTGCATGGTACTCAAAAGATCCTCCGGTTGTTTAATTTTTTCATTAATCTTTTTATAAAATTTATGACCAGACTCTTTTTTTTGAAAAGATGCAGCTAAAATAAAAATAGTCTTGTCCTTTTGTTTAGCGGTAACTCTTCTGGTTGAAAAACTACCTCCGTCTCTAATTTGATCTACGTAATACTTTATTGGGGTTTCTAAATCTCCTCGCTCCAAAAAATAAGAGTGAAGAGAATGTAATATTCTATTATTACTGATACTATTATATGCTGCATATAGTGACTGGGCTAAAACTTGACCTCCAAAAACACTATTACTGCCTATAGTTTTACTTGTTCCAAGAAAATGATCTTCTTTTTTTTTTAGTTTTAGAAGTTCAAGTAAATCATCAACAGTGTTCATTGATTTGAGAAAGATTTGTGCGGGCGGAGAGACTCGAACTCTCACACCTTGCGGCACTAGATCCTAAGTCTAGCGTGTCTACCAATTCCACCACGCCCGCAAAATTGAAAGCAAATATAAACAATACTTTTTTATATTCTTTAGAGAAAAATCAAATTAACTAACTCGTAATAAAAAGTTCAGATGCAATGCCATCAGTTACAAATTTGAAGTTTTTTTTCACGGTTATCCTATTGTGTTTTTTAAACAATATTCCTGCCTCTAATTTTGGCTTAATTTCTTGATTTAAATAATTAATATATGAGACACCCAGAGTTGATTCAATTTCTGACATTTTAATACCTGATGATCTTCTCAAACCAACCATTATCATTTCATTAAAAATATTATTTTGAGTTAAAGTTTCTGATTCTAATGGTAAAATATTAGCATTTATTTTTTTCATGTAAATACTATTATTGCTAACGTTCCATTTTCTTTCAGTCCCATTAAATGAGTGAGCTGATGGTCCAAAGCCAATGTATTGATTTCTGGTCCAATATGTAACATTATTTTTACATTGAAACCCAGGTTTTGAAAAACTTGAAAATTCATAATTCTCGTATCCATTTTTAGTTAAAAACTCATAGGCAAACATATGCTGGTCTCTTTGATTTTTTTCGTCAACTCCTTTTATTTGATTTTTTTCAATCATTTTTATCAAAGCAGTTTTTGGCTCTACTGTAAGAACATATGCTGAAATATGTGGAACTTCTAAATCAGTTACAATCTTCAAAGCTTGTTTCCAGTCATCTAATTTTGAATGAGGTATTCCATAAATCAAATCAACAGAAAAATTTTTAAAATTATTCTTTAACAGTTGCAATGAAGAAAATGCTTTTGATGAATCATGTGATCTATTCATCAACTGCAAAGATTTATCATTGAATGATTGAATTCCTAAACTAATTCTGTTTATTCCGAGATTTTTCCAATCATTAATGATATTACTATTTACGTTTTCTGGATTACATTCTAAGGTACACTCAGCATCAATTGAAATATTGAACGAATTATAAATTTTTGATAATATTAAATTAATATCCTCTTTACATAAAAGAGATGGAGTTCCTCCACCAAAATAAATCGATTCAATTTTTGTTTTAATTTCATTTTTTCTTAATCCTATTTCTTTTACAATAGAATTTATCAATTTACTTTTTAATTTCAATGAAGTGGAAAAGTGATAATCACAATAATGACATGCTTTTGAGCAAAATGGAATATGAATGTATATACTGGCGATAGCTATCTAATTTTTTGCTGGTTATTTTTCACAAAACTAGCCCACCCAGAATATTTTTTTTCACCAAAACTGCTTTGTGAATTATAAAAATGACAAACTGCTGCAGCCAATCCATCAGTTGAATCTAAATTTTTTGGAAGTTTTTCGATCTTGAGAAGACTTTGTAACATTTTTGCAACCTGCTCTTTACTTGCATTTCCGTTTCCAGTAATAGACATTTTTATTTTTTTTGGTGAATATTCCTGAATCGGAATTTCTCTTGTAAGTCCAGCAGCCATTGCTACACCTTGAGCTCTTCCTAACTTAAGCATACTTTGAATATTTTTTCCAAAAAAAGGTGCTTCAATAGCTATTTCATCTGGGTTATAGGACTCAATCAATGAAATAGTTCTTTCGAATATTAATTTCAATTTAAGATAGTGATCTTTATATTTTGTAAGATTAAGCTCATTCATAAGTATTAAGGACATTTTTTTATCTTTTACTTTTATTAATCCAAAGCCCATTATTGTTGTTCCTGGGTCAATCCCTAAAATAATTTTTTCATTCATTGATTTTCGGTTGATATTAATAAAGGAAAATTAAATTCTACATCAACTGGCTGTCCTCTTTTGATTGCTGGGTATACTTTTGGTAGATTTTTAATTGTAACATTTAAAGCCGTTTCAATTGCGTTTTGATATTTATTTAAATCCTCATTAATTTGAATTTTTTCATATGAAACATTTCCTATTTTATCAATTTTCAAATTAAAGTATATAGTATCAATCAGAGTTCTATTTAGAACAAAATCATTATTTGCTAAATTTTTTTTCAACTGACTTGAAAAATAAGAAACGAAACATTTTTTATTATCTAAATTAGAATTTAAACAGCTTTCAAGTAAAGGTAGTTTATCAACTGAGCTCCAATCAATTGTTTTAAGTTCTTCCTCAAGAAATTTATCAGCAGAAATCTTCTTTTGAATTTCAAATTCACATGAAAAAAAAATGATGAGAAAAAATAAACAAAAAACTTTATTCACTTAAATAATAATTCAATATTTTCATAAAGTTAATTGATTTATTTAAAGAATTTTAAATTCAAAATGGATATATTTTTACTTATCATTTCTTTCACCTTGATGATAATTGGAATAATTGGAAGTATTGTGCCTGTTTTACCAGGGCCATTAAGTTCATGGGTTGGATTATTTATTTTCAGCAATGTAGAGGGTGTTGAGGTTAGCGGTAAACTTATTATAATTTGTCTAATTATTGCTGTTGGAATATTTATTTTAGATTATATACTTCCTATTTATACTTCAAAAAGATTTGGGGCAAGTAAATATGGAATTATTGGAGCATCAATTGGAATAATTTTGGGTTTATTTTTTGCTCCCTTTGGAATTTTTATTGGAGCTTTAATTGGTGCTATTACAGGCGAAATGATTTTAAACAAAAATTTTAAAAAATCTTTAAAGTCTGCATTTGGAGTTTTTCTAGGTTTTATTATTTCGGGCTTCACCAAAAGCTTGATTACAGTAATCTATTTAGTAATATATATAAAACTTTTTTTAGACAATCTAAGTGTTATCTTTTGATTCTCCAGGAATTGAATTTGTGGGGATTATTTCTGTTGAAAATACATTTAAATTTTTATTCAATCCAAACCACTTAGAGTTCATTCTGTCCACCAGTAGGTCAACAGATCTAGAACCAATTTGATTGCCATTTTGCTCAATTACTGATAATCTTGGAGTTGAATAGTCAGAAATTGTTTTATCTCCAAATCCTACAACAGCAAGTTGACGGGGTATATTTAAGCCTAAACTTCTTGCAATATTTATAGTTATTACTCCACAAATAATGTCTGCTGAAATTACCGAATCTACTCCGGTCTTTTTGATAAAATTTTTGATTTTTACATGTTTATCATCTGATTTACTAATCTTAAGTATCAGATTTTTATCAAAAAATCCATAAAGATCAAAAGAAGCTTTTCTGAATCCATTTGCTCTAAATTTACCAACATTTAAGTCATGAATGGTAGAGATAAATCCAATTTTTCTTCTGCCTTGCTTATATAAATTTTCAACCTCATTATAGATAGTTTGGAAATCATCAATTATTACTTTATCACAATTTATTTTATCAGTAACTCTGTCAAACATCACTAGTGGAATATTTTTTAAAGAAAACTCCTTGAGGTGATTAAAATAATTTTTATTGATTGTCTCTTCTGAAATTGCGATAATAATACCATCTACAGTACCCCTAGAAAAAATCTGTAAACTATCCATTTCTTTTACCAAGGACTCTTTTGTGGAAAAAGTTATGATATCATATCCGTGCCGGTCAGCTGATTCTTGAATACCATTTAGCACGGTGGAGTAGAACCTATTTAATATATCAGGAATGACCACTCCAATAGTCAAAGTCCTATTATTTTTTAGGCTCAACGCTATTTTATTAGGGCTATAATTCCTTTCGCTAGCTAGTTTTTTTACCTTTTCTATTGTTTGCTGACTAATTTCTGGACTATCATTTAGCGCCTTAGAAACAGTAGATACTGAAACATTAAGTTCTTTAGCAAGTTCTTTTAAAGTTATCATTAATCTGTTAAGTTAAATTCTTTGTATTCGGAAACGTTAGAATTTCCTCCAATAAACAATTGAAAATTTCCTGGCTCAGACTCCCATTTTTTATTGTAGGTGTAAAACTCAAGTAAAGAGTTATCAATTTCAAATTCAACAGTAGTTGATTCTCCTGGATTTAGTTCGATAAGTTTAAATCCTTTTAGTTCTTTCATTGGTCTCGCAATACTTCCTACTACATCTCTAATGTATAATTGAACTACTTCTTTCCCCTTTCTTGATCCAGTGTTACTTAATTCAATTGATGCTTTAATAGATGAAGTTTTGTTCATGTTATCATTATCAATTGATAAGTTAGAATATGAAAAACTAGTGTAACTTAATCCATATCCAAAAGAGTATAGTGGGCTATTTTCAACATCAGCATAGCCTGAATTTGTTACCTGTTCAATTGAAGTGCTGGGCCTTCCTGTATTCTTAAAGTTATAATATACCGGAACTTGTCCTACATTTCTTGGAAATGACATAGTTAGCTTTCCTGAAGGATTATAATCACCAAATAATACATTTGCTATCGCATCTCCAGATTTTGAACCTAACTGCCAGGCTTGAAGTATGGATGGGATATGTTTATCCTCCCAAGTCAAATCAAGAGGTCTTCCACTCATAACTACTAACACTATATTTTTATTCACCTTATGAATTTCTTTCAATAATTCAAGTTGTAGTCCAGGCAAGCCAATATTTGTTCTACTTCTACCTTCACCAGATTGATGTCCTTCTTCCCCAAGAACCATTACAACTACATCTGATTTAGAGGCAATTAATTTTGCTTTTTCAAAACCAGACCTATCGTCATAATTAACTTTTACTCTATTATGAAAATTAGTTTGACCATAATACAAGTCTAATCCCTTCGCAAAAGAAATTTTATTTTCAGAATTATTTTTCATTCCCTCAAGAACAGAGGATGCTGAATTATACACAGCCTGAGATCTCCAATTTCCTAATGGACTATTTTTGTCAGTTGCTAAAGGACCAATTAAAGCAATTTTATTTCCATTTTTTTCAAGTGGTAATAAGGATTTATCATTTTTTAAAAGTACAATTGATTTCATTCCAGCCTCTAACGCAACTTTCATATTTTCTTCTGATGCTAGTTCTTTTTTTGATCTTTCGTTATTACAATATTTATATGGGTCGTCAAAAAGACCAAGTTCATATTTTACCCTTAATATTCTTCTTACTGCATCATTAATTGTCTCAATTTTCACTTTACCATTTTTAACAAGATCAACAAGTTTACTAACGTATAAACTTGATTCCATATCCATATCAGATCCTGCATTAACAGCTAATTCAGCTGCATGCTCACCATCCCTGGCAAATCCATGTGGTATCATTTGTTCAATTGACCCCCAATCAGAAACGATAAAACCGTCAAAATCCCAATCACCTTTCAATACATCTCTCTGAATATTTGTGTGACCAGTTGCTGGAATTTCATCAATGGTGTTAAAAGAATTCATAAAAGTTCTTACACCCGCATCAACTGCAGCTTTAAAAGGTGGCATGATGGAATTGTGTAAAGTATACTCATTGAAATCCGCTGTATTATAATCTCTTCCCGCCTCAGAAAAACCATATCCTGCAAAATGCTTTGCACATCCTATAATTGTGTTTGTGTCAGAAAGATTTTCTCCTTGAAAGCCAGAAACTCTAGCTTTAGCAACTAGACTTCCCAAAAATGGATCTTCACCTGCCCCTTCCATAACTCTTCCCCATCTTGCATCTCTAGAAATATCAACCATAGGAGCAAATGTCCAGTGTAATCCATCTGCACTTGCCTCAGTTGCTGCTACTCTGGCAGATTTTTGCATAAGTTCCAAATCCCAACTGCATGACTCCGCAAGTGGTATTGGGAAAATTGTTTTATATCCATGAATAACATCATGTCCAAAAATCAGTGGAATACCAAGTCTAGTTTCTTCAACCGCAATTTTTTGAAGTGCACGAATTTGATCAACACCGATAACATTTAACATAGACCCTACCTGTCCGTTTTTTAATTCTTCATACCTCTTTTTTTGGTAATCTCCTTCAGGCATGGGGCCTGTAGCATCCCAAAAGCCGTTGTATTGATTCATCTGACCAGCCTTTTCCTCTAATGTCATTTTTGACATCAAATTATCGATAAATTTTTCTTTTTCTTTATCTTCTGGGTTGGCATTTGTGCAAGCTGATATTACTAAGGTGGAAAGTAAAAGGTAAAATATTTTTTTCATAATGTTTAATTTATTGGTAAACTCTAATATAATCAACTTCCATAGTTGACTCTACAAAATTTGGATCTATGTCAAACCAATGACCGCCCATGGCTACATTAATAATGAAAAATGCATCTTGATCAAAAGGCCAGTTTTCATCATTTTTTGGACTTGGATTATATGTATAATACAATACATCATCAACAAAAAACTGTATCCTGTTTTGATTCCAATCAATAGAATAAATATGAAATTCTTGATCATAGTCATTAACAATTGTATGTCCATCAGTCCAAGTATCTCCATGACTCATAGGTGTGTGAATTGAGCCAGCAATAACTGTTGGATCGTGGCCCCAATGCTCCATTATATCAATCTCTCCACATTCAGGCCATCCCACTTCACTGTAATTGGCTCCAAGCATCCATAATGCAGGCCATGTACCAACACCTGTTGGTAATTTAGCTCTTATGTCAACTCTTCCGTATTTAAATTCGTATTTATCTCTACTAATTATTCTTGAGGATGTGAAATTATAACCGGCAAAGTTTTCTCTTTTGGCAGTAATCTTCAATACACCGTCTTCAACTCTTACATTTTCTGGATCTGCTGTGTAAAATTGAGATTCTCCGTTACCCCAACCATTATTTCCATTACCGATTTCAGCTGTCCAGATATTTCCATTTATCGATCCAGTATAATTAAATTCCTCAGACCAAGTAGCAGTAGATTGATCTTGGTCATTTACATATAAATCAAATGAGGTAGAGGTACTTACATAATCACCCGTAACAGAATAGGCATAAACATAAACTGTTCGAGATTGTAAGCCAGGCTCTGAATAAGAAAATTGAACCTGTCCATTTGGAGATTCAATTACATTGCCTGCCCCAAACCTAAATTCATAGTTTATTGCATCTGTTGCAGTTGCAAAACAAATAATATCCCCTGATCCATCACCATTAGGGAAATCAGATGACTGCCCAACAATTGTAATATCTAATGTTAAATCAGATGGATAAATAGGGTCAGGTGTATTTGATTGCCCATTTTCATCATTTGAGGAATCTGAAGAACATGACATCAAAATTAATAGAGTGTATATAGTTGTGATAATATATTTCATACTGAATAAGTGCAAATATAAAATATGAGCAAGATTAAATATAAAGTAAACCAAACAATTTATAAAAAATTACTGATTTGTCAACTTTATATACCAGGCATTATTATCAAACCCAATGGTCTTTAAATACATCTCAGTTGATGATTGATATGTAATAGTATATGAATGACTTCCACCAACATAAAAACCAGCAAAACCATTTCCAGTAAAGTTAATTACCAAATAACCATCAGCTTCAGAAATTGACCAGTTTGATGTAAAATCTTCAATTGGATAAAAAGGGTGTTCACCATCAACAGCTTCTAAACCCTGGTTTCCAGAAAAATCTTCTTCCAAGGGCACATCTTTTCCAAAAATATAATCAAAAGCTTCATAATCCATAGTACCGTCAGAATTAAAAGTTATTCTATCATCGTACATTCCCGTTTCAGATTTATCAAAGGGGGCAGCGCTGTACCAAAGAGGAAAGGTATTCACTCCATCATGAAATGTGTTTGCTGCGTGAACCCCTAAATGCCCTGGGGCCTCGGCCATTACTCTCCAACTACCACTGGTTAAATCTTCTAAAAGCTCTGCAGGTGGTTCAAAAGAATATAAAACCTCAACAGAAATAGCTCCATTAGACATGATTCCTGCTGTTCCTGAGGCTAAAACCTCTACATCATATGTATAAGTGCCAATTGTTGTAAATCTGTGCGTCAGTATTCCACCGGAGGCTAAATATTCTACACCTGAAATTGTGAATTTGTAAGAAATCGCACCATCAGCAACAGCTGTAAATGTTACATACCCACTTCCATCACCAAATGGATTATCGTCATCAGCACCCTGTATATCAGCTGTAATAACTAAATTAGTTGGACTTTGAATATCTCCAAACTCATAATCATCCTGTTCACATCCAAAAAAACTAACTATTAGTATGGATAAAAATAAAAATTTTAATCTTCTCATAATTTTAATATTAATCAATTAATTGAATTTCATCAAGCCTGTAAGTTCCTCCAGCTGTATTTCCAAAATCGTAAAATACTATAAATGAAACATATTCTAGATCAGGTGCCGCAGAAAAATCATAAACTAATGTTTCCCACTCATTAGCAACAGTTGTTACAACATCAACTTCATGAGTTAATCCAGCAATATTTCCTTGAACAGTTTCAAGTTTAACTTTAATTACTTTTCCAACTTCAGGAGAATAGGATTTTAATTGAAAACTAGTTTGGTCATTAAATTCTAAAACATCAATAGTAAATCCCATACCAGCCCAAACCTCAGCTCCCTCAGCCTTGCTAAACTCAAGAACATTTTCGGTTGTGTTTTCACCAGAAGGATCTGGGTTTGCAACAATTATTCCCGAACTTGCTCCACCAAAGGAAAAAGTGCTTAAAGAAACTTCATCCTCAAAATTTTGTATGACTAAACTTTCAGGAACAATAAATGGTATATCTACCTCATAACTAGCCTGTACAACTGACCCGTTTAAGCCAAACCCTGAAATGGTTATGGTATAAATTCCCTCAATTAAGTAAGAATGATCAATACTTTCTCCAGGATCTACAGATTCAATTTCAGCGGAATCCTCTCCAAAATTAATCTCATATAAAACTACACCCTCACCCATTGGTGTAACTGAAACAGTTCCTGTATTTTCATCCACATATATTTCAGCGCTTATATTCTGTGGGTCACTTATTGTCTGTATGAAATCATAATTTTCATTTTTTTCCTCAACACACCCAATGAGTAGTAACAAGAAAAGTAAAGTTTTAATTAAGTATACTGTTTTTTTCATTTTTATATCTATTATTTAGTAACTAGGGTTTTGTTCTAGGCCTGAAATATCAATTTCTTGCTGCGGAATAGGAAAAACTTCATGCTTACCAGCAATGAATCCTGGAATTGTTGATGCTGCTTGACCAGTTCTAACTAAGTCAAAAAATCTATGTCCCTCAAGAGCTAATTCATATTTTCTTTCAAGCCATATCGCATCGGTTAAAGCGGATCCTGAGATATTTAAATTGTTGTCACTACTTCCAAATGCCCTTTCTCTAACTTGATTTAGATACTGGAGAGCAGTTGCATCATCAATTTGACCTCTGTTTAATGCTTCCGCAGCCATCAATAAAACATCAGAATATCTGATTATCCTGTAATTTGTCAAGTAATTTAATTCTATTTGTCCTCCAGACTCACCCGCACGTGGAATATATTTATTATTGAAATACCCTGTATGATCATATCCCTCTGTGTATGATGATCCTGTCTGATCAGCAAATGCTTGAATATCTAAAATTGTTGCATCTCTTCTAGTATCACCATCAGCAAAGGAATTAAAAAATTCTTCAGTAGGTACATTAAAACTCCAACCTTGAGCATATTCTGGACCTGACCAACCTCTAGGTCCATTCATTATAATACCATAATTTCCTTCGCTACATTGAATACAATTCCAATCATACCAGTTTGATTGATTTGTATATTGAATTTCGAATACTGATTCTGGTCCATTTTCTCCAAATCTTAAAAATTGACTGCCATAGTCAGACACTAATGAATAGACACCAATGACTTGATCAAAAGCCTGAGCTGACTCTGCAAATTTTTCTTGATATAATAAAACCTTTCCCAATAAAGCATATGCAGTAAACTTGTTTACTCGTCCTTGTTCTGATTGTGATGCAGGTAAGACTGAAATTGCATTTTGTAAATCTGATTCTATTTGCTCATAAACAAGGCTGGCAGCTGTTCTTGATAAACTTCCTGAATCTCCAGCTGTCAATCTAGCATCTGTAAAAAGCGGAACGTCACCAAAAAATTTCACAAGTTGAAAATAGTAGTAAGCACGTAAAAAGTAGACTTCACCATACATTGATTCTTTTCCATCAAATTCAATATTTGATTTATTTTCTTCCATGTAATTTGCCCTATTAACCCCTTCATACAACCATCTCCAAACATTTGATAATACATCATTTTCAGGATAATGCGTCATACTATTAATTTCCTGAAGACCTAAATAATCAGTGGCACTTTCTCCACCACATAAGGATAAATCTGATGCAATTGCACCTATTTGTATGTTGAAAAACATCCACTGTAATGGATCATACGTTCCTACAAGTGCAGCCTCATAATCTGACTCTTGCTGAAAATATACTTCAGCGGTTATTGCATAATTTTCGATTGCCTCATAATCCACATGATCAGTACAATTATTAAGGCTTAAAATAAGTAAACTATAAACAAAAATATTTTTAAAATTATTCATTATGTATTATTTAAAATTTGAAATTCATTCCTAAAGACCAAATCCTTGGTTGAGGATATGTTCCGTAATCTATTCCTGTATTAAGAACACCCCCTACGGAAATTTCTGGATCATATCCAGAGTATTCTGTTAATGTTAATGCATTTTTAATCTGCATGTAGGCCCTGATTTGACTAAATCCTAATTTTTCGGCGACTGAAACTGGTATTGAATATCCAAATTGAATATTCTTTATTCTCAAATAGCTACCATCCTCAATATATCTGTCAGAAGCGCGATTGTTATTGTTAGAATCAACAAAAGTTACTCTAGGTTCCTCAAAACTTGTTCCAGCTCCAGTCCATCTGTCTAATACTGAAGCAAATCTGTTGGTATAGCTTAAATTCCTTTCATAGGCTCTATATATATCATTCCCAACCGACGCATATGTAAAGATACTTAAGTCAAAAGATTTATAATCTAAATTTAAATTCCAACCTATTGTAAAGTCTGGAAAAGGATCTCCAATTTTTGTCCTGTCGGAGTCATTTATTATTCCATCATTATTGAGATCTACAAATCTTATATCCCCAGGGAAAGTGCCATTTGTAGTTTGTGATGCGTGATTATCAATTTCAGTCTGGTTTTGAAATAATCCGTCTGTGACATAACCGTAAAAATATCCAGGTGAAAACCCTTCTTCAAATCTTACAATTGGTCTGTAAGGAATGCCGTAACCTGCTCCCCAAATATATTTATCTCCGTTATTAATTGATACCACCTCATTTTTAGCAGTTGTAAAGTTTAAATTAGAAGAAACTGATAAAGAGGCAATATTTGTATTAAATGAAATATTTGCATCAATTCCAGAACTTTTAGTGCTACCAATATTTGTGGTTGGAAAAGATGGAGTACCTAGATATAGAGATAAGTTCGGGCTAAACAACAAATCATCAACCGTTTTTTGAAAATAATCTAAAGTTAATGACAGTTTATTTCCAAAAAATCTTGTGTCAACTCCAATATTAGTCTGCACCTGATTTTCCCATGAAACATCATCATTTGGAATTGATCCAAGTGATGATCCTGAAATAATATTTCCGTTTAATACATAACTTGGAAAAGTGGAAATTAAAGCAAATTGTGGGCTAATATTATCATTTCCAAGGGAACCATAACTAGCTCTCAATTTAAGAAAGTCAATGGGAAGTTTTTCAAAAAATTCTTCTTTGGAAACAACCCAACCAAAAGAAGCTGACGGGAAAAATCCAAATTTATTATTACTACCAAAAGATGTTGATCCGTCAATTCTTGCAGTTAATGAAGCATAATATTTTTCATCATAGTCATATAGAAGTCTTGAAAAGTAGGATAAGTTTCTGTTTACATACTGCCAGGAACCAGAAGTTTGCTGAAGCGCATTTCCGGTAGCGGCACTGACATCAGCATAGGACCATGAATTAAATGGAACATCTTCATTGGTAGCGGAAATGTTACCGCCCTTGCTTTCCCCTATGGAGAATCCTGCAACTGTTTGAAAGTTATGGATATCATTAATAGAGAAATCATAATTTCCATAAAGCTCATAAGTGTATGTGAAATAATTTGTGTGACCCTCAGTCACCCTATTATGTGTGGATGTGGAATTTCCTTCACTATCTACAGAAACTATTGGTGATAAATCAGGCTCAGAATTTGTTTGATTATGACCGCTTCCGTAAAATTGAAGCGGAACAAATGATTTATCATAAATATCAACGTAAGTATAACCAAATCTGGAGGTTACTTTAAGATCTTTAATTAAATCATATTGAAGCTCAATTTTTCCAGTAAACTTATTTACTTTATTTTGATTGTATGTATAATATATTTGAGCTAGTGGATTAACAATTTCTTGAGTGATAGTCTCACTTGTTCCAAAAGATCCATTTGCTGAAGCATGTTCTTGAAATAACGATGTTCCATTTGATCCCAATAACAACTCAGACTCTTTATATGGGTTTACAGTTGGATCAAAATTTAATGCATTAGACAAAACACTCGTGATCCCATTTTCAGGTAGACTTTTGCCCTTAATATTAGAATAATTTGTATTGACAATTAATTTAGTTTTTTTATTTAAGTCGGTATCAATGTTGGTTGTAAAACTTGTTCTATTAAAAAAGGACTTGTCCCCATCACCCACAACCCCTTCTTGACCAGTATAGGAAGCTGACACATAATAAGATGTGTTTTCACTTCCTCCCGAGGCACTTACTGAATGATTTACAATTGGAGCATCATTTAGAATCTCATCTTGCCAATTAGTTCCAATTCCATAACCTGAAATATCAGGGAATACAATTCCTTGTCCTGAATTTACGCTGGCTTCGTTTAAAATTGCTACATATTCTGCAGCGTTTAATACATCAATTTTTCTAACCACCTCTTGAAATCCAGTTGATGTTGAGACATTAAATGCAGTTTTAGAGTTTCTATTACCTGTCTTTGTGGTAATAACGATGACACCGCTTCCTCCTTTAACTCCATATATTGATGCAAGAGCCGCATCCTTTAGAATATTTACACTTTTAATGTCATTGGGATTTACAGAACTTAAATCATCAATAGTAGCGGAAACCCCATCAATTACAACCAAAGGGTCATTTCCAGCGTATGATGTTATACCTCTAATTAATACCGTAGGCTTAGAACCAGGCGATCCACTTGAAATAATATTAACACCTGATGCCTGACCCTGTAATGCATCTTCAACTCTTACAGGTGTTACAGATTCAATTGCATCATTATTTACAGTTGAAACAGCTCCAGAAATATCACTTAGTTTTTGAGAGCCATACCCTATAACTACTATTTCATCTAATTCACTGAGATCACTCTTTAAGGAAACATTTATATTTTTGAAGTCTAGGAAATCTTCATTAGATATTTTTAAGTTTAATGTTTTGTATCCAATGTAACTAAAAATCAGTGTAGAACCTGACTCAAAGTTTTCAATGCTAAATTTACCATCGAAATCTGAAACAGCTCCTTCATTTTGGTCCAGCACAACAATATTGACACCAGCTAATGGCTCACCATTCTCAGCATCGGTGATTAGGCCTGAAATATCTTGTGCATGGAAACAAAAGATAAAAGAAAAGTAAACAAATAAAAGTGAGACTATATTTTTCATAGCATTAGTTAATTTATTGAAGTCAATTTAATGTAAAATTAAAGCTTATTTATGTATAATTTTATCAAAAACTTAAAAATGACTATTTCTTAATGTTTTTCAACATTCTTTAATATATTTTCAATGAAAATAATTTTTTATTAAGCATTTATTAAGTAGTTCAAAAAGTCTTCGAAAACGTTTTCGAAAATAAGAATAAAAAAAGCTCCCCAAAAGGAAAGCTTTCATTGGTAAAACCACTTGCCTGTAGGCAAGTCAACACTGTGCAAATATACTACTTATTTTTTAGAGTTAATTTGCAGGACTGAATTAACAATCTCTAAATCAACACTCTTTGGGTGAAAACCAAGAATTGATTGTGCATTTTTAGGTTCCAAATGCTCTTTTTTGTTTAGTCTTTTTGCAATGGCTTTTAAACTTGGAATAAAAAAAGAAAACAATCTAACTATAAAATCAGGAACTACTAACGTTGAGACATTGACATTATTAGATTTTAACAGTTTAGCTATATGTATCAAATCGACGGTTTTTTCTGTTATTAGAAACCTCTTACCATTGCTATTTTTGTTTTCCATTGCCTTAAGATGAGCATTAGCAACATCCTTCACACCTACAATAGGAACAGTGATATTAGGAATAAAAGGTAAGCTTAAAATCCTATACAAAACTTGTTTATTTGACATACTAATTACGCCTGATACTGACGGCCCTAAAACCAAAACAGGATTAATTGAGCATGCTTCAATTTTATACTCAGAATTTTTGACTATTTCCCACATTCCTATTTCAGATTTTGTTTTACTGATCTCATAGGGCATTAGATCTTCTCTATTTAAATCAGTCCAATCATTGTCACTAAATGTATTTTTTGAATTTCCATAAATAGCAGCATAAGAAGATGTTAAAACAAATTTTTTAGCTTTATTTTTTATAGCGGCATTCAAGCATCTAGTCATTCCCTCAACAGCTGGCTTTACCACAAGATCTTTATCCACATTCCCAGGAACAACTGGTGACGCCATATGAAACACATACTGACAACCTTTCAAGGCATCATTCCATCCTTGATCGTCTAGTAAATCAAGGATGCAAAATTCAATTCTTGAAATATCAATATTATTCTGTTTAAGACATTTTTTAACCAGTGCAATTTTAACTTTATCTTTCACAGATGTGACTACAAAGTAATTTTTCTGTAATAAAAGTATTATTGTATGCAAAGCAATGTATCCTGAACCACCACTTACAAAAACTTTATTCATAATTTTTATTTACTAACTTTAGCTAAATTAAAAATATTTGGTACAAAAATTGAAAATTTCAAGTTTGCCTATGAAACTTTACTTATTTAACTTTTTTTTACTTTTTTCAATTACAATTTCTGCTCAGAAATACTATACCAAAACTGGAATTACGGAATTTGATGGCTCAAAGGCTGCCTTTGAACCGATCAAAGCAAAAAATACTTCTTCAATTTCCGCAATTGATGTTTCTAATGGGAATATTGCAGCATTAATAAAAATTAAAGATTTTGAATTTAGATTGGGACTGATGCAAGAACATTTTAATGAAAATTATTTAGAAAGTTACAAGTATCCTAAATCAACTTTTGAGGGAAATATTGAATTATCAACAAGATCAATATTTGACGGAAAAACAGAAATTTTTGATTATGGTTTGGTTGATGAAAATTTCATGGATATTATCATCAAAGGGCAATTGACCATCAAAGGAGTAACTAAAGATATTATTGCCACTGGAAAAATAAAAAAAATCGAAAATGATTTAAACTTAATTTCTAGCTTTTCAATAAAACTTAGTGATTTTAATGTTAGAATACCAAAAGTTGTTTTTATGAAAATTGATGAGGTTGTTAAAATTAATTTAAATTATAACTATGGATTACAAAACTGAGAAAATCATAGTATTTATATTTTTTATGTATATAAATTGCTTTAGTCAAACTGATTTATTGTATGATATTGATGATAAGACCAATACTGAATTTACTATTTCTGCATTCAAAGCTCATAAAATAATTAATAATCAATCAACCAAACAGTCAAATAAAGATGAATTGTATTTGTATGTATCCCACAGATTCGGAACTGTAAAAGATGGAATTAGAACTCTCTTTGGACTTGATTTTGCAAATACTAAAATTGAATTAATGTATGGGCTTAATGATAACATTCAAATTGGGATCAGTAGAGAATCATTAAAAAAAATATACTCGTCAAGCTTAAAGTTTAAAATTTCAGAGCAGTCTTCAAACTTTCCTCTGAATATTTCAAATTATACCAGCTTTAATTACAATTCATCTGGTTTTTTTGCACAAGGCCAAGATGTAAGTTTTTCAGAAAGATCCCTATTTTTCACTCAATTATTATTCTCCACTGCTTTGTCTGAAAAATTTTCTGTTCAAATTTCTCCCTCCATTGCAATTAGAAATTATAATGACATCATCCCTTTATTTGAAAATGGGGAAATTTTATTTATCACATATGAACAAAAAGAAAACTATACGGTTTCCTTTGGATCTAGATACAAATTTAACAAAAGAACGTCTTTAAACTTTGAGTACAATCATTATGTTAATAGATTGAAAATATCTCCTTACAAGGATGTTTTAAGCATAGGTGTAGATATTGAAACGGGAGGTCATGTATTTCAACTTTTATTTTCAAATACCCAAACCATTGATGACGTGTCTGTTTTGTTAGATGCAGAGGGAGATTGGAGTGCTGGGGATTTTTTCTTTGGATTTAATATTTTAAGAGTTTTTTAATTATGAAAAAAAATAAAATAACAAATACAAGAAGAGATTTTTTAAAAAAAGTTTGTCCAACTGTTGCATTTGCATTTTTTGGTCTATCATTTATTGAATCTTGCTCATCAGATGACTCTGATGAAAATTATGATCTTGACAATCTGGAAATTGGCTATACATCCCAAGAAGGTGTTTTTACAATTGATTTAACAAACAGTAATTTTTCTAATTTAAACACAGTGGGTGGTTGGATGAATGGAAATAGCATCGGATTAAATATGCTTTTTTTAAGAATTAGCAATGACCATATTCAAGCTTATACAAATTTTTGCCCCCACAATGGGGTAAGAAATAGATGGGAGTTAGTTCAGGGTAATATTTTTAGATGCAATCAGCACGGGAATACATATAATAGTTCTTGTACAGGGGGAAATGCGTTGCCATGCTACTCAACAAGTATTGAAGGAAACAATTTAATTGTTACTACTTAATCTTTTTATTTTTATTTCTTAATTACTTTATAACTTTTTTCACCAATATTTAATATATAGGAAGCAGGTTTTAAAAAAGAGATATCAAGTGTGTTGATACCACTATTAATTTGATATTCAATAATTGTTTTTCCATTTAAATCAGCAATAATTAAATTTTTATAATTTGAATCGTTAATAATTTGAATTTGATTAGTAACTGGATTTGGAAAATATATAAGTTCATCAATATTATCAAACTCACTATTTGATAAGCCGCAATTTTCAATTAAACCATCAATTGAATATTGGGATACAAAATTCCATATCTCATCATCAGAATTAATATCCATATTTCCAGACCACCCTGGCCAATCATGATCTCCTCCATTCACTCTCAGTTCAACAACAGAAACACAAGCATCACCATTTTCCCAAATTCTCTTTGTTACAGTGGATCCATCATTTGTACTTACATTGGGTAATTCAATTTCAATTGGATCAGCATCAGTGTTGTTATAATCAATCCAAAACTGATGGGTATCAGCAGCAGATAGATAGTATAAAACTCCAGCAAATTCAACACCATTATATAATGAATTAAAGTCATCAGTTCCTAAAATACTCATTACGGCAGTAGGATGTTCAGGAATACAATTTTCATAAGTTTCAATAAACATTGTTCTAGCGACAGCAACACCAGCAGCAATTCTATTATTCAATCTGCATAAAAGTTCATGAACAAATTCACCGCCAAGAGAGTAACCACATGCGTAAACCCTTGACTGATCAATCGAGTATTGACCTGCAATTTCGTCAATCATGGCCTCAACAAAATATATGTCATCATGATCATAATCACCCTTGAACATCCAATTTAGAGAACCCCCATCTGTGGGATCTGCAATTGCTTGAGGATAAACAAGTATAAAATTATTTTCATCGGCTAAATTTCTCATGTCTGAAATATAAATCTGGCTGTAGCTTGTTCCATTACCTGCGTGGAAGTTAAACATTAATGGGACATTTTCTGATCCATCATAACTCTGAGGAATATATAATTCGTATTCTCTGTTATTTCCATCATATTGCAATGTTTGAGAAATGAAATCCTGAGAACTTAAAGTCCACGAAAAAAATAGTGAAAAAAGAAAAAAAAGAGTTTTTAAATTCATGATATTGAAGGAATAAAATTGAAACTTTTGCGGTCTGGACGGGACTCGAACCCGCGACCCCATGCGTGACAGGCATGTATTCTAACCAACTGAACTACCAGACCGTTTTTGAGCTGAGCAAATATACATTTTGATTTTCATTAGGTCAAATATATTTTGATCAATTATATTTAATAATGAATTAAGTAACCTAATTAGATTAAGGCGTCTAGAGCCTCTGCATAATCATTTTTTGAAGACACTCCAACCTTTCGATCGACTAGTTCTCCGTCTTTAAAAATCAAAATAGTTGGAATATTTCTTACTCCAAACTGGGCTGCATACTGTTGATTTGAATCAATATCAACTTTACCAACTATTGCCTTGCCAGCATAATCATTGCTAATCTCCTCTATAATGGGTCCAACCATTCTACATGGCCCACACCAAGCTGCCCAAAAATCGACTAATACTGGTTTATTGCTTTTTAAAACAATTTCTTCAAAATTTTCATCGTTAATTTCCATAGCCATAATTATATATTTTAAAATTGATTGTCAAAAATAAATAATATTTCTAATTAAGTTTATATAAAATTTTATTATCATCTAATTTTGATAAAAGATCAGACGATATATCAATTTTTTGTTTTTGACTATCTAAATCCACCATAATTTTTTCATCATTATCAAATACCTGAAAACTTAAATTATTATTTCCAGAGTGATTTTTTAACAAGCTATTAATTAACTCAATTTTTTCATCTTCTATTTCTTTTATATCTAATTGAATGCTTAATTTTTTTGCCATTGTATTAACAACATCCTGCAATAACCTAAAATTTAAATATTGAATTCTTGGTTCTCCATTTAATCCTGTTTCTTTATTTTTCCAACCTTCAACTATTTTTGTTTTAATATGTAAAAAGTTGTTTAAATTCAAAAAGTGTTTGAATCTTAAATATTCCTCTCCAAAAATTCTAAAGGTAAACGAATCTACATAATCTTCAACTGTGAAAAATGCCCAACCCTTGCCTTGTCGGCTTACTTTGTGTTCAACCTCAGTAACAACACCTGCAATGGATATTTCTTTTAATAAAAATTCACGAGGAGATTTAAATGCACTTACATCACCATTACAAAATGATTGCATTTCCAACTTAAAATCATCCAAGGGGTGTCCTGAAATATAAATTCCAATAACTTCCTTTTCCTTTGAAAGCTTTTCAATTGCTGGCCATGGCTCAATTTTAGGAACTTCAGGACTCAAAACTTCAAGATCAGCGGAGTCTGCAAATAAACTTACCTGAGCAGAATTAACATTTTCTTGAAACTTATTACCATGCTTAATTATTTTTTCAATGAATGAAACTCCATCGCCGTTGTCATAAAAATATTGAGATCTGGAAATTCCAAAAGAATCAAATGCACCTGCAGCCGCCAAACTATCAATAGCTTTTTTGTTTGCTGCTCTAAGATCAACTCTTTGAGTGAAATCAAATATAGATTGGAAATTACCATTCTTTTTTCTTTCGCTAACGATGGCCTCGACTGCTGATGCACCTACTCCTTTGATTGCACCCATTCCAAATCGAATTGCATTATTTTTGTTAACTGAGAATTTATAGTATGATTCATTTAAGTCGGGACCCAAAACCTGAAGTTTCATTCTCTTGCACTCAGCCATAAAAAAGGTTACATTTTTAATATCACTCATGTTATTAGATAAAACAGATGCCATATATTCAGCAGGGTAATTTGACTTTAGATATGCTGTTTGATATGCAATCCATGCATAACAGGTGGAATGAGACTTGTTAAATGCATAACTTGCAAAGGCCTCCCAATCTTTCCAAATTTTTTCAACTTTATCTACCTTGAAACCCTTTTTTTGTGAGTTGGCAAGGAATTTTGGTTTCATTTTGTCAAGAACCTCTTTTTGCTTTTTACCCATGGCTTTTCTCAAAATATCAGCCTCTCCTTTTGTAAAGTCACCGATTTTTTGTGATAACAACATAACTTGCTCCTGATAAACAGTTATACCGTATGTATCTTTTAAGATTTCTTCCATTTCAGGCAAATCATATATAATTTTTTCATCTCCATGTTTTCTTTTTATAAAACTTGGAATATATTCCATTGGACCAGGCCTGTAGAGAGCATTCATAGCAATTAAATCATCAAAAACAGTTGGCTTCAAATCTTTTAAGTGTTTTTGCATCCCAGGTGATTCATACTGAAAAATACCAACTGTGTCCCCTCTTTTGAATAAGTCAAATGTTTTTTTATCATCTATTGGAAAATTGTCTGGATCTAATTCAATTCCATATTTTGCCTTTACGATTTTGACAGTATCTTTAATTAAGGTTAATGTTTTTAAACCTAAAAAATCCATTTTTAACAATCCAGCTTGTTCTACAACTGCATTATCAAACTGTGTAACGTAAAGATCTGAATCTTTGGCGGTTGCGATTGGTACATAGTTTTTAATATCATCTGGGGTTATAATAACACCACATGCGTGAATTCCTGTATTTCGTAGTGTTCCCTCTAGTAACCTGGCATGTTTAATCGTTTCACTTTCCAAATTATCAGCCTGTGAAATAGAGAGTAATTGATTTATTTTATCTATATCATCTGCTCTAAACTTATTTCTGAGCTCTTTATGATTTGTTTCAAAAATGGAGCTAAGTTTAGCCATATTGGGAACTAGCTTTGCTATTCTATCAGCATCTCCTAACGGAAGGTCTAAGACTCGAGCAGTATCTCTAATAGAAGATTTTGCTGCCATTGTGCCATATGTAATTATTTGAGCTACTTGATTTTCTCCATACTTTTCAATAACATAATTAATAACCTTATTCCTTCCAACGTCATCAAAATCAATATCAATGTCAGGCATACTTATTCTATCTGGATTTAAAAATCTTTCAAAAAGCAAATCATACTTAATCGGATCAATATTTGTAATCCAAAGACAATAAGCAACTACTGATCCTGCCGCTGAACCTCTTCCGGGCCCAACAGAAACATTCATCTCCCTTGCCTTTTTGATAAAATCTTCAACAATTAAAAAATAACCTGGATAGCCAGTGTTTTTAATGGTTTCTAACTCAAATTCAATTCTTTCCCTCAGTTCATTAGAAACTTTTCCGTATCTTTTTTTTGCTCCTTGAAACGTGAGATGTTTCAAATATTCATTTTCACCACTACCATTTTTACTTTTATTACTAAATTCTTTGGGTATTTGAAATTTTGGAAGTTGAACCTCATTGTTTAAGTCAAAGGCAGAAATTTTCAGTACTAAATCATTTATATTTTTTATAGCCTGTGGAATATCAGAAAATAAATCTTTCATCTCAGCAGATGTCTTGAAGTAATATTGATCATTACTCAAACCATACCTAAAACCCCTACCCCTTCCTTTGGGAGTTGCCAATTTTTCACCATCGCGCACACATAATAAAATATCATGTGCATCAGCCTCATTTTTTTCTAAATAATAGGTACTATTGGTAGCAATTAATTTTATATTGTACTGCTTAGAAAAGTTCAATAAAACTTCATTTACTGCATTTTCATCTTGCTGATTGTGCCTATTTATTTCAATATAAAAATCATCGTTAAAATTTTTTTTCCACCACAAAAGAGACTGCTCAGCTTCAGCTTTACCAACTTTTAAAATTTTACTTGCAATTTCACCATATAAATTTCCAGAAAGAACGATTAAATCACTTTTATATTTCAGTATTAATTCTTTATCAACTCTTGGTACATAATAGAAACCTTCCGTGAATCCAAGCGATGACAACTTTGATAAGTTATCATAACCTTTTTTATTTTTAGCCAAAAAAACCATTTGATATCCGTTATCACGATAGTTTTTATTCAAGCGGTCCTCACATACATTTAAAACACATCCAATGATGGGTTTAATATGCTGTTTTTTTTTATCAAGCGATTTGTTTTCCTCTTCAATTTTTTGATTTACTTTTTTAACTTCACTTATAAATCTGAATGCTCCCATCATGTTTCCAAGATCAGTTATTGCAACAGCATTCATACTGTTTTTATAGGTAATATCAACCAAATCTCTGATTTTTATTGTCGATTGCAGCATAGAAAATTGAGTGTGATTATGCAGATGACAGAAGTTATGTTTATCAAGATCATTATCAATAATATTTGCTTCATCAACACCAAAATTATTCTGAATTAATGATTCCTTTAATTTTTCTGATTTTTTCTTAAGGTTAAGATGTTTGATTCCAAAGTTTTCAATTGAATTTGGATTTGCTTGTTTAAATTCATAAAAATAATTTTCACCTAATTGAATTTGATCTTTGTTGAAGTTTTCAATTCTAATTAGTTCCAGTAAACATCGCGAGGTGGCCTCTACATCAGCACTTGCATTATGTGCGTCCTTAAATTTTTTGTCAAATAAAAATTCGTGTAGCTCAGTTAAAGTTGGTAATTTAAATTTTCCCCCTCTACCACCAGGAAGCTTACATAATTCTGCGGTTTGCTCCGAACAAGTGTCCAGTACATCAACAGTGTTAATTTGAGATTCAAAATTTAATCGATAAAATTCACAGCCGATAACATTTAGATCAAAATTAATATTATGCCCAACAATAAACTTTGATTTTGAAATTGCTGCGTTAAATGATTCTAAAACATTAATCAGATCATGCCCCTCAGCTAATGCCAAATCAGTTGATATACCATGAATATTTTCTGATTCGTAAGGAATATCAAAACCATCAGGTTTTATTATGAAACTTTTACTTTCTTTTAGATTTCCATATTTGTCATGTAATTGCCATGCAATTTGAATACATCTTGGCCAATTACTAGTGTCAGTAATTGGAGCTTTCCAATTTTTTGGCAAACCGGTTGTTTCAGTATCAAAAATTAAAAACATTTAAAGAAAACTAATCTTCAGTATTTATAGGAACTCTGTAAAAGACACCTTCTGAAACAGTTTTCACATGTAATCCAGAATTGTCATAACACTCAAAATAAAAATGACCACTAACTGAATTTCCAACGTAGTCTATTTCATCAATATCAATTCTCCCAGCACTCAAATATGCAATACTCCCAATACCATCATTTTTTGTGGAGTAATAAATGGTGTCCTGAAAAACAGCAAAATCATCAGTCCAACTTCTCAACTCAAAAGAATTTATATTAATTGAATCAATTACCATTGAAATTGTTCCAAGTTGATTATTTCCAGAGATAGATAATTGATTGTTTTGTACAGTAGCATTATAACTTTGTGCAACCCAATCTTTACCATCAACACTTGCTTCAAAACCAGGAATGTTGTTGCTCAAATCCTCAGTACAATTAGAGAAGGTTATTAGTATGATAAATAGTAAAAATTTTTTCATTTATTTGGTGTTAAAGTAAATGTAACACAAAATTTTTAAAGATTTACTTGATGTTAGTATTTTATATTATATATTTGCCCCCACATTTAAAAATCAGGTCGGGTACCTAAAAATTAAAATTATGCCAGTAAAAATTAGACTTCAAAGGCACGGTAAAAAAGGAAAACCTTTTTATTGGATTGTCGCCGCTGACTCACGTTCCAAAAGAGATGGAAAATATTTAGAAAAACTTGGATCTTACAATCCAAATACCAATCCTGCTACAATAGAACTAGACATAGATAAATCTGTTGTTTGGTTATCAAATGGGGCACAACCTACAAATACCGCAAGAAATATTCTCTCCTACAAAGGTGCATTGTTAAAACACCATTTAGCAGGTGGTGTGGCCAAAGGTGCATTTGATGAGGAGGAAGCTGAAAAAAGATTTCAAGAATGGCTAAAGGATAAACAGAAAAGGATTGATGAAAAATCCTCTATGGTTGAAAAGCAACTTCAAGAAGCTAAGGCAAAAGCAATTGAAAATGAAAAGCTTGCAAATGATGCAAGAATCAAAGCTCAAAAAGAAGCTTTAGAGGCAGCTACAAAAGCAGCAGAAGAAGCACCGGCAGCTGAAGAAGCGCCAGCAGCAGAAGAGGCTCCAGCAGCTGAAGAAGCGCCAGCAGCTGAAGAAGCTCCAGCAGCTGAAGAAGCTCCAGCAGCTGAAGAGGCGCCAGCAGCTGAAGAAGCACCGGCAGCTGAAGAAGCGCCAGCTGCAGAAGAGGCTCCAGCAGCTGAAGAAGCGCCGGCAGCTGAAGAAGCGCCAGCAGCTGAAGAAGCTCCAGCAGGAGAAGAGGCTCCAGCAGCAGAAGATGCTCCAGCAGCAGCAGAAGATTCTGAGAAATAGAGATAATTACTACTCCTATCCCTTTTATTTTATAATTTTATTTCTAATAGAAAGATCATAAATATTATGAAATTAGATGACTTTTATTATGTAGGAAAAATCACTAAAAAATTTAGCTTTAGAGGAGAGGTTATAATTTTTTTAGATACCGACTCGCCAGAATTTTACCATAACATTAAAAAATTATTTATTAAACTTAACGATGTATTAACTCCATTTGATATCTCTAACGTCATTCCAAATAAAACTAACAGAATTAGAGTAAAAATCAATGGTATTGATACTGAGAATGATACTAAGAAATTAATAAATAAAGAAATCTATCTTCCCATCGAATCCTTACCTAAAACTGATCAAAATAGTTTTTATTACCATGAAATTATTGGATACATTATTTTAGATAAGGATAATAAAAAAGTTGGTAATATTATTGGAGTCAATGATCAATCCCCTCAACATTTATTTCAAATTAATGCTTCAGGGAAAAAAATTTTGATCCCAATAAATGATAACCTAATTATTAGAGTCGATAAAAAAAATAAAACAATGAAGATGAAACTTCCTGACGGAATATTAGATCTTTAGTTATGGGAAAAATATTTGTAAATAAAAGAATTGAGCTTGCTAATACACTTCCATCAGAATTTTATACGAATGAAGAATTTTATAATCTAACAAAAGAAAAAATTTTCTTAAAATCATGGCAATGGATTGACAGCAAAGGGGTAAATAAAAAAGATAATATTATAATTCCCATAAATATTTTAAAGGAACTAATCAATGAGCCTATTATATTATTAAAAAATAATGATGAAATAACATGCTATTCCAATGTATGTACACATCGTGGAAATGTACTTGTAAATAAAGAATGTAACCCAAAGAAAATTGTTTGCAATTACCATGGCAGGAGATTTAGTTTAGACGGCAAATTTGAGTTTATGCCTGAATTTGAATCAGTAAAAAATTTCCCAAGTATATGTGACGATTTAAAAAACCTTCCACTAATAAATTGGTATGGGCTATTTTTTGTTGGCATAAATCCTAATTTTGAATTATTACCAATTTTGAAACAAGTAGAAAAAAGAATTTCATTTTTGTCTTTAGATAAACTTGAAATTAATAATAATCTTTCGCAGGACTACATTGTAAATGCACATTGGGCAATTTATTGTGATAATTTTTTGGAAGGATTTCATGTTCCATTCGTTCACAAGGATCTAAATAATGTTCTTGATTATAATAATTATGAAACGGAAATCTATAAAAATTTTAATCTACAAATTGGTTTTTCAAAAAATAAAGATGAGTGTTTTCAATTTCCAAAAAATCATCAAGATTATGGAAAAAAAATTGCAGCATTTTATTATTGGATTTTTCCTAATATCATGTTGAATATTTATCCTTGGGGTATTTCATTAAATGTAGTTTGTCCAATTAATAAGTCAAAAACTAAAGTTTTATTTCGTTCATATGTTATGGACAGCACAAAACTTTTTAGTGGTGCAAGTGAGGACTTAAACAGAGTGGAAATTGAAGATGAAAAAATTGTTGAAAATGTTCAAAAAGGAATTAATTCAAGTTTTTATCACTCAGGAAGATTCTCCCCCAAAAGAGAAAAGGGAGTACACCATTTTCACTGCTTAATTTCACAATTTATTAATCATAAATAAAGCTTAAAATAGTTTAATCTTAAACCAGCATTATTTAACTTTGTAAAAAAAAATTATGAAACCTGATTTATTCGAGGCTCCTGATTATTATAAAGTTGATGATCTTTTAACTGATGAACATAAGCTTATAAGAAACTCAGTAAGAGATTGGGTTAAAAAATCGGTATCCCCAATCATAGAAGAATATGCTCAAAAAGCAAAATTTCCTGATCATTTATTAAAAGAGTTGGCAGAAATTGGTGCATTTGGACCTAATATTCCTGTTGAATATGGTGGGTCTGGTTTAGATGAAATTTCATCTGGATTAATTATGCAAGAAATTGAAAGAGGTGATTCAGGGATAAGATCAACAGCGTCTGTACAGTCTTCACTTGTTATGGGGCCAATTTTTAACTATGGAACTGAGGAACAAAAGAAAAGGTTTTTGCCAAAACTAGCAACTGGTGAACTGATTGGTTGCTTTGGCTTGACAGAGCCAGATCATGGCTCAAATCCTGGCGGGATGACCACAAATTACAAAGACTGTGGTGATCATTATCTTTTGAATGGAGCAAAATTATGGATTTCGAATTCACCTTTTGCAGATATTGCAATTGTTTGGGCAAAAAATGAAGAAGGAAGAATACACGGATTAATCGTTGAGAGAGGTATGGAAGGGTTTACCACGCCTGAAACACATAATAAATGGTCGTTGCGTGCTAGCGCAACAGGTGAATTAATTTTTAATGATGTTAAAGTCCCAAAAAATAATCTTATGCCCAATAAGTCTGGACTTGGAGCACCATTAAAGTGCCTTGACTCAGCAAGGTATGGAATAGCATGGGGTGCAATTGGAGCTGCAATGGATTGCTATGATACTGCCTTAAAATACAGTAAAGAAAGGAGTCAATTTGGCAAACCTATTGGAGGGTTTCAACTTCAGCAAAAAAAACTATCTGAGATGGTCACAGAAATCACAAAAGCCCAACTACTAGCATGGAGACTTGGGACCTTGAAAAATGAAGGAAAAGCTACCACTGCTCAAATATCCATGGCAAAAAGAAACAATGTTGAAATGGCAATCAAAGTTGCCAGAGAAGCCAGACAAGTTTTAGGTGGTATGGGAATTACAGGTGATTACCCAATTATGAGGCACATGATGAATCTTGAAAGTGTCATCACATATGAGGGCACACATGATATTCATCTACTTATTACAGGGTTAGATATCACTGGCATTAATGCATTCAAGTAAAATAATATGAACATAAAAAATATACAAAAACAGATTGAACCATTAAGACAAAAGCTTTTGAATCACAGCTTATATTCTAAAATTAACAGAATAGAGGATCTTAGAACATTTACTCAAAATCATGTTTATGCCGTATGGGATTTTATGTCTCTATTGAAATCATTACAATTGATTCTAACATGTACAAAGACTCCTTGGATGCCGAATAAAAACTCTGAAACTGCATATTTAATTAACGAAATTGTACTTGCGGAAGAAACTGATGTTAATCAAGAAGGAATGAGAAAAAGCCATTATGAATTGTATCTTGATGCAATGTTGGATATTGGTGCATCAACTGAAAAATCTAGTGAAAATATTTTTAAATTATCACAGTCAAATGATATTGATAAGTGCATTAAAGATTTAGATATTCATCCAAATATTAAAGAATTTTTACATTTTACTTTTTCTGTAATCAGGGAGGGCAAACCACATAAAATAGCTGCTATTTTTACTTTTGGTAGAGAAAACTTAATCCCAAATATGTTCAACGAAATACTGCACGAATTCGAAAAAAATATCAAGGGTAGTAATATTGGTAAACTCATATATTATTTTGAAAGACATATTGAACTTGATGAAGACGAGCATGGACCAATGGCTCTTGACATGGTATCAAAACTTGCTGGAAATAAAGCTGAATTTTGGTTAGAAATTGAAGAAATTTCTAAGGTTGCTCTACAAAAGAGAATTTTATTGTGGGATGCTATTGAAGATTTGTTAGAAAGTAACTCTTCATGGTCAGATTTAAGAGATTCCAAACATGAAACTTACTCATACAGTTTTTCTGAAAAATGAACTGCAGATTTCAAAATCAGAGAAAATAGATTAATAAAGTTTATTGATAAATTAATCAATAGATTTCACGACTGAACCTTCTGCCTTTTTTAACGATCCGTCAAACCCCTCCACACCAGAAACTGTGGTATATTTCAGTATAAATTTCTTTTCAGGATTTATAATCTTAAAAGCTGCTTGGCACATTAACGCTGCCTCATGAAAACCACATAGTATCAAATTAAGTTTTCCAGGATAGGTATTGATATCTCCAATTGCAAAAATTCCGTTAATATTTGTTTGGTAATCTAAAGCATTGTTTACTTTGATTGAATTTTTTTCAATTTCAAGACCCCAATCAGTAATTGAACCCAGCCTTGGTGTTAAACCAAATAATGGAATAAAATAATCTGCTTTGATTTTAATTTCTTCATCCACTTTTTTCACATAAACATTTTCTAATTGGTCATCACCGTCAAGCTTAAAAACTTCAGCTGGGGTTATCAGATTAATTTTTTTCAAATCTTTCAATTGTTGAACTTTATCGACTGAATCTTTTGCGCCTCTGAATTCATTTCTTCGATGTACAAGGGTAATATTTTTTGCTGATTTTGATAATTCAATAACCCAATCTAACGCGGAATCACCTCCTCCAGAAATAACAATATTTTTATTGTTAAAAATTTTTGGATCTTTGATGAAATATAAAATACCTTTATTTTCAAAATTTTCAATTCCATCAAAATTGGGTTTTCTTGGCTGAAAACCACCAAGACCCCCTGCAATTGCAACTACCGGAGCATTATGTTTAGTCCCTTTGTCTGTTGTAACTGTAAAGGTTCCATCTTTATTTTTTTCAAGTTTTTCTGCTTTCTCACCAAGAGTGAATCCTGGTTTGAATTGACTACTTTGTTCGATTAATTTTTCAATCAAATCACCAGCTAGAATTTCAGGATGGGCAGGGATATCATAAATAGGTTTTTTTGGATACAACTCAATACATTGCCCACCAGCTTTTGGAAGCACATCAATTAAATGACATTTCATTTTAAGTAAACCAGCTTCAAAAACAGCAAAGAGGCCAACTGGACCTGCACCAATAATTAAGATATCAGCTTTAATCATTACTCAATATCACCAACACTTATTACATTTTCAATTTGGGGAACATGCTTTTTAATGATCATTTCAACCCCGGATTTTAAAGTCATTTGATTAACAGTACATGTAGAACATGCTCCTTCAAACTTTACTTTTACAGTTGTATCCTCAATCCCAACTAAAGAAATATCTCCTCCGTCATTTTTTAAGAAGGGTCTAATTTCATCAAGAGCATTTTCTATATTATTTTCTATTGTTTTCTTCATTTTTATTTGACGGCAGAACATCCTGCCATAGTTGTTATTTTTACCACCTCAGATGGAGGAATATTTTTATTTCTATTCACTAATTCTGTTATAAGGTTCTTCGTAATTTCATTGAAAGTTAATGAAATTTTTGTTTCTTTTTGAAGAGAGGCTGGATGTCCAAAGTCAGAAGCTTCACGAATACTTTGAATCAAAGGAATTTCACCTAAAAATGCAACTTTCATGTCCTCAGCTAAATTTTTAGCACCGTCTTTTCCAAAAATATAATACTTATTTTGTGGAAGCTCCAGGGGAGTAAAATATGCCATATTTTCTACAAGCCCCAGTACAGGGACATTAATTGTTTTTTGATTGAACATTGCAATTCCTTTTCTGGCATCAGCAAGAGCTATATTTTGAGGGGTACTTACAATTACACTGCCTGTGACGGGTAAAGACTGTAAAATACTTAAATGAATATCACCAGTACCTGGTGGAAGATCAACCAAAAGAAAATCTAATTCTCCCCAATGTGCATCAAATATCATTTGATTCAATGCCTTAGATGCCATTGGACCTCTCCAAATTACAGCCTGATCAGGCTTAGTAAAAAATCCGATTGATAAAATTTTAATTCCATAACTTTCAACAGGCTTCATTTTGTTTTTCCCCTCATGATTTACACTTAATGGTCTAGCATCAGCAATATCAAACATAATTGGAATCGATGGGCCGTAAATATCAGCATCTAAAATCCCCACTTTAAAGCCCATATTTGAAAGGGTAACAGCAATATTTGAAGTAATTGTTGATTTTCCAACTCCTCCTTTTCCAGATGCAATTGCCAAAACATTATTAATTCCTGGGATTTCACTTCCAGTGATTGTTTTTTTAGGAACATCTTCTTTTTTAATAATAAAATTGAACTTTGAAATTAAATCTGATCCAAAATTTTCATTGAGTGAATCTCTAATTTTATTTTCAATATTTTTTTTGGACTGAAGTGTGGGATTATTAGTTTCAAGATCCAAGAGTACCTCATTACCAAAAATATTAACATTTAAAACTTTTAAATTATTTATGTCAATTTTTTCAATTAATGAGAGTATATTTTTTTTTGATAATTCCACCTATTAAACTTTACACAAATATACTGCGAATAAAAAAAATAGTATAAACAATTTATTTATAATTCAATCATGGGATCCCAAAGAAGCTTTTCAAAATCAACTATTTTATCATCCTTCACAACGACTCCTTCACTTTCAAGAAGTTCTTGCATTAAATTTATACCATCAAAATGATGTTTGCCTGTGAGTATTCCATTTCTGTTAACTACACGGTGGGCTGGAATTTTACTATCTGAATGAGAAACATTCATTGCATATCCTACCATTCTTGCGCTGGAAACAGTACCAAGACATTTTGCAATATGTCCATAGGTTGTTATTCTTCCAGCTGGAACTAATTTTACAATTTCATATACTCTTGCATAAAAAGATAATTTATTTTCCATTTTCAATGAATTCAAACTGTATGTAAGTAATAGGCTTATCAAGCTTTAAAAACTTAAGCTCATAAAAGGTTTTTATTTCAATTGCATCTTTGGGGACACCTGAAGATTTGTATATATCATGATTAGAATAAATTAAACTCAAAAAACTTATTGATTTGATTAAACCCAGCAAATAGCCGTATAAAAACTCACTATCTGTTTTTAGATGAATAATTCCTGATTTAGCTAAAATCTTTTTATAAATTTCAATAAAATGTAAATTAATTAATCTGTGTTTTTCTCTCTTTGATTTAATCTGTGGGTCAGGAAAAGTTATCCAAATTTCTGAAATCTCATTTTCTTCAAAAATTTCAAGTATTAATTCAATTTGACATCTAACAAAATAAACATTTTTTAATTCATTAAGTTGTGCATCTTTTGCGCCTTTCCAAAACCTTGCTCCTTTAATATCAATTCCAATAAAATTTTTATTAGGATTTTTTTTTGCCAACCCAATCGAATACTCTCCTTTTCCGCAGCCTAGTTCTAGTACAATTGGGTTATTATTTTTAAAAGCATCCTTATTCCATTTTCCTTTTAATTTAAAATTACCATTTAGTAATTCATCTCTGCTTGGTTGAATAACATTATCAAAAGTTAGATTTTCTTTAAACCTTTTTAATTTATTTTTACTTCCCAAAACTTTGTATTTAAGGATTTATTTTTTTTGTAGAGTAAAAGAAAATTCACTGCCTATGTCAGGTGTTGACTGAACAAATATATTCTCGTCATGAGCATCGATTATATGCTTTACAATTGCTAATCCCAATCCAGAGCCCCCGTGTTCACGACTTCTGCTAACATCAACTCTAAAGAATCTCTCAAAAAGACGTGGCATATTCTCCTCACTGATTCCGTCTCCATTATCAGTAACTTTTACCAATAATTTAGCGCCACTTTCATCAAAGCTAATTTCCGTTGTGCCTTTATCGCTTCCATAATTAATAGAATTGGAAATTAAATTGGTCAAAACCTGTTCAATCCTAGTTCTATCAGCATAGACTTTAATTGGAGAACCATAATCTTTATCAAAAACTAACTTAATTTTTTTCTTAGAAGCATTGATTTCCAAATCGTCTAAAATTTCTTCTGTTAATTTGACTATATTAAAAGAAGTTTTTTTAAGAGTTAAAGTAGCCGATTCTATTTGTGTTATTAAATCTAGATCTTTGATAATAAAGGTTAATCTTTCAATACTTTTATCTGCTTTATTTAAATATTTTTTTAGTAATTCTTTATCTCTAAATGCACCATCTAAAAGATTAGAAATATAACCTTGAATAGAAAAAAGCGGAGTCTTTAGTTCATGAGCTACATTCCCAACAAACTCTTTTCTATACTCCTCAGCTTTTTTTAATGATTCAATCTCCCCTTTTTTGATTTTTACATAATCTCCTACATCATCAATTATGGTATCCATATCCGTAACAATAGTTGATGTTGAAATAATGGAGTCCTGTTTATAATCCAAATCTTTGTAAATCTTATTTATATTTCTTAAAAAACTCTTTTCTATTCTAATTTGAATAATCAAAAAACAAATAATAAACAATATAAAGGAGTTGAGTAAAGATTCAAGTGAAAAAATAATATCATTAAAACTATTTATAAAACAACCCCCCCCACAATTTATCTCTAATATTTCATCTAAATTTTTGACAAAATGACTAAATATGGTAATGAAAACAGATGTAATGAATGTGAAATAATATGGATTGGATTTTACAGAAAGGGCCATAACTTAATCAACAAGTTTATAACCAACTCCTTTCACCGTTTTAAAATAATGATCACCAATTTTTTCTCTCAATTTTCTCATGTGCACATCAATTGTCCTGTCACCAACGACAACATCTTTGCCCCAAACAGAGTCCAAAATTAAATTTCGTTTAAATACTTTTCCTGGCTCAGATGCCAATAAAAATAATAACTCAAACTCTTTTCTTGGAAGAAAAATATCTTTATTATTTTCTATCACCTTGTAACCTGACCGATCAATAATTAAATTTTTTGTCTCAATAAGATCAGATTTTTTTAATGAAATTCTTCTTAGTAATGATTTTACTTTACTAACTAAGACTTTTGGTTTTATAGGCTTTGTAATATAATCATCAGCACCAGCATTGAAACCAGCTATCTTACTGTAATCCTCACCTCGAGCAGAAAGGAAAGTAATTAAGGTGTTGCTTATTTTTGGATCCTTTCTGATAATTTCACAAGCCTCAATACCATCCATCTCTGGCATCATCACATCTAACACAATTAGGTGAGGCTTTATATCTTTAGCAAGTTTTATTGCCTCCAAGCCATTATTTGCCGTTTGGACTTGAAACCCTTCGTTTTTTAATGGGTAGGAGAGAATTTCCAATATATCTGGCTCATCATCAACTAAGAGAATTTTAAAAGTTTTAGTATCCATGTAAAGTTAATTTAATAACAAATTAATTAAATATCATCCAATAGTTATTTTTTTTTAACTCAAAAATAATAATTAACTCATGATTGATTAATATGGTAAATGTTATTAATTTGTTATTTTTGTCAAAATTACTCTTATGAAAAAACTTTACATTCTCTTATTATCCCTTATTACAACTGCTTCTTTTTCTCAGGCTACTGACCTATTCTTTAGTCAATATGGAGAAGGATCGGGTAATAACAAATTTTTAGAAATATATAACGGCACAGGTCAAGATGTTGATTTGAGTAACTACGCCTTCCCAAGTGTTGCAAATACACCTGATGTTCCTGGTACTCACGAATATTGGAATAACTTTCCAGAAGGTGCTGTTGTTGCTAATGGTGACGTGTATGTAATAGCACACCCAAGTGCTAGTGACGAGATAACAGCTACTGCTGACCATTTTCACCAATATTTAAGTAATGGAGATGATGGCTATGCACTTGCACTAGGTACAGAAGATCAATATTCAGTTATTGATTTTATCGGAGATTTTAACGGCGATCCCGGCGAGGGATGGGATGTTGCTGGAGTTGTTGAAGCTACTAAAAATCATACCTTAACAAGAAAAAGTAGTATCTGTCAAGGTAATCCAGATTGGGACGCATCTAGAGGAACAAATGAAGAGGACTCCGAGTGGATAGTAACAGAGCAGAATGATTCTACTGGTTTAGGTTCTCATGTTGCAGAGTGCTCAAGCGACGTTTCTGTGTTAATCACTTCACCTGCAAATGGGGTTACACTTGCACCAGGAACTTCTGAAGTCGCAGTTGAGTTTTCGGTATCCAATTTTGATCTTGGAGCAGATGGTTATGCCACTTTAGCATTTCAATCGATGGATGCTGAAGGAAACATGGTTGATACCGAAATGCTGAATAATCCAACTTCTCCTGTAACACTTACAATTGCATGTGGTCTTACTTATCAAGTTTCCATTGTTTTATATAATAATGATGGAAGTACAGCAGCAAATAGCACTGTAATTTTCTATGCGCCAACATGTGTAGATTGCCCTGATGTTGGATCGGTAATAATCACAGAAATTTTGAATAATGCTGATGGAAATGATGACGGAAAAGAATGGTTTGAAATTTACAACACCAGTGACTCAGCAATTGATTTACAAGACTGGACCGTAACAGATGAAGGATCTAATGCTTTTACTATTTCTGAAAGCTTAGTCATTGAAGCTGGAGGATTTCTTGTACTGGGTGAGGAAACAGACCCAGCACTAAATTCTGGAGCGGAAGTTGATTATGCTTGGGGAACAAATACAAACTTTACCCTTGGTAATGGTGATGATGAAGTAATACTTAGTTGCGGTGGCGTTATTATCGACATGGTTGCATATGATAATGGTGATACATTTCCTGATCCAAATTCATTTAGTATGGCACTTTCCCCAGATGCTTACAACAGTATAGATAATGACCTTGGAGAAAATTGGGGAATTTCATTACAGCCTTATGGCGATGGTGAAAACTCAGGAACACCTGGAACAGAACCACAACTTAGTTTGAATGAAAATCAATTTACTAATGTTAAGTTATATCCAAACCCTGTAGTTGGGGATTACATTAATATTGAAGGAATTAATTCTGATTTTGAAACAAAAATTTTCAATGTTCTTGGAAAAGTAGTTTTACAGTCATTTAATTCAAAAACAATTAACATTTCAAATTTACAGTCAGGTATTTATTTAGTTGAATTATCCTCTGAAAATAGTTTTATAACTAAAAAGATAATTATTGAATAAATCTGATTAAATTGTGTTTACAAAAAAGGAGCTTTTTTAAGCTCCTTTTTTTATTTTTAGTTCTATGTTAAACGCTGATAAAATATTCAATGTTGATGACAAAAACTTTGAACAAATAGCATTCGAGGTTTTTCAATTTCAATACACTAATAATAATATATATAAATCGTATTGTGATCTTTTAGAAAAGACTCCATCAAATATTGGGGATATTTCTAGTATTCCTTTTTTACCCATTTCATTTTTTAAATCGCACTCCGTAATCTGCACAAAAAAATATGATAAAGTATTCCATAGCAGTGGAACAACAAATGAAAATCTTAGTAAACATTATGTAAGCGATATTCATATCTATGAACAATCCTTTTTAAAAAACTTTATTGATAATTACGGTGATCCGAAAGACTACGTGATTTTAGGTCTATTGCCAAATTATATGGAAAATGAAAACTCGTCTTTAATTTATATGGTTAACAACTTAATTGAACTATCAAAGTCAAATGATAGTGGTTTTTTTCTAAAGGAATATGACTTTATGATTGAAAAAATGAAAAGTCTTGCCAGAGAAAATAAAAAAATTATTCTTATTGGTGTTTCTTATGCATTACTGGACTTAACCGAAAGCAAAAATTTAAATTTTGAAAATACCATTATCATTGAGACGGGAGGTATGAAAGGACGAAGAAGAGAAATGATTAAAAAAGAGCTTCATGAAACTTTAAAAGAAAGAACTGGTCTTAAAAAAATACATAGTGAGTATGGGATGACCGAACTGCTTTCACAAGCATATTCCAAAAGGGATGGAATTTTTTCATGTCCTAATTGGATGAGAGTTTTTATAAGAGATATAAATGATCCCAATTTCTTGTACAGCAATAATAAAAGTGGTGGAATCAATATAATAGATTTAGCCAATATCAATTCTTGCAGTTTTATTGCCACTGAAGATATGGGGTCATTACACAAAAATGGAAATTTTGAAATAATGGGAAGGATAGATCATGCCGATACTAGAGGGTGTAATTTACTGGTCTAGCTAAACTTTACTAAGAAAGTACTTTTCTTTCCCTTGTTAATTAAAATATATTTATTGTTTATCAAATCCTTTTTTTCTATAGTATAAGCTACACCAACCTTAGTTTTATTTACATAAATTGAATTTTCCTCAAGTGATCTTCTAGCAGCAGAATTAGAACTTAGAAATCCTGTTTTTTCACTGAGAAGTTTAATAATATCCATGCCAGCTTTCAATTCATTGTATTTAATTTCAGCTGAGGGAACTCCTTCAAAAATCTCCAAAAATGTTTTTTCATCAATCTTACTAATTTCATTGAGGAAGTTTTTACTAAACAAAACATTTGAAGCCTCGCTAGACTTATTCATTTCTTCTTCACTATGAACAATAGTGGTAATTTCAGCTGCTAATTTCTTTTGCAAAATCCTCAGATGAGGGGCTTTCTTGTGCTCATGGATTAATTCATCTATCTCCGATTTGCCTAAAAAAGTAAATATTTTGATAAATTTTTCAGCATCTTCATCTGTAGTATTTAACCAATATTGATAAAATCTAAAAACAGAAGTTTTAGTTTTATCTAACCATATGTTTCCTTGTTCAGACTTTCCAAACTTTTTTCCATCTGCTCTAGTAATTAAAGGACAGGTCAATGCATAACCTTTATCGTTATCTACTCTTCTAATTAATTCCATTCCAGTTGTTATATTACCCCACTGATCACTTCCACCCATTTGTATATGGCAATCATAATTTCTTTTGAGATGTAAAAAATCATAACCTTGTACCATTTGATAAGAAAATTCTGTATAACTCATGCCGGATGCATTTTCGGATGAAATTCTATTTTTTACTGAATCTTTTGCCATCATATAATTAACAGAAATATGTTTACCATAATCACGAATAAATTGTAAAAATGAGATACTTTTCATCCAGTCATGGTTATTCAAAACCTCAGCGTCATTATCTTTCTTAGTATCAAAAATTAAAAACTTTGAAAGTTGTTTTTTAATTTTTTCCTGATTAAAGATTAAAGTTTGTTCGTCTAACAAATTTCTCTCAGATGATTTTCCAGATGGGTCTCCAATCATGCCTGTAGCACCTCCAATCAATGCAATTGGTTTATGCCCATGTCTTTGAAAATGTGCAAGTAACATTATTGGCACTAAATTTCCAATGTGTAAAGAGTCTGAAGTTGGATCGAAACCTATGTAAGCTGACTTAGATTTTTTAGAAATAAAATCTTCAATCCCAGGTGTAAGATCATGTAACATATTTCTCCATTGCAACTCTAAAATAAATTTGCTCATTATTCTAATTTAGATTTTTTTGAACTGAATAGTTTTACAGGTGAAGATAGCTTATCGGTTTTTTGTTTTTCCGATTTTTCTTGCCTTAGTTTAATAGATCTTTCATTTTCTCTTGTCAAACTATCAGAGATTATCTGTTTATTTTTCTCTAATTTATTCAAAACATTTTGATAAATTGATAAATACATGTCAAGATTAGATGAATAATATTTATTACTTCTAATAAAATCAATACTATCAATTTCGTATTTATTCAATATGTAGGATGTGGGTTTAAATCCATTATTTTCTAAAATTTTTCTATTGACACCTTTTGAAACACTAATCAGAGTCATATCATAAATAATATCTGACATGGTTTCCACAGAAATTATATTTTTCGGGGTAGTCTGTTTTTCAGAACAATTGAAGACAAAGATGAAAACCGATAAAAATAAAAAATTTTTCATCTTTCAAATTCTATTTTCATTCCCATACATTCTTCAATTAGTTTACCATTTGTAAAAACCAAATTGCCGTTAACAAAAGTATGTAAAATACGTGATTTAAAACTCTTATTTTCAAATGGAGACCAATTACATTTATAGAGTAGGTTCTCTTTAGTAACTGTCCAAGGTTTATTTAAATTGAATATAACCAAATCTGCATAATAACCTTCGGAAATATATCCTCTATTTTTGACATCAAAAAGAATAGAAGGGTTATGACACATTTTTTTTACTATTGTTTCCAAAGATATTTTTTCTTCATGATATCCCTCCAGCATAGCAACCAATGAGTGTTGAACTAATGGACCGCCAGATGGACAATTTAAATAATTATTTTGCTTTTCATGAAAGGTGTGAGGCGCATGATCTGTTGCAATTACATCAATTAGATTAGTATTTAATGCTTTCCAAAGCTCATTTTGATCATTTTTTGTTTTAACTGATGGGTTCCACTTTATCTTAGATCCAAATTTTATATAATCTTCATCACTAAAATTTAAATGATGTATACAAACTTCAGATGTAATATTTTTTTCTTTTAATGGGATATTTTCAAAAAGAGCTAATTCTTTAGCGGTTGAAATATGAAAAACATGTAATCTTGCTCCTGTTTTTTTTGCTAATGATACAGCCATACTTGAAGATAAATAACAAGCCTCTTCACTTCTAATTTTGTTATGACAAGTTATTGGTATTTCATCCCCATAAGCTTCAATATAAAGCTTCAAGTTATCTTTAATAGTAGTTTCATCCTCACAATGAACTGCAATGGGAATGTCTACCTTGGAGAAAATGTTTTCAAGTGAATTTGGATTATCGACTAACATATTTCCAGTTGAGGAGCCAAGAAAAAGTTTTATTGCAGGCACTTCTTTTTTATTAATTTTCAATATTTCATTTATATTATCATTCGTTCCTCCAAACATAAATGAGTAGTTTGCAATAGAATTTTCTTCTGCAATTTTAAATTTATCATGAAGTAGCCCAATCGTAGTAGTATTTGGTATTGTATTTGGCATCTCAAAATAGGAAGTTATACCACCTGCAACAGCTGCTCGAGATTCTGAAAATATATTTGCTTTATGAGTTAACCCTGGTTCACGAAAATGGACTTGATCATCTATGATTCCTGGCATTATGTAGTTGCCCTCAGCATCAAAGACTTTTGTATTCGGGTGATTGATACTAATTGATGTATCAATTTTGATAATGACTCCATTTTCAATCAGGATATCAGACTCAAAAATTTTTTCATCATTGATTAATTTTCCATTTTTAATTAGAGTTCTCTTCATAATTATTTTTTAAAATAACTTCTGATTTTCATCAAGATAACCTCAAAAAAAGCTTCACCAATTATTGATCCATTTAATTTAGATTTTCCAAACTTTCTATCAGTAAAAATAATTGGAATTTCCTTTAAAATATATTTCTTCATAAAGAATTTGAATTTCATTTCAATTTGAAATGAGTAACCATTAGATTTAATAGAATCAAGATTTAGTAGTTCTAATTTTTCGGCCTTATAACATACAAAACCTGATGTTGGATCCTTTACCGGCATTCCTGATATTATCCTTACATACAAAGATGCCATATAGGAAAGAATTATTCTTTCCAAAGGCCAATTAACTACATTAATCCCCGAAATATATCTTGATCCAATACATAAATCACTCGTATTTTGAATAAGTTTAGGAATATCATTGGGGTTATGTGATAAGTCTGCATCCATTGTAACGATGTGTTTGTATTCTTTTTTTAAGGCATACTTAAAACCAGTAACATAAGCTGACCCTAATCCAAGTTTTTTCTCTCTAATTTTGATAAATAGTTTGTTTTCAAATTCTGAAATTAGTTTTTTAACTACATGAGAAGTCATGTCAGGAGAATTATCATCAATCACTAAAAGATGATAATTACTTTGAAGAGAGAAAATTTTTCGAATGATATTTTCAATATTTTCAAACTCATTATAAGTTGGAATAATTATAATTACATCATTCATTTAATTATTTTTAACAAAAGTAAAATATTTAAAATATTGCTGACATAAAATGTTAGAAGAAAATTACTCGCAAGATATAGCTACAGTCTTAATTTTTGGCTCCTTTATAATTTTTTTTCTGCTAAAGAAAATTGAAAAAAAGAGTGTATTTAATGGGGTTTTAACAAAAACTAATATTGTAAAACTTTCTCTTTTTGATTTTTACTACCTCCTAATATTTATACTAAATAGTGCTATTTTCATTTCTTTTTTTAAAAAAGAGGTATTCAGCTTAAATGAAACAGCTTTAATCGCTTTGTGTTTATTAGTTTTCTTTTTAGGTCAATCATTAACTCAGCTAATTATTGCATGGACTTTTAATTTTGTGAAATTAATTAATTACTATTTGAGGCAAAAAATGATTGTAGCTAATGGATTCCTGATATTTATTTTTGTGATTAATACATCTCTAACTTATACTCAAAATTATTTGAAGATCTTTTTACTTATAAGTCTAATTTTTATAACGTTTTACACAATATTTTCTTTTTTAAAAGTTTTATCAAAACACAAAAAAATTATTAGTGAAAACTTGTTCTATTTTATTTTGTATCTTTGCACACTTGAAATTATACCATTATTTGCTTTTTACAAGTTAATGATGGGTGAAATTCAAAGCTAATGAAAGTCAAAACAATACTTGTATCTCAGCCAAGACCAAAACTAGAGAACTCCCCTTTTTTTGACTTACAAAAGAAAAGAAAAGTTAAGATTGATTTTGTTCCTTTTATTCATGTGAAAGGAGCTACTGTAAAAGAAATTAGATTGCAAAAAATTGATTTAACAAAGTTTTCTGCAATAATTCTAACGAGTAGATATGCAGTTGACCACTACTTTAGAATTTGTGAGAAAATGCGTTTCAAAGTTCCTGATTCCATGAAATATTTCTGCCAGTCCGAAGCAGTTGCATTTTACCTTCAAAAATATGTTGTATATAGAAAAAGAAAGATTTATGTTGGAAAAAGGTCTTTTGCTGATCTTTGCCCAATCATCGGAAAACATAATTCTGAGACATTTCTACTTCCTACAACAAATAAACTTAAGCCTGAGGTGCCAAATCTGTTAAATTCCCTTGAAATTAATTGGAAACAATCTGTATTTTATAAAACAGTAATAAGTGATTTATCAGAATTTGCAAATGTTACTTATGATGTCCTCGTTTTTTTTAGTCCATCTGGAATTGAATCTCTTATTCACAATTTTCCAGATTTTAAACAAAATGATACAAGAATTGCAGTTTTTGGAGCAATTACCAAAAAAGCCGTTGAAGAAAATGGATTGAAAGTTGATATATTTGCTCCCTCTCCAAAGTTTCCCTCAATGTCTATGGCTCTTGACAGCTACATAGCTAAGGCAAATAAAAGGTAATCTATTACTTACTCTCTCTTGGGCCACCAGTAAGTATTTGATCACTGGCATAGTCTGAAAATTTTTTAAAATTTTTGATAAAAGCTCTAGAAAGCATGTAAGCTTTTTTGTAATATTTTAAATCATTATTCCATGTTTTTCTTGGAGATAAAACATTATCAGGAACATTCGGGCAAGTACGTGGTTGCATTAAATTAAAAACCGAATGAATATGATAATTGTCTTTGTTAACTTCATCCAATTCACCACTAAGAGCTGCATTAATCATTGCTCTTGTATATTTTAATTCCATCCTTTTACCTACACCATATGGCCCTCCAGTCCAGCCAGTATTAACCAACCATACATTTACTTTAGATTTATTCATTTTTTCTATCAACATATCTGCATAAACCGTTGGGTGTAAAGGCATAAAAGGGGCACCAAAGCATGCCGAAAAAGATGGAATAGGCTCATCAATACCATCTTCGGTACCTGCAAGTTTAGAGGTATATCCAGAAATAAAATGGTATGCCGCTTGATTTGGATTTAACTTAGATATTGGAGGTAGAACTCCAAAGGCATCTGCAGTTAAAAAAAGTATATTTTTAGGGTTATTACCAATAGATGGTTTCATAATATTTTTTATATGATCTATTGGATAACTTACTCTTGAATTTTGAGTAATTTTTTTACTTGTGTAATCCACAGAATTATCTTTATTTAATGTAACATTCTCTAGTAATGCACCAGGTTTTACTGCTTCAAAAATTTCAGGTTCACTTTGGCTTGACAGGTTCAGTACTTTTGCATAACACCCTCCTTCAAAATTAAATATATTATCATCACTATCCCACCCATGCTCATCATCCCCAATTAATTTTTTATTAGAATCAGTAGATAGTGTCGTTTTTCCAGTTCCTGAAAGTCCAAAGAATATTGTTGTTCCTAATGATTTACTAAAGTTTGCACTGCAGTGCATTGGAAGAATACTTTTTTCTACAGGTAAAATAAAATTAAGAACAGAAAAAATACCTTTTTTAATTTCACCAGTATAACCAGTACCTCCAATAATTATAATTTTTTTTGAAAAGTTAATAATTGAGAAATTTTTATTTAAAACGAAATCTTTTTTTGGATCAGCATGAAACCCAGGAGCAGAAATTACTGTCCAATCAATATCCAATTTTTTTTCATTAGTATTTCTTATGAACATATTATTGCAAAAAATGTCACTCCAAGGATATTCACAAATTGTTCTGATTTTCAATATATTTTTTTCAGAGGCACATGCATTACAATCTCTTACATATATTTCTTTGTCAGAAATATAAGAAACTAACTTTTTATAAATATTTTGAAAGTTTTCTTCAGAAATAGGCGTATTTATATCTCCCCACCAGACCTTATTTTCAGTAATTTCATCTTTTACTATGTACCTATCTTTGGGGGATCTTCCTGTAAACTTCCCAGTATTTACTGCTAAAACATTATTATTTGTTAAGCATCCTAAATTCTTTTTCAAACAAATAGAATATAATTCTTCATTTGTAAGATTATAGTTGATTTTTTTTGAGTCAATTCCAAAATTTATCAATGAACTTTTGATTGCATTTAAATAATTTTTTTTTACACTCATTTATTCCGATACTCTTTAAGTATAAGCTTTAAAATTAATCTAATTAATTTAATTTAGAGTAATAATTATTTACTAATATTATATATAAATTTCTTTCAAATGCGCAAAGTTTTAATTGTTGGAGCTGGTAAATCATCTCCTTTCTTAATTAAATACTTAACAGAAAATTCGGTTACAGAAAATTTATTCATTTTGGTAGCTGATGCAAATCTTCAAAACCTAAAAAAAATCAATAAAAATAAAAGATGTAAAACAATTCTGTTTGATATTAATGATGTAAATCAAAAGATTAAATTAATTCAGGATGCTGATATTGTGATTTCTTTATTACCAGCACATTTACATATTTCAATTGCAAAAACTTGTTTAGAACTAAATACAAATTTGTTGACTGCTTCTTACACAAGTGAGGAAATGAAATTACTGAATAATGAAGTAAAGAAAAAAGGTTTGATTTTTTTAAATGAAATGGGGCTTGATCCTGGAATTGATCACATGAGTGCAAAAAAAATTATAGATAGAATTCAAGCAGATGAAAAAGAAATAATTTCTTTTAAATCCTTTACAGGTGGACTTATAGCCCCCATGAGTGATAACAATTTATGGAATTATAAGTTCACATGGAATCCAAGAAATGTTGTAAAAGCAGGTCAGGGATCACCTGCAAAATTCATTGAAAAAGGAAAATACAAATATGTTCCATATTACAGGTTATTTGATAATACGGAAACTATTAATATTGATGAAATGGGTGAGTTTGAAGTGTACCCAAATAGAGATTCATTAAAATATAGAAAACTTTACAACTTAGAAGATATTCAGACAATGAAAAGAGGTACGATAAGAAAAGTTGGATTTTCCAAGTCATGGAATATGTTGATAAAACTTGGTCTAACAGACGACAGCTACAGAATTAGTAATTCTAAAAATATGAGTATTAGGGAATTTACAAATTGTTTTTTGCCGTATGATCCCAATAAATCTGTTGAAAAAAAGATCCAGAAAGAACTTAAAATCAAATGTTTCAATGAAGAAATGGAAAAATTAAAAGCCATTAACCTTTTTGACGATAAAAAGAAAATTAGTGTTGAAAATGGAACTCCTGCTGAAATATTAGAGGAGATCTTAAAAGATGCATGGAAATTAGAAAAAAATGATCGAGACATGATAATTATGTATCATGAATTTAAACATAAACATGCTAACAAAATCAAAAAAACTATTTCTACAATGGTTTGCATTGGTGACAATAAAGAATTTACTGCTATGTCTAAAACCGTAGGATTACCTCTAGCTATTGCAAGTATTTTAATTTTAAACAAAAAAATCAACATTATAGGAATCACAAGGCCTGTTCATCAGCAAATATATGATCCCGTTTTAGAGAAACTAAATCAATTTGGTATAAATTTTAAAGAATATAATTAATGCAAAAAAATAAAATTAAAATTGATGGTATTGACAAAGAGATAATTAGAATGTTAATTGAAAATGCAAGAAGACCCATTCTGGAAATTGCAAAAAAAATTGGTATTTCTGGTGCAGCAATCCACCAAAGATTAAGAAAACTAGAAAAGAGTAAATTAATTAATGGTTCATCCATTTCAATTGATCCAAAAGTACTTGGTTACAACACCATGGCATATATTGGAATTTTTTTGGATAGAGCTACAAATAATAAAACTGTTGTTACTGAATTATCAAAGATTAAAGAAGTTATTGAATGTCATTACACAACAGGTGATTGGAGTATTTTGACTAAAATCCTTTGCAAGGATAACCAAGATTTAATGGAAATCCTTACAAAAAAAATACAAGTTATTAAAGGTGTTGCAAGAACAGAAACATACATTTCTCTAGAGCAACAAATAAACAGACAAATATTTATTTGATAAATTTCTTATTAGAATAGTACACAAAATAGGGCCAAGGAATTGAAATTGAAATTGCATAACCTATTGCTGCTGCCTCAACTGTGAAAAATAAATGTATCAATAAATAAATAATAAAAGAATATACCCCCACTGAAAGCATAAATTTTTTAAAAAAATTTAAATAACCCTTTAAATCAAATTTTTCTTTTTCTTTTTTACTCATCGTGTTATAACCTGCTAAAAGAATATCAGCATTGCTTTCAGTAACAATGTATCCACAACCAGCAACAATAGCCGATGTTATTAGAGCAATAGTAGTCATAAAACAAAATTGATGATTTTTCCAGGAACTACTATAACTCTCTTAGGCTTTTGTCCATTTAATTTTTTTATAAATACTTCATCTGCTAAAATTTCTTTTTCAATCTCCTCTTTCGATAAATTTGTTGGAAGCTCAATCTTGTACTTTAGTTTTCCGTTAATTGAAACAGGGTATATTTTAGTACTGTCATGTAAATATTTTTCATCGTAATCAGGATAATTGCAATTAGTTATTGAATGTGTATTACCTAATTGTTGCCAAATCTCCTCAGCAATGTGTGGAGCGAATGATGAAATAATTATCGCCAAAGGTTCTAAAATACTCTTACTAGTACATTTTTGCTGGGTCAATTCATTAACAGTGATCATTAATGTTGATACAGCTGTGTTAAAAGAAAAATTTTCAATATCATTAGCAACTTTTTTGATACACCTATGAAGTGTTTTTAAATTGTTATCATTTGGAGCAGATTCCTTAACAATAATTTCATTTTCTTGAAAATATAATCTCCATAATTTTTTGAGAAAATTATGAACTCCAATTATTCCAGAAGTACTCCATGGCTTAGACTGTTCCAATGGCCCTAAAAACATTTCATACAGTCTTAAGGTGTCAGCACCATAATTATTACATATGTCATCAGGATTGATAACATTATATTTAGATTTGGACATTTTTTCAACTTCTCTTTCAACATAAAAAATTTTATCATATTCAAATTCTGCGTCTTTAAAATCTGAATTTTTTTGCTTAAGAAGTTCAATATTCAATCCATTGTTTTCATTAATAAAACTAATATCAATGTGAATAGATTGAGTTTTGTATTTATCTTTCAAATCATTAGAGACATAGCCACCATCATCAATCTTTCTGTGAATCAGAGCACTATTTCCTAAAATCATTCCCTGATTAACAAGTTTTTTAAAGGGCTCTTTTGTGTTAACCAAACCTAAATCAAAAAGAACTTTATGCCAAAAACGAGAATATAGCAAATGCAAAACAGCATGCTCGGCCCCTCCAATATATAAATCAACTGGCATCCAGTATTTAATTGAGCTTTCAGAAGCAAATTCACTTGAATTATTTGGATCTAAGAATCTTAAATAATACCAGCACGATCCAGCCCATTGAGGCATTGTGTTTGTTTCACGCTCAAATGATTCACCATTTATTGAAATATTCTTCCAGCTTTCATTTCTTGCAAGGGGGGATTTTCCACTTTTTGTAGGCAAATAGGACTCAACCTCTGGAAGAAGAACGGGAAGATCCTTTTCATCAACACTAATAGATTTATTTTTATGATGAAGAATTGGAATAGGCTCTCCCCAATATCTTTGCCTAGTAAAAATCCAATCTCTCAATTTATAATTGATTTTTCTTTCCCCAAGTTTATTTTTTTCTAAATAATCAATTACGACATCTTTAAATTTTTCACTGAAAATTCCGTTAAAGCTCTCAGAATTAATAATAGTTCCATGGCCAGAGAAAAAGTCACTTTCTGAATCAATCACTTTTATAATTTCAAGATTAAATTGTTGTGCAAATTCATAGTCTCTTTCATCATGGGCTGGGACTGCCATAATTGCACCTGTACCATAGCTATTTAGCACATAATCGGAAATCCAGATAGGTATTTTTTTATTTGACATCGGATTAATTGCAAATGCACCTGTAAATACCCCTGTTTTAATTTTTTGATTTTCTTGCCTTTCTAAATCACTTTTACTTTTGGCTATTTTTTGATAATTTTCAATTTCGTTTTTTTGATCATCTGTCACAATTTTTTCTACAATCGAGTTTTCAGGCGCCAGCACTAAGTAAGTAGCACCATAGATTGTATCGGGCCTAGTTGTAAAAACATTGACACTTAGCTCAGAGTTAACAGAAAATGATATTTCAGCACCATATGATTTTCCAATCCAATTTCTTTGAGATGATTTTATAGACTCAGGCCAATCTAAATCATCTAAGTCATCAAGTAATCTATCAGCATATTCTGTAATTCTCATTACCCATTGCCTCATTGGCTTTTTGGTTACGGGGAATCCGCCTCTTTCACTTAATCCTCCGATTACTTCCTCATTAGCCAATACTGTACCAAGCTCTTCACACCAATTGACATCAATTGTATCAATATATGCTAACCTTTTTGAATCGATATAATCATTTTTTTTTGAAGAGTCAATATCTGTGGGTATTATTAGCTCAGAAATATCTTTTGCTTTTTTTGTTTTTTTATCAAAATATGAATTATATAATTTTAGGAAAATCCATTGTGTCCATTTATAATAATCACTATCACTTGTTTTAATTTCACGACTCCAATCATATGATAATCCCAAATTATCTAATTGATCTTTAAACCTCTTAATATTTATTTTAGTAGTTTCTTTTGGATGTCTGCCCGTTTTAATTGCATACTGCTCAGCAGGTAACCCAAATGAATCAAATCCCATTGGATGCAAAACATTAAAACCCTTCAATCTTTTGTACCTGGAAACAATATCTGAAGCTATATATCCTAAAGGATGTCCTACATGTAAACCAGAACCTGATGGATAAGGAAACATATCTAGAACATAATACTTTGGCAAACTATGATCAACTTCAGATGAATAAGTTTGATTTGTCTTCCAATAGTCTTGCCACTTTTTCTCTATTTTCCTAAAATTATAATCCATCTATTAGCTAAAGGTGATTCACAAATTTACATTTTATAGTTACAATAGAAAATCTTTTTAGTTAATGATTAGTTCATTACTTTTATTGTACAAAACTTAATAATCATCAATGCCTGGCATAAAAAATAAAAGATTAGTAACATCTTATTTTTCAATTGTGATAATAATGTCAATAGTCTTATTTCTATATTCGTTTTTTGGATTATTTTTAATCAGTTCTGATTCGATCATTAATAAATTTAAAGAAGACTTTACAGTATCTATTTATTTAAAAGAAAATGTAAAAAATATTGAAATAAATCAGCTAAGAAATGAACTTTTAATGAGCAATTTTATTGATAAAGTTAATTATATATCAAAAGAAGAGGCAGTAGCAATTATGAAAGAGGAATATGGTGAAGAATTTATTAAATCTCTTGGATTTAATCCACTTCTCGGCTCAATTGACATTAACTTACAAAGTAATTACGTAAATAGTAAGAAGCTAGACAGCATTTCTAGATTGATATTAAAAAAGAACTATATCGATGAGATTATTTATGACAGGGATTTTATTAATATGATAAATAACAATATCAAGAAAATAAGTTTTTGGATAATTCCCTCAATAATATTTTCATTATTAATTACTTTTTTAATTATAAATAGTTCAATTAGACTTTCAATTTATGCCAAAAGAAATATTATAAAGACCATGCAATTAGTTGGTGCTACTCGATCCTTTATTAGGGGTCCATTTATTAAGACGAATTTGTTATTAAGTTTGATTTCATCAACTATTGCAATTATTTCAATTTTAATTTTGATTGATTTTTTTGATTCTAATATTGATTTTTATAATTACGTAGAATTAAAAAGTATATTTTTCCTATTAAGTAGCGTTGTTGTATTAGGTTTTATAATTAGTATAGTAAGTACTTTTTTTGCCACGCAAAATATTCTCAATATCGATACAAAAAAATTAGATATATAATATGAAAAAACAAGAAGAAAAAAAACTACTCTTTGGATCAATAAGTTATAAAATTATGTTGTCTGGAATTTTTTTAATGATTGTCGGATTTTTTCTTATGTCAGGAGGTGGAAGTGACGATCCAAATATTTTCAGTGATGAAATTTTTAGTTTCCAAAGGATAAGACTTGCACCAATGCTAATTGTTATCGGTTATATTATCCAGGTGTATGCTATTTTGAAATCTCCAGAAAAATAGAAATGACAGAAAGTGACGCTTTTTTTTTAGGAATCATACAAGGTTTAACCGAATTTCTTCCCGTATCTTCTAGCGGTCATTTAGAAATATTTAGAAATATTTTAGATGCTAATATGATTGGTAAAGAAAATTTATTATTTACCTCTGTTCTTCATTTTGCAACCGCATTGAGTACAATGATTGTTTTTAGAAAAGACATTTTTGATTTAATATTTAATATCAAAAAAAATCAAAGTAAAGTTTATATTCTAAAAATTCTTATTGCAATTTTCCCAGCGGGTTTTGTTGGATTTGTCTTCAGTAATCATATTGAGAAATTATTTGTTGGGAATTTAAAGCTAGTAGGGATAATGTTAATTATTACCGGCCTAATGTTACTACTTACAAAAATTGCGAAAAAGAAAAACTCAAAAATTTCATATTTGGATTCCTTAATAATTGGAATATCTCAAGCTATTGCTATTATGCCTGGTATTTCTAGGTCCGGAACGACTATTTGCACCTCATTGTATTTGGGCAAAGAAAAAAATGAAAGTGCAAAATTTTCTTTTTTGATAGTAATTCCAGTAATCTTTGGAGCAATTTTAAAGGATGTTTTTTCGGGTGATTTTTTTCATTATGATATCCAAATTTCAATATTACTAATTGGTTTTTTCTCTTCACTTATCTCTGGATTTATTGCATGCAAGTGGATGTTAAATATTGTAAAGAATAATAACTTGATGTATTTCAGTTTTTACTGTTTCCTTTTAGGCCTAACCGCTATTTTTTATATTTAAAAACATCTAATTGAAAGGAAAATTAATTTTAATCGATAAGGATATTAACTGGACATCTTTTGATGTTGTCAGCAAAATCAGAAATTTCATTAAAAAAAAATTCAATTTAAAAAAAATAAAAGTTGGACATACTGGTACACTTGACCCACTAGCTACAGGATTACTAATAATTTGCTATGGTAAAATGACAAAAGAAATAGATAGCTTCATCGGGCTGGATAAGAGTTATTCTGGAAAAATGATTATTGGCTCTTCTACACCATCCTATGACTTAGAAACAAAACCAAATGTTTTTTATCAAACAGATCATATCAATGAAAAATTAATTTATGAAAAAGCAGAAGAGTTTGTTGGTGAAATTATGCAAAAGCCACCTATTTTTTCTGCGGTGAAAAAAAATGGTGTAAGGTCATACAAACTTGCCAGAAAAGGGGAACAGGTAAATCTAGAAAAAAGAAAGATTACCATTAGAGATTTTAAAATTACTGAAATAAATTTTCCAGAACTTTCCTTCGAAGTTGATTGCAGTAAAGGAACTTATATCCGATCGTTAATAAATGATTTTGGCAAAGCACTTAAATCTGGTGCACATTTAACAGAGCTCAGAAGAACAAAAATTGGTGAATTTTCTGTTGATGATTCTTTGAAAATTATGGACTTTATAAAAACTTTTAAAAGTTAATTTCCTCAGAATGAATCTCTGTTTTTTTATCATAAGGAATATTCTTTAGAATTAATTCTAAAGTCTTAATTCTAGCATAAATTTTTTTGTCAGCTTTGATAATTTCCCATTTTGCAAAACTTGTATTTGTCTTTTTAAACATTATATCCTTGTATATCGAATATTTATCCCACAATTGCTGTGCATTACTATCAACCGTTGTATACTTCCATTTTTTTAATGGGCTATTCTTTATTTCATTAAACCTTTTGAATTGAACATCTTTTGTAATGGAATAATAAAACTTTAACAAAATGATATTATTATCAATAATCATTTTTTCAAAAGGATTAACATGACTCATAAAAGTATTGTACTCTGATTCGGAACAAAACCCATTCACTGGCTCAACAACAGCTCGATTATACCAGCTCCTGTCAAAGAAAACTATTTCTCCATCATTTGGAAAATGATGAACATATCTTTGAAAATACCATTGTGATCTTTCTGACTTATTTGGTTTTTGAAGTGCTACTACCCTAAACTTTCTTGGGTTTAAGTGCTGAATGGCTCTTCTTATTGCCCCACCTTTTCCAGCTGCATCGCGACCCTCACAGACAATGATTACTTTTTTATTTTCATTAATAACCCAATTTTGCAATCGAATCATTTCGACCTGTAATTTTTTTAATTCTTTTTCATATTTAATATATCGGAGAGTCTTTGTAATTGATGTATTCTTTCTCGATAATAAGTTTATTAAAGATTTACTCTTATTTAAGATCTTCAATTGTTTTTTATCAATTTGGATAAGGTCTTTTTTTGTTAAAGAAAGCTTATTCTGCTTCGCAGTTGAGTTTTTATTTTTTAAATCAAAGAATGATAAAACATATTTAATTGATTCAATTCTCGCAGATAATTTATTATTACTGTTAATAATTTTCCATGGGACAATGTCAGTATTTGTTTTGTCAAACATTTTAGTTTTGTACTCAGAATACAGATCCCATCGCTTTTGTCCCTCAAGATCAACATTACTAAACTTCCATGTTTTGAGTGGATTTGTCAGTCTAGAAACAAACCTTGATTTTTGTACCTCTTTGGAAATAGAAAACCATAATTTAATTATAATTATTCCATCATCGATCAGCATTTTTTCAAAGTCATTAACCTGATTCATAAATAACAGATATTCATCATTCGAACAAAATCCCATTACAGGTTCAACAATAGCTCTGTTATACCAACTTCTGTCAAAAAAAACTATTTCTCCAGGGTTTGGGAGGTTACTCAAATATCTTTGAAAATACCATTGCCCTTGTTCTAGTTCAGTGGGCTTAGATAATGCAACAACTCTTGAATTTCTTGGATTTAAATGTTCAACAAATCTTTTTATAGCTCCACCTTTTCCGGCTGCATCACGACCTTCAAAAATAATACATAACCTTTTATTATTTTCTTTAATCCAATTTTGTAATAATACTAATTCTGATTGAAGTGAAATTATTTGTTTATTGTAGTCTGATTTATTTAATATTTTAAGAAATTTTTTTTGCGGTAACTTTTCTTTTAAAATATTTATAAAATCACTTCTATCATAAAACTTATTTAAATCATTTGAAGAAAGCATAAGTTATTAAAATGGCAAATCATCAAGCTCTTGATTATCATCATTATCATCAGCCGGCTCGAAAGGACTTAAACTATCAAGTGGTGGTAAATCTTCATTTGATACGCCTGGATTTGAGTCTATAAGATCAATTCTCCAACCTTGAATTGAATTAAAGTATTTTAATTCTTTAGTCTCAGGATTTTCCCACTCCCTGCCTCTTAAATTTATCCCAACCTTAACACTTTGATTAACTTCAAAATTATTTAATAAGTCCGTTTTGTCTTGAATAAATTCAACAGAAAGAGTTTGTGGATATTGTTCATCCGTTGTTAGGATAAGCTCTCTTTTTTTAAATGTTGCACTTATTTCCTGAACTTCTTTAATCAATTTTATTTTTCCTTGAATTTCCATGTACTTTATTTAATTTTAATTCATGAAGATAGATAATAAATAAGAATTATTGAAGTATTATTTACAGTTAAACTCACTATATTTAGATCTCAAGATTGAATAGATGTCACTACTTTCAAGATATATTAATTTGATAGTTATTGTATTTTCTACAATAATAGTAATTTCAATATTAGTCTCCACCTATTTATTGGTTCAAAACTATAAGGATGAGGAAAGGAATAAAATGGAGATTTGGTCACTTGCAACATCTGAGCTTTTGGATGTAAATGGACAAATTTCTAATTTAAATTTAGAAGTATTAAAAAAAAATACTTCTACTCCAATGATCAAAATGGATTATGATGGTAAAATTGAGATAAATAACATAAAAAATGTAAAAGTTTCAGATACTGTTAAAATAAATAAATTGATTTTAAAATTTAAATCTGAGAATAATCCAATCCCAATTTTTTTGAATGGGAAAAAAATTTCAACCTTGTATTATGGGAATTCATCCGTTTTAAATAAACTTAAATTTTACCCTATAGCTTTAATTTTATTTACTATTTCGTTTGTATTAATTACCATTTTGTTCTATAAGAACTTAAAAATTTCAGAAATCAACAGCCTTTGGTCAAGTATGGCAAAAGAAACTGCTCATCAAATTGGAACTCCGTTGAGCTCATTAATCGGATGGATAGAACTTATTAAAAATAAATCGAAAAACACACCTTACATAAACGAAATAGAAAAAGATGTTAATAGACTTACAACTATTTCTGAGAGGTTCGGAAAAATAGGATCTAAACCGAAGCTTGAAAAGCATGACTTGGCAATTGAAATTGGAAAGACTGTAAAATACTTAAATGAAAGAATTAGTAACAAGATTAAAATAGATTTCAAACAAATTGAATCAAATATTTATGCCAAAATCAATCCTCAGCTTTTTAGCTGGTGCTTAGAAAATATCATAAAAAATAGTGTTGACGCTATTGAAGATAAAGGGACTATTTCAATTGCAGTACAAAACGATTCAGATCATTTATGTATTTATATAAAGGACAATGGCAAGGGAATGAGTAAAAAATTATTTAAAAATATTTTTGAAGCAGGCTACACCACAAAAAAAAGAGGCTGGGGCTTAGGGTTATCGCTAGCCAAAAGGATAATTGAGGACTATCACTTAGGAAAAATAAAGGTATTAGAGTCAAAAATTAACGAAGGCACAACTTTTGAAATCAGGCTAAACAGATTTGAAAGCATCTGAAATTAGACTTGCAGTTTGTTTAAACTGATTGTCATTCATAGATACTTTTTTAGTAAAATTAGCATCACTCATTTTTTTTATCGGAATCAAATGTACATGTACATGAGGCACTTCTAAGCCAATAACGCTCAAGGATACTCTTTCACAATCAATAACCTTGTCAATGGAAAGTGCTACTTTTCTAGAGAATTTCATCAGTTCATGAAAGGTATTTTCATCCAAGTCCAAAATATAATCAATTTCTTTTTTTGGAATACAGAGGGTATGTCCTATAGAATTTGGGTTTATATCTAAGAATGCTAAAAAATCTTCATTTTCTGCAACTTTATATGACGGGATTTCGCCAGAGATTATTTTACTAAAGATAGTTGGCATTTATCTTGAAATTTCTAAAATTTCTAAATCTATAAATCCAGTAGGAACACTGATTTTTGCAATTTCACCAACAGATTTTCCTAACAATCCTTTTCCAATTGGAGAGTTTACCGAAATTTTCCCCTTGGATAAGTCTGCTTCCCCATCAGCAACAATCATATAATCCATAGTCATACCATTGGATTTGTTTCTGATTTTAACCTTTGATAAAACAAGTACTTTGGAATTATCTAACTGAGATTCATCAATCATTCGAGCATTCACCAATCTTTCTTCAAGTTTTGAAATTCTCATCTCCAGCATTCCTTGCGCTTCCTTTGCTGCGTCATATTCAGCGTTTTCACTCAGATCGCCTTTATCTCTAGCTTCTGCAATTGCATTAGATGCTTTAGGCCTTTCAACATCCTTTAAATGGTTTAATTCATCCTTTAGTTTCTTTAAACCCTCCTCAGTATAATATGAAATATTGCTCATGGCAATTAATCTAGTTTGTTTTTTAAAAAGAAAAAATCCCGAATTCTCGAGACATAATCAAATATACAAAATATTTAAATCATCTATTTTTATCGTATTTTTAGTAGATGAAATTTAGTAGCTTTCGCTTATTATTACTTATTATTTTTATCTTCAGTTGTTCTTCAAATATAAATGATTCAAGATGCAATTTTCTACTAAATCTTGATATCTATTACGAGGTCAATTTAAATCTACCTCAATATTCAGATCTTAATTTTGTCAGCAACTCTGTTTATGTTCCAGATGTAGGGAATGGAGGAATAATAATAGTAAATTCCGGGACAGGTTTCCTTGCCTGGGATGCGTCAGATCCTAACCACGAAATACTTCCATGTTCTATCTTAAATATCAATGGATTAGAAGCAACATCAAGTTGCGCACAACAGAACACATATAGCTTAATTACTGGTCAGTCCCTTGGTACAGTTCTTAATTGCACTTTAAAAGCATACCGGGTTGAATCTGTTGGAAATGTATTGATTATAAGCAGCTTTTAAAATTTAATCCCAACCCCAAATAAGAAATTCCTTGTAGCTTGTGGATAATATCCAGTCCCCTCAATGGTAGTAATCATATTTTCATCTGACCATGTATCATCATAAGTATAATAATAGCCGTTAGAGACATATTCTGCTGAAAATATATTATTAATTAAAAGATTTAAGGATAACTCATCAAATAAATTTAATTCATCAAAAGTATATCTAAAATTTAAGTCCATAACTGAGTATGAGTCAAGCTTGGAAAAAGAAGATCCATTATTACTCATGAACTGTTCTCCGACATGTTTATTCAAAAGAGAGAGGTCAAGCTTTGAATTCGGGCTGTAGTTTATGGCAACTGATGAAATAAATGAAGGTGAATAGGAAATATCTGTATCACCCAAATTTATCAACTCCCCGTTAAATCTATTGACGTAGTCAATATTTTTATTTTCACTTAAGCTTATATTTCCTGTGAGATTGATTTTTTCAGAGACCTTAAATCCTGATTCAATTTCAACACCAGCTCTGTAACTTTTACCACTATTTTCTCTTATTGGAGATCCAACATCATCCAATGCTCCGGTTAAGACTAGTTGATTTTCATAATTCATATAATAAAGGTTCGTATTTAAAATTATATTATTTGAACTAAGACTCCATCCTAATTCAAAATCAATAAGCTCCTCGGGTTTTATATTAAAATTATTTTCATAATCACTTCGTGTAGGTTCACGATAAGCTTTGGCTACAGAAAAATAGACTCTGTTTTTATTATTTAGCTTAAAATTTAAACCAAATTTTGGATTGAAAAAACTATATTTTTTTTCTAGTTTTAATTCTGGGATATTGGAGGTGCTTCCATCCGTGCTGTAATTTATTTCTCTTAATTGCAAATCAGTATACATACTAAAACGCTCAGAAATTTGGAACACAGACTTTATAAAATTACTAAAGTCTTTTTTAAGACCATTCCCATTGTAAAATAAATCTGTAAACTCAATATCACCTGAATTCTGTGACCATATTGTTTCACCAAAATGATCACCATCATATTCACTGTAAGTTGATCCAAAGATAATTTTGTGTTTATTTTTTGAGTATTCCAAAGAATAATTCATAACAAGAAATTGATTATCTAGCCATTTTCTTGTTATAAAATCTTCATTTCCATTTTCATTATACTGCTCATAATAGCCTTTTCCATTAGTTAAATTTAATCCCAAATTTGATGTGAAATTGTTATTGATGATTTCACTCCAGTGTAATTGAAAATGATCCTGTTTGTAGTTGTCAAGTTCGTCCTCGTGAAACTGTTGAACTCCATTTAAATCAGTGTACAATCCTGATGGATTAAAAGTTCTATCATTTCGAAGTGTTTCCCCATCAATTCCATTCCAAGCGTGATAAGTAATTTCATGACCTCCAAAATTCAAAAATTTAATTAGTGTATTTTCTTTTTTGTAAGAAAATTGTAAAAAATAAGATTTTAAATCAGAAGTTGATCGGTCGATATATCCGTCTGAATCAATTTTGGAAAGCCTGCCCGAAAATTCAAATACTTCATTCATAAGTCCCGTACTAAATCGAAGAGTATTTTTAAAAGTACTAAAGCTTCCAAACGAGTTGTTGCTTTCAAAGAATGGGTCTTTAGATATTTTATCTGTCAATATATTAATGCTTGCGCCAAATGCACTGGATCCATTTACTGAGGTCCCTATACCTCTTTGCACCTGTAAATTTTCTACGGATGAAGAAAAGTCTGGAAGATCTACCCAAAAAGTTCCAAGGGATTCAGCATCGTTATAGGGAATTCCATTAATAGTAACATTAGTTGATTGTGCGTTAATCCCACGGATTCGTATAGCTGTATATCCGATTCCAGCGCCAGCATCAGACGTAGTAACAACGTTGGGAAGAAAGTTTAATAAAATTGGAAGGTCTTGACCTAAATTTCTTTCCTCAATTTGATCTTTAGAAACATTAGTAAATGCCATAGGAATATCCTCATTGACTCTAATCGAGGAAACCAAAACCTCCTCTAATTTTTGCACATTTAACGAATCAATTTCTTGATCTTGTGGATATAATTGGATACATCCCAACAGACAAAATAATAATACTTTTTTCATTTATTTAAATTTTTGGGAAGCTATTGAATGAAAAGAATATCATCAAAATTCCTAAACAGCATTATCTGTTCTAGGTTCAATGGGTATAATCTCAGCCGTATCAGCACCCCTGTTTTATATGTAAATTTACAACTTTTTAATAAAAGAATTATTGTTTTTTAATTGGCCATTTATCATACTGTGGAAAATCTCCATTCTTCCAAGCAATTAATTCATCTTCGGTTAACAAACAGCTATCTAATACCTTTGTTATCGACTTAACATCTAAACTTTTTCCTATGAAAACAAGCTCAGTTTTCCTATCACCAAAATCAACATCCCATGCAGATTCAATTTGATCTTGGTTGTTAACAAAAGTAGAATAGTTTATTCTTTCATTAAAAGGCATTGAATGCCACCAAACACCTGCTGGATCTGCTTTTACAGACCCTCCTGCTGAGCTCCAAACTAGAGCTTGACTTGACCTTGAGGCAATCCAAAATAAACCTTTACTTCTAATAATATTTGACGGAAAATTTTCAGTAACAAAAGACAAAAATCTTTCAGGATGAAAAGGTGACTTACTTCTAAAAACAAATGACCCAATACCATATTCTTCAGTCTCTGGAATATGCTCATTTTCTAACTCCTTAATCCAGCCAGCAGATGCCTCAGCTTTTTCAAAATCAAACATATTTGTGTTCATAACCTCATCAAGGTCGACTTTTGAATGGTTAGTTTTAATAAGCTTGGCTTCTGGATTTAGTTTATGAATAATTTCTGAAAGTAATTTCAATTCAGATTTAGAAACCAGATCTACTTTATTTAATAATATAACGTTTGCAAACTCAACCTGGTCAGTAAGCAAGTTTACAATAGTTCTATCGTCTCCCTCTATATCGCTAAGATCACGGTCAGTAAGATATTCTGGGCTAGAGAAATCCTTGAGAAAATTAAAAGAATCAACAACGGTAACCATAGTATCCACATAGCTAAATTTACTAAGGTCAATTGTGCCATCTTCACTTTCAAAACTGAATGTTTGGGCAACTGGGATTGGTTCAGAAATACCAGTACTTTCAATAATCAGGTAATCAAATCTGTTTTCACTGGCTAATTTTTCTACCTCAATTATTAAATCTTCTCTAAGCGTACAGCAAATACAACCGTTACTCATTTCTACTAACTTTTCATCAGTCCTCGAAAGATTGTTTTCACTTTTTACTAATTCTGCATCAATATTAACTTCACTCATGTCATTAACGATAACTGCTGCTTTTAATCCCTGCTTGTTATTAAGAATGTGGTTTAATAAAGTGGTTTTTCCAGCTCCGAGAAAACCACTTAAAACAGTTACAGGAAGTTTTTTCATTTTTTAAATAATAAATTAATACCTATAATTTACTGAAAGCATAATATTTCTTCCCATTTCGTGAGTAAAATATCTAAGTCTATTCAAATAGTCTTTATAGAGATTATTGAAAAGATTTTCAACGCGAACATTTATTTTATACTCTCCACCATTGTTTGATCCAAACTTTATGGAGGAGGAAAGGTTCAACAAATGAAATGCCTTGGGTGGTGTGCTCGTTTCTAGCATCGTATATGTTTCACTAGTTGGAATATAAATTTCAAAGTTTGTGTCTGGATACTCATTTTGCTCAAAAACATATTCACTTTCTAAAGAAACATTCAGATTATTAAAATCTGTAAAATTGTAGCTAATAGAATTTTTAAGATTTGCGGGAGGCATGTTAATGAGAGGTTTATTATTAGATCTTTCATTTCCTTTAACTAAAGAAAATTGATGCCCAATAAAAAAATTATCAAAATACTGCTTATCATATTTCACATCAAAGCCATATAAATTTGCATCCGCTTGCATATACTCCCATACAGGGAAAACTCCAGCAATGGTTGTTGTTGTTCTTACAGGGATTATGTAAATAAAATCATTGACATAATTAATAAAAGAATTTACAGTAAGTGCCGATTTCTCATTTGAAAGATTGTATGTTAAAGAAACATTATTTCCCACTTCTGATGTAAAACCCAAATCCCCAATTTCAATTCTTGCGGAAGAGTGGTGCAAGCCTTCACTAAATAGTTCGGCAGGATTCGGCTTTCGCGAAGAAATGGAATAATTTAAATAAATATTTTGCCCCTCACTAATGGTGTATCGTACTCCCAAATTTGAAGAGAGATTATGAAAATCAAATTTTGGATTGGTAAGGGTATTCAATCCTTGATCTTCCACTAAAAACTCTGGAAATAGCTCATCATAATTTCTTAATTCCCATAGAGAAGTTCTGTAATATTTATAAGCATTAATATGAGAAAAGTCATATCTAACACCTGCCTCTACTAACCAATCCTCATTAAAAGTGTTATCATAAACAGAATAGAAACTAAAATCATATTTTTTGTAATCCGGAATTATCCGTTTCACTCCAGTGGCTGGATCAGGAAAGTTCTTTTGATATCTTCCAGAAACTCCTGCTTTGAAATTAGAACTACTATCAAATTTTGATTCCAAATCTAAAGCTATAGAATGTGTTTGTAAATTTAAATCTAATGCTGGTTTATTAATATTATCCCCTCTTCTGATATCATATTCCTTCCTATCATTAGATTGATAATCATATTTAAAATTTATTTTACCGAAATTATAATTTTTAAAAGCTTTTATTTTAATAAGCTGATGGTTTATCTTTTGTCTTGGGACATCGATCGTATAACTAAAATCATCAATGTATAGAGGAATATTATTATTTATAGCATTAATAATATCAACTGATGTATGTGCATGCGAAGACCTTAGTACTCCTAATTTATTGCTGAAAAAAGAATAATAAATATCGAAACCATGATCAATTCTGTTTAGCCCAGTTTTCAGAGAAAAGTTTTTCTCTGAAAAACCCGTATTAGTCATCATGTAATCAGCAGTTTCAAAATCACCCATTTTTTTAAAAGTCCCCTGAAACTTATAATACCATCCATTACTGTTTGTCTTCGTAAAGTTGGTGGAAACTGTTCCACCTCTACCATTGGATTGGAGATTGGTAGTAACACCTCCGTAGAGATCATCAATTAATTTTTCTCTTGATGTTTCCATAATGATAACTCCACCTACCGCATCCCCAGCATATTGTAGAGCACTAGCACCCTTAATCACAGAAATTTTATCGATTGAATTTATATCAACACTGGGTGCGTGTTCAATACCCCATTCTTGATCTTCCAGCCGAACATCATTATTAATTAATACAACTCTACTACTATGCAACCCATTAATAACAGGTTTGGATAAATAACTACCAGTATTTAGGGAGCTTACACCTGTTACAGTTTGCAAAACTTCGCCTAGAGTTCTACTATTATAATCCTTAAGAACCTCTTTTGAAATCTTATTTTCAAACAAAGATCTAGAGTTAGAACGATCTGTAGAAGTTACAATTATTTCTTGCAGCTCATGTAAATGGTGTTCTAAGAAGACTTTCTTGAAGCTATTTTTTCTAACATTAATAGGAATATTTAAAGTTTCGCACTCATCATGAGAAACAATTAAACTGAAACTTCTAGAACAAAGATTTTCAAAAACTAACAATCCGTCTTTATCGGTTTTGCCCCCAATATCTAACTCCTTAATAACAACTGTTGCATCACTTAAAGCAGTTCCATCATGTAAATCAACAACCTCTATGGAAAGTTTGTTGTTACAGTTTTGACTGTACGTGTTTATACAACAAATAAAAAACAAAGAGTAGAAAGCGTGTGCTAATTTCGAAGTGAAATTAGCACCGCATTTACTACATGTGCAATTCATAGTTATTCAACAACTACGTCGAAAGAAGTTTGAATATCAATACTACCCTCTTCACTGAGAGCTAAATCAAGATCTCCTCCATTAGGTTTTAAAGGCTCATGAACCAATGTCACAGTAATGGATCCTGAAGCTGATGCTCCTTCAATAGTAGGAAACATTATAAAATTAACACCTAGAGGTTCCCCATTGTTATCTGTATCTAAGTCGCTAAACGCCAAAGGTAAGCCACTGCTAGCACTAAAAAATACTTGGTGCTCATCAGCTTCCTCAATAACTTCTAAAGTAATATCTTCCGGCTCATCCTCCATTTCATTCAGCCATTGAACTGAACCATCATATGATGTTAAAGAGCTAATTGGACCAGAAACTTCTAATACAGGTTCATTAGGTCCATCACCATCTAAATCACGTGTAGTTAATGTAACTGTATCAAAACCCACAGGTGCGTGAGGAGTTAAAGTTACGATCATAGTTGTAATAACCTCCTCTTCATTAATTGGTTCTGGAACGCTATCGTCATCATCACTACAAGAGAAGTATAAAAAAGGTATTGCCAATAAGGCATATTTAAATATTTTCATTTTTTTAATTTTAAAGTTTAATAATAGTTAAAGATTCAAATTTTTTGAATCCAGGATTGAAGTACTAAGAAATAGATGGGGGGCCCCTAGTTTCAAAGAAGTTGATATCATTTTTAAATTTGTATTCATAATTTTTTTGGACAAACTCAAAATTAAGATCAAATAAAATAAGGTCTTTCGATAAATTAAATAATCCCTCCTCCGCTGAATTTGTGTTCATTAAAGCACAAAACTCACACTCATTTTCTAGCTGGTGCAAATGAACCTCAGAAATATCACAATGGTTGTGCTCCTCAACAAGGTGGTGCACCAAATCAAATACCGGAGGAAAGAGTAAGACTAAAGAAAAGAAAAAACTGAAAAAATTTTTCATAATCTAAATTTAAACATCTTTTATTAATTCATCAATATACTTTTTACAAATATTAAACCGTTTTTCAAAATCCCCCTTTACTATTTTGAACGGAATATTATTTTTTTCTAATTCCTCTTTAAATATTTGAAAAGATTTGGCTCTTTCATTGGGCTTGTCTCGTAAATCGTCTTTGACCCATGGGATATCAATATTTGTCAATAAATACAAATCATACCTATTTTCTAAAGCATATTTTTCAAGAAGTGGATCACATGTTCCGTCATAATAATACTTGGAATATACCATTGTTTCAAAGAGATTAGTATCACAAATTAGCAAAGAGTTAGATTTTTTTATCCATTTATTTTCAGCTTTCATCTGACCCATGGCAATAGGTAATAAATCTTTTGGCTCGCAGATTCTTTTTTCTTGCTCCCATATTTTTTGCAAATAATCTCTTGCAAATTCTGGCACCCAAGGTTCATTGTAATGATCTGATAATTGTTTAGCCAGTGTGGTTTTTCCTGTTGATTCAGGGCCGTATAAAACAACTCGTTTACAACTTGATTTTATTTGCTTAAGCTTTTCTTCCATTGTAAATATCCTTGAATAGCTAAAATTGTAAAAATTATGTATTGAACCGATAATATTATTTTATCAGAGCCAAAATAAAGTGGTATGGTAATTACATTTCCAATGATCCACAGCACCCAGTTTTCTAATTTCTTATTGGCCATCAACCACATCGCAGTAACAAAAATTCCAGATGTGAATATATCTAAACTTGCATATGAACCTAGATCAGTATTAAAATAATCATGCAAAAAGTAGGAAATAAAAACAATAAAAAAGAAAATCAAGGAAGCTTTTGGCAAGTCTTTGAAACCAAACCTTGATATTTTTACTTTGACAACATCATTTTCTTTTCTAGACCAGTTCCACCAACCATAGACGCTCATCAGGGTGTAAAAAAAGTTCACCATCATGTGTCCAATCAATCTCTCACTAAACATAAAATACATGGTAATTAAAGTACAAGTGATCCCGGTTGGATACACTAAAATATTTTCCCTTTTTGCATAAATAACACTAATTATCCCAAAACCAAACGCAAGACATTCTAACACAATTTCAAATGCAGAATAGGTTGCATATGCCTCAAATAAATAATTAATTATTTCTGTCATTGTTTGTCAATAATATAAGCTAAACTATAATTTTTATTTATAAAATAATTTGCAATATAATCTTGTGTAAATTCATTTTTTACAAACCAAATTTTTGTTTGCTTTTCATTTAATGAAAATGGAATCACAACCAAGTTTTCTTTAAAATCAATTTCTTTAAAGTCAATTATCTTGTAGAGAGACTCTTTCATGTTCCATAGGATCTGAGCAATTTTCCTGTCCATTTTAATAGGAAATTCATTTTCCACTCCAATAAACTTTTGCATGATCTGAAAACATTTATCTGAATTACTTTCAATATCCACTCCAACCTTTTGATCACTAACTAAGACTGCAATAAATTCTTTGGAATGACTTATTGAAACACATCCAGATTTGATAAGAGGATTACCATCTGCACCATAACTTAAATCTGAATCTTGAATCAACAATAATTTTAAAATATTTCTAACCGCTAAAAACTGCTTTTGATGAATTTCAGATTTTTTTTTATGTAAAATTTTTTTTGAAAAATCAGTTAAGTCAAGATTTGATTTTAGAAAATCAAAGGTTTCTTTAATTTCCCAAACGATGATTCTTGTTGTAGAAGATAATTGTATATCCTCAATTACTGGCATCTAGGCTTTTGGGTTATTTCCGTAACTATTTTCGCCATGATCTCCATCCCTGCATAACAAATAAAGTAACCAAAAATTAACAATTGGAATGAATACAATAAAATACCACCAACCTGATTTTCCAACATCATGAAGTCTTCTAACTAATAATGCCAAAGATGGCAGAAAATGAAAAATAACACATAGAAAATATAGCCATCCGTAAGGCGAAACAATTAGTCCAAAAGGACCAGCATCCATTGCAATAACAGTACCTAAAATATTATCTAATACAATGCATATTGTTGTAATAATTATTAGAAAGAGCTGAAACATCCAAAACTCTTTTCGCCTTGCTCGTCCATTAAAATTAACATAATTGTCTTTCAGTACTTTGAGATAGATTTCCATAGGTATATTTTAGATAATATTAAACTACCCTAAAGATAAGTATATAAAATAAATTTGGAAAAGTTATGCAGGAATAATAGAAACAAAAGATTTATTATCTTTTTTTCTTGTGAACTTAACAGTTCCATCAACTCTTGCATGGAGAGTATGATCTTTACCTAAATAAACATTATCACCGGGATTATGAACAGTACCCCTTTGCCTAACGATAATATTTCCAGCCTTTGCTAGTTGTCCTCCGAAAATCTTAACTCCTAATCGTTTCGATTCTGATTCTCTACCGTTTTTAGAACTACCTACACCTTTTTTATGAGCCATTGTTTATTTTTTAGCTAAGTTTTTTTATTAAATCCGCTTTTTTCAAAGAGGAAATTCCAGAAATACCTTTTTCAGTCGCAATTTTCTTTAGTTCTGCAACAGATAGTTTAGAAAAATCTTGCTTTTTTTCCTTAACAGAAGTCTTTGAAGAATCTTTCTTCACCTCTTTTTTAGCAGCAGAAGACTTTTTGGAAGCTCCTGAAATAATATCATTTATTTCAATCTGCGTAATTTGTTGTCTATGTCCGTTTTTTACCTTGTAGCCTTTTCTTCTTTTCTTTTTGAAAACAATAACTTTATCCGATTTCAGGTGCTTTAAAACTTTCGCATCAACTTTCACACCACTGACTACAGGACTACCAATGGACAACTTATTTCCATCGTTAAACATCAATACATTATCAAAAGAAACTTTTTTCCCCTCTTCAGCATCAATTCTGTTTACAAACAGCTTTTGTTTTTTTTCGACCTTAAACTGCTTTCCTGATATTTCAACTATTGCGTACATCTCTTTAATTAAGCGTCTGCAAATATAAAGTTAATTCACAAATCAACAAACTTTTCTGCTTATTTATGAAGAAATCACAATTAATACATTTTTTGTTTTTTTTTAACATATGTTTTGAGATGAAATTTTATATTTGCACTACTATAAGTGGAACTATATTAACTTCAATCGTATTATGAAAAATAAAATTTTATTACACATTTTACTATTACCCCTTTTTATTTTTTCTCAGCAAGTATCTTTTACTGAGTTTGATCTAGAAAATGGGCTACATGTAATTATGCATCAAGATAACTCAGCCCCTGTTGTTATCACCTCAGTTATGTACGACGTAGGCGGTAAAGATAGAGCTGAAGGTAGAACCGGATTTGCGCACTTCTTTGAACATCTATTATTTGAAGGTTCAGAAAATATTGGTCGTGGAGAGTTTATGAAAATTATTCCAGCCAATGGAGGAACATTCAATGCATACACATCCAATGACGAAACCTACTACTACGAAATATTTCCGTCAAATAAGCTGGAATTAGGTCTTTGGATGGAATCAGAAAGAATGCTTCACCCTGTAATTGATCAAGTTGGTGTAGATACTCAGAATGAAGTTGTTAAAGAAGAAAAAAGACAAAGATATGATAGCCCATATGGAAAATTATTCAAGGTTTTAGGTGAAAACCTGTTTAAAGTTCATCCATACAAAGATGAAAATATCGGGAAGATGGAGGATTTAGATGCGGCCACTTTAGAAGAATTTATGCAATATTTTGATAAATATTATACCCCAACAAACGCTGTTCTGGTGGTTGCTGGTGATATTGATTTAGAGGAGACAAAAGGTCTTGTAGAAAAATATTTTTCTGATGTTAAACCAAGACCAAAACCAACAAGATCTTTTCCAAAAGAAGAACCAATTACAGAAGTTTCTAGGGTTCAAGCTTATGATCAAAACATTCAAATTCCTGCTATTTTAGCTGCTTACAGAACACCTGGTTTTACAGAGCGTGATGCCTATGTATTAGATATGATTTCTACTTACTTAAGTGGTGGAAAGAGTTCTGTTTTATACAAGAAACTTGTTGATCAGCAAAAACAAGCATTGCAAATTGCTGCAATTAATTTAAGTCAGAGAGAGTATAGCATGTTTACATTTTTTGCATTACCACTTGGTGAAGTTAGCCTGGATACACTCTTGGAAGAAATTGATGAGGAAATTGTAAAGGTTCAAAATGAGCTTATTTCTGAAAGAGATTATCAAAAACTGTTAAATCAATTTGAGGCGCAGTTTGTTAATTCAAACTCCAGTGTTGAAGGAATTGCAAATTCTTTAGCAAAATATTACTTGCTTCACAATGATGTCAATTTAATCAATAAATATATTGATATATACAGGTCAATTGATAGAGAAGAGATCCGTGAGGTAGCAAAAAAATATTTGAGTACTAACCAAAGAGTTGAAATAGAATATCTAGTCGGCTCTGCAAATTAAAAATTTAAAAAATGAAAAAATTCATTCTTAGTTTTGTTTTATTATTCTTTTGTTTAGGCATACATGCGCAGCTAGACAGATCAATTATGCCAAAAGGAGGACCAACTCCAAAAATTAAATTGGACAAACCAAAAGAATTTAAATTAAAAAATGGTATCAAAGTTCTCTTTGTGGAAAACAATAAACTTCCAAGAGTTAATTATCTTGTTAGGTTTGATAGAAAACCAATTTTTGAAGGTGAAAAAGCAGGTGTTATTTCTTTATTAAGTTCGATGCTTGGTAACGGGACTACTTCTATTTCAAAGGATGACTTCAATGAAGAAGTTGACTTTCTTGGAGCGTCTGTAAATGTTGGATTTGGATCCGCATCAGCTTTTACATTAACGAAAAACAATGAACGAGTAGTTGAGCTACTTTCCGATGCTTTGATCAATCCTTTATTAACGGAGGAAGAGTTTGAAAAAGAAAAAGAAAAGTTAATAGAAGGCCTGAAAGCAGATAAGAAATCTATTGATGCAATTTCTGGAAGAGTTAGTGGTGCACTTTCTTATGGCAAAGATCATGTTTATGGGGAATTTATCACGGAAGAAAGTGTGAATAGAGTTACATTTAATGATGTTTTAGAATATCATAAAAACTACTCGATTCCTAATAATGTATACATAGTTGTCATCGGTGATGTAAATTACAAGGATACCAAAAAATTATTAGCAAATAAGTTCGGATCCTGGGCTAAGGGTAAAGTTATTGAAAACCCCGCTCCTGCTTTGACTGAAAATGTTGCTTTAACAGAAATTAACTTTATTGATTTACCTACTGCTACACAATCCAGTATTACTGTTACAAATAATGTAGACTTGAAAATGTCGGATGAAGATTATTTCATTGCATTAATGACAAATGATATATTAGGTGGTGGGGGATCTGGATACTTGTTCAAAAATTTAAGAGAAGATAAAGGATACACGTATGGAGCTTATTCAAGCCTTGGATCCAGTAGATATGGAGTTGCTAGATTTACTGCAGGAGCAAAAGTAAGAAATATGGTTACTGACAGTGCAGTTTCAGAAATTATTAAGGAAATTTCTAGAATTCGGCTTGAAAAAGTAGATCCAGAATTGCTTAAAAATGCAAAAGCTAAGTATGTTGGTAGTTTTATTAGAAGATCTGAAAGCCCTCAAACTATAGCTGGATATGCTCTTAACATCAAATTGAATAACCTACCAGAAGATTTCTATGAAAATTATTTAGAAAATATCAATTCTGTGAGCGAAGCCGATGTAAAAAGAGTTGCAAATAAATATTTAAAAATTGGAAATTCAAGAATCATAGTTGTTGGAAAAGGAAGTGACGTGGTTGCAAACTTAGAAGAAGTTGGATTCCCGATTAAATATTATGATGAATATGCGAATCCCATAGCTAAACCCATTTTCAATAAAGCAATTCCTGATGGATTAACTGCCTCTGATGTGATTAATTCATATATTGAAAGTGTTGGTGGAAAAGAGAAATTGGAATCTGTAAAAACGATTGTCATGAAAGCGGAAGTAACAATTCCTGGCGCTCCATTCAAACCCACTGCTACTAGCATGAGAAAGTTCCCAAATAAGTATTCTTTTGAAATTCAGGCAAACATGGGTGGACAGAATGTAACTCTTTCAAAAATTAAATTTAATGGTGAAAGAGGGTTTAATGAAATGCAAGGTCAAAAAGTTGATTTTGAAGAAGATCAAATTAATAAGGATAAAGGAAAGAAAGGATTATTTGATGAACTTTACTACAGCGACGATCAGCTTGAACTTGTAAGTATTAATTCAGTGAATTATGAGGATGCTTATAAAGTGAAGGTTACAGTTGATGGAAAAGTTTCGCATAGATATTACAGCATTGAGACTGGATTTCTTGTTAGCCAAGAAGAAACAGACGATAACAATAATGTAGTGACTACGAACTATGGTGACTATAAGGAAGTAAATAATGTAAAGTTTCCTTTTTACATGGAATTACCTGCACAAAAACTTGAGTTTTCAACTACAAGTTTAGAAATAAATAAAGATCTGAAAGACTCTAGTTTTTAGATTTTTTATTTGTTAGCAGAATCCCTATTACTATTATTATAGTTGCGAATAGCTGGTTAATACTAAAATTTTCTCCATCCATTACACCCCAAAATATGGATACTATTAGCATTGAATAAGTTACGGAAGAAGCAAAAACTGCGCTGGATATATTTATCAGCTTATTAAACAAAATTTTTGCTAATGTTGTTCCAAAAATTGCTAGTAGTGTAACATAAAAAAGAGAGGTTTTGGTTTGTGGATTTTGAAGTTTTTCAAAATTAAAATCTGAGATTAAAAGGACAATAATTGAAGGGATCAAAATCACTATAAAATGTCCTGTTGCTATCGCAACTGCTGATAATTCTTGTAAATACTTCTTGATTATATTGACATTAAAAGCATATAGGAAAGAACAAATAATTACAAGTCCTGAATAGAAATAATTTTGATCAGGATTTAAATTTATTCCAGAAATTATGAGCTGATAAGCGCCAAAAAAACCAAGTAAGACTCCGATAATTTGTCTTTTGGTGGATTTGATTCCGAATAATACTAAACCAATAATAATTGTATTCAATGGCACAATTGAATTCAATATTGAAGCGACTGAGCTATCAATTTCTTGCTCTGCAAAAGCAAATAAGAAAGCTGGAAAAAAACTTCCAACAAATGCAGAAATAATTATCCATTTCCATTGTTTGAAAGTGATTTCATTTAATCTTTTGAAGGTGAAGGGTACTAATACAAAAGCTGAAATAATAATTCTAATTGAGCCTAACTCGATTGCTGTCAAGCCTACTAACCCCTTTTTTATTAGTATGAAGGAACTTCCCCAAATGAATGAAAGTGCAGCTAAATAAAACCACTTATTCAGTTTCATTTACTCCTCCCAATTTAGAGATTCAATAATCGAAAAAATATCATTTTTGACATACATTATCGATGGATAAATGGAATCATAATCAGACTTTTCCATTATATTCATTGATCCAAATAAAAAATGATTAGTACTATCGGTAACATAGAATTGCAGTGGAGATGCAACTGGGCCTCGCATTTCAAAGAGCTTAGCAAATCTATTATTATCTGCAGATGTGAATTCCTTAATACTTATTTGGTTAGATTTTTTTCTGTGCGGCTCTAAGAACATGTAAAAATTTTGTATACTTTCCTCAAAAGAGGATAAATTTTCAAGGTCTACATCACTCAGTACAATCCTTATCTTAATGTCTTTGTATCCAATAACTATTTTTTCATCCGAAACTATTTCAAAAGTCGAATATGCTTCGTTATAAATGAAATTCAAGCCTGAAGACTCATTGGAAAAAGTATCATAAGTTGGTTTTTCAAATTCTAATCTCAAAAAACCTTTTTCCTTGGGAAGATAGTTTGTTTCATCACATGAAAAAAGAAATAATAAAAACCCAAAAAGAAATAATATTTTATCTGAGAATTTCAATTTTTTTTAATCAATTAGATTAAAAAGGAAGATCATCATCCATATCAACAACATCAGCTTTTGGTTGCTGAATTTCAGGTTTCTGATTTACATTATCATTAGAATTTACAACATCCTCATTTTTATTTGACAGAAATGTAAATTCGGTACAATTAATTTCTGTAGAGTACCTGTCATTTCCCTTATCATCTTGCCATTTTCTTGTTTTAATTCTTCCCTCAATATATACTTTGTCTCCTTTCGAGAGATATTTTTCACAAATTTCAGCAGCCTTATTTCTAAGAATTATATTATGCCACTCCGTATTAGAGACCTTTTCATTTGTTTGCTTGTTTAAGTAAGTCTCATTTGTTGCTAATGGAAATCTACCAATACAACCACCATCCTCAAACCTATGAATCTTAACATCATCTCCAAGATGACCTATTAACATAACCTTATTTAATGTTCCTGACATAATATTTTATTTACCTAAATTTAACATTTAAAGTGAAATTAAACTTAATTTGGAGTTATATTTTTCAAAAAATTTGTGCATCAATCTTGACATTGGAAAATTTTCAAAATCATCCACATATATACCCACTTTAATTTTCGGTGCATCAGAAATTTTCCAAAACCGTGATTGAATTTGAAGATGAGTGAGCTTGTGCTCAATAAAGTTTTCATTAACTAATTCAATATTATAAGCCGAAATATTGAATTTTTCGTAGATCATTTTCTTCAAATCTATCAAGCTAATACATGAATCAGATTGAAAAACAGGGAACTGATACATATTAACCCATAATCCAGAGTTAATTTTCTGAATGAGATTCTTACCCCCCTGATCAAAAATAACATAATCATAGTATAGAACTCTATTTTTATTTTTGGATAATTTTTTCGGAAAATCCATAGTCATAGATGATAAATTAGCCTTGCAACTTTTTGAAAAAATACAAATATCACATTTGGGATTTACAGGCTTACAAATCGTAGAACTATAATCCATGATTGCTTGATTGTAATCTCCACATCTTTTGTTTGGGATCAAATCTTGAGCAAGTTGACGAAAGTATTTTTTGGAAGAAGATATATTTATGGGCTTGTCAATTAAAAAATATCTGGCAAGTATTCTATAAACATTTCCGTCTAAAACTGCATTTTTTTCATTAAAACAAATGGAGGATATAGCACTCGCAGTATAATCTCCAATTCCTTTTAATTTTATCAATGACTCATATTTTTTTGGAAAATTATTTTCTAATTCAAAATATATTTTTTTTGCACTTTTATGCAGATTTCTAGCCCTTGAGTAGTAGCCTAACCCTTGCCAAGACAATAAAACTTCATTCTCACTAGAATTTGCTAAAGACTTTAAATTTGGAAATTTTTTTAAAAAATGCAAATAATACTTTGTACCCTGTGAAATTTTAGTTTGTTGTAAAATTATCTCAGAAATCCAAATTTTGTAGGGATCTTTAGATTTTCTCCAAGGAAGATCCCTTTTGTTGATATCGTACCAATCTAAAATTAAGTCACTAAAATTCATATTATTTTGACCATTGAATAAATAAATATTTCAAAAAAATTAAATTATAATCTTGATTAAGTTGATATAAAAATACATATATTTGCAGGCATTGTTGAATATTTAATAATAAAATAAGAAGATACATGACTAAGGCGGATTTGGTAGCAAATATTTCAAATAAATTAGGGATTGAAAAGGTGGATGTTCAACTAACAGTTGAATCTTTAATGAGTGAAATTATTTCATCTCTTGAAAATGGTGAAAATGTATATCTCAGAGGTTTTGGTAGCTTTATTGTAAAAAAAAGAGCAGAGAAAACAGCTAGAAACATAAAGAAGAATACCACCATTAAAGTCCCCGCACACAATATCCCAGCCTTCAAGCCATCTAAATTTTTTGTTAAAGGAGTTAAGGATAATTTAAAAATTAATTAAATATAAGTTTATGCCTAGCGGAAAAAAACGTAAAAGACATAAAGTAGCAACTCACAAAAGAAAAAAAAGACGTAGGGCAAATCGTCATAAGAAAAAAGACTAGTTTTATTTAGTTATTCAACTTAAGTTCTTTGAAATTAATTCATTAACAACGTTATAATAAAAGCTTTTATAACAAATGAATTTTCGGACATAAATAGCATATAATGCATAAAATTAATAACAATGAATAAAGAATTACTGATTAGTTCTAGTTCAAACAATATTAATTTTGCCTTACTTAAAGACGGAAAACTTATAGAATATCATAAAGATAACGACAACACTAAATTTTTAGTCGGAGATATTTATTTGGCAAAAATTAGAAAATCATTGCCTGCCTTGAATGCAGCATTTGTAAATGTTGGCTACAAAAAAGATGCATTTCTTCACTATCATGACTTAGGTCCAAAGCTTACCACTTTACAAAAATTTTTAAAAGGTGTAAGCGTCGGAAAAATTAAAGATTTTTCACTAGCAAATTATAAATTTGAAAGTGAAATTGACAAAGATGGTGCCATTGGAGATGTACTCAGTCCAAATCAATCTATACTCATTCAGATTGTAAAAGAACCAATTTCAACAAAAGGTCCTAGAGTTACATCTGAATTATCTATCGCAGGTAGGTTTTTAGTCTTAGTCCCATTTTCTACAAGAATCTCCATATCACAAAAGATTGAAGATCCAAAAGAAAAGGACAGACTTAAGAGACTTGTTAAAAGTATTGCTCCTAAAGGTTTTGGTGTTATTATTAGAACCGTTGCAAAAGGCAAAAAAGTTGCTGAATTAGACAGAGATTTACAAAATCTTTTTGGAAGATGGATTGCTATGTGTAAGAAAATTAGAAATGCCGGTTTTCCTACCAAAGTCATGGATGAAATGAATATTTCTTCTAAGATACTTAGAGATCTTTTTGATGAAAAATTTACTTCAATTTTAGTTAATGACGAAGCACTACAAATTCAAATAAAAGATTATGTTCAAAAAATTGCTCCCAAAAAGGAGTCAATAGTAAAGCTTTACAAGTCAAAGATTCCAATTTTTGAGAAATATGGAATTGAGCGTCAAATAAAAACATCATTTGGAAAAAATGTTTCAATGACGAAAGGTTCCTACTTGGTGATAGAGCACACTGAGGCGTTGCACGTTATCGATGTGAATAGTGGGAATAGATCCTCATCATCAAAAAATCAAGAAGAATCAGCACTTGAAGTTAATTTAACAGCTGCTACTGAAATAGCACGACAGCTCAGGCTAAGAGATATGGGAGGTATAATTGTGATTGATTTCATTGATCAAAATACTTCAGAAAACAGAAGAAAACTTTTTAACCATCTTAAATCTGAAATGCAAGAAGATAGAGCTAAACACAAAATTTTACCTCCAAGTAAATTTGGTTTAATTCAAATAACAAGACAAAGAGTTCGACCTGAAATGAATATAAAAACTAGAGAACAAAATCCTAGTGGAGGAAAAAATGAAGTTGAAGCTCCAATTATTTTAGTTGATAAAATTTCAGAAGATGTTGAAAGATTGGTTAATAAGGGAGAAAAAAATATTAACCTTAACATACATCCATTTATTGCAGCTTACCTTGAAAAAGGATACCCTTCAATAAGATTAAAATGGTATTTTAAATATAAAATCTGGATAAAAATTATTCCAAGAGATGCTTATAAATACTTAGAATATCATTTTTACAATGAAGATGGTAAATCAATATAAAAAAAACCCTATCATTTTTGGTAGGGTTTTTTTATTGTATTTCAACAAGAATTGGACAATGATCGCTATGGATAACCTCTGATAAAATTGAAGCATTTTTCATTTTATTTTCAAGAGATTGTGAAACCATTATGTAATCAATTCTCCAACCCTTATTATTAGCTCGAGCATTAGCCCTATATGTCCACCAGCTGTATTTGTGGGGATTTTTATCAAAAACCCTAAAGGAATCTATAAAACCCAATTCAATAAATTTGCTTAACCAATTTCTCTCAACAGGTAAAAATCCTGAAACATTTTTATTTCTGATTGGATCATGTATATCAATTGCCTTATGGCAAATATTAAAATCTCCTGCAATTATGAGATTTGGATTAGTTTTTTTTAAAATAGAAACGTAGTCATAAAATTTATCCATGTATGAGAGTTTAAATTCTAGTCTATCTAAATTTGTTCCAGAGGGTAAATATAAACTCATGACAGAAAACTTATCAAAATCAACTCTTAAATTTCTTCCCTCAAAATCCATTTCAGAAATTCCTGTTCCATAAAATACATTATTTGGTTGATGTTTAGAAATTATACCTACACCACTATAACCTTTCTTCTCGGCACTAAACCAATAATTATAATTGTAGCCTATTTTTTCAAGTGCTTCAATATCTATCTGTTCTTGAAGTGCCTTAATTTCTTGAACACAGATAACATCTGGTTGTTCATGAACAAGCCAATCAATAAATCCTTTTTTCATTGCAGCTCTTATTCCATTAACATTATAGGAAATGATTTTCATTAATTACTTTTTAAAGCGAGATAAATTAAAATAATTTGCATAATTTTTAGTTTAATCATTACGATGAAGACATTTCGAAATTTACTTATTCTTTTTTTTACAATCAACTTTTATGCAACTGATTTGAATTATAAAAGTTCTTTTTTTAATAAAGACTCTATATTAAATTTTGAATTTGAGATCAATAAGTTTAAAGATTCTTTAAATCGATCTGAAGAAAAAAATAGATTACTTAAAAGTTATTCTCTTTTAGACAAGAATTTAATTATTGAGAATAATAATAATCTAAATAAGCTCTATAAACTTTCCACTAGTAATAAAATAAAGAATGAAGTAAAATTTTACGACTTGGAAACATCAGGCAATATTTCTAGGGGAATAAATATTGGCAATAATCAGAACTCTGTCTTGGAAAGTGAACTTGACTTAAAAATAATTGGAAAATTAAATGAAAAAATTTCGATAAAAGCGTCAATACAAGATTCAAGTATACCAATAATAAATAATGGGTATTCTCAGCAATTGAATGAGTTTGATCAGATTTTTATAGAATTACAATCTGAAGATTGGGTTCTGAGGGGAGGGGACATTGATTTGATAAAAACAAATTCTTTTTTTGCTAATTATGAAAAGAAAATTCAGGGGCTTCTGATTGATTCTAATTTAGGTGAAAATATAAAAATTACTACTGCAGCTGCTATTGTGAAAGGGAGCTTTACAAAAAGTATTTTAAATGTAGAAAATGGAAATCAAGGACCTTACAAATTGACGGGAGAAAATGGAGAATTATATGTTTTAATTGTTTCGGGTAGTGAGAGTGTTTTTGTAAACGGAATTAAAATAGAAAGAGGTATTGACAAAGACTATATAATAAATTATAACGCTGGCGAAATAATATTTAATAGTACGTTTCCAATAATGGCAGATATGAGAATCCAAGTTGAATATCAAGTAAGTGAAAAAAACTATAATTCTGTTTTTGGATATAGTAATATTGAAATAACTAATAAAAAAAGTAAATATAATGTTTCATATTATAATGAAACTGATCTAAAAAATCAGCCTCTTTTACAAAATTTAAATAACGATCAAATTGGTATTTTATCTGCAGCAGGTGATAATGAGAGTTTAATGATTATTCCGTCCGGAAGCTTATCCAATTATGATGAAAATAGAATTCTATATAAAAAAGAAATAGTAGAAGGAGTCGAAATTTATGTATACTCAAATAACCCAGAGGATGAATTATACACAGTTAGATTTCAAAATGTAGGAGAAAATCAAGGTAACTATATTTTATCCTCAAATAATGCTATTGAAAATATATATGAATACATAATGCCAATTGACGGTCAAAGACAAGGAAATTTTGAGCCAATTATCAAAATTACATCTCCAAAAAAAAGGCAATTAGCTGTATTAAATTCAAATACCGCTTTTAATGAAAGTTCTGAGCTGTACTATGAGATAGCTGGAAGCAACTTCAATAAAAATTTATTTTCAAATATTGATGATGAAGACAACAAAGGATTTGCATCAACGATAGGATTCAATAAAAAAATAAAAATTGATTCCACATCCAACATATATTCAAAATTAGATCTAAAATATATTGATAAGAATTTTGAAACCATTGAAAGAATTTTTGGACCTGAATTTGAAAGGGATTGGGGCTTTGAGGTAAATAGTTTTAATGGTCAAAGTCAAACCCTGACAAATACAACTCTTGGTTACAGAAAATCAAATCTTGGAACAGTTGATTATACATTTGAATCTTTAAATCTTGGAACATTATTTTCCGGTCAAAAAAATATTTTAAGAGTTAACTTTTCTGAAATCGATAATTTGGAATTTATTTCAAATACAAGTATTATGGCATCTAATAATATTGGAATTGATTCTGAATTTGTTAGATCTTATAATAAGCTTGAATTAAACTATGAAAAAATATGGACAGAATTAGGTTATGAATATGAAAAAAAGGAATCAAATGGTGAAACTATATCAAATGCTGCAGATTTCGCAAATAAACTTTTTAAAATAAAAACGGGTTTTGGAAATAAAGAAAAAACATTTATTGAAATAGGTTATAAAAAGAAAATTAATGACAGTATAGTAGAAAATATTTTAAATGAGGTAAATAACTACGACAGCTACTTTTTAAACTCTCAAATAATTAATAATAAAAAATCTAGGTTGAATGTTTATTTAAATTTTAATAGACTGAAATCATATTTAAATGATAATGAAGAAGAATATTTAAATACTAGAATTATCCAAAGACAAAAGATTTTAAAAAATTCATTCAACTCGGATTTATTTTTCGAATCAAGTGCTGGTAATTTACCACAGCAAGAATATACTTTTATTGAGGTTGAACCGGGAATGGGGTCATATAAATGGATTGATATAAATGGGAATGGGGTTCAAGAGCTAGAAGAATTTGAAATCGCTGTATTTGAGGACGAGGCAATATTTATAAGGGTTCTTTTACCCAATCAAATATTTGTAAAGACTTATCAAAATAAGCTTAATTATTCCATACAAACTAACTTTTCTGTCTTTCAAAATAGTGATATTAATTTGATAAAAATGCTTTCAAAAATTTCAAATAAATTCCAAATATCAGCAGATAATAAAGCTGAATACACAGGCAACAATATTATACTGAATTCACTTTTTAAAGGGAATGATGATCTATTAGCATATAATATAGGCCTTAAAAATTCATTTGCAATTAACAAAGCAAAGAATAGATATTCAATTACTTACACTTACGCTAAAAATGAGAAAAAAAATAGTTATTCTTTTGGATCTAATCAGCATGTGAGCAGGTTCAATAAAATTAATATTGCACATAAAATTAACCCTTCAACGTTATTTGAGCTAGTAACAAATAGTGAAAGAAAAATAAATTGGAGTGAGAATTTTTCACAAAAAAATTACAAAATCAAAGAAGATTTAATAAAACCTAAACTCACATACTTTTACAACGAAAATAATAGGATTAATTTCAGCTATGCAAACACAAATGTTATCAATTTGATTGGAGATAAAGAAAATTTACAACAACAAACTTTTGGAGTGGAGATGTATTTTAATACAAAGAAAAAAGATGGTGCAGTTGTAAACTTCAACTACTATAATAACAAATTCGATGGAGAAAATAATTCAGTTATTAGTTACACAATGATGAATGGATTGAAAAATGGAGAAAACTACACTTGGTCTTTTAGTTTCGTAAAAAAACTAAACAAAACATTAGATATGAATGTAAGATATTTTGGAAGAAAAAGTCCAAAAAATCAACCGATACATAATGCAACATTTCAAGTAAGAGCTAATTTTTAAAAGATTATTTTTTTACAACTTTATAAAAATTACTTGACTCACATCCATTACTGCAAATCTGTAGAAAATAAATGCCAGATCCCAAGCCAGAGACATTAATGGTATTAGAAGTATAGTTAGCCTCGCTTTGAAGAATCAGTATTCCTGTAACATCAAAAATAAAGACATCTAAAGTTTTGTTACTATTTTGAATGATATTTATTTGGTTTTCGATGGGATTCGGATAAATCATCAGCCCCTCAATGTTCAAGTTATTAATAGATAAAGATTCTACAATCTCAACTGTATAGTCTTCTGTTTCACCATAAGTTGTTTCCTCACATGAATCGTCCGGAACAGGCGCATTCCAATTAGCTTTTGCTCTCAAGGTATGTATTCCAATTGGTGAATCAGCAGGTAAATTAAATGGAATACTCTCTGTGTAACTTCCTGGTCCTTGACCTGGAGCAATAATATAATTATTTACCACCAATTCGTCTAATGAATAAGTGAAGTCATCATTAAAGTCAATCCAAACACTTACATGTTGATCTCCATAACCAGTAGTTACGGTTAGTTCATACGATGTGTCTAATCCAAGAATTGTTGATTGATCTGTGAAATCTGAAAAACCACCCTCTTCACAACCGCTTTCGTTAAAAATATCACCTAATTGAAATAATTGAAAGCCATCATTAAAAGAACAGTTTATGTTAGGTGCACAATTAGAATTTATGATTTCAACAGATGCAGAATCGTTAGAAGAATCAGAATCGTTTATCAGAGTTGTATAACACTCAAAGGTATAAATGCCAGGAACAGATAAATCGGCTGTTTGTGAAAAAGTAAATTCTAAACTAGTATTTGGTTCAATTGGGCCAGGAACAACTTCAGTAAACATTTCACCTGTTTCTAAAATCAAATAAGTTACTTCAAAATTAGATTGAGCTTCCCCTCCAAAATTAGTTATAATAATGCTTACAGACTCAGAGTCAGAGAGAAGAACACCCGAATCTGGGCTTATCATTTCGGTAACACCAACATCCGCAGGGTAAAGGCTTACTAGGTCCATAATATACATGTCATTGGAAATGTCCTCATCAACACTGAGAGTTGTATATGCATAAACAGAAAATACTTCTCCCTCTGTGTTTGACAAATCTAATAATGTATCAAAGTTATAGATAGCTGATTCGCCTGGAGCAATAATTTCAGAGAATACTTCTGTAATTATTTCTCCATTTTCCAATTGGTAACTTACTTCAAAGGCAGAAACTTCACTTTCTCCATAATTATAAATTTCAATGGATACCTGTTCTTCAGATGACAACAAGCCAGAAATAGGACTTAATATATCAATAACACCTACATCATATTGAGCTCCACCAATAATATTTACAGTATAATCTTCCGTCTCCCCGTAAACAGTGTCCGCACAAGCATCATCCGGAACTGGTGCTGCCCAATTCGCCTTAATTCGCATGAGATGAGTCCCCGAAACAGATGTTTCAGGAATGGTTAATTGGAAAGTTTCTGTGTAGGATCCCTGAGCTTGTCCTGGTGCGATGACATAATCAGAAACTATAATTTCATCTAATGTAAAATTAAAGTCATCATTAAAATCAATCCAAATTCTCATATGCTGATCTCCATATCCAGTTGTTACAGTAACATCATATGTTTCCCCAATTACAAGATCTGTAGACAAATCAGTAAAGTTACTATATCCACCCTCACATCCAGAAGGATTAACGATATCAGCTATCTGAAAAAATTGAAAGCCATCATCAAAGCCACTACAATTCGCAACAGGAGAACAGTTTATGTTAGAAACAATCCCAAGACTTGAGTCATTCATGGAATCAGAGTCACCCTCCAAATTGGTGTAAGCAACGACTGAATAAGAGCCAAATCCAGAAAGATCAAGAGTTTGGTTGAAAGTGTATTCAATCGATGAGTTACCAACTAGTGGTCCCTCGACTATTTCTGTAATCAGCTCACCATCAAGTAAAAAATTAACTTCAAAATTTGTTTGGGTTTCCCCACCAAAATTAGAAATAACAAGAATTATTTGTTCTGAGCTCGTTAATAATTCACCAGAAACCGGAGATATAATTTCAGAAACTCCAATATCATTAGGTTGTAAGAAAGTGACATCAGCGAAAAATGCATCATTCTCTACATCACCATCATTTTCTAAATTGGTAAATGCAACAATAGCATATGTATTACCAATACCTGGCATGCTTGCTGTTTGAGTAAAACTATATTGATAAACATCTCCAGGCTGAATTGCTACATTAGTTACAAATTCAGTGATAATCTCTCCACTATTAACTTGAAAACTTATCTCAAACGAGGTCACAGGATTCTCACCAAAATTTTCAATTGATACTGTAACCGTTTCATTTTCAGAAAGAGTTCCAGACGTGGGGCTATCAATACTTACCACTCCAATATCATAAGGATAAGTAACTAAAGAAGGGTATGGATCAATTTGATCTGGATTAGATCCACTGGGATCTAACCAATCTCTTAGTCTTGTACTAGAAGATCCACCACCTTCCCAAGAGACTCCCAGTCTTCCATAATAATCTAATAGTCCATTATCAACTGTTCCTGAACATGCGGCACCACCACCATATAATTGTCCTATAATTCTCCCTTCATTGTCAAATAATGGGGATCCCGAGGAACCCGGCTCTGTAACTCCAATTTCCCAACCACCACCTGCAGTAGTAATTTCCCAGGTTTGTGCTCCGGCATTATTAGCCTGAATAGGTTGATCATTATCTCTACACACTTTCATAATATCACCAGCAGGGTGATGAATACCTACAGTAAATTCGGGGGTAATTTCAGATTTATCCCATCCTGCGAATACTCTATCCCATTCTTCAGGAATTGCTTGATTTATTTCAACCAGTGCAAAATCAGAACCTGCGTCTCTAGCCCTTAGTGTTGCGCCGCTTAAGGTCATATTTGTTGGACCATTTGTACTGTTAGCAGTAGTTGCACAAACAGGATCTGGACTAATCCATCCAAATCTGAAAGCCCAATTTGCAGGGTTTGAATAACAATGATTTGCGGTTAAAAAATAGGGAGTGCCATCATTGGCTGTATTATTAATTAAAGCTCCTGAACAAAAACCTGAACCACCAGAAAGTAATATTCCAGCAGATCTTTTATTGTGCTCTTTTAATTCTTCCCAATCTTCACCAATGGAACAATCAACATCCAAATTACAATCACCAGAGCTATTTAATGCTTTTGCTTGTTTGTAAGATTCTGCATTTCTGTATCCATGCGTTGCTTTAGCAATATGTAATCTTCCTTGTCCAAATGCAGAAAGAGGCTCATAATATTCAATCCAAACTTTATCACCTTGTACAAGCCAAGTTCCAAGGATTCCTGACTCTTGATTTTGTGTGCTATCATATGCTCCAAGTACATCTGTTTTCTGATCGTTATACAAATAAATATACGCCCCATCAGGCATATAGAACTCATCAAATATGAAGTTTAAGGAAAGAGCACCTTTTGAGCTGATTAATATTCTCCAAATTCGATCACCATTATCTAGTTTTGTCCATGTACCATTTTCAAAGCCGTAATCAACGCTGTGCATGTAACCAAATCTCCAAGGGCCATTAAAAGCATTGTCATTAATTTCATCTTCCTCTTGAACTCTTTCTAAATCAAAAGATGGTAAACTGTAATTGACAACATCCTGACTATCAATATCTAAATTCCAACTTGTGGGATTTCCTCTATCAACAACCTGTGAAAATAAGCTTAGTGAACAAAAACTAATTAAGAGCAGTGAAAATAATTTTTTCATATTATTTCACAATGATCTTTTTAATTTTTCCAAAAGTTGAATTTCCAACCTTCACCAAATATACACCGGCTGGCATATAAGACATATCTAAGTCATACTCAAATGTTGCTGTATCTTTATTAAACCTATGGAAAATAATTCTTTTACCAGTCACATCAAATACTGTAAGATCTGCAGTTCCATAGAAATCTGAGGTCAATATTATGTTAAACATTTTATTGTCGTTGGTAAATACGGAAAGATCAGAGTTAGTGGTTAAATCATCTATTCCCAAGGAACTAATAATATTGACCGTGTAATCTTCAGTTTCTCCATACTCAGTACCTTCGCACGCATCATCTGGAACAAGTGCACCGTAATTTGATTTTACACGCATCATGTGCTGGCCTAAAGAAGCATCCGAAGGGATTTCAACAGGCAGGGTACCAGTATAGTCACCCGGTCCTTGACCTTGTGCCAACACAGGGTTATCTACGATCAATTCGTCTAATGAAAATACAAAATCATCATTGTAATCAATCCAAACTCTAAATACCTGTGTTCCATATCCAGAAGAAAAAGTCATATCATAAGTTTCACCTTGCAATAGATCGGTTGATAAATCAGTGTAATCTCCATATCCTAACTCAGAACATCCTGAATCCAAATTACTAATATCCGCAAATTCAAAGGATGTCATACCATCACCATAGGAGCAATCAGCCTCAGGCGTACACAACCCAACATTTGTAACCGAAACCGTTAACGAATCGTTTGAACTATTTGCATCCCCTGGATAGGAAGTGTAAACTGTAAAAGTGTAGTCACCAGGGATGGCCATATCCACACAACCATCTAAGGTAAATTCTATTGAGTCACCTGATGCGATACTCGATAAAATAGATGAAGTAATTAATGATCCAAATTCTAGTGTTACCTCAACATTTGTTAAATTATTTCCACCGTAATTAGTTACCTCAACAATAACCTCTTGACAATTTGATAATGTACCGTCAGTTGGAGAAATCACTGATGAAATACCTACATCAAAACCAGCCAAATGAGTGACCTCCATAGCATAGGAATTATTACTATTGTCTTCGTCATTACTTAACAGTGTTCCCGCTTCAATGTTGTAAGTTTGGCCTTCAACTGCTAAATCAGCAGCATTAGAAAAGGTATAATTTACAGTTTGTTGAGGGGCAATAGTACCCGCGTATGTTTCAACCACTTGCGAACCTCCATCAACCTGATAATAAACATTAAAATTTGAAACTGGACTTTGACCATAATTGTAGATGGAAGCAGTTACATTGACAGGGCCTGTAAAAGCACTAGATGTTGGATCAACAATATCAACAACGCCAATATCATAGTCATTGTCTGAAATTATCTGAAAAACACCAACAGGGTTTGAAATATTATTTCCTTGTTTATTTTCTGTAATAAACCAAAAGCTTTTTTGATTAGAAGGATCTAGTGCAAGTTTTGCATAATCGCCATATCTATTTGTTTGTGTAATATTAGATCCTCCGGCATCAAGTAATGTTTCTTCAATTGTCATTACACCTAGGGGATCATTTTGAAATCTTCCAGTGTAATAAGAGCTTACATATGTATTTGTTGTTCCACCCATTCCTGAATAACCCATAGCAATATTACCATTCATGTCAATACCCATACTTCCTAACCATGCATGTTTACCATCAGGTGATGTGTAAGTACCTTCCTGATAAATATACCATGGATCAGAATCACTATCTTGACGTATTTCATACCATCTGATTCCCGCAATTTCATTTGCCGATCCGTCTGTGTCTACAACAAAGTTAAATACAGCAGAATTGTAATTAGAAAACTTTCTAAATTGTGCTTGATTCATGATAGTACCTTGTATAGCATCAATATCAATTGGAGAACCGGGTTGATCAAGATTTGAAAAACTACCTTCATCAAATACACTTATGAATGGGGTTGTTTCTAATGCTTGTGGATTCGAAATTGATGAATTGTTGGGATTGTCCCAATCAACATCAATATACCAAATTTTCAAATGATCATAACTTACCCCAGGCCATGCATCATCCGCATAATACACTATACTTGCAGGGCCACTTGATAAATCATCATTAATTGCGTTTAATGCTTGTGGTGAGTAAAAGCCACCAATGGCCAGCCCCGGTAAATCAAAACCTTGAATATCAGCTGAAGCAGCTCCTTGAATCATGGCCTCTTTATCAACTGCATATACCTTAGATCCACCAAATTTGTTAGCTGTGAAATAGTATCCATCTCCCCAAACAGATAATTTTTGATAGTCTGTGTTCTGGTCATATTCATATACATTCCAGCCGCCAAGAGGGTTAGGACCTCCACTGACAGCAATATGAACTCCGTCATAAGCTAAAACTGTCATTACAAATCTATTTGCGTCGTGATCATAGGAAACAGTTGGATCACAACAGAGATTATCTCCATCAAAAATAGCAGAGTAATCTAGCCAATTCGTAGCAGCGTTTCCTAATTTATTGTAAATTCTAAAACCGGCATTACTAATAATAACATAATGATTAGGACCAACAGCACCTGCAGGATCTGTAGGACCTCCACCTCCATTAAAAATACCTGAGTTGAAGGTAAAATCAATCGATTTCACTTGTAGTTTTTGAGACATCGGCTTTTCAGCATAAGCTAAAATATCATTTCCTGTTGATCCTTTGCCAGGGATAATTTTTTGTCTAGAAGACCTACTATCGTATAGGCCCTTGTTTGTCTTAAAATCAGCTGTTTTTAGTTCAGATAGTCTAGGTTGAAGAGGTTCAGCCTTGTACATGTTTACAGAAGAACTAACTAAAGAAGGTGAATTATTTGAATCTCGCTGAGAGAATGTAGTCAACGAAATTAAAACTGATAATAAGAAGATGATATAATTATTTTTCATTATGTAATTTTTTGTTATTTGATCTTTGCAAAGGGGATGCCAAATTTAAGCTATTTTAAGCATATACTAAAATTATTTTTTGTGTAAAAAATATGCAGGATTCGTTAATTTAAAAAGTTCATCTCGCACTAAACTTAAATCAACTCTGTATTGCTCCATGGTATCTCTCAATCGAAAAGTTACAGAATTATCCTTCAATGTGTCATGATCTATCGTTATACATACAGGGGTTCCTATCGCATCTTGCCTTCTGTATCTTCTGCCAATAGCATCTTTTTCATCCTTAGTCACATTTAAAAATGGTCTTAAATTTTCATATAGTTGATTGGACTTTTCTTCTAAACCATCTTTTTTAACTAGTGGAAGAATAGCTGCCTTAAAAGGCGCTAGAAATGCAGGAATTTTCAATACAAGTCTTTTTGTATCATTTTCCAAATCTTCTTCGTGAAAAGATGCTGTTAATACTGAAAGAAACATTCTATCTAACCCAATAGAGGTCTCCACTACATAGGGGACATAAGTTTCCTTTGATTCAGGATCAAAATACCTAAGTTTTTTCCCTGAGAATTTTTCATGTTGAGACAAATCAAAATCTGTTCTAGAATGAATTCCTTCCAACTCTTTGAAACCAAATGGGAACTTAAATTCAATATCGCAGGCTGCATCTGCATAATGTGCTAATTTATCGTGATCATGAAACCTATAATCTTTTTCGTTAAATCCCATTAATTTATGCCATTGCATTCTTTTTTCCTTCCATTTCTCATACCACTCCTTTTGGGTTCCTGGTTTTACAAAAAACTGCATTTCCATTTGTTCAAATTCTCTCATTCTAAAAATGAACTGTCTGGCAATAATCTCATTTCTGAATGCTTTTCCAATTTGGGCAATACCAAATGGAATTTTTTTTCTGGAACTTTTTTGAACATTTAAGAAATTAACAAAAATACCTTGAGCAGTTTCTGGTCTTAAAAAAATCTCAGAGGTTGACTCAGAATTTGCACCAATGCTGGTAGAAAACATTAAATTAAATTGTTTTATATCTGTCCAGTTTTTAGATCCTGATATTGGATCTTTAATGTCTAGTTCAATAATTAAATTTCTAAAAGAAACTAAATCATCTTCATCCAAACATTTTTTCATTGCAGATAATGCATAATCAATTTTTTGTTGATTTTCCACAATCCTAGAATTTGTTTCTCTGTAGATTTTTTCATCAAAAGAATCGCCAAATTTTGATTTTGCTTTATCGACTTGCTTATTAATTTTTGATTCAATTTTTGAAACATAATCTTCGATAAGAACATCTGCTCTATATCTATGTTTGGAGTCTTTATTATCAATTAATGGGTCATTAAATGCATCAACATGGCCTGAGGCTTTCCAAGTTTTTGGATGCATTAGGATTGAGGAGTCCAGTCCAACAATATCATGATTCATTCGAACCATGGAATCCCACCAAAACCTTTTAATATTATTTTTTAATTCAACGCCGTTTGGCCCATAGTCGTACACCGCACTCAGTCCATCATATATTTCACTGCTTTGGAAAATAAAACCATATTCTTTTGCATGAGATATTACCTTTTTGAATTTGTTTGAACTATCACTCATATAACAAAAATAGGAAACGCAATTAACTAAAGGTATTCTTTTTTTAAAATAATGCTTTTCTTTGTGATATTAAAAGATGATTAGAAACCTAGTTAAAATATCGATTTCAATTTTATTTATTTTTTCGTGTGCAAACCGTGGAAATCCAAGTGGGGGTGAAATTGATGTGTATCCACCAAAAACAGTAAAATCATTTCCCCAAAATTTTTCTACAAATTTTAATTCAGAATCGATAGAAATAGTATTTGATGAATTTATAAAAATTAGAAAGCTAGAAAATGAACTAATTATTTCTCCTCCTATTGATCCCATTCCGCAAATATCTCCTGTAGGATCTGCAAATAAAGTACTATCCATTACTAATATAGATTCACTTTTAGAAAACACGACTTACAGTTTTAATTTTGGGGAAAGTATTGAGGATAACAATGAGGGGAATATTCTTAGCGATTTTAGATATGTTTTTTCAACCGGAAAATTTATAGATTCCTTATATATAAGGGGTAATATTTCTGATGCCTATGACCGGGAAATTACTGAAAATATTAATATTCTTCTTTTTGAAATTGATTCTGCTTTTTCAGATTCAATTATATATAAATCTAAACCAAAATATGTAGCTAAAGTGGTTGATTCAACATCATCATACAGGCTTAAAAACTTAAAAGCTGGGAATTACTTAGTAATCGCTCTTGAGGAGGAAAATAAAGATTATATTTTTCAGCCCGATTCTGATAAGATTGGTTTTCACCACAGTTATTTGCAATTACCGAAGGACTCCGTTATTAATTTAAAAATATTTAAAGAAAAGGTTACAAATAAAATAAGTAGACCAAGACAAAGCTCTTTAAATTCCTACATTATTGGAAATGAAGGCGGTGAAAATTTGAAAATAAAATTAATTGAAGCAGAGGAGAATGAAATTATAACAAGAACTACTAGAGACATTAAAAGCGACTCACTAATGTATTGGTTCAAAACAAACAATGAAATTGATTCACTAAAACTTACAATATCTAATGAATTTATTACTGATACATTTAGTTTAAAAATTTCTAAAAAGAAAAAAGACTCGCTGATTATAAAACCTAACCCATCAAATGTCATTAAATTTTATGAAGATTTATCTTTATTAATTAATACACCTATTAACTCAATCCATAAAGATAAAATTCAGATAATTGACAAAGATTCTTCCGTAATTGATTACGCACTTAAGCTGGATAGTATAAATAATAAAGTTGATTTTCTGTTTGAAAAGACGCAAAATGAAAACTACATTTTTAATTTATTACCAGGATCAATTGAAGATATTTTTGAAAATAAAAACGATAGCATATCCTTCAAATTAAAAACAAAAACCTATGACGACTATGGAAATTTATTTTTAAAAATAAGTGGTGAAAAATCTCCTAAAATAATACAACTTGTTACTCCCGATGATAAGATCCAATATGAGAAAATTTCTGATGCTCAAAACGAATTAAATTTTGAAAACATGGAACCTGGGAAATACTACATAAGAATCATATTTGATGAAAATAATAACGGTAAATATGATACTGGAGACTTTTTAAATAGAATAATGCCTGAGAAGGTTACTTATTTTCCAGATTTAATTGAAATTAGGGCTGGCTGGGATTTAGTACAAGAATTTATTTTGAATAAATAGTTTATTTAAAGGATGCTTTAACTAGCTCCCTATTCATCCTTGCAATATTATCAAGTGAAATCCCTTTTGGGCATTCTACCTCACAAGCACCCGTATTAGAGCAATTACCAAAGCCTTCTAAATCCATTTGATTAACCATGTTAACAACTCTTCTAGATGCTTCGGTTTGCCCTTGAGGCAATAGTGAATACTGAGAAACTTTAGCACCAACAAAAAGCATAGCAGAGGAATTTTTACATGTTGCCACACAAGCCCCACAACCAATACAAGTTGCAGCATCAAAAGCAGCATCAGCATCTTCTTTGTTTACGGGGGTTGCATTTGCATCTTGTGTATTTCCAGATGTGTTGATTGAAATATATCCTCCAGCATGTTGAATTCTATCAAAAGCGCTTCGATCTACAACCAAATCTTTAATCACAGGAAATGCTTTTGCGCGAAATGGTTCAATATATATAGTATCTCCGTCTTTAAATTTTCTCATGTGAAGTTGACAAGTAGTAATTCTTCTATCAGGACCATGGGCTCGTCCATTAATGAATAAAGAACAGGAGCCACATATTCCTTCTCTACAATCATGATCAAAAGATACGGGCTCTTGATCTTCATTAATGAGTTTTGCATTTAACACATCTAACATTTCTAAAAAAGACATGTCAGGAGATATGTCATCGATATTATATGTTTCAATCTTTCCCTTAGTTTCAGAATTTTTCTGTCTCCAGATTTTTAGTGTCAATCTCATTGCTCTTATTTATAACTTCTTTCTTTAACTTCAATGTTTTTATATTTCAACTGCTCTTTATGTAAAATTGCATTTTTTGGCTCACCTACATATTCCCAAGCTGAGACAAATTGAAATTCTTTTTTTCTAGTGGCTTCTCCTTCATTAGTTTGATACTCCTCACGAAAATGACCACCACACGACTCTTCTCTTTCCAAAGCATCTTTCGCAAATAACTCTCCTAATTCTAAAAAGTCCGCAACTCTTCCAGCCTTGGCAAGTTCTTCATTAAACTCATCTTGTGAGCCAGGAACTTTAACATTTTTCCAGAAATCTTTTCTAAGAGCTGATATTTCTTTAATTGCTGATTCAAGATCTTTTTTGTTTCTAGCCATTCCACACTTATTCCACATAATTTTTCCAAGCTTTTTGTGAAAATAATCTACCCTTTTGGATCCTTTATTATTCATAAAAACATTAATTTTTTCTTTGGCTTCTTTTTCAGCTTTTATAAATTCCTCGGTGTCATTTGGAATTGGCCCAGTAGAAATTTCTTTGGATAAGTAATCTCCAATCGTGTAAGGTAAAACAAAATAACCATCTGCCAAACCTTGCATGAGTGCAGATGCACCCAGTCTGTTTGCTCCATGGTCTGAAAAATTTGCTTCTCCAATGGCATATAACCCAGGGACAGTGGTCATTAGATTATAGTCAACCCAAATACCACCCATTGTGTAGTGCACGGCAGGATAAATCATCATGGGAGTTTCATATGGATTCTGATCTACTATTTTTTCATACATCTGAAATAGATTACCATATTTTTTCTTAATTATTTCTTTACCCAGTTTTTGTACCAATTCATTATTGTTTTCATCCTCCCCGTTAACCAATGCCTGTTCTTTCCCGTACCTAATAATTGCTGAAGCAAAATCCAAATAAACAGCTTCGCCTGTTTTGTTTACTCCAAATCCTGCATCGCATCTTTCCTTGGCCGCTCTGGAAGCAACATCTCGGGGCACGAGGTTCCCAAATGCAGGATATCTTCTTTCCAAAAAGTAATCTCTGTCCTCCTCTAAAATTTTAGTTGGTTTTAATTTTCCAGACCTTACATCTTTAGCATCTTCAGATTTTTTAGGAACCCAAATTCTACCATCATTTCTCAGAGACTCTGACATAAGCGTTAACTTGGACTGGTGATCTCCGGAAACAGGAATGCAAGTAGGGTGTATTTGGGTAAAACAAGGATTAGCAAAGTAAGCTCCTCTTTTATGTGCTTTCCACGCAGCTGTTACATTACTACCCATTGCATTCGTTGATAGATAAAATACATTTCCATACCCACCGCTTGCTAATACAACAGCATGAGCAGAATGTCTTTCAATTTCGCCATTCACCAAGTTCCTTGTAATTATACCTCTTGCTTTACCATCTACCTTAACTATGTCCAACATCTCGTGGCGATTGTACATCTTGATTTTTCCCCTTGCAATTTGTCTATTCATTGCTGAGTATGCTCCGAGGAGCAATTGCTGGCCTGTTTGTCCTTTAGCATAAAAAGTTCGTGAGACCAATACACCTCCAAAAGATCGATTATCTAGTAAACCGCCATAGTCTCTAGCAAAAGGAACGCCTTGAGCTACGCATTGATCAATAATGTTTGCAGAAACTTCGGCGAGACGATAAACATTTTCTTCTCTTGATCGATAGTCTCCACCTTTTACTGTATCATAAAACAGTCGATAAACAGAATCTCCATCTCCTTGGTAATTTTTTGCTGCATTAATACCCCCCTGTGCAGCAATGGAATGCGCTCGTCTTGGGGAGTCTTGAAAACAAAAGGCTTTCACATTGTACCCAAGTTCAGCTAAAGTAGCAGCGGCAGATCCTCCAGCCAGCCCTGTTCCTACAACTATAATATCTATATTCCTTTTGTTTGCAGGACTTACAAGATTGATGGTGTTTTTATGATTAGTCCACTTTTTATCCAAATCACCAAAAGGAATATTAGAATTTAAATATGGGGAAAACGAGTCATTTTTTACGGAGCTATATAACTCATCAATATCAAAGCTTTTGACTTTTTCTTTTAAAATTTTATTTTTTTTCTTGGCATTTGGATCTGTAGATTTTATTGGAGCACGATCATTAGTTTTATGCCAGTCGGTATTCCAATCTTTTAACATGCATTTGACACCTGTACTTTTTTTGATGATTTTGGTTTTATCCGTATCATTACATTTGTGGTAATAGCGGATACATATCATTAGCTCATCAGAATCTTTGTACTGTGACCTTGGTTTTCTATAATTTAAGGAGAAGGTTAACTTCTTTTTTGACATTTCTAAATTTTATACAAAAATAAGAAATATTTAAAAGCAAACATAATAATTGATCTAAAATTGTAACACGTTTGTAACACGTTATTTATCAATCGGATAATCTATTATAGGTTAGATAATAAGTGGAAGATAGCTATAAAACAAAATCCCGCAGGAATACCAATAGCGTAAATATTACTGAGATTTTTAACAGCAGAGACATAAGTTTTATTTGTTCCCATAGATTTAAGGGACGATGAAAAACCATGTAATAAGTGCAAGGCTAGCAAAATGAAGGATACACAGTAAAATAAAACCCTAATTGGATTTTCAAATTTATGAACTAACTCCTCATAATATCTGTTTGGATCTTCGGGAAGAAACTCTACATATTTATAATTCATTTCAGGGAACCAAAAGTCAATAAAATGAAGAACCAGAAAAGAAAGAATTACTAATCCACTCCAAATCATATTTCTACTCATCCAAGTAGAATTAGCTCCACCTCTTACCTTTTGATACTCATATTTAGAAGCTTTTCTATTTTGAAATTCAAGATAAAATCCCATTACAAAATGAAATATTACTCCAGCAATTAATATTGGCTGTAAGATAAACTGAACAAGCGGGTTAGTGCCCATAAAATGGGAAAGAAAATTAAAGATATCTGCACTGAAAACAGATGTTATATTTATCAAAAAGTGTTGCAAAAGAAATACCATTAAAAAAATTGCAGAAAGAGCCATTGCAAATTTTTTTCCGATAGATGTAGCAATAAAATTTTTCATTATGCAAATTTAAGAACGATAAGATTCTTAGGCAAACAATTAATACTTAAAATAGATATGTTAAATTTGTCATTTAATCTAACTTAATGATAGATGAAATATCACAAAATTAACTCCAACTTGTTTATTAAAAACAGAAAGAAGTTTGTAGCGATGATGAAACCAAATAGTGTGGCTTTTTTCAACTCCAATGATATCTATCCTATTAGTGCAGACTCTACTCTGCCCTTCGAACAGCATCGCGATATTTTTTATCTTTCTGGAATTGATCAAGAGGAAAGTATCTTAATGCTTTGTCCCAATGCTAGTGATTTAAATTACCGTGAGGTGCTTTTTTTAAAGGAGACCAATGAACATATTGCAATTTGGGAAGGAGAAAAGTTAACTAAACAACAAGCTTTTGAAACCAGTGGAATCAAAACGGTATTCTGGTTGGATGAAATGGAAAAAATTATTAAATCCTTAGTAATTAATTGCGAAAATATTTACTACAATCACAATGAGCATTACAGAGCTAATGTAGAAGTTGAAACAAGAGAGGAAAGATTCAATAAATGGATTGAAAATAAATTTCCTAAAATAAATAAAGAGAGAAGTAATCCAATTTTGCAACATCTTAGATCGATAAAGGATAACATTGAACTAGATCTGATTCAGACAGCTTGTAACATTACCAATAAAGGGTTTAGAAGGGTTTTAAATTTTGTAAAAGATGGAGTTTGGGAATATGAAATTGAGGCAGAATTTATCCATGAATTTTTAAAAAATAGATCGAAGAAATTTGCATATTCTCCAATTATTGCGTCAGGTAATAATGCAAATATTCTTCATTACACTCAAAACAACAAGCAATGTAGAAATGGCGAGTTAATATTGATGGATGTTGGCGCAGAATACGCAAATTATTCTAGTGATATGACTAGAACAATTCCTGTCTCAGGACGTTACAACAAAAGACAAAAAGACATTTATAACGCTGTATTGAGAGTTAAAAAAGACGCAACAAAAATGCTAATTCCTGGAACTGATTGGAAAGAATACCATATTGAAGTTGGTAAATTAATGACCTCTGAACTAATTAAGCTAGGCTTATTAGATAAAGCTGATATTCAAAATGAATCAAAAGAAAGTCCTGCATACAAAAAATATTTTATGCACGGCACTTCCCACCACTTAGGTTTAGATACTCACGATTATGGACTATTAGAAAACCCTATGCAAGAAAATATGGTATTTACCGTTGAGCCAGGAATTTACTTGCCAGATGAAGGTTTTGGTGTGAGAATTGAAGACGATGTGGTAATTCAAGCTAAGGGTGATCCTTTGAATCTGATGCAAGATATTCCCATTGAAATTGAAGAAATTGAAGAATTAATGAAT
>CACKQW010000003.1 GCA_902602415.1 uncultured Bacteroidota bacterium | reverse complement strand
ACCTCTAAAACTGATGATAAAAATTCATTAGATGTCAAATCTGCAGATTTTACAACAAAATCTGATCAAGCACCGGATAAAATTAAAATTGAAGATTTTGATTGGCATAACTATGAAGAAGGAATTGAAGAAGTAAATGAAAAACAAATTAAAGAATTTGAAAAATTAGTTGAAGAAAATTTTGTTGAAACCCTCACAAATAATGTAGTTGAAGGAACCGTCGTTCACATGACCGACAGAGAGGCTATAATTGATATTAATGCAAAATCGGAGGGGGTAATTTCTCTAAATGAATTTAGATATAATCCTGATTTAAAGATAGGGGATAAGGTTGAGGTTTTGATTGATATTAGAGAAGATGCGACTGGGCAACTTATTTTATCTCATAGAAAAGCTAGAGTAATTAAAGCCTGGGATAGGGTTAATGATGCACACGATTCTGGTGAAATTGTAAATGGATATGTAAAATGTAGAACTAAAGGTGGAATGATTGTAGACGTTTTTGGTATAGAGGCTTTTTTACCAGGTTCACAAATTGATGTTAAACCAATAAGAGATTATGATCAATATGTTGATAAAACTATGGAGTTCAAAGTTGTTAAAATTAACCATGAATTTAAAAATATAGTTGTATCTCATAAAGCTCTCATTGAGGCTGACATAGAGCTTCAAAAGAAAGAAATAATCAAACAACTTGAAAAAGGTCAAATTTTAGAGGGAATCGTGAAAAATATTACCTCTTATGGTGTGTTTATGGATCTTGGTGGAGTTGATGGATTAATTCATATTACAGATTTATCATGGTCTAGAATTAATCACCCAAATGAAATAGTTGAGTTAGATCAAAAATTAAAAGTTGTAATATTAGATTTTGATGAAGATAAATCACGAATTCAATTAGGATTAAAGCAATTAAATAAGCATCCATGGGAGGCGCTCTCTGATGATACAAAAGTAGGAGATGAGGTGAAAGGAAAGGTGGTTGTTATTGCAGATTATGGTGCTTTTGTTGAAATTACTGAAGGAGTTGAAGGTCTAATTCATGTTTCTGAAATGTCATGGTCTACACATTTACGTTCAGCACAAGATTTTTTTACAGTTGGAGATGAAGTAACTGCAAAAATATTGACATTCGATAGAGAAGAAAGGAAAATGTCACTTGGAGTTAAACAATTAACTCCCGATCCATGGACTGATATCACAAAAAAATATCCTCTGGATTCAAAACATACCGGAATAGTAAGAAATTTCACAAATTTTGGTGTATTTGTTGAACTAGAAGAAGGTATCGATGGCCTTGTCCATATTTCTGACTTATCATGGACGAAAAAAATTAGACACCCAAGAGAGTTTTGCGAATCAGGAAAAAATATGGATGTAATTGTTTTAGAACTGGATGTTGATAATAGAAAGTTAAGCTTAGGTCACAAACAAATTAAAGATAATCCATGGGATAATTATGAGGTTGAATTTGGTTTATATACAGTTCATAATTTTGAAGTGACAGAAATCGTGCCTAAAGGTGCAACCGTTAAATTCAATGAGGATATTACTGCATTTATTCCATCAAGACATATGATTAAAGAAGATGGCTCCAAGCTTCAAAAGGGAGAAAAAGTAGATCTCAGGGTTATAGAATTTAATAAGGATACTAAACGTGTTGTTTTATCTCATACTCAAACTTTTAAGGAAATGGATACTAAATCAAAGAAAAGTTCTAAATCCATAATTTCTGTGGATAATGATCCTCCAAAAAATACATTGGGTGATGCAAATGAACAGTTGCAAGAACTTAAAGAAAAAATGGATGGAAAATAACAAAAAAAGCCTTTCAATTGAAAGGCTTTTTTTTTAAATTATAGTTAAATTTTTGAAGAATATGAGTAAGCATATGTTATTTAATCATTCTCAGGTAAATATCTGTTTAGAAAGACTTGCGTATCAATTGCTTGAAAATCATAGTGATTTTTCAGAAACGGTACTTGTAGGCCTTCAACCAAGAGGAAAGTTTCTCTCCGAAAACATTGTTAATGTTTTAAAAGAAAAATATGGACTAAAAAAAATAGATTATGGATATTTAGATATAACTTTTTTTAGGGATGACTTTAGAACTAAAACTGATATTCTAATTCCAAACGAAACAAATTCTAAGCTAAATGTTGACGGTAAAAAAGTCGTATTTATTGATGACGTATTATACACAGGTAGAACGATAAGAGCAGCGTTAACGGCAATCGAAAGTTTTGGTAGACCTAAATCTATTGAACTACTTATTTTAGTAAATAGAAGATATAGTAGAGAATTACCAATCCAAGCAGATTATAAGGGATTTAATGTCGATGTTTATGAAGATCAAAAAGTTTATGTGAATTGGGGTGGAAATAACAATCATGTTTATTTAGAGAATATAAAGTAATGGATTCGCTTAGTGTAGCTAACTTAATTGGTGTAAAAAATTTAAATATTAACGATATTAAGTTAATATTTAAAACTGCAGATAATTTCAAAGAAGTCATTAATCGCCCAATTAAAAAAGTACCATCACTGAGAGATATTACAATTGCTAATTTATTTTTTGAAAACTCAACTAGAACTAAGCTTTCTTTTGAATTAGCTGAAAAAAGATTGTCAGCAGATATTATAAATTTTTCAGCCTCTCAATCATCCTTAAAAAAAGGAGAATCCCTGATTGATACAATAAATAATATTTTATCAATGAAAGTAGATATGATTGTTATCAGGCATCCAAATGCTGGTGTACCAGAGTTTATTTCATCAAAAGTTGATGCAACAATTATTAATGCTGGTGATGGGGCACACGAACATCCAACACAAGCATTATTAGATTCATATTCAATAAGAGAAGCATTGGGTGAGATTAGAAATAAAAACATATTAATTGTTGGGGATATTATTCACAGCAGAGTTGCTTTATCAAACATATTTGCATTAAAAATGCAAGGCGCAAATGTAAAATTGTGTGGACCAAATTCATTAATGCCGAAATATATAAATAAATTAGGAGTAGAGGTCATAAATAATTTTGACGATGCATTACAATGGTGTGATGTTGTTAATATGTTAAGGATTCAAAATGAAAGAATGAATAAAAGCTTTTTTCCAAGTTTAAGAGAATATGTTAGTTTGTATGGTTTAAATAATGAGAGGCTTAGCAAGTTGGATCGGGACATAATAATTATGCATCCTGGGCCGATTAATAGAGGAGTTGAGCTTACAAGTGAAATTGCAGATTCAAAAAATTCAATAATTCTTGATCAAGTTGAAAATGGAGTTGCAATAAGAATGGCTGTAATTTATTTACTCGCAAAACAAAAATTCAATCGTTGAAATTAAAAATATTAGGTTCACAAGGTGCATTGCCACGAAGAGGGATGTATTCTTCCTCACAAATTTTAAATATTAAGAATAAACATATTTTGATCGATTGCCCTGAAGGTATTCAATTTCAATTAAAAAGTTTTCGAATTAAATTTTCAAAAATTGATTTTATTTTAATATCCCATGCTCATGGTGATCATTATTTTGGCTTAATTGGATTGATTTCAACCTATTCTCTTTTAAGAAGAAAAAATAAACTTTCGGTATTTTGTCCCAGAGTTGTTTCAGAAATTCTAAATACACAAATGAAAATTTCATCAATGTTTATTTCATATGAGTTAGAAATAATTGAATTAAATTCAAATGATTCAGAGAAAATTTATGAATCAAATGACTTTTCTATTTCAACTATCCCTTTAAAGCATTCAACATATTGTAACGGCTTTCTTTTCCAAGAAAAAAATAATAAAAGAAAGTTAAATATAGACTTAGCTTTGAAATTAAATATAAATAAGGTTTATTATAATAAATTAACAAAAGGAGAAAATGTTTTTAATGAAAATGGGGATGAGATTAATTATAGAGAGGTAACTTCAAAGGGATTAAAAAATAAGTCATATGCATATTGTAGCGATACAACCTACTATCCAAGTATTATTGAAAAAATAAGTCATGTAGATCTTTTGTATCATGAATCTACTTTTTTAGAAAAAGATAGAGAAAAAGCTAAATTAACTATGCATTCTACCGCAATGGATGCGGCTAAGATTGCAAGAGATGCTCAAGTAAATAAATTAATTATTGGACATTTTTCATCTAGATATGAAAATTTAGATTTGTTTGTAAATGAAGTTAAGCAGATATTTCAAAACGTTGAATTAGCATTTGATGGAAAAGATATTGATATATAACTTGAAAAATTAAATTATTAAATTTGTTAGATGAAATCAGATATAAGCGATTACAGAAAATCCTACCTTAAGGGTTTTTTATCAGAGAATGAAATATTTGACAATCCTTTGAAATTATTTAATAAATGGTTTGATGAAATCTCTGAAAATAATCCTGAAATTGAAATCAATGCTATGACTTTATCAACAATTGACAATGATGGATTTCCCAGAAATAGAGTCGTTTTATTAAAATATTTTTCAGATGAAGGATTTACTTTTTTTACTAATTACAATAGCAATAAAGCAAAATCGATTTTAAATAATAATAAAGTTTCTTTATCATTTTTTTGGGAAAAAATGGAAAGGCAAATAATTATTAAAGGAAGAGCATTTAAAACAACTGACGATATTAGTGATAAGTATTTTAAATCTCGTCCATTGGGCAGTAAAATAGGTGCATTAGTATCTTCTAACCAAAGTTCTGTAATCCCCTCTCGTTCTTTTTTAGAAGATGAATTTAAAAAGATTAAAAAACAATTTGAAAATACTAACATTTCTCGTCCTATAAATTGGGGTGGTTTTATTGTAAAACCAATTGAATATGAGTTCTGGCAGGGTAGAGAGAATAGATTACATGATAGGATTCGTTATAACAAAAAAGATAATAAATGGATTATTGAAAGGTTAAGTCCATGAAAAGATTTAAAATGAAAAAATTAGCTGCAATTGATATTGGATCCAATGCAGTAAGATTATTGATTGCTAATTCATATATTGAAGATAATAATCCAACATATAAAAAGATTTCATTGATTCGACTCCCTATACGACTAGGAAATGATGTTTTCTCTAAAGGAAAAATTTCACAAAAAAAAATTGAGATTTTAATAGAAGCCGTAAAAACTTTTAGAAGCATCATGAAGATTCATAAGGTTTCAAAATATATAGCTGTTGCTACATCAGCCATGAGAAGTGCTAAAAATGCCACAAAAATTGTAGATAAAATTTACAAAGAAACAAACCTTAAAGTTCATGTAATTTCAGGGGATTTAGAAGCTGCTTATATACTGCAGTTATTTGAAAATAATTTAAATATTAAAAATGAAAATTACTTGTTCATTGATGTAGGTGGGGGTAGTACAGAAGTCAATCTGTTGATAAATGGAAAAATAATTGCTTCTGAATCATTTAAAGTTGGTACGGTAAGATTAATGAGTAGCTCTGATAAAACTGTATTAAAAAACCTCTCACATTGGATTATCACTAAAACAAAGAAAATTAATAATATAATCGTAATAGCAACTGGGGGAAATGCAAATAAAATTTTAAAAATTTTGGATAAATCACCCTATACACTGATAGAATATAGTAGTTTGTTAGACCTATATAAAAAAGTAAAAAGATATACAATTAATGAAAGGATCATTAAGTTAAAATTAAACCCTGACAGAGCAGATGTAATTGAACCGGCTTTAGAGATTTATACCAATGCACTAAAATTCTCAAATTCGAATAAATTTATGGTTCCAAGAATAGGATTAGCTGATGCTTTGATTATGAGCCTAAATAAAGATTTTGAGAAAGTAAATAGTCTAGATTGATAGTTTAAAAATATTTTTAAGCTTTTCAATTTTAGGGTTTTTTTCTTTTAAAGCATTGTATTTTTCTGAGGGGGTGTATTTAAATTTCTTTTTTATATTCTTGTCAACTAAAATATTTAACTTAATATTATTTTTTAGCTCTTTTCGCATAAAATTTTGAATGGAAATTATTTCTTTTTCTATTTCAATTCTTGTTGTATCATTAGGCACAGTATAGCTTATTAAATTTTCATTCAAGACTGGAGTCGAAATTCTTAATATTGAAGCAATATTATATCTACCATTAGATTCTAATATTTTCGCATATTTTACCCATGAAGATTGCATATATTTTTCAGAAACATTTAAGTTTGGTGAATCAATGTATATCTCGTCAATCACATCAATATTTTTTATACCACTATCTTCTTCAATACTTTTCAAAGATAACGTTGATGCAAATAAATTTTCATCAATTTTAGCAATTGGAACTTCAGCTGGTAGAACTTCTTTTTTTTCTTCTGTTACTATAACATCACTTAGGAAATTTAAGCTTTCAAAACTCGAAAATGGAATTGGTTTAAAAATTACTTTTTTTTTTTCATCACTGTATTCTAGTGAAGTGATTTTTAAGAAGGTTAATTCTATATGTAAGTTTGGATTAAGACTTTTTTGAAAGTTTAATTCGGCTTCATTTAAAATAGAAAGAATTTCAATAATGATAGGATAACTCAATTTTTCAGAATATTTTGATAAATTTTTGATTTTAGAACTTTCGTTTAAACTTAATGCCATTGAATGTTCATTTTTGTTAACTAAAATATCACGCAGAAAAGAGGAAAAGGAAGAGATGAATATTTCACCTCCAACTCCTTTATTGAGAATATTATTAATTTCAACTATTAACTTTGGAATATCTCTTTCCATAATGCAATCAATAATTTTAATATTATCATTTACATCTAACGAATTTAAATTACTTTGAACAACTTCTTTGTTTATTTCTTTACTCACTCCTAAAACTTTATCGAAAAGTTGTAATGCGTCTCTCATAGATCCATCACTCTTTGTTGCTATAATCTGTAAGGATTCTTTATCATGTGATATGTTTTCCAAAGAGCATATATTTTCTAGATTTTTAATAATGTCTTTATTAGAAATTCTGTTGAAATTATAAATTTGACATCTAGAAATAATAGTAGGAATGATTTTATGTTTTTCAGTAGTAGCTAAAATAAAAATGCAATGTTTAGGTGGTTCTTCTAAAGTTTTTAGAAAGGCATTAAAAGCTCCTGATGATAGCATATGTACTTCATCTATAATATAAACCTTGAAATTTCCTTTTTGGGGGGGTATTCTAGTCTGTTCAATCAGATTTCTTATATCATCAACACCATTATTTGATGCAGCATCTAATTCAAATATATTGTATGAAAAGTCATCTCCTATTTTAAATTTATTAATTTCTCTGGCAACTATTCTTGCACAACTTGTTTTACCAACACCTCTAGGCCCGGTAAACAGTAGCGCCTGAGCAAGTTTTCCGTTAGAAATGGCATTTTCTAAACTATTAGTTATTATTTCTTGACCAACAACATCTTTAAACTTTAGGGGTCTATATTTTCTTGCAGAAATAATAAATTGGCTCATATAAATTATTATGTATAGATTATTAAATATAAATAAAAGAGAGATAATAAAACACTAAATAATTATCAATTTCATTATATATTTCAACATTTATTTATTTTTGCATTGTGGGTCGTCTTGTCGCTATTTATAGAGGAAAGTCCGAACACCAAAGTACATCACAATGGTTAACAGCCATCAATCGTGAGATTAGGAATAGTGCAACAGAAAGTATGTACAGGTTAAGCTGTAGTGAAATCATGTAAACTCTGTGAGGTGCAATGTCATGTAAACCAGCGTTTGAGAATTGTACGTTCGATGTTGGAGGGTAGGCAGCTAGAATATACTGGTAACAGTATATCAAGATAAATGACAAGAACTATTATTAGTACAGAATTCGGCTTATAGATTCACAAAAAGCGGGTTATATCCCGCTTTTTTTTTTAAAGAAACTAAATTTTGAATCACCATAAGATCTTTCATCAAACAAATAATCATTTTCAACAAATGTGTGTTTTTTGTAATGTTCTAAGATAAAGATACTCTCATTGTTCTTTAAACAATTATTTAACACACAATTAATTAAACTTTGATATTTATTATTGTCAAATTTATAGGGTGGATCAGCAAATACTAAATCATAGGTATTGGTAAAATTTTCAGTGAATTTGAAAAAGTTTTTTGAAAATACTACATGATTGATTTCTAACTGTATCGATGTGGCTTTAATAAATTTAACGCAATTATAATTTTTTTCTAAAAAATCAATTTGTTTGGCGCCTCGCGAAGCACATTCATATCCAAAAAAACCAGATCCCGAAAAAAGATCAAGCACTTTAATATGATCAAATGAGATCAGGTTAGTTAGTATGTTAAAAAGTGCATGTCTACAAATACTTGTAGTTGGTCTAATAAGTAATTTTTTAGGGATATTTATAGTTCTTCCTCCGAATTTACCCGATATAATTTTCATTCAAAATTGTTAAAGAGTATATTTTTTTCAGGGATATTTGTAAGACTTGGAATATTAAATTTATCATTTATAATTTCAATATTTCGAACATATTTATAGAGTAATTCATATTTCCTGGATGATAAACTTATTTCACCAGTACAAGCTACGTGAATTTTTTCAGCATTTAGCTTTAACTGCGAAAATGTAAATAAAATATAGTATAGATAATCCTCTGTGGAATTACATTTAAAATTATTATATAACTCTAATTTTTTTGCATTAAATACAATTATATCAATACTTTCATTATAAAAATTAAGAAAAATATTTTTTTTATTATCTACATTACATTTTTGTTTGTATTTATCTATTAATAAAGAGGCGTAATGAAATTCATTGAATGAAGAATATTTCCTGGAAAAGTAACTATTAATTTTTTTATTTGAGACATATAAACCAGTAATACTGTTTTCAAAAAAACTGTAATAATTAATAAATGAATTTGGTTTGAATTTGGTATTAAATTTTAAATAATTAGATAAGTATTTGTTATCAAAAACAGAGTTGGGAATAAGAGATAAAGGACTATCATAATAAATTAATTTTACGTTATTAATTAAAATGTCATTTTTTTCGATAGATCTTATTGTTTTTTTGATGTCTATAAAATGGTTTGAATAATCATTATTCTTCGAAAATATTTTCTTTTTAGAATCAACAATTTTCTTTTCGTGATTAAGTAAATAATAAATAGATTTTAAACCAACATGTATGGAAAACATACTAATTTCCTTTTGAATAGTTTTTTGGCCAATTCCCATTAGTATTTATCTCATTCATTGAGCCTATTTTTAGTGATGGACCATTAACTCCATCAACAGACTGAACTTGATTCTCTTTTAAAATAAGATTGATCGATTGATCGTGCAATATTACTTTTTTACTCACTTTGGCCTCAAATACAGGAATATCGATTCCATTTTGATTGAGAAAACCAGCATTTAATTCAAATTTAGTTTTGGGGTCTTTGGCATTAGGGACATAAAACATTTGTGAATATCTATTATCAAATCCAAATAGGGAGTCTTTAACCCCAACAAAACCTAAAGTGTCGATAATGACTATGTCTTTGTAAGTTTTTACACCACCATACCTTTTAGTCATTTCTATGTCTAAGATACTTGAATCTTTTCTTTGAGTAATAGTAAAAGAGTCTGTTTCGATAAATTTAACAAGACTATCCCAATTATTTTGAAAATAACCTTTGACAGATTTATGAGCTATTTGTGAGTCTCTAATATCTTTAAGTTTAAGAATGACCTGCTGGTAACGAATATTTTTTACATCGTCAAACCTAATTTCATCATTAATTGATTTGAACATTAAAAAAGCAAAAAATACAATGTGAGCTAGCAATGTATACAACAGGAAATTCTTTTGTCTTTTACTTATTTTAAACCTGATAAAATATACTACAATTAGTGCAAGGATTGGGGATAATATAATTTGTAAAATTCCTGGCATAAACCATAGGAATGAGTAAAAAATTAATGTTAAATAGTATATAATATTATCATTTAGACCCTTCTTTTTTCTAAAAAAATATACAGAAATTACAATGATAAAAATTAGAACAGGGTAAAGCAAATCAGAAATGTAATACATATCATTAAAATAATAATGCTAACAAAACTACAATTTTTTTTATTGTTTAAAAGTTAATATCTAAAAAACATATTTTTATATTTGGATGGTAATGCCCAATCCAAATGGAAGAATCTTTTTCTTCAATTATTTTTTCAGACCCCACTGTTGAATTTAATGTAAACCAGAAATCAGCAATCATAAACATCAATGATTTTATATATTCTTCTGGGCAAAATATTTGTGTTTTAAAAGGTTTTGCTGGGACAGGTAAAACATATATTGTCTCAAGGGTCGTAAAAAACTTATGGAAAATTAAAAAACCCGTGATTTTATTGGCTCCTACAGGAAGATCTGCAAAAGTTTTATCTTCTTATTGTAATAAGGAAGCACATACAGTTCATAAGGAAATTTTCTATGTTAAAAATAATCCAGCTGGAAATATCGACTTTTCTTTGAAGATAAATAAACATAAAAATACAATATTTATAGTTGATGAAGCATCAATGATCCCGACTGTAAAAAAAAATGAAACTGGCTTATTCTCTGATTCTCTTTTAGATAATATTGTTAAATATGTTTATTCTGGATATAAATGTAGTTTACTTATTATCGGAGATTTAGCACAATTACCACCAATCTTTTCTGAAAATTCATTATCTCTAGATCATAATTTTTTAAAAGAAAACTACGGCCTAAAAGTTTTTTCCTCAGAACTAACTCAAGTTGTTAGACAAAAAGAAAATTCAGGTATTTTATCTCTGGCCACCTATTTAAGAAATTTACTAGAAATGGACTTTGTGGAGAAATTGAAAATTAATCTTTCCTCTTACAATGATATAACCCTTGTTGAAGATGGAGATGAGTTAATAAATTCACTACAGGATTCCTATGATAAATTCGGTTTACAGGAGACTGCCGTAATAGTAAGATCAAATAAAAGATCTAATATTTATAATAAAAATATTAGAGAGAAAATTCTTTGTAATGATAGTGTTATCTCAGTAGGAGATTTATTGATGGTAGTGAAAAATAACTATCATTGGTTAAATAACAATCAAGTAGGTTTTATAGCAAATGGAGATATAATTAAAATTGAAGAAATACATTCTTTAAAAGACTTATATGGATTTAGATTTGCTGAGGTTAGAGTTACTATGATTGATTATCCAAATCTAAATGCTTTTGAAACCGTTTTAATTTTGGATTCAATTGAAATAAATTCACCTTCATTAGATTACAACGTCATGAATAAGCTATATAGTGAGGTTTCAAAGGACTACATCGAAATTAAAACAAAATATAAAAGACACTTGGCCATAAAAAAAAATAAATTTTTCAATGCATTACAGGTAAAATTTGCTTATTGTTTTACGTGCCATAAATCTCAAGGTGGTCAATGGAGATCAATCTTTGTAGAAATGCCATTTTTACCTAGTGGCTATAATAAAGATTTTCTAAGATGGTTTTATACCGCTGTAACAAGAGCAAAAAATAAATTACATCTTATTGGTTTCAAAAATGAATATTTTAAATAATTTTAATCTATTAAATCTTAAGTTGAAAACAAGAATTTATAATTTTATTTTGACCCATTTTATAGGTTGGGTAATTAAGGGAAACTCAACCTTTTCAAAACTGAAAATAAAAAAAGCAATATTAATTGCAGCACCACATACCCATTGGATGGATTTATTTTTAGGAATTTTGATTCGTGGCAGTGTTGGATTCAAATCTAGTTTTATTGCAAAAAAAGAATTATTTTTTTTTCCACTTAGCATCTTCTTAAAACTTATTGGAGGAATACCTGTCAATCGATCAAAAAAAAATAATACCGTCAATGAAATAGCAACTATGTTTAATCAAAAAAAAGAATTTATGCTTTCTCTTGCGCCTGAAGGAACTAGACAAAAGGTTAGTAAATTTAAAACTGGCTTTTATTACATAGCGAAGGAGGCTCGTATTCCAATTATTATGATTACGATGGACTATTCAAACAAACAAAGTGTAATATCTGATCCATTTTACCCAACAAAAAATTTTAAAGATGACTTAAATTTTATTGAAAGTTTTTTTGATGGAGTAGAGGGAAAAGTAAAAAAATATAGTTTTACTAAATCTTAAATTAATACTTCATTGTGTGAAAAACATTTTGAACATCATCATCATTTTCAATTTTTTCTAATAACTTTTCAACTTCTTCTCTTTGTTTTTTATCAATTTCTTTAAAAGTGTTCGGAATCCTATCAAAACCTGACGAAATAATTTCAATATTTCTTTTCTCAAGTTCGGATTGTAATACTCCAAAAAATTGAAAAGGTGCATAAATCATTACATTATCTCCGTCTAAAAAGACTTCTTCAGCACCAAAGTCAATAAGATCAAGCTCAATTTCATCTAAATCTAATCCAGATGCGTCAATTTTAAAATTACATATGTGATCAAACATAAAGATAACAGATCCAGATGTACCTAAACTACCACTAAATTTGTTAAAATAACTTCTAATATTTGCAACAGTTCTAGTGTTATTATCGGTTGCAGTTTCCACTAGTACAGCGACACCATGCGGTGCATATCCCTCAAAAAGTATTTCTTTAAATGTTCCTTGACTTTTATCTACTGCTCTGCTAATAGCTCTTTCAATATTGTCTTTTGGCATATTTATCGACTTGGCATTTTGTATAACAGCCCTAAGTTTAGAATTGCTATTTGGATCGGGGCCTCCTTCTTTGACTGCAATTACTATATCTTTTCCAATTCTAGTAAATGCTTTGCTCATAGCAGACCATCTTTTCATTTTTCTTGCTTTTCTAAATTCAAATGCTCTTCCCATAACTATTTAAATGGTGTTTTTACAATTAATGCCTGCTTCATATTTCCACGGATTTCGATAAAAATTTTATTATTTAGATTTGAGAAACTATATTTAACATATCCCAATCCTATTCCTTTTTTTAAGGATGGAGACATTGTACCTGATGTGACAATTCCAATTTTCCTCTTTTCTGATGAATAAATAGCATATCCATTTCTAGGAATTGCTTTTTCTAACATTTCAAAACCAATTAATTTTTTATTAACTCCAACTTCTTTTTGTCTTTTAAATAATGAGCTAGATGTGAAAATTTTATTTGTTTTTGTAATCCAAGATAAACCAGCCTCAATAGGAGAAATTTCATCATTCAATTCATTTCCATATAGACAAAATCCCATTTCCAACCTTAACGTATCTCTTGCAGCCAATCCTATAGGTTTAATATTAAACTCTGATCCTGCTTCAAAAATATTATTCCACAAACCAACAACATCTTCATTTTTACAATATATTTCATAACCTCCACATCCAGTATATCCTGTATTGGAAATAATTATATCCTCATATTTTAAAAAACAGTAATATTTTAGATCTACCAATTCTAATTCAAATACTTTTTCTAGAACATTTAATGAATTTGGCCCTTGTACAGATATCAGGGAATAAACATCAGATAAATTATCAATATTTACCATATTTTTATTTTTACTGCATAAAAAATCAATGTTTTTTTCAATGTTTGAAGCATTGACAACCAACATATATTTATTAATATCTAATTTATAGAGAATCAAGTCATCAACAATTCCTCCATTATCATTAGGAATGCAATTATATTGGGCTTGACCAGGTTGTAAAATTGAAATATCGTTACTTAATACGGATTGTAAAAAAGACTCTGATTTTTTACCATAGATTAAAAATTCACCCATGTGAGAAACATCAAATACACCGACATTATTTTTTACACAATTATGTTCGACCGATACACCTTCATATTGTATAGGCATTAAAAATCCAGCATAATCCACTAATTTTGCGCCAAAATCGACGTGAAGATCATAAAGAGGAGTTTTTTTCATAAATTACCTTTTTTTAACTTTGTAATTAATTAAAAAAATAATTTTAAATACTTAAATCAATGGGTATTCAAATTTAACTTTTTTAAAATAATATATTTAATTTGAGCAATTTCATTTTAAAAGATAGTCAGATAACGCTATTTGATATAGACCACATTATTTCAAATAACTTACAAATTCAATTAGACGATACTCTTATTCAAAAAGTTAATAAAAGCAGACTTTTTTTAGAGGATAAAATATCAAATACTAGCGATGTGATATATGGCGTGAATACTGGTTTTGGAGATCTTCATAATATTAAAATTGAAGATGAAAAATTAAGTGAGCTTCAGGTAAATTTACTTCGATCACATGCGTGCGGAACAGGAAAAAAAATAAATTCTGAAATTGTAAAATTAATGCTATTATTAAAAATTATATCCCTTTCAAAAGGGAATAGTGGTGTTAGAATAAAAACAATTAATAGATTAATTTTTTTATTCAATAATAATTTATTTCCAATTGTTTATGAGTATGGTTCTTTAGGTGCTTCAGGAGATTTAGCTCCATTAGCTCATATGTCATTGCCAATAATTGGTGAGGGTGAAATAGATTATCAGGGAAAAACCCAAAATTCACAAACTATATTGAGAAAATATAAACTCGATAAAATTAATTTATCACCAAAAGAGGGTTTGGCACTAATTAATGGCACTCAATATATGCTCGCATCTTTTGTTAATTCAGTACTTCACTCGTATAATCTTTCGAAATTAGCTGATCATATATCTTCCGTTTCAATTGATAGTTATAATTGTAATTTACAACCATTTAGCCCCCTAGTTAGTTCGGTAAGAAATTTTAAAGGTCAAAAAAAGGTTTCCAAACGAATTTTAGATTTCATCAATGGAGGAGAGATTGAAAATTTACAAAAAACAGAAACACAAGATCCTTATTCATTTAGATGTATTCCTCAGGTTCATGGCGCATCACTTGATGTTATTGATTATTGTTCTGAAATTATAAATACTGAAATTAATTCTGTGACTGATAATCCTCTAATTTTTGATGAAAAAGATAAAATTATTTCCGGTGGAAATTTTCACGGCCAACCACTTTCTTTATCAATCGACTTTTTAAAATTGTCCATTTCAGAATTAGGAAATATTTCGGAGCGAAGAACTTTTAATTTAATGTCTGGAAAACGTGGATTACCTATTTTTTTAACTGTTAACCCAGGTATATACTCTGGGTTAATGATACTGCAATACACTGCAGCAAGTTTAGTTAGTTCTAATAAACAGTTTTCAACCCCAGCAAGTATTGATTCAATAACATCATCAAATGGCCAAGAAGATCACGTTAGCATGGGAGCTAATGGTGCAAATCAACTATCCAGTATTATAACCAATGTTTATGATATTTTGTCAATTGAATTGATATCAGCGTGTCAAGCAAAAGAATTTAATAATCATAAAACATCAAAACAAGTAAAAAATTTAATTATGGAAGTTAGAAAACTTTCGAAAAAAGTAACAAAGGATAGAGCATTATATAAGGATGTTAAAAAAATTAGTAAATTTTTAAAAAGTCAAAGAAATCTTATTTTTCAGAAGTCTTAGATGTCTTATTGGTCTTAATTTTGATTTTTAAGTTTTCATCTCCTTTTATGTAATCTAAGGATATTGTATCACCAGTGTTTATTTTGGATTCTAATATTTCAGACGCAATCAAATCTTCTATGTATTTTTGGATTGTTCTTTTCAAAGGCCTTGCCCCATACTTTTTATCATAACCTTTTTCACACAAAAAGTCTTTAGCTTTCTTTGATATTTTTACAGAGTATCCTAATTCACTAACTCTGTCTAATAATTTTTCAAGTTCTATATCAATTATGCTATGAATATTTTCGATTGTTAAATGATTAAATATTACTATTTCATCAATCCTATTTAAAAATTCTGGAGCAAACTTTTTTCTTAGAGAATTCATTATTGTTTTATCATTAGCGCTGTTCTCTTGTTCTTTTTTAGCAGTTGTTCCAAAACCAACACCAGAACCAAAATCTTGTATTTTTTTGACACCAATATTTGAAGTCATTATAATTACAGAATTTGTAAAATCAATTTTTCTTCCCAAACTATCTGTTAGGAAACCATCGTCTAAAACTTGTAATAACATGTTGAAAACATCGGGGTGTGCTTTTTCAATCTCATCTAGAAGAATTACTGAGTATGGCTTTCTTCTAATTTTTTCAGTCAATTGACCACCGTCTTCATATCCGACATACCCAGGAGGAGCACCAACAAGTCTTGAAACAGCAAACTTTTCCATATACTCACTCATATCAACTCTGATTAGTGACTCTTCACTTTCAAACAATTCTTTTGCTAGTACTTTTGCCAATTGAGTTTTACCAACTCCAGTTTGACCAAGGAAAATAAATGATCCGATTGGTTTTTTTGGATCTTTTAACCCAGCTCTGTTTCTTTGAATTGATTTTACAACTTTTTCTATCGCTGTATTTTGACCAACAATACTTTTTTTTATTATATCAAATAGCTTAGACAGTTTTTTACTTTCACTTTGTTTTAATTTATTGAGTGGAATCCCCGTCATCATAGAAACTACATCTGCAATATTTTCTTCATTTACAACTTCTTTATTTTTTTTACATTCCTCCTCCCAAACAGATTGCGCGTTAATTAGTTTTTTTTCAATAATTTTTTCTTTATCTCTCAAGTTTGCTGCTTGCTCATATAATTGGCTTTTTACAGATTCATTTTTATTATTTCTAATTTTTTCTAGCTCCTGCTCAAGTTCGGTTATATGAACAGGAACATCTAAATTAGTCAAATGTACCCTCGATCCAGCCTCATCTAACGCATCAATAGCTTTGTCTGGCAAAAATCTATCATTCATGTACCTGGAGGTGAGTTTTACACAAGCTTCTAAAGCTAAATCTGTATATATCACATTATGATGTTCTTCATATTTTATTTTTATATTTTGAAGAATTTCTAAAGTTTCTTTTTCGTTTGTTTGTTCAACAATAATCTTTTGAAATCTCCTTTCCAAAGCCCCATCTTTTTCAATGGAATTTCTATATTCATCTAAGGTCGTAGCACCAATACATTGAATAGTTCCTCTAGCCAAGGCAGGTTTAAACATATTTGATGCATCGAGGCTACCAGTAGCTCCACCAGCGCCAACTATAGTATGAATTTCGTCAATAAAAAGAATAATATCACTATTTTTCTCTAACTCATTCATTACAGCCTTCATTCTTTCTTCAAATTGTCCTCTATATTTTGTTCCAGCAACTAAACTTGCAAGGTCTAATGAAATAATTCTTTTATTAAATAGAATCCTAGAAACTTTTTTCTTAATAATTCTAATAGCTAAACCTTCAGCAATAGCAGATTTACCAACACCAGGTTCGCCAATCAAAATTGGATTATTTTTCTTTCTTCTACTTAAAATTTGAGATACTCTCTGGATTTCATTATTTCTTCCAATAATTGGATCTAATTCGTCTTTTTCAGCAAGAGATGTTAAATCTTTTCCGAAATTATCCAAAACAGGTGTTTTAGTTTTTTTCTTCGATATTTTTTTAGTGGATGGAGTAGTGGTTTCAAAAGATTGCTTTTCTTCTTGTATTCCGTCTTCAACATCATAAGATGAGTCATCACGATCAATTAAAGATTTATACTCATCTTTAATATGATTATAATTTATATTCATTTTATTGAAAACTTTTGTAGTTGGATCGTTCTCATTTCTTAAAATACATAGCAAAAGGTGAGCAGTATTTATAATTGAGCTTTGAAATAACTTCGCTTCTAGAAATGTTGTTTTTAAAGCTCTTTCAGCTTGTCTGGTTAAATGTAAATTTTTTTTGTTTGCTGAATCTTTGCTTTGTGAGTCAAAGTTTACTGGATTGAGGGATTCAATTTTTCTTCTTAATTCATTTAACTCAATTCCAATGTAATTTAAGATATCTATCGCTTTGCCTTCATCATTCCTTAATATTCCTAAAACAAGATGTTCAGTTCCAATAAAATCATGACCAAGTCTAAGTGCTTCTTCCTTGCTAAATGTTATAACATCTTTAACCCTTTGTGAAAAATTATCATCCATAATTTATTGTCAACTATAAAAATAACTATAATCAAGATTTAAACCAACATATTAAAGAAATTAAATTGAATTTAATTGTTAATAAAATTGTATTTAAAAGCTGATTATTAATGATAAATAATTTGTCATATTATTATATTTGTATTTATCAAATTTAATCATATAAACTAACCTTTTTTACGTTATGGATAATGGAGAAAAATTAATCCCTATAAACATCGAAGATGAAATGAAATCCGCTTACATTGATTATTCAATGTCAGTTATTGTTTCTAGAGCTTTACCAGATGTCAGAGATGGATTAAAACCTGTACACAGAAGAGTTCTTTATGGTATGCATGATTTAGGTGTAAAATCCTCATCTACACACAAAAAATCTGCAAGAATTGTTGGTGAAGTAATGGGTAAATATCATCCCCATGGTGATTCAGCCATTTATGATACCATGGTAAGAATGGCACAGGATTGGAGTTTGAGGTATATGTTAGTTGATGGTCAAGGTAATTTTGGTTCTGTAGACGGTGATAGTCCTGCTGCTATGCGTTATACTGAAGCTAGAATGCAAAAAATTTCTGAGGAAATGCTCTCTGATATTGATAAAGAAACTGTTGACTATAAATTAAATTTTGATGATACATTAAAAGAACCTACTGTTCTTCCAACAAAAATTCCAGCACTTCTTGTAAATGGAGCATCCGGTATAGCTGTTGGAATGGCAACAAATATTCCTCCACATAACCTTACTGAAGTAATAAACGGAACCCTTGAGTATATTAAAAATAATGAAATTGATATTGATGCTTTAATGGAATTTGTAAAAGCTCCTGACTTCCCTACAGGGGGTATAATACATGGATATGAAGGTGTAAAAGATGCTTTTCACACTGGAAGGGGAAAAATTGTGTTAAGAGGCAAAGCTGAAATTGAGGAAGTTGATGGAAGAGAATCCATTATTGTGACAGAGATTCCATTTCAAGTTAATAAGGCTGATATGATAAAAAAAATAGCTGACTTAGTAAACGATAAAAAACTTGATGGAATTTCTACAATCAGAGATGAATCTGACAGAAATGGAATGAGAATTGTTTTTGTTTTGAAAAGAGATGCTATCCCTAATATTGTTTTAAACAAACTTTACAAATACAGTTCACTCCAATCATCATTTAGTGTAAATAGTATTGCGCTGGTAAAAGGGCGTCCACAAATGCTAAACCTTAAAGCTAAAATAAAACACTTTGTTGATCACAGACATGATGTCGTTGTACGAAGAACTAAGTTTGAATTAAAAAAAGCAGAGGATAGATGTCATATTTTAGAAGGATTAATCATAGCGTCAGACAACATTGATGAAGTTATTGAAATCATCAAGGCATCTAAAAATGCAGATAATGCCAAAGAAAACTTAATGAAGAAATACAACCTTTCTGAAATTCAGTCTAAGGCTATTGTTGAAATGAGATTACGTCAATTAACAGGCCTTGAACAAGATAAACTTAGGGGAGAATTTGAAGAAATTAAACAACTTATAAAAGATTTAAAAAATATTTTATCAAATCAAGATATCAGAATGAAGATAATTTCTGACGAATTAATTGAAATTAGAGATAAATATGGAGATGAAAGAAGATCTGTTATTGAATATTCTGGTGGCGACCTTTCAATTGAAGATATGATTCCAGATGAAAAAGTTTTGATTACTATATCACACGCTGGCTATATTAAAAGAACATCTTTAACAGAATATAAAATTCAAAATAGAGGTGGAGTTGGTCAAAAAGCATCTACAACAAGAAATGAAGATTTTCTTGAAGATTTGTTTGTTGGAAGTAATCATCAGTACATGCTCTTTTTTACACAAAAAGGAAAGTGTTTTTGGATGCGGGTATATGAAATCCCAGAAGGTGGTAGAACTGCAAAAGGCAGGGCAATTCAAAATTTAATAAATATTGAGCAAGACGATAAAGTAAAAGCATTTATTTGCACTAAAGACCTTAAAGACGATGATTATATTAATAATCACTTTGTAATTATGGCAACAAAAAAAGGGCAAGTTAAAAAAACATCTCTTGAACAATACTCAAGACCTAGAGTCAATGGAATTAATGCAATTACAATAAAAGAAGAAGACGAACTTTTAGAAGCAAAACTTACAAATGGGAATAGTCAGGTGATGTTAGCACTAAAATCAGGAAAAGCAATTAGATTTGAAGAAGCTAAGACTAGGCCCATGGGAAGAAATGCATCAGGGGTTAGAGGTATACGACTTCAACATGAAAAAGACGAGGTAATTGGAATGGTTTCAGTTAATGATATGGAAAGCAATATCCTTGTAGTTTCGTCTAATGGATATGGCAAACGATCTAAACTTGAAGATTACAGACTAACTAACAGAGGTGGTAAGGGTGTCAAAACAATTTCAATTACTGAGAAAACTGGAGATTTAGTAGCTATCAAAAATGTTGATGATTCAAATGGCTTAATGATAATTAATAAATCTGGAATAGCGATAAGAATGGCAGTTGAAAACCTAAGGGTGATGGGCAGAGCAACACAGGGAGTAAAATTAATTAATATTAAAGATGGAGATTCTATTGCTGCTGTTGCTAAAGTAGTTCACGAAGAAGGTCACGATGAAGAAGTAGACCAAATTGATGAAATTGAGTTAAATAATCAAGCTGAATAAAATGAAAAAAATAATTTTACTTTCGTTATTGTTAGTTTCTTTTCAAATTAATGGTCAAAAAAAAGAATTAAAAGTCGTTGAAAAACAAATAAAGAGTGAAAACTTTACTTTGGCTATTAATAATCTTAATACTATTAAAGATAAAATTTCACCTAATGATAAAAAAACATTAGCCAAGTTTTACTATTTGAATGGTTTGGCACTATATCAAAATGGAAATAGCTCATACACAGAAACTAAAGCCAGTATTAATAATTTAAATAAATCTATTAGTACTGAAATTGGCGGTAATAACTATTACACTACAAGGATTAATAAGCTAAAAGTTGATATGTTAAATAATTTTATCTCAAACGGAAATAATTATTTAGATGAAAAACTCTTTGAAAAGTCATATGAAAACTTTGAATTAGCTTACAGAGTCTCCACAAGAGACACTCTCTATTTAAGAAATGCGGCACTTGTTGCAAACCAAGCAAATAATTATGAAAAAGCACTTGATTTTTATCTAGAATTAATAGATTTAAATTACACCGGGATTTCAATGACATATTATGCTATTGAAAAAGAAAGTGGGGACGAACAAAGATTTCAAGATGCTGAGTCAAGAGATTTTTCAATAAATGTTATAAAAACTCATGAAAAGCCAAGAGATGAATTAGGCAAGTCTGAAAAAGATATAATTTTAAGGACAATTGCAGCAATCTACAGAGATAAAAAAGATTTTGATAATGCATTGAAATATATTGAGTTGTCAAAAGAAATTGATCCAAACAATATCAACCTGATTCTTTTAGAGTCTAATATTCGATGGGAGCTAGGCGATGTGGAATCTTACGAAAAACTCATAACTAAAGCCTTAGAAATAAATCCCGAAAATACAGATTTGGTTTTCAATTTGGGTGTTGTAAATGCAGACAAAGGAAATATAGATCTAGCATTAGAATTTTACAACAAAGCCATTCAGCTGGATTCTTCTTACACTAAAGCATATTTGAATGCAGCTGCATTAATCCTTGAAAAAGACGAACCCATAATCGAAGAAATGAATTCATTGGGTATGTCAACTGCTGATTATAACAGATATGACGAATTAAAATTAATAAGAGAAGACTTATTTAAAAGCGCTATTCCTTACCTTAATAAGGTTTATGAATTAGATCCAAACAATATTGATTGTATAAAAACTTTGAGAAATATTTATGAGCAACTAGGTGAAACTGATGAAGCTAAAAAATACAGAGAGTTGCTACAATCATTTTAATTAAATTATCTTTTTAATAAATCTTAATTTGTGTGTGTGAGTGTTTAGCTCATTGTTATAAATTCCCGTTTGGTCAAGTCTATCAATTCTAACTTTCCCGCTTGCATGAATAATATGATTGTCTTTAAGAATTATACCAACATGTATAATTTTATCTTCCTCATCATGAAAAAATGCTAAATCTCCAGCTTGAGATTCGTCAATAAAACTTAGTGTGGATCCAATTTTCGCTTGATCCTTAGCGTCTCTAGGAAGACTTACACCAATCATTTTATAAGCTAGTTGAGAAAAACCAGAACAATCAATACCAAATGGACTTCTACCTCCCCATAAATAAGGTGTATTAATTAATGACAATGCGATTTTAACTGCTTCATCTTTTTTCTTTTTATTATTACTAAAATTTCCATCGAATTTATCATTTAAAATTCCTGCATTTGACACATTTGATCCCATTACAATTGTTTTTAGTTTTTTTTCAGGGGTTTCAACAAATTCAACTAAATCTAAACAATATTTCGTATCATCTTTTACTTTAAATGCTTCATTCTCAATTTTAACATATTGGTTATTTTTAATCCATCCCTTATAATCATCGAAATTCATTTTAATATAGGACCAGTTTTCAGAAAATTCTAAAATTTCAAAAGTTTCTCCATAAAGTAATTGTGAAGTCATTTCTGATTTTTGTGACTTTTCCTCTCTGATAGGAACAATGCTAATATTACAAATCCCAAATTTCATCAAATAGTGTTTATCATCATTGATGTCGATCCACCACCACCATTGCAAATAGAAGCAATTCCTGTTGATTTTTCTTCTTGAATTAGGTTATGTATTAACGTAGAAATAATTCTAGCCCCTGAGCAACCTAGAGGATGCCCCATTGCAACTGCACCTCCATAAATATTAATCATTTCTCTTTTTAAGCCTAATATTTTCATATTAGCTAAAGCAACTGTTGCAAATGCTTCGTTAATTTCAAATAAGTCAATATCATCAATTTTTTTATTTGTAACTGAGAGAAGTTCATTGATGGATTTTGATGGAGCAGTAGTAAACCATTTTGGCTTATTAGATGCATCATTAAATGCCTTGACCTCAGCTATTGCATTTATTTTCAATTCTTTAGCTTTCCTTTTGCTCATAAGAATTAACATTGAAGCTCCATCACTTACAGGGGATGAACTAGCGGCAGTAATTGTCCCATTTATATCGAATACAGGCTTTAATTCTTTGATTTTATCAGCGTTGTACTTACTTAAATTTTCATCTTTTTCCAATTGAATCGATTTACCACAGGAATCAATAGTATTAATTTTAATAATATTCTTTGTTATATGTTCTTTATTATAACCCTCTAAAGTTTTTATGTACGATTCATTGGTAAATTCGTCTTGCATTTCTCTTGAAATATTATATTTCTTTGCACACATTTCTGCTAAAATTCCCATTGAGGTATTTTCTTTAAAATCTGTTAAGCCATCATAAAACAAACCATTTGTTATATCACTTTCATTAATTTTTTCTAAGTCTTTATTTTTTATGTAATATGGTGCTTGACTCATGCTCTCAATACCACCAGCAACAACAACTTCATTAATTCCAAGCTCTATAGATTGTACAGCTAAACAAATCGCTTTTATCCCAGATGAACAAACCTTATTTATAGATGAACATGGGGTTTTCATATTAATCCCTGACTTGTATGCCAATTGTTTGGCAGGAGCTTGACCACAACCAGCTTGCAGTACATGCCCAATAATCAATTCATCAATTAAATCTGGGTCGAGCTTTACTGATTCAATTGCTTTTTTTAGTGTAATTGAGCCAATTTCAACAGCACTTAAGCTGGATAATTTGCCTCTAAAATTCCCAATTGGTGTTCTTTTAGCAGAGACTATTACGACATTATTAAACATATTTAAAGTTAATAAATTAAATACCAACTAGTAGTTTTAAATATTTAGTAAATTTATAACAATTAAAATGGCTAAGCTTTTCAATAAAATTAATAAAGGATTTAAGAGATTGTTTCGGATTTCTCTTTTTTTAATTTCTGCATTATTGATAATTTATTTCTTTCCTAAAAGTGGAAAATTTAAATATAGTTTTGAGAATGGAAGACCCTGGCAATCGGAGAACTTATATGCACCTTTTGATTTTGCCATTAAAAAATCTGATTCCGAAATAAATAAGGAAATTGAAAATGCAAAATTGGTATCCCCAGTATTTTTTAGTCAAGACACCTCTTTATTTGTAAACAATGTTGATTCTAATATTTATATAAATGATCCTTTTTTAAAAGATTCAATACTTGTGAATTATTCTAATAAACTAAAAAAAAGAATAATTGAGCAATCCAAATTAATTCTAAATGACATTTACTCTGTTGGTTTTTTGGAAGAAAACTATGACTTTAAAGAATCCCAAAATATATCTATCTTAAATAATAACAGGTTAGTTAAAAAAACCGTCTTCTCATCGCTTATTAAGCCTGAAAATTTATTGTTTTACGTAAACAATCAAATTATTTTGAATAATTATGAGAAATACTCCTCTCAAATCATTTCTATAATTTTTGAAGTAATCAAACCAAATTTGTATTTAAATGAAAAACTTACGAATGAAGCCTATGAAGAATCAATTTCCAATATTTCACCCAACCGAGGTTTTGTAGAAAAAGAAACTTTAATTATTTCAAAGGGGGAAGTAATAGAAGGGGAGAAACTTGTGATTTTAAATTCACTAAAACAAGAATATGAAGTTAATGACAAGTTATTCTCTGATTATTATTTAATTCTCTTAGCATACTCCTTATTAGTAATTCTTTCTTTGTTGATGATTGTTTTATTTATCAGAAAGTTTGAAAGAGACATTTATGAGAATAATAATAAAATAGCTTTTGTTTATTTTAATATTACACTAATAATTCTTTTAACAAATTGGGTTGTTAATTTAAACTCTACTTATATCTATATTATTCCCCTTTGTATAATTCCATTATTATTTAAAGCTTTCTTTGATTCTAGAATTGCATTTTTCATACACTCAGTGACTATAATGTTATTGGGTTTTATTGTTCCTAATAGTTATGAATTTATCTTTTTAAATATTATAGCTGGTGTTGTGACAATCTTGACTTCTGATAATATTTATAAGAGGGCAAATCTATTTATTGCAGTAGCACAAATCACTTTAGTATATATGCTTGCATATTTTTCATTTTACGTCATTCACGAGGGAAATATTGAAAGTTTAGAATTGTTTAATTTCATTCTATTTGTTATCTGTGGATTATTGACTCTTTTCATATATCCTCTAATTTATATATATGAAAAATTGTTCTCATTGGTTTCAGATGTATCATTGCTAGAACTCTCTGACACAAACTCTAATTTACTAAAGGAGTTATCAAATAAAGCACCTGGTACTTTTCATCATTCATTGAATGTTGCAAACCTGGCAGAGGCTTGTGCAAACAAAATTAGTGCGAATGCATTATTGGCTAGAGTGGGAGCACTACATCATGATATCGGAAAGATTAAAAACCCGTTTTACTTTTCAGAAAACCAATTATCAGGTCAAAATTTACATGACCAAATCTCATCAAAGCAAAGTGTTGAAATCATCAAATCACATGTAACAAATGGGGTAAAAATTGCAAAAAATTACGGTTTACCAGAAAGAATTATTGATTTTATAAGAACTCATCATGGTACAAACCTTATTTCATATTTTTACAATAAAGAAATTAAACAGGATTCCTCAATAAATAAAAAGGAGTTTAGTTATCCTGGACCAAAGCCTTTTAGTAAAGAAATGGCTATTGTAATGATGTGTGATTCAGTTGAAGCAGCAACAAAAAGTATAGAAAAACCAAATGCTGAAAAAATTAACTTATATGTTGAAAAAATAATTGATAACCAAATTGATGGCAATCAATTCTCAGATTGCGAATTAACATTCAAAAATATTTCAGTTATAAAATCAATATTAAAGGATAAATTGAAGAATATCTATCACGTTAGAGTTGAATACCCAAAAAAACCAGAATAAAAAAGTTACCTTATAGTTGCGTTGTTGATAATGAAAAACTAAATTTGCAACCGCATTTTAGTTAATACCATATTAGGTATTGGAGAGGTGCCAGAGTGGTAATGGAGCAGATTGCTAATCTGTCGACGTGCAAACGTCGCCAGGGTTCGAATCCCTGTCTCTCCGCCATTTCGGGGTGTAGCGTAGCCCGGTTATCGCGCCGCGTTTGGGACGCGGAGGTCGCAGGTTCGAATCCTGCCACCCCGACATTTAGGTCGCGTAGCTCAGCTGGATAGAGCATCTGCCTTCTAAGCAGACGGTCATAGGTTCGAATCCTATCGCGATCACATTTAAATTTATACAAAAAAACCTTACTAAGTAGGGCTTTTTTAATGATTTCTAATTAATCTCCCCACCATGGATTAGGTGGAGCAGAAGAGGCTTGAGCTTTTTTTGGGTTCAGTATTGCAAAGGTTCCAATAGCAGTTAAAGCTGCATATTTCCCGAGCTTTTTTATTGCTTGTTTTCTTGAAATTCCTTTCTTCTTCACAACTATTGTATTAATATTTTTTTAGTTAATCTTTCATTAGCTGACTCTAACTCTATAATATAAATACCCTTGGATAATCCATTTAAAGAAATTTCATGCGTATTAGTTGAATTATCCAGCTCAGTATTTAGTATTTTACCGCCAAGTATATTAAATAAACTCACTCTGGTATTACTAGATTGTGTGGTTAACCCTTCAATCGTAATATAATTAGCATTAATTTCTTTGTATGCATTCAGCATACTTGTAGAAACTTCATTTATACTCATAGTATTAGCTGACGTGTGAATAAAATATCTTCCAACTCCTTGAATATCTGTCTCTGGTAAAAGAATATAGTCATCTTCAATCAAGTTTGTAAGAGTACCAAGCTCTGTATCTTCAAGATATATCTTTAAATCGGCAGGTGTAGTTCTATGAGGAACAGTAATAGTAAATTCTTCATTTCCTAGAACATTGATTCCAATCGGAATCGTTTTATCCCACATCTCTTCAAAAGATAACGATTGAATAGATAAATCAGTACCATTATCATTTTCTACAAGTCTGGAAAAAATCATGTTGTGCGCAAGACTGAATACAGATGCATCTAATCCCTGATCCAGATTGTCTGATGCTCCTTCGCTAAAATAAAATTTTGTATTTCTACTAAAGTTATCTTGGGTTAACCCAAGAGTAAACTCTGCAAAATTATTCTCCATACTATCACCAGAAACAAAATCATCTGAAGTTGAGGTAGTTTGCATCGACTTGGTAAAAGTTACAGAACTTCCAGATTCATTTTTTGATGAAACGAAAAATCCTTGACCTGGGGCAATATAAACGGCAGAACCTGAGTTTACATGAGTCTCGTAAGAGTCCCCATCCCAATAGTACACAGCCTCTTCAGAGTTTGTAAAGCCTAAAACATCATTGGTTGTAGTGTTGTAAGTTAAAAAGTCTTTTGTTGCAGATGATGCTGCACTTGCAGGAGCATTTAGCGCTATGAAAGAAGGATATGGATTTGAAACCAAATTCCATTGGGTTCCATTTGAACCATTTCCATCAAGTTCTGTAATAGCGTAGGAAATATCCGTCATGTTTATGCTTCCTTTAAAGTCATGAGTTCCAGGACTTCCATTGGGCATTCCCATTGAATAACCTTGTCCAGCATTTACAGAAAGAGTTGCAGATGAGGTAGGGGTCCATGTATTAGTTGCATTATTATAGGGCTGTATTGCATAATTTGGGCTATTAGTTGCTAAACCTGTTGTGGAAACAGTTGAACTAGCAGTTGCACTACCAATCAAATCCCAACCTGCAGCACCTTGCGATGATGAAACATCGTTTATCCATCTTTTATAGGTAATGCCATCATCAGCTCCATCAACATTTGTGTTACTAGCTGTTTGGCCAGTTCCAGTTGAACTCCATCCATTAGCAATTAAACTACCAAAGGAATTGGAGGTGCTTTTTATAATAATATCTCCTTTAGATTGTATATTCGAAGCAACTGTGAGATCTGCACCAGCATTAATAGTAAGCGTAGTATTTGAATATAAAGTTACTGTACCGGCTTTTGCCCCAGTGGCTGAAATCACAGGGTCATTTCCTGAACCACCATTATCAACGTCTGGAATTACTACCTGTGTGTGATTTGTTGGTACGGTTCCTTGATCCCAATTCGATGAGGTATTCCAGTCGGTATTGGTATTACCTGTCCACGTGTTTGGGGTTCGACCGGTGAAGGTAATATCATCTACATAAAAAGTTTGTCCTGCAGATTCTCTAGATTGAATTCTTATTGTTAATCCGTCACCATAAACGTAACCTGTTTTAAGGTAATGTTGCCAATGTATTTCTTGCCATTCTCCACTAAAAGTTTGATTATTTTGGTAAGTATTTCCTGAAATTGTACCTGCTGTATCATCATACCAAATTATAGTTCTGAATTCGCCGCCTGCTGGACCTTTTATCCAGTAGTGAAGTCTGTATTTGGTGGTGTCTGACACAGTTGAGTTAGGAAAAGTAGGAGAGGCGATATGTTGATACATATAAGATGTGTTAGTGGTTGCAACTAACTTAGCAGCTCCTACGGAATTTTTTCCTTCCGTCGTAGAATGGGTTAAGGTTCCATAATTTGCTTGTGTCCAACCATTTACACCTTCGCTTAATTCAAAAGAACCATTGGTTACTGTCTGAGAAAAAACCGGTGAAAAACATACAAAAAACAACAAGAATCTGTACATCATATTATGACAATTGCATATTTATTACATTAATTTAAGGTTTTTTTTTATATTAATATTAGTAAGGAAGAGGATTATTTATGAATTAGATTAAAAAGAGCGGAAACAAATATGAAATTTTCAAATTTTGAATCTTTTTGATTTTTAAAATTTAAGATTAAATATTTCTTAATAAACTTTTAATATCAAAAAAATTGCTAACTACTACTCTAAGAGTTGTATACAACGGAATTGCAATAATTAACCCGAAAACCCCAAAGAGTAATCCGAAGAAAATAATAACTATGAAAACTTCAAGAGGGTGAGACTTAATAGATGACGAAAAAATAATAGGCTGAAGTAAAAAATTATCTAATAACTGCACAATTGTAAACCCAGCAAGTAATGCTAATGAAGTTTTCAAAAACTCTTTGATTACAAAAACATCAATGCTACTTGTAAAGGATAAAGTGATAATTAAAATAATGCTTACTAAAGGGCCGAGATAAGGAATAATATTCAAAATAGCACACAAAAAAGCTATTGCAAAGAAGTTTTCAATACCAATGATACTTAACATAATTGCATAGAGAAAAAATAAAATAGTTATTTGAACAAAAACACCAATAAAATATCTTGACAATAGAGATTCAACTTTTAATAAAGATTTGGATAGTTTAGCTCTTTGTTTTTTATCAAATAATTCTAGAAATCTTTTAAAAAAATAGTTACCATCCTTAACAAAGAAAAAAGTAATAAATAAAACAGACATGATACCTATACTTAAGCTTCCTGCTTGAGAAATAAGCGAGTTAAACAGCTTGGTAGCAAATCCAAAATCAAGGTCAGAAATAAAATTAAGATTTAATATAAAGTCATATATAGTTGTGTTTTTTGATTCAAAATAAGTAGATATTTGATCATAAAATAATTGGACTTTAGATCTAAATGCTTCCGTATCAAGTAAGGCTAAATTTTTACCTTGTTTTGAAACCACAGGGATGACAATACCAACAAGCAAGGAGAAAAAGGAAATTAACAGAGTAATTGAAAAAATTGATGATATCGTTTTATTAAATTTTAGCTTCCGCTTCAACAAACTGTTAAAAGGGGATAGGATCAATGAAAAAATTAGGGAAACTAGAATGTAAACCAATAATGAGGAAGCTTTAAAAAGAAGAAATCCAATTAATATGAATACAGATAAACTAGTTATTAACTTAAATATTTGTTTATAGTTCATTTTATTTTTTTGTCAAGTTATGTAGCATTGCACATGCTACACCTGCTGTTTCTGTTCTTAACCTGTTATCTCCAAGGGAAACAGCTGCAAATTTAGCATTTTTTGCAATAATAAGTTCAGTATCTGAAAATCCACCCTCAGGTCCAATCATTATTAACGTATTATCCATCCCTGCAATTTCAGAGAAAGGTTTAGGATTATAATCAGTTTTATTTGTTGCTATAAGTTTTAATTCCTTACTTGGGGGGTTATTTACAAAATTGCCGAAATCTGTTGGTTCATAAATATTTGGCAAATAAGTTTGTAAAGATTGCTTCATTGATGAAATTAATATTTTTTTTGCACGATTAATATTTAGAGATTTTTTTTCAGAATGATCACATATTATAGGGTAAATTGAAGATATTCCAATCTCTGTAACTTTTTCTAAAAACCATTCAAACCTATTACTTTTTTTTGTGGGTGAGATAGCTATACTGAATTCTGATTTTTTTTTACTAACAGTAAGCTTATTTATGATTTCTAATTTTGATTTATTTCTTTCTTTTTCAACCAATTTAGTCTCATATTTATTTCCTTTTCCATCTGTAATAAAAACTATTTCATTGATATCAATACGTAATGACTTCACCAAATGTCTGTGTTCCTGATCTCTAAGAAATATTTCCTTAGAACTTTCGTTTATATCTTTCGAGTAAAAAAGGTTCATGACAAAGGATATTTTGCAATGCTCTGATCTTTGAGATTACCATAATTAGAATCTAAAAATTTATAATATCCACATATTCCTATCATTGCAGCATTATCTGTTGAATATTGAATTTCTGGGACATATGTTTTTATTTCCTTATCATCTAAAGCTTTAAGTTGAGATCTTAATTGAGAGTTTGCTGAAACTCCACCACACACAACAATTTGATTGATTTTAAATCTTTTAGAAGCAACTTTTATTTTATCAATGAGAACGTCTATTATAGTCATTTGCAAAGAAGCACAAATGTCATTTAAATTATCCTCAATAAATGATTTATCCTTGCTCAATATAAAGTTTTTAAAATTTGTTTTTAAACCTGAAAAACTGAAATCAAGACCAGCAACATTAGGTTTCGTAAACGTGAATTTATTTGGATCTCCATCATTTGCTATCTTATCAATTTTTGGACCAGCAGGATACTCAAAACCCAAAAGTTTTCCTGATTTATCAAATGCCTCGCCAGCTGCATCGTCTAATGTGGTTCCAATTAAATTAAAGTCGCTTGCACTATTAACAATAACAAGCTGTGTATGACCACCAGACACGGTTAATGCTAAAAACGGAAAAGTAGGAATATCTTTACCATCATCAATAAATATTGATAAAATATGAGCATGCATGTGATTAATATCTAATAAAGGAACATTTAGTGAAAGGGATAACGATTTTGCAAAGGAAGTTCCTACAAGTAGAGATCCCATTAAACCCGGCCCTCGTGTGTATGCAACAGCATTAATTTGATTCAAACGTAATCCTGAATTTTTTAATGCTTTTCTGACGACTGGAACAATCAACTTATCATGTTCTCTGGATGCAACTTCTGGAACAACACCACCATATAGCTCATGTATCTTTTGACTGGAAACTATATTTGATAGAACTTTATTGTTTTGAACAACAGCCGCTGCAGTATCATCACAAGAGGTTTCAATAGCCAGAATGTTAACTACATCATTCATAACTCAAATTTATGTTTAGTTTTTTAATTAAAAAAAGATTTTGAAAATGCTTATTATTAAACTAATAGATTAGTATATTTACCCTGTGAAAAATCAAATAAAAAAAATTGCATTATTAACCTCTGGAGGTGATGCGCCCGGAATGAATGCTTCGATTCGCTCAGTTGTTAGAGCATGTGTTTTTCATAATATTATTCCGGTTGGTGTATACAAAGGCTATGACGGCTTAATTGAGGGTCGTTTTGAAGAGATGAATGCAAGAAGTGTAAAAGGAATAATAAATAAAGGTGGAACCATATTAAAAACTGCTAGATCTGAAAAGTTTAAATCAAAAGCTGGTAGATATGAAGCCTATAAATCCATTAAAGAAAATAAAATTGATGGTTTGATAGTAATTGGGGGAGATGGCACTTTTACTGGTGGTCTTATTTTTTCTGAGGAAAATAAATTTCCAGTAATTGGTATTCCTGCAACAATTGATAATGATATTTTTGGAACATCTCACACTATCGGGTTTGATTCCGCAACTAATACCGTCATGAATGCCATTGACAAGATAAGAGATACTGCAAGTTCTCATAATAGGCTATTTTTTGTTGAAGTTATGGGAAGAGATGCAGGCCATATAGCTCTTAATACTGGGGTAGCTGGTGGTGCTGAAGAAATTCTAATTCCTGAGGAAAACTTAGGTTTAGATAGGTTAATTCAATCACTTAAAAGAAGTGAAAAAACAGGAAAATCATCAAGTATAGTTGTTGTAGCAGAGGGAGATAAGACTGGTGAAAATGTTTTTCATCTTAAAGAATATGTAGAAAAACATTTATCTAATTATGATGCAAGAGTAGCTGTTTTAGGGCATATGCAAAGAGGTGGGACTCCTACCTGTTTTGACAGAGTTTTAGCGAGTAGACTCGGAGTTTATGCAGTTGAATCCATGATTTCTAAAAAAGATGGGAATATGGTTGGGCTACAAAATAACAAAGTTGTTCTTACTCCTTTAAAAAAAGCTATTAAAGGAGTCACAAAAATTAATAAAGAATTACTTAAAGTCAGCGATATAATGTCAATTTAAATTACAATGAATAAAATTAAAGTAGGAATAAATGGTTTTGGTAGAATTGGACGTATAACCTTACGTGCAATGTTACAAAGAGATGATATGGAGGTTGTTGCCATCAATGATTTGCTAAATGTTGAACATCTTGCATATTTGTTAAAATATGACTCTGTTCATGGGAGAATGGATGGAAGTGTTCGTGTGGATGGTAATAAATTGGTGGTAAATGGTAATAGCATTAGAGTTACATCTGAAAGAAATCCCTCAGACATTAATTGGGGTGAATTAAATACTGATGTGGTTGCTGAGTGTACAGGAATATTTACAACTATGGAAAAGGCTGAATTACATCTTCATGCTGGTGCAAAAAAAGTAGCAGTTTCTGCCCCCTCCAAAGACATACCCATGTTTGTTATGGGTGTAAATTCAAGTTTACTAAACGCAGATCACAAAATAGTCTCCAATGCATCCTGTACTACTAATTGTTTAGCACCAGTCGCAAAAGTATTAAATGACAACTATGGAATTGTTGGTGGTTTAATGACTACAGTACATGCTGCTACAGCGACACAAATGACTGTAGATGGTCCCGCAAAAAATTATAGATTAGGTAGATCTTCTCTAAATAATATTATTCCATCTACTACGGGTGCAGCAATTGCTGTTGGAAAAGTAATTCCAGAACTTAATGGAAAGCTTACTGGGATGGCGTTTAGAATTCCAACAGCAAACGTTTCGGTTGTGGATTTAACTGTTTTATTGGAAAAGCAAACATCTTATGAAGATATCAAAAATAAGTTCAAAGAAGCTAGTGAAAATGAGTTAAAAGGAGTTCTAGATTACACAGAAGAAGCTGTTGTTTCTCAGGATTACGTTGGCTCAACTTACACTAGTAATTTTGACGCAAATGCTGGAATTGAATTAAATCCTAATTATTTCAAAATTATTTCATGGTACGATAATGAATATGGGTATTCTACAAAACTTGTAGAGTTAATTAGTGAAATTCATAAATTTTAAAATAACTAAATGATACTAATTATTGATAGTGGCTCAACGAAAACAGATTGGATTGCCATAGACGAAAAGGGTGACACCTTATTTGAAACTCAAACACTTGGTCTAAATCCTCAAGTTCTTGGAAACCATATTTTAAAAGAAAGAATTGTTAATAACTATGAATTATATAAATTCAGAAAAGAAGTTGATCAAATCTATTTCTATGGGGCTGGATGTGGAACAGAGCCACCGAGAAAACTTATTCAAACAGTTTTTTCAGATATCTTTAAAAATTGTGAAAAATTTTCAATAAAAGAGGATACGTATGCTGCTATCTATTCAACTGCTGAACCAAATACTAAATCTATAGTTTGTATTCTTGGAACTGGGTCAAATTGTACTTATTTCGATGGTAAAAATATAGAACAAAAAGTTATTTCATTAGGTTATGTTTTAATGGATGATGCAAGTGGAAATTATTTTGGAAGACAACTTTTGAGAGACTATTATTTCAATAGAATTCCAACCGAGACTGCTGATAAGTTTAACAGTGAGTTTGTCTTGGATGCAGAAACAATAAAAGATAATCTATACAAACAACCAAACCCCAATACTTATCTAGCCAAATTTGCTAGATTTTTGATTGAAAACAAAGATTCCAAATATGGAAAATCTTTGATTAAAAGAGGTTTTGATTTATTTATTGAAAGACAAATATTACAATTCAATGATGCCAAAGAAATCCCTATTCATTTCGTTGGATCTATTTCATACTACTTAAAAAATGAACTTATAGAATGTCTTGGTAAATATAATCTTCATGCTGGTAATATTATCCGAAAGCCCATTGAGGGACTTCTCAAATACCATCAGCAGAATTTATAAACATGCAATCATAGATATTTCCACATTTACACCAAGCGGAAGTTTACTGACCTCTACAGTTTCTCTTGCTGGTTCATTACTACTTTTAAAGAATGTAGCATAGATTTCATTTACCTCATTAAAGCTGCCCATATCACTTAAAAAAATTGTTGACTTTATAACATTTTCAAAAGACAGCTTTTCACTTTCCAAAATTGCCTTCAAATTATTCATTACTAGCATTGTTTCTTTTTTTAAATTGTTGGTTATCAATTCCTTTGTAATTGGATCAAGAGCAATTTGTCCTGAAATGTACATCGTACTATTATGAATAACCGCCTGATTATATGGACCAACTGGTTGGGGGGCCTTGTTTGTTTTTACTATTTTTTTCATTTCTGTAAATTATAATATTTTATCTCTTTGTCTTCTTTTATCATATTTAATATCACTTAACATTCCGCTTTTTATTCCAATAAAAAAGTTCCATTGTTTATTAGCACTAAATGGAATCCAACTAAAATTCATTCTCCAACTAAGTAAGTCTCTTTCAAATCGCAATTGAGTGTAAGTAATTCCATTATTTTTAAAATCATATCCAGATGAAATTCCTGCATTCCATTTAGGAGAAAGATCAACATTTCCAGAAAACATTAAAGAATGGGATGAAATCTCATTTTGATTAAATATGTTATTGTAATTAATAGCATATGCTAACCTTAAAGACCAAGGAATTTTATAATTGTAAAGATCATTTATTATTTCCTCTTCTTCTTGATCTTCTAAGTTAAATGCTTGACTTGCTGTATCCATTGCAATTCCAAATAAATCATCATCCCTTCCACCATTTCTTAAGCTTTCATCAATCATGGATTCTTCTTTTTTACTCTCTTTTTTATTATTATCACTATTTAAAGAATAATTAAAAGTAAGGTTAGCACTAGTTACCCTAAATAAGCCACCACCATTATTTATATTAAATTTATTAATTCTTCTGTTATTTTCATCTAATGCATAAGCATCAAAAGTTGCCCCAAAATTTAAATTCAACTTATTTTTTAATAATTGAGTCCCACCTGTCATTCGAATCGGTGATAGATTTAAAGAATCTAATGCTAAGTTATAAGAGGTTGAAAAATTTAAATTATTAAAAATCTTTATTTTTTTTAATTCATCTTCATCACTCTCTTTATCAATTACTTTTGCCTCGATATTATTATTTAATGACAATGAAAGTGATGAGGAGTAATTCTTATTTGGAAGTCCAAATATGGATCCCTCAAATCGCGAATATTCAACTTCTGAAGTTGTTAACCCATCCGCGCTAACAACCTCATAGGAATCATAATATTGATTAAATGGAGGAGATATCCCGAAACTAAGTGATGGCCTTAAAACATGTCTTAAAGCCTTTATTTTACTTTTTTCGGAGAAATTATACATTCCATAAATAGTTGTACCCAAGCTTGTTGAGAAATTGTAAGTTCTAAAAGAATCAAAACCACTTGTTTCATCTATAATTTCTTGTTGATTTTCTTGATCATAGAATTTATTAACTGTTTTAAAGACCCATGTTTCTTGAAAATTAGTACTCGCAGAAAAACTAAAAAATTTAAATAATTTGAAATTAGTACTTATTGGAATGTTATGTTGTAAACCAGTTTTTGCTGAATCAAACATTTCTTTTTTAAAAAACAATGAATCTGTAGTAGTAATTCTATTCTCGCCCCTAACACTATATTGTAAATTTATATTTTGAATTATTCCCTTTTTGGTACCTACCTTAGGCTCAAAGGGATATATTCTAGAAACGCTACCCTGAAAGGAGGGAAGTGTCATATTTATTGTTTGAGTATTGGTATTCTGAGAATGGGTGGCTGTTAAACTAAGATTTACTTGAGGTTCACCAGTAAAAGTTTTTGAATAGGAAACAGATGATGATAAGGTATTATTTAAATAATTTGCAGCATTAACCTGATTAATTGATTCTTGATAATATTTACTACTTCCTAAATTAACTGACGCAGAAAACCTTGAGTTTGGATTAGATTTAGCATCTTGACTGTGAGACCATCTTAAGTTATATATAGAACTTTTAGAATAGTCTGGAAACCCTCTTTCACCTTGTATTAAATTTTCAAATCTAAAACTAAAATTTCCCCTAAACTTATATCTGTAAAAGTAAGTGTTTTCTACCCTAATTCCATGACTACCGTTAGTATAATAATCTCCCAAGAGAGTTAAATCTAAATTGTCATTAATGGGAAGATAATACCCTCCATTTTGGATAAAATATCCTCTTGTATTTTGTTCACCAAAAGACGGAAATATTATCCCATAAGATCTTTTATTGGAAATTGGAAAATAGGCAAAGGGAAGTCCAATGGGTGTTGGCACATTTGCTATGTACATGTTCGTTGGTCCAGTTATAATTTTTTTTCCAGGAATTACTTTAGCTTTTCTTAGCAAAAAATAATACTCTGGATCATCAATATTTTTAGATGTTGTAAATTTTGCACGATTCATATAATATACAGAGTCATTTTCTTTTTTTGTTTTATCTGAAATTATATTTAAACCAGATTCTTCTGTGCGAGAATTGAATATAATCGCCTTTTTTGAATCCATGTTGTATCTCAAAGAGTCAGGTCTTACTTCATCTTGTCCTTGTTTGAAGATTGGAAATTGGGAATATTCACCTAATGAATCCTTAATTCTTCCTGCATAGATTTCATTTTTTTCATAATTAACAACAATAATCCCAGATTCAATCTGCATGTCCTCATAAAATATCTTTGCATTATTATAAAGTCGAATACTTCTATTTTTAGGGTCAATTAGAACAGTATCGGTTGCTTCATAATCAATATTTTCTAGTAAAAAAGATTTTGGTTTTTGAATAGAATCTATTTTAGAAATTGAATCTAAAACATTGGCATTTATTGTACAATAAGTGTTTATAACAAATGTATAACTTAAGAATAAAAATAATCTAAGAAAGTTTGTTTTCAACAGAAGGGATGTATATTAGTATAGTACTTATTCAAATGTAAATTTACACATAAATTCATCTTGAATATAAAAATTATGTATAAAGTAAAACCCATTCCTTTTTCTTTTAACCTTAGTTTAACATGCCTCTTTTCTATTATCATTTTATTTTTATTCTTTTCTTCTTTTAATTCTTTTTCTCAAGAAAAATTTAAAATAGTCTTAGATGCTGGACATGGTGGGAAAGATCCAGGGAGACCGAACAAGAATGGTATTAAAGAGAAAGATATAGTTCTCAACATAGCTTTACTCTTAGGAAAGAAATTAGAGAACAGTAATAATAAAGTAATTTACACAAGAAAAGATGATAGATTTTTAACACTAAGAAAAAGAGCAAGTATAGCAAATGAATCTGACGCAGACCTTTTTATTTCTATTCATTGTAATGCATTCAATGACTCAAGAGTTTATGGTTTTGAAACCTTTGTGTATGGTTTACATGTAAATAAGGCAAATTTTGATGTAGCACTAAAAGAAAATGAGGTTATCTTTTTGGAAGAAGATTTTAAAAAAAATTATAAAGGATTTGACCCAATGTCACCAGAATCTTTGATAGGATTAACATTAATGCAAGAAGATTATTTAGATCAAAGCATAATCTTAGCGAGTTTTATTCAAGATAATTTTTCAAAAAAACTGAAAAGGAAGAATAGGGGGGTTAAACAATCCGGTTTTTGGGTATTACATAATACTTACATGCCAAGTGTTTTGGTTGAAGCTGGCTTTATGACCAATTCCAAGGAAGGTGCATATCTAAACTCGAAAAAGGGTCAAAGTGAAATTGCTAATGCAATTTATGATGCAATTTTAAAATATAAGAAATCAATAGGCTTCTCTGATTCACCTACAGTTTTGGAGGCAAATAATATTAGCTATAGAGTACAAATATCAGCAAGTAAAAATTTAATTGAATTAGAGCCTTATAATTTTAATGGGCTCAAAAATGTTACAGTTATTAAAGAAAATAATACATACAAGTATTTTTTCTCTAATTCTACTAATTTTTACGATATTACTAAGAAAAAAAATAAGGCAATAGAAAATGGATTTAAAAATGCATTTATTGTTACATTTATAAACGGGGAGCCCGATAAGTAAAGATTTGAATGATACTAAAATTGTAATTTTACATAATGAGGTTTAGAAAAGAAGTCAAAGTAGGATTTTTAGCTGTAATAGGCATATTAATGAGTGTTTTTTCATACAATTACCTAAAGGGGTTTAACTTATTTGAAAAAAATAGGACCTTCAAAATTATTTACAATAAGGTTGATGGTTTATCTGTCTCGAACCCAGTTACCTTAAATGGGTTTAAAATTGGAAATGTAAAAAAAATAAATTTTAATCCTGATAACTTACAAGAATTAATAGTTGATATTATTATTGAAAATGATGTAAATTTTCCTAAAACTAGTTATGCAGAACTCTATGAAACTGGTTTAATAGGGGGAAAGGCTATTGCAATCGTACCTGACTACTCGAATGACTCCACAATAGCAAAAGATGGTGATTTTTTAAAGGGATCCATAAAGCCTGGATTAACAGAACTTGTAAATCAAATATTACCGCAAGTTCAGTTACAGCTTGAAGTTGTAATGAAAAATGCAGAAATTGTACTTAAAAATATTAATAGCCTATTTGATGCAGAAACAAAAGCACAATTAAAGACTAGTATTGATGATTTTTCAAATTTAACTAATCAACTCTCTGAAACTTCTAATGCAATTTCAAAGTTAATATTAGAAAATACTCAGAATATTTCTGTTAGCGTTGAAAATATAAAAACTTCAAGTGAAAAGATCTCTGATATTACTGAATCATTATCTCCAAATACCATTAAAGATATCTCCAATAATTTAGATTCTTTGTTATCTGACTTAAAAAGTATTTCAAAAAATTTAAACTCTAACAGTGGAACATTTGGAAAATTAATTAATGATGATGACGTGTATAAAAATCTGGACTCTACAATAAATGAATTAAAAATACTGATTGAAGACGTTAGAAATAATCCAAATAAGTATATTAATTTTTCAGTAATTGGAAGAAAATACAAAAACCCAAAAAAAGATAATTGAGCTACATTCCCAACATAATTTTTCTCATTCTTTTGATAGGATCTATTGGGTTATTTGTAAGTAACCTATTAAAAATCAGAAGAAATATAAATCTCGGAAAAGGGGAGACCTTAGAAGTTAATAATTCTGGCAAGAGGTTTAAAAATATGATGCGGGTCGCGTTTGGACAAGGTAAAATGATCTCAAGGCCTGTAGCTGGTATATTACATTTTATTGTTTATATATCCTTCATAATCATAAATATTGAATTAGTTGAGATAATTATTGATGGTATTTTTGGTACACATAGGGTCTTCCTACCCATGGGAAAATTGTACGGAATACTAATTGGTTCTTTTGAAATTTTAGCACTATTAGTAATAGTTTCTGTATCTATTTTTTGGGTGAGGAGAAATGTTTTAAAAATAAAGAGATTTTTAGAGAATAAAATGATGGGCTGGCCAAAATTAGATGCAAACCTAATATTATATTTTGAGATAATATTAATGTTTCTATTTCTTTTCATGAATGCAGCTGATGCACCTTTCCAAGAGATGGAAATAGGCAACCCAATTAGCGGAATGATATATAATAATCTTCTTGTTGATATTGACAACCTTCATGTGCTTGAGCGCATATTTTGGTGGTCTCATATAATTGGTATTTTTATTTTCATGAACTATCTTTTTTACTCAAAACATCTACATATTTTTCTAGCTTTTCCTAATACTTATTATGCAAAAATGGAGGAAAAGGGTAAATTAAATAATATGAAATCTGTATTAAATGAGGTTAAATTAATGCTTGGAACGCAGGATAATGACTCTGGATTAAATGAAAGTTCTGAAAATATTGTTTTTGGCGCCTCAGACGTTACGGATTTATCATGGCTTCAATTACTAAATGCCTATACTTGCACAGAGTGCGGTAGATGTACAGAGGCTTGTCCTGCTAACATGACAGGCAAAAAACTTTCCCCAAGGAAAATTATGATGGATACACGTGATAGGATAGAGGAAGTAGGTAGAAATATTGATAAAAATGGATCCTTTATTCCCGATAACAAAAAATTGTTAGGGGATTATATAAGTAATGAAGAACTATGGGCATGTACATCCTGCAATGCTTGTGTTCAAGAGTGTCCAATAGATATTGATCCATTATCAATTATAATGGATTTAAGAAGATATCTAGTAATGGAGAATTCATCAGCTCCAATTCAACTTAATAATATGATGAATAATATTGAAAATAATGGAGCCCCTTGGCCTTACAGCCAAATGGACAGATTAAATTGGAAAAATTAAAATGAAAAGAGAAGAAGCTGATAAAATTTTAAAAGAAAAGGTAGATGCTGGAAAAAAAATTAGCCCTGTATTGCCAAAAGGTATTAAAAACTATCTCATAGATATCGATGGTACAATAACTGAAGATGTTCCAAACGAAGAACCAGAAAGAATGTCAACATGTTTACCATTCGAAGATGCATTAGAAACATGTAACAAGTGGTATGATGAAGGACATATGATTTGTTTTTTTACTTCACGGGTTGAAGAACATAGAAAGATAACCGAAGAGTGGCTAAGCAAACATGGATTCAAATATCATTCTTTATTAATGGGAAAACCCAGAGGGGGTAATTATCATTGGATTGACAACCACTTAGTTAAAGCCACAAGATATAGAGGTACTTTTGGTGATTTAGTAAAAAAGGAGGTTCAAATAGAAGTATTTAAAGATGGACAATCTTAATGTTAAAACCTTTTCTGAATGCATTGAACAAGGAGTTATTCCAGAAATTTTGTTTTGGGTTGGATGTGCTGGCAGTTTTGATGAAAGAGCAAAAAAAATAACCAAAGCCTTTGTTAAAATTTTAAATAAAGCAAACATCAAATTTGCAGTTCTTGGAAAAGAGGAGTCATGTTCTGGTGATCCAGCTAAAAGAGCAGGAAATGAATTTTTATTTCAAATGCAGGCTATGAATAACATTGAAACATTGAATTCATATTCCATTAAATCTATTGTTACCACTTGTCCGCATTGTTTTAACACTATAAAAAATGAATATCCAGAGCTTGGAGGAAAATATACAGTCTATCATCATTCACAGTTTTTGAATAAACTGATGAAGGAAGGCAGAATCTCGGTTGAGGGTGGTAATTTTAAGGGAAAAAAAATAACTTTTCATGACCCATGCTACCTTGGCAGAGCAAATGGTGTATATGAAGCACCGAGAAACTTAATTAAAAAGATTGATGCTGAATTAATTGAATTAAAAAGATCCCGATCAAAAGGCTTATGTTGTGGAGCTGGAGGCGCTCAAATGTTTAAAGAAAGTGAACAAGGTCGAAAAGAAATAAGTTCTGAAAGGGCAGAGGAAATTGAAGAATCTGAAGCAGAAATTGTTGCAGCTGCATGTCCCTTTTGTAATACAATGATTTCAGATGGATTAAAATCAGATAAAAAAGAAAAAGATAATACTAAAATATATGACATTGCTGAGCTAATTGCCAATGCTAATGATTTATAGCTATCATGTATACAGGTTTTGAGAAATTAAATAAATCTTCAAAAGTTTGGGTATTTCAATCATCCTCAGAAATACCTGCATCATTACTACAAAATATTTCAATCGATTCCAAAGATTTTTTAGAGCAGTTGAACTCCCATGGAAGGAGTCTTAAAAGCTCATTTAAACTTTTATATAATCATTTTTTAATTATCGGTGTTGAAAATAGCAAAAATGAAATTTCTGGATGTTCAATTGACACAATCACAAGATTTGTTAAAAAGCTTGAGCTTAAATACAATCTCTCTTTTTTTGACAGGTTAATAGTCAAATACAAAAAAAATAATGAAGATATCAAATCAACATCTTTGAATGAATTTAAAACTATTTGTAAAACAAAAATGATTGATGATGATATTACTGTTTTTAATAATCTTGTTAAAAATATTGATGAGCTTGAGAACATTTGGGAAACCAACATTCATAATAGTTGGCTAAAAAGATTTTTGGATGATGCGTAATATAAAACTGATTATTTATATTTTTTTATTTTCTCATTTAGTATTTTCTCAGACTAAGGATCCACTAATGAGTGAGGATTTTGAAAAACAGTCAGTTTGGGTAGATAGTATTTATAATTCGATGACATTGGATGAAAAAATTGGACAACTTTTTTTTGTTCAAGCTAATAGCTTTGAATCAAATAATTCTGAAAAAGTAAAGAGTTTAATAAAAAATCAAAAAATTGGCGGTTTAATTTTTTCCAAGGGAACCCCAAATAAACAGATTTCTTTAACAAAATCTTTTCAAAAAATAAGTAAGGTACCGCTGTTAATTAGTATGGATGCTGAATGGGGACTATCTATGCGACTTGATTCAGTTCCAAAATTTCCTTGGAATATGAGTCTTGGCTCAATTTCAAATGATAATCTCATAGAAAAAGTTGGAAAAACTATTGGTGAACAATGTAATACTGTAGGAGTTCATTTAAATTTTGCACCAGTTATAGATATAAATACTAATCCAAAAAATCCAATAATAGGTAATCGATCATTTGGTGAAAGCAAAGAAAATGTTACAAATAAATCAATTGCATACATGAGTGGTCTCAAATCACAAAATATTCTCTCTACAGCAAAACATTTTCCCGGCCATGGCGATACATCCAAAGACTCTCACAAAACGCTTCCGACTATTAAACATAAAAGAAAACGAATACTCAAAACTGAGCTCTATCCATACAAAAGACTTATCGATAATGGATTACCTGCGATTATGGTTGCTCACCTAGAGGTTCCATCAATTGAAAAAGAAAAAAACCTTCCTTCATCATTATCAAAAAACATTAATAAAATTTTAAAGAAAAATTTAAAATTTAAGGGTCTTATTATAACAGATGCTTTAAATATGAGTGGTGTAACAAATTATAAGAAAAATAATATTGATCTAATGTCATTTGTAGCTGGAAATGATATATTATTAATGTCAAATGACCCGCCTTTGGGAATTTCAAAAATTAAGGAAGCTATTAATAGTAGTGCTATTCCTATGGAAAGGCTAGAGCACTCCGTAAAAAAAATTTTAAAAGCAAAATATAAAGTTGGACTAAAAAACAAAAAAGATATTGAACAGGTTAACAACGAAAATAGTTTTAATAACCCATCATTTAGAGCTTTAAAACAAAAGTTAGTTGAAAATATTCCCACTCTTATAAAAAATTCAAATAGCATAATTCCGTTAAACCTCAAGCAAAATAAGATACTAAACATCAGGTTTGGAAATGCAAATGGGGATGAATTTATTAAATATTTAAATAAGTATTCAAAAGTTGATTCATTTGTTATTAATGATAGTACAACCGTAGAAGAAATTAAAATTTTATCAAATCAATATGAAATTGTACTAACAAGCTTTCATTATAAATCTGAAACTCCTTGGAAAAATATGGGAACCAAGATTAAAGAAAATGAAAGAAAAATCATTAATTCACTAAATTTATTTAAAAGGAATATTTTAATTTCCTTTAATAACCCGTATTTTCTATCACAAATTAACCTTGATAAGTTTGAATCAATTGTCGTTGCTTTCCAAAACGACAGTATATTTCAAAAAATTGTAGCACAACAACTTTTTGGTGCTATTTCTTTCAATGGTGCACTTCCCGTCTCTATTGATAAAGATTTTAAAATTGGAAAAAAAATTATAACAGAAAAAAGAAATATTCTCTCATATAGTGAACCAATTGATGTTGGGTTTAAAAAAACTATCTCAGAAAAAATTGATTCTATTGTTAACTATGCAATTAATGAAAAAATGATACCTGGAGCACAAGTATTAGTTTCAAAAGATGCAAAAATAATTCATGAAAAAGCTTATGGTACTTTTAGATATTCTAAATCCAATAAGGTTACTACAGAAACAATTTATGATCTGGCTTCACTAACCAAAATTCTTGTAACCACTCCGCTCATGATGAGATTAATTCAAGAAAAAAAAATAAAAATCAATGATAAAATTGGTTCATTAATTCCTAGATATGAAAATTCCAATAAATCTAACATAACAATCAAAGAACTACTTTCCGGTTATGCTGGACTTGTCCCGTGGATTCCCTTTTACCGTGAAACCCTAAACAGTGACCTGAAACCCAGTAAAGAATTCTATAGCCTAAAGCCAAAAGATAGATTTAATATCAAAGTTGCCCCAAATTTATACTTAAAAAATTCCTACAGAGACAGCATTTTTGAAAAGATAAAAACTAGCCCAATTTCAGATGACAAAGCCAAATACAGTGATCTTGCTTTCTTAATGCTACAGGAGTATATTGAAAATGAGTTTCAAGAAAATCTTAATCAAATTATTAAAAGAAATTTATTTAGTGAAATTGGTGTTGATCTAACTTATAATCCTGCAGATGTTATTTCAACAAAATATATAACCCCCTCTGAAATTGACAATTATTTCAGATACAAAGAAATCCATGGATACGTACACGATATGACTGCATCAATGATGGGAGGGATTGCTGGACATGCAGGATTGTTTGGATCGGCAATTGAAGTAGCAAAAATGATGCAATTATTTCTTCAGGGAGGAGAATACGGAGATTTAAAATTTTTAAATAAAGAAATTGTTGATTTTTTTAATACTTGTCATTATTGTGAATACGATAACAGAAGAGGGTTGGGGTTTGATAAGCCTCAAATTGAAGGGGATGGTCCAACATGTAGATGCTTGTCGAATAAAAGTTTTGGCCATTCGGGATGGACAGGAACTTACACTTGGGCAGATCCTGAAACTGATATAGTTTATGTATTTTTGTCAAATAGGTCATATCCTGATGGAGAAGCTGCAAATAAATCAAAATTAGTAAAGGAAAATATCAGAAGCGAGATACAAAGGGTTATTTACCAATCTATAGAGTAAAAAAGTTATGACAATTGGAATAGTGTGTTACCCTACATTTGGTGGGAGTGGAGTATTGGCAACAGAATTAGGAATTGAACTATCAAAAAGAGGCTATAACATACATTTCATTACATATCATCAGCCTGTTAAACTAGAATTACTAAATCATAAAGTACATTTTCATGAGGTAAAAGTTCCAAAATATCCGCTTTTTCATTACCCACCTTATGAACTTGCTCTATCATCAAAACTTGTTGAAATGGTTAAAAAATATAAAATTGACCTACTTCATGTACATTACGCTATACCGCATGCATTTGCTGCACACATGGCAAAAAAAATGTTAGATGATATCGGAATTAACATACCGATTGTAACTACTCTTCATGGAACTGATATAACACTAGTTGGCAGTCATCCATCCTACAAAAATGCAGTTGAATTTAGTATTAATAAATCAGATTATGTTACTGCTGTTTCTAAAAGCTTAAAAGAAGATACGATCAAATTATTTGATATAACTAATAACATTAATGTAATACCAAACTTTGTAAACTTAAATAAGTATAAATCTACAGAAGGTAAAAACAACTTATTAAACGATGACAACTATATAATAACTCATGTTAGTAATTTTAGAAAGGTAAAGAGGATTCAAGACGTTATTAAAATATTTGATAAAATTAGTAAAGAGTTAGATGCCAAACTATTAATGATAGGGGATGGCCCTGAGAGAAGTAAAGCTGAAAGATTATGTAAAAAATTAGGTATTAAAGGAAAGGTTATTTTTTTTGGAAATAGTAATGAAACAAATGAAATTTTATCTTTTAGTGATTTATTTTTACTTCCATCTGAAATAGAAAGTTTTGGACTATCTGCATTAGAAGCCATGGCAGCTAAAGTGCCTGTTATTTCAAGTAATATTGGAGGAATTCCTGAAGTAAATATTCACAATTACACTGGAATGTTAAGTGATGTAGGCAATATTTCTGAAATGGCTATGTATTCAATAGAAATTTTAAAAAATAAAAATAAACATAATTTATTCAGAGAAAACGCATACAAACATGCCAAAAAATTTGACATTCATAAAATAATTCCAAAATATGAAGATGTGTATAAAAACTTATAAATTAAACTTATTTCCAATTTATTTTTTTGCTAGTCTTACCTATTCCTGGATTGAAAAAATTAGTTGGATCCAGCTCTCGATAAAACTTTTTTAGATGTGATTTAGCTTTGTATTCGTGTCCAACATTATGCTCAGCAGGGTATTCAGCTCCAATTTTGTCATAAATTTTTAAAATCTCACTCATAGTTTTATCTGGACAAACTCCTTTTTCTAGTATATAATTGTGATGAAAAACATGACAAAACAAATGGCCGTAATAAAGTTTTTTTATAAATAGTTTATTTAACTTTTTTGGGAGTTTTTCAAACCAATTTTTTTGATTTCTAGAAAAAGCAACATCAATCGTAATCATTTCACCAACTTTGTTTTCATTCATTAAAAAATATCTTCCAAAAGCTCCAGCCGAAACGTATCGATGTAACATCGCTTTTTTGGATTCCGTTTCATTACATTCAAAAAAATCTGACTTCTTTCCTTTGAAAAATTTTTCAAAGTAATCTCTTGCTTCTGTAATTCCTTCATCAGTCATTTCAATGATCCAATGATGCTCAAATTTATCTCGAAAATTATCCATTTTTTTTGGCAAATGATTAGGTAATAACCATCCTATAAATTGCATTAATCTATCAGAAAAATTTTTGGGAAAAAATGGGATTTTGGATGCGATCAAATCAAGTATCCTTTTGGATGAAAAAAGGAACGGTAAAAAGTTGGTTCCAAGCCTCTCAATTAATACAAATGTGTCCTTACTATATTTTTGCGCTGTTACATAACAATCTCTATGTAAATAATCACCTAATCTTGGTAAATTTTTAAATTTTTGTAAAATTTCTCTTCTAATTTCCCAGAAATGATCTGGATCATTAGTGCCCAAGTAGAAAACCTTCTTTCTTTTTGGAGCAGGATAGGTATCTAGTCTTACGGCAAAAACAGCTATTTTACCTGCGCTTCCTGAAGCACCATATAGAAGTCGTTTATCAGAATTATATCTCCCCGGTATATCTGAATGAACATCCCGAACAATATTTGAATAATTCTTATCTGAAGCACTTTTTTTAGAATATATTATATCATTGGTAGTATAATTTTTGTTTTGTAAATTTTCTAATACTTCTTCAGGATTATTTCCCAAATTAATATCTAATTCATTAATTAATTCTAATTCATGTTTTTCATTTACTCGTGCGTATAAAGCAAGTTCAGTAAACGCTGGGCCTCTGTGAACCAAAGAACCACCGGAATTGTTACAAATTCCTCCAATCACAGTTGCTCCAATTGAGGTTGATCCAATCACTGAATGTGGTTCTCTCCCATATGGTCTAATTATATTTTCTAAATCAAATAATGAACTACCACCCAAGGCGATAACCTGTTGTCCCTCATTTATAACATGTATGTCTTTAATTCTTATCGTATTGATTATTATTATTGGTCTATCATAATTTTTTTTATTTGGGGTTGAACCACCAGTTAAACCTGTATTTGCAGCCTGCATAATTACGATAAGCTTGTTTTCGACACATACTTTTAATGTATTCCATATTTCAATTAAATTGGCAGGCTTTACCACCGCTAATGCATCACCTTTTCCGAATCTCCATCCTTTAGTATAACGATACTTGCGCCAATTTTGGGTAATCACGTACCTGTTACCACAAACTGAACTTAATAAATTTAAAATTGTATTATAATCTTTGCCCATTTGGTACTGACTAATTTAAATAATAGTTCTAATTATTTTATTTGTTTCTAATAATTTTTAGATTTTATTTTTAAACTATATTTTTACTGGAGAAAGATTTATATGAATAATTCATTTGGAAATATTTTTAAACTTACCACTTTTGGCGAATCTCATGGAAAAGCAATCGGAGGTATAATTGACGGTTGCCCCTCAGGACATAAAATTGACTTTAATTTTATTTCTCATGAAATGAACAGAAGAAAGCCTGGGCAATCTAAAATTGTAACACAAAGAAAAGAAAATGATTCTGTTGAATTTTTATCAGGAATATTTAATGGCATAACGACAGGAACACCAATTGGTTTTATCATTAAAAACAATGATCAAAAATCAAAAGATTATGACCATTTAAAAAACTCCTACCGGCCAAGCCATGCTGATTTTGTATATGAAAAAAAATATGGTACAAGAGATTACAGAGGCGGGGGAAGAAGCTCTGCTCGTGAAACAGCTTGTAGAGTTGTAGCTGGTGCAATTGCTAAACAAATTTTGAAAGATATTTCCATATATGCTTATACTTCATCCATAGGAAATATTTCAATCGATGAAAATTATGAAATTAGAAAGGTTGAGGATATTGAAAAAAGTATAGTTAGGTGCCCAGATAGTAAAATTTCTGACCAAATGATTCATGAGGTTAAAAAAGCAAGAAAAAACGGAGATACTTTGGGTGGAATTGTAAAATGTATAATCAAAAACGTGCCAATTGGTCTGGGTGAACCTGTTTTTAATAAATTACACTCGGAATTGGGCAGAGCTATGCTTTCAATAAACGCGGTTAAAGGTTTCGAATACGGAAGTGGTTTTCGAGGAACAAAGATGAAAGGATCTGAACACAATGACATTATATTAAAAGACCTTACTACAAAAACAAATTTTTCTGGTGGAATTCAAGGAGGAATTAGCAATGGTATGGACATATATTTTAACGTTGCTTTTAAACCCGTTGCAACAATCATGAAAAACCAAAATACGATTGATTCCAATGGTAACAAATCAATTATTGAAGGAAAGGGGAGACATGACCCATGTGTTGTTCCAAGAGCAATTCCAATTGTTGAAGCAATGGCAGCAATTGTTATTTTGGATTACTATTTGATCAATAAGACAAAGAAAATTTAATAGTGAGAAGTTTACCATTACATTGGAAAATTATAATTGGAATGCTTTTAGGTATTTTATTTGGTTTTTTAATGTCTAATTTTGAATCTCATGGCAAACAAATAATAGCTGATTGGATTAAGCCTTTTGGGACTATTTTTATCAATGCTCTTAAACTTATTGCTATACCCCTTATTCTCGCATCATTAATAAAGGGTATTTCAGACTTAAAGGATATCTCAAAATTTTCGAAAATGGGAGGGATTACTGTAACTACATACATCATTACAACTGTAATAGCAGTAAGTATTGGATTATCAATTGTTAACATAATAAAACCTGGTGCTTCAATTTCCAATGAAACAAGATTAGAATTATTGAGTGCATATGAACAAGATGCTAATAAAAAACTAAAAGTTGCTTCTGAAACCAAAAATACAGGACCTTTACAACCACTTGTTGACATAGTTCCGTCTAATATTATTTCTGCAGCTACTGATAATAAAAATATGCTCCAGATTATCTTTTTTTCGATTATTTTTGGAATTTCAATGATTTTAATTCCTGAAAAAAAAGCTTATCCTTTAAAAGAATTTTTTGACTCTTTAAATGAAGTTATTCTTAAAATTATTGATCTCATAATGCAATTTGCTCCTTTTGGTGTTTTTGCGCTATTAGCAACTTTAATAGTTGAGGCACCAAAGTGGGATCTATTGAGAAGTTTACTGTTGTACAGTTTAACACTTATTGTTGGGCTTTTCACACTTTTAGCTTTTTATGTAGTTTTTGTGAAATTAGTTTTAAAACAAAAACCTAGATTTTTTTTAAAAGGAATCCTTCCTGCTCAATTAGTTGCCTTTTCAACCAGTTCAAGTGCTGCTACGCTTCCAGTAACAATGGATAGAGTTCATAATAGTTTAAATGTAAAAAAAGAAGTCTCTAGTTTTGTTTTACCTGTTGGTGCAACAATTAATATGGACGGCACAGCTGTATATCAAGCCATTGCAGCTGTCTTCATTGCACAAACTTTTGGAATCGATTTATCTCTTTCTGCACAGCTAGGGATTATTTTGACTGCAACTTTAGCTTCTATTGGTGCTGCAGCTGTACCAAGTGCAGGAATAATAGTTTTAGTTATCGTCTTGGCACAAGCTGGAATTCCTGAAGCTGGATTAGCATTAATTTTCGCTGTTGACAGACCTTTGGATATGTGCAGAACAGTTGTCAACATTACTGGTGATGCTACAGTTTCAATGTTCGTTGATAAAATAATTTCAAAAAATGAATCTTAAGCTAGATGAATCGTGGAAGAAACATCTACAAAAACACATAAACTCAACTAGTTTCAAAAACCTTGTTTCATTTGTCAAAAATGAATATAGAAATTACACATGTTATCCAAAAGGTGGCTTAATCTTCCAAGCATTAAATTGTTGTACTCTCAATAATGTAAAAGTTGTTATAATAGGGCAAGACCCTTATCATAATCCTAATCAGGCAAATGGATTAGCATTTTCAGTTGCTGAAAATATGATTCCTCCACCATCACTACTAAATATTTTCAGGGAAATAGAAAATAATTTTAATATTAAACATTGTAAGAACGGAGATCTAACTAGATGGTTAGAGCAGGGGGTTTTACTATTAAATTCAACATTAACTGTTAGAAAAAACAAACCTGGTAGTCACCAAAATCGTGGATGGGAAAAATTTACAGATGAAATAATAAAAATAATTTCAATTAATAAAAATAATGTGGTATTTCTTTTATGGGGAAATTATGCCAAAAGTAAATCAAAACTAATTGACGATAAACGGCATTTAATTTTAATGTCTGGTCATCCTTCCCCACTAAGTGCAAACAGGGGATTATGGTTTGGAAAAAATCATTTTATTAAGACTAACAAGTTTCTAGTTGAAAATGGAATCAATCCAATAGACTGGCAATAGCAATTTTAATTTTATTAAATTCTATCTAGTGTATATTTAATTAAAGAATCAATGACAGCTGAGGGATTAGAGGAGTAAGAATCATATTTCCTATTAGCTAAAATCGCATTTAATGAAATAGCATTATGATTTAAAAAATTTGCTAACCCATAAATTATTGCTGTTTCCATTTCTAAATTAGTAACATGATGGTTTTTGTAACTTAATTTATCTAAATCTTCAAAATTTATGAGTGTTTTCAAAGGTATTCTTGTATTTCTGCCTTGAAATGAATAAAAACCATTGCAAGTTGCAGTTATTCCCTTGTGTATTGATTTTGAATTAAATTTTTTATATAAAACATCTGAGGATTGAATACAATAGTAAAATTTCTTTGAACCATATGGAAGTTTGAATATTTTATCATTTTTATAGTTATCAAGATCATAAAATGAAAGTTGTGAGTTTAAGTCGATAGCATATTTTGAGATTAAAAATGTATTAATCGGAATGTTTTCAGAAATCGAGCCAGAAGTTCCTATTCTAATAAAGTTTATCTGTTTGTGATTTTCCTTGTATTTATTTTTTTCGAAATCATAATTAACCAGTGTGTCAATTTCATTTATAACTATATCAATATTACTTCCTCCAATTCCAGTGGAAATTACACTAATTCTCTTTTTGTTATAATATCCAGTAACAGATCTAAATTCTCTATTTTGAGTTGTAAATTCTATATCATCCATGAATTTTGAAACCTCATCTACGCGAAATGGATCTCCAACTAATATTATATCACATGAAATCTGTTCAGGCTTAAGAAATAAATGATAAATACTACCATTTTTATTTGTAATAATTTCCGATGAATTCATAATTATCCTCCTACACGCTTTACTTTAAAGCCAATTTCTGATAAATAATTCATGACTTTGTCCCTAATATTACCTTGAATAATGATAGTCTGATTTTTAACAGATCCCCCAACCGAAAATCTTTGTTTTAGTTTACTAGAAATTTTTTTTAAATGATTTATATTTTCACCTTCAAAACCTTCAATAATCAGCGTGGGTCTACCGTTTCTCTTTTCATATTTACACAACAGTGGAGATACCTGATTATAAAGATTTGGAGACCGTGAAGTTTGTAGATTTGCATCTTTTATGGGTTGGTGATCAGGAAATAATTTTTGTAATTGGTCTTTTAAATCCATTATTTTTTCAAAAGACCTAATTCTACCAACCTTTCATCCAAAAATTCACCAGCAGTAATATCTTCATAAGCCTTTGGGTATTCATCACATATACATGAATCAATTACATTTAATTTCATATCACTAATCGGATGCATGAAAAAAGGTATAGAATATCTAGATTTTTTGAGAAGCTCTTTATCAGGGTTAACAACTCTATGAACAGTCGATTTTAAAACATTATTAGTGTGTCTCGATAACATATCCCCAATATTAATCATTAATTCATTTTTTTCAGCAACAGCATCAATCCAGTTCTCTTGAGAATCAAGAACTTGCAATCCTTTACCATGAGCACCCATTAATAGAGTAATTAAATTAATATCTCCATGTGCAGCAGCCCTTACAGCCTCTTTGGGGTCTTCAGTAATCGGAGGATAGTGAATAGGTCTTAATATTGAATTTCCATTTTTTATATACTGGTCAAAATAATTTTCATCAATTTCCAAATAAATAGCGAGTGCTCTTAAAACATATTTTGCAGTTTTTTCTAAAGATTTGTAAACTTCTTTTCCAACTACATTAAATTCGGGTAATTCCTCTACTACAATATTTGGAAAGTAGTTGTATTTAGTTATTTCTGAACTTTTAAGATATTGACCAAAATGCCAGTATTCTTTTAAATCCCCATGCTTACTTCCCTTTGCACTTTCTTTCCCAAATGAAACATAACCTCTTTGGCCTGAGTATTCTGGGTGTTCATATTTGGTTTTTACATCAATTGGAAGATCAAAAAATAATTTAATCTGCTCATATAAGCGAGAAACTAAATCATCATCTAAAAAATGCCCATGAACCGCACAAAAACCAATATCTTGAAAGGCGCTTCCAATTGATTTAACAAAATCAGATTTCTTTTGAGAATCATTACTCAAAAAATCTTGTAAATTAACAGAGGGTATTCTTTTCATTGAATGAAATTATTTAGAGTAAAGATAATAAATGTTGATAACTTCAAGTTTTTATCTGTTTCATAAATATTTAATTTATATTTTAAATTAATATTTTGCCCCATAATTAACTATGAACTTTTTCAACTCAGAAATAGAAAAGTCTAAATATGTAGCTTTATACACAAATATGCTATTTTCGAGAATGATTGAGGAAAAGATGTTGGTTCTTCTCAGACAAGGTAAGATATCAAAATGGTTTTCTGGAATAGGACAAGAAGCTATCTCTGTTGGAGTTACCATGGCTTTAGATGATGATGAATATATTTTACCAATGCATAGAAACCTTGGAGTTTTTACAAGCAGAAAAATTTCATTGTATAGACTATTTTGCCAATGGCAAGGCAAATTAGATGGATTTACAAACGGAAGAGATAGGTCGTTTCATTTTGGATCAAATCAACATAAAATTGTTGGAATGATTTCACATCTTGGTCCTCAACTGGGTGTTGCAAATGGTATCGCTTTACATAACCTTTTAAAAAAAAATAAAAAAATAACTGCAGTTTTTTCCGGGGAGGGGGGGACTAGTGAAGGTGATTTTCATGAGGCTTTAAATGTTGCATCAGTATGGAATTTGCCTGTAATATTTGTGATCGAGAATAACGGATATGGATTATCAACCCCTGTAAACGAACAGTATAATTGTAAAAATATTTCTGATAAAGGCATTGGTTACGGAATAAAATCATACAATATCGACGGTAATAATATTATTGAAGTTTTTTCTAAAATAAAAGAGATAAAAAAGATCATTCAAAAAAAGCCTCAACCTGTACTTGTGGAGCTTATGACTTTTAGAATAAGGGGTCATGAAGAAGCTAGTGGAACAAAATATGTTCCGAAAGAAATGATTGAATATTGGGAAAAAAGAGATCCCATTTTAAATTATGAATCCTTCCTATTAGAATCAGATATTTTAAATAAAAAAGAAATTACAAAATTAAAAAAACAATTTTCTAGTGTGATTGAGGATGATATTAAAAAAGCTAATCTACAATCCAAAATAGCTCCCTCTGTTCAAAAGGAATTAAATGATGTTTTACACCCATATGACAACAATTCAATAAAAAAAATTGAAAAATTAACAGAGATGAGGTTTGTTGATTCGATATCTAATGCTCTTAAATTATCAATGGAAAAATATGACGAATTGATAATCATGGGACAAGACATAGCTGAATATGGGGGTGTTTTTAAAGTAACGGATGGTTTTTTAAAAATATTTGGAAAAGACAGAGTGAGAAATACACCAATATGTGAATCATCAATTATTGAAACTGCTATGGGACTTTCAATTTGTGGTAGAAAAAGTATTGTAGAGTTACAATTTTCGGATTTCATTTCATCTGGATTTAATCCAGTTGTTAATTATCTTGCAAAAACATACTATAGATGGAAGCAAAAAGCAGATGTCGTTCTTAGAATGCCTTGTGGAGCAGGGGTTGGAGCAGGACCATTCCACTCGCAAACTAATGAGGCATGGTTTACAAAAACACCAGGGCTTGTTGTGGTTTATCCATCATTTCCATTTGATGCGAAAGGTTTGTTAATTTCATCAATTGAAAATCCTAATCCAGTATTATTTTTTGAACATAAAGCATTATACAGAACCATTAGAGAAGAAATTCCAGAAAACTATTATAATGTACCAATAGGCAAGGGTAAATTAAGAAAAATAGGAAAAAAAATTTCTGTAATTACTTATGGGCTTGGGGTTCATGAAGCTCTTAAAATAATTGATAAACATGATATTGACGCAGACCTAATAGATTTATTAACATTATCACCAATTGATGAAAAAATTATAATCAATTCTGTAAATAAAACAGGGAAAGCAATTGTGTTACAAGAAGATAGTATTTTTGGAGGAATTGCATCTGAAATATCTTCAATAATTATGGAAAACTGCTTTGAAAATTTAGATGCTCCAGTGTTCAGAGTTGGTAGTTTAAATACTCCAATACCTTTCGAGGAAGGCCTTGAAAAACAATACTTACCATTTGACAGGTTTGAAACTAAAATAATTGAACTTTTAAATTATTAATATTTAATAAAAATATCTAGTTAATATTTTAAATTTTATTCAAAATTGTTTTAAAACATTAATTTCTTTCTATTTTTGCAAATCTGACTTAATCAAATGTCCTTAAAAACAGAAATAGATTTATATAATTACCAAAAAGGTGCAATTGAAAAAATTTTCAAAAGATTTGAAGACAGACCTAATGATTATCATTTGCTATATCAACTCCCAACAGGTGGGGGGAAGACAATAATTTTTTCTGAAATAGTAAGACAGTATTTAAAATTAAAAAAGAAAAAAGTTGTTGTATTAACTCATAGAATAGAACTATGTAATCAAACATCAAAGGTGTTGACAAGTTTTGGAGTTTTGAATAAAATCGTAAATAGCAAAGCTTCATTAGATGATCAAGATGATTACAGCTGTTACGTAGCAATGGTTGAGACGTTAAACAATAGACTTTTAGAAGGCAAACTTGACATTTCAGATGTTGGGCTGGTAATTATTGATGAAGCGCATTACAATTCTTTTACCAAATTATTTAAATTTTTCAGTAAATCCTTTATGCTTGGCGTAACAGCTACTCCTTTAAGTTCTAATATTAATTTACCCATGAAAGACAATTATGATGAATTAATCGTTGGTGAATCAATTTCAGAACTTATAAAAAATAAATTTTTAGCTAGAGCCAATTTATTTACTTATAATGTTGGTTTAACATCGTTAATAGTTGGAGCGAATGGTGATTATACCGTAAAGTCATCTGAAGAATTATATACAAATAATGATATGTTATCAAAACTTATGATAGCTTATGAAGAAACATGTTTAAACAAAAAGACACTTATTTTTAATAATGGAATCAATACATCACTAATTGTATATGATACTTTCAAAAAAGCTGGTTATAATATCAGACATTTAGATAATACCGCAACAAAAAAACAAAGATCAGAAATCTTAACTTGGTTTAAGAAAACCGACAATGCAATTTTAACCTCTGTTAGTATTTTAACTACAGGCTTCGATGAGCCATCAGTCAAGTGTATAATGATTAATCGAGCTACTAAATCTCTAACTTTATATTATCAAATGATAGGCAGGGGCTCAAGATTAATAAAAAACAAAGATTCTTTTGAAGTTGTTGATTTAGGTAACAATTTTTACAGATTCGGGGAATGGGGTTCTGACATTGATTGGAATAGAATATTTCAAAACCCTCTTAATTATTTAGATAATATTAAATCTGATGAGGAAATTGAGGGACGATTTAGATATGAAATGCCCGATGAAATTAAAAAACTTTTTTCCAAAACAGAAAATTTTTTCTTTGATGTTGATATGACATATGTTAATTCAATCCAAAGTGGAAAATCTTCAAAGATTGTATTAGAAAAAGCGATTAGTCATCATTCATTGATGTGTGTTGAAAATAGTGATGATGAATTTGATGCACTAATTTTAGCAAAAGAACTTAACGATGATATAGATTTTATTATCAAGAGATATTCTAAATGCATAAGCAAAAGCACTTCAAATTTTTTAGATTGGCTTACTGAAGACTACAAAAAAAGATTAAGAACCAATATCAGAAACAATTTTGATGTCATAAAGAGAAAAAAAATTATTTATTAAATTTATATTATGAGTTTTATTGAATGGCATAAAAAATACATTAAATCAATTTTAAATTTTTTTGGTTTATCTAATTATCAAGGAATGTGGATTTCATTTATTAAAGGATTAATTTTTGGTGCTTGTATCATGTGGTTTGTTGGATGTAAAGAAACTGTAGTTATCAAAAATGCACCTAAAAATTTGGAGGTTTCAAATATTGAGAGTTCTGATTATTCTATTGGGGTAAAGGGAAACTGTGGAATGTGTAAATATACCATTGAGCAAGCTGTAAAAGATTTAGATTTTGTCAAAGATGCAGAATGGGGGATTCAGTCAAAAATTTTGGATGTTTCTTTTAAAGATTTAGAGAATTATAATTTAGAAATTTTAAATAAAGCTATAACAGACTCTGGATATGAAACAATGAATACTACAGCTGATCAGTCAGCATACGATAACCTCCCTGGATGTTGTAAATATGACAGGAACATGGAAGTATATTCACCAACCAAATAAGTTTATATCTTTGTTATATAATTTATATTATGTAAAATAGGATTATTACTTATCAGATTTGATCAATCGATGTGATTCACTCCTACCATCAAAGAAAATCTTTAAAATATATATACCATTAATCAAATTACTCAGATTGATAACTTTATTAATCATTGCAGTTTTACGCAAAACAAGCTTGGAATTTAAATCAAATAATTCCAAATTAATATCACTTGTGTAATCATCACTAAAGATTCGTATTTCTTTTGAAAATGGATTGGGAAGTACTTTAAATAATGTTTTTTTTAAATTTTGGTTTGTTAATGTATTAGAAAAACAGTTTTCAGCAACAGAAAATTCAGTCATTACAAGTTCATTAATTTTATTTTCACAAATACTTTCATTAGTAGAATGATTAAAAAATGTGGAGTCAATGGCATAGTTATCTGCACCTAGATAATCTTGAAGTAAAGTCCCTAAAGTTTCTCTATAATCAAATTGATAAGTTTCCAATTGCCAGTTGTTAGACTCAGTTGCTTCTGTTAAATCTGGATTTGTCCCTGAAACTCCACCATTAATAGCGGTGCCAAATACAAACATTGGAGCAATTTCACCATGGTCAGTTCCAAGGTTTCCATTTTCTTTTGCTTTTCTGCCAAATTCAGAAAATGTTAACCCAACTATATCATCCTGAAAACCTTGTGATGAAATATCCAACATAAATTTTGAAACAGCTTGATCTAACTCGGTAAGTAAATCATTGTGATCCCCTATTATACCATTCTGTGATTGAACCTGACCAAAATGTGTATCAAAACCATTTAGTTTAACAAGATATATTTTTGACTGAAGACCTCCGCTAATCAGCCTTGCGACTGTTTTTAATTGATTTGATAAATCTGTATCCTCATAGCTAACAGAATTTGATCCACTATTAAATGCATTTGAGATTGCTTGAGAGTATAAAGTTGATATTTGATCATTTTCAATAATGTATTGAAGCTCAGAACCATAATGTGAATTTGGTATATTAACAGGTGGCTCACCTCCTAGTCCACTTAATACCGAATAAAAGCCTGATGCATCTTGCCCCTCAATATTTAAAGATAATCCGTGTTCCTCAGCACCGTGAAAACCAAGAGATCCAGTTTTAGATCCAATTTCAACACCAATTGGAAATGATTGATTTACTAGGTAATAAAAATAGGATTCAATAAACCTACCAATCCAACCAGAATCACCCCCATTTAGCCAGCTATTTCCATCATTTCCAGTATTATAAATATCAGTTGATGCAAAATGACTCTTATTTTGTGAAGGATATCCTACTGATTGAAGAATTCGTAAATTTCCTGCATCATAGATGTCTTTAAATTTAGTTAAACTTGGATGCAATCCAATTTGCTGAGATTCATCTAAGGAAAGATCTAAATTGATGTATGAATTTAGCCCTGTATCAGGAATCTTAATTGTTGGTCTAAGATTACTGTACAAATCATACTGATTTAATGGGATTATAGTATTCAAGCCATCATTACCACCGCCTAGATATATTAAAACCAACTTTCTGTTACTTATTTCACAACTAACATACTTCTTAGCAATGTTCAATGCATTAGTTATTTGAAACGGGAATAAACCGATTGCAGATGCTGAAGTTGCTAATTTTATAAAATTTCTTCTTTTCACATCAATTGATTTTCAGGTGCATTTAGCATAGCACCTATTAATATATCAAGTTTATTTTTAACAATGGTGTCATCACCACTATTAATAAAAGTATCCCATGTCTCAGCCCAATAGTAATCTGGAAAACCATCTAAAATTAAATCAGCAAAATAACTTACTCTATCTTGATCAATTGGATATGCATAAATGAGTTCAGAAATATCATTAATCAGATTCTGTATATTTCCTGGAGAAGTAATATTATTTTGAACAAAATTCACTAAATTAATTGATGCCCCAAATTGACCATTGGCACCCAATTTATTTCTACCAGTAATCAAGGATTCCGTTAATCTATATCTTGCCAAAATTGTACTGGATGAAAACCAATGCCTATCAAAATCAGGAGATTGATATATTGCAGGATGACCAGCTACGGTTTCAGGGGCAAAAAGTTCCATTCCTGACATTGGGAAATAGTTATTTCTTAAAAAATACATTGAGAATTTATAGTAGTTACCTAAATCTTCAGACGGTTCAGGAATTTCAAATTCAAAATTTCTTATCATTGAAGCAGCTAATTGTAGTGGAGATTTAATTATTGATCCAATAATCTCATCATTTGGATCATCATCACCAAAATCAAAAAAATGTTGAGATGAAAGTAAGGTTCTAACAACAGGTACTATTTCATAATCATTTTCCATTAACTGCTGAGCCAACGGATTTATAATTGTAGTTTCATCTTCACTAGTCCATTCACTTTTTACAAAAAATCTATATAATTTTTTTACGTATGCTCTAGCAGTTTCTTCCTTATTAAAAATCATATCAACAAATTGGTGTAACTCTAACATAATAGAATTTTCATCAGTTCCACCTGAAAGCTCATAATTATCAAACGCATGACTAAAAATCTTGGTACTTTGATCATGTTGATTGACAGATATTCTACCCATTGGTATACCAGTGTCCGGATCAATTATTGTTCTATCTAGCTTTGTTTTAAATCCAGAAAAAACTTTTGCAGCCATGATTACGTCATTTTCAGTATATGTAGAGTAATCACCCTCCCCTATTTGCTCACCTTTGGTAATTGTGAAAAGTTCTAAAAATTCTCTTGCATAATTTTCATTGGGGTTATTTGCATTATTCTGTGTATTGTCAAGATAATTTAACATTGCATTATCCAGCGTAATTTTTTGAGCTAATTCCTTAAGATTTCCTGAAGAAAAATAATCTAGCAATCTTATATGATCATACAAATAATGAGATGCACCTATATCTCCACTTGAAATTGTAAAAGTTGTATGTAAAAAAAACAATAATTTATCTTTGATATTATTTCTATTTACCATGTTGTAAAACCACCATTGAGCTAATAAACCTCTTTTTCTTCCCTGATTTGGCATGTCAGGCGGGTATTCTGTTGACTCTAACCAATAACCGTGTGGACTGTCAGTTGGAAGAGGATCATAGGGCTGGGCATATGAAATAGTATTATCTGAAAATAAAAGATCTAAAGCTTCATTAACATTAAGTGAAGAAATTTGATAAAGTAATGTCTTATTATAATGAAAGCAAGCTCTTCTTAACAGATGCTTTGCCCTTGAAACTCCAAGCTCTGACGTGTAGGGAGATAATGACATTAATTATTATTTTTTTCAATGTAAACAGAGGTAGACGGAAATGCAAAATCACATTTATGTTTTGCAACTATATCTATAATAGAATAATTTATTTTTTCCTGTGTATCAATTAATACCTCCCAGTCTGGGCTGTTTACATAATATAGCACCATTATATCTAATGAACTCGCGCCGAAGTTTAAAAATCTAACTTTACCGTCATTATTTGTTTCCGGATGTTTATCTATTAGTTCTTGAATATCATTCACAATGGCTTTTATATTATTTACTGTTGCGTCATAAGTTAAACCTATATTAAACTTCACTCTTCTAACAGGCCTAGCACCCAGATTATCTAGCTCTGAACTAATAATATTTTTATTGGGAACAGTAACTATACTTTTATCAAAAGTTCTAATTCTAGTACTTCTAAAACCGACCTTTTCAACTACACCAGTTACGCCCCCTAGAGTAACAATATCACCAACAGTAAATGGTTTATCAAAAAATATTGTAAATGAACCTAATAAATTTTCTAAACTTTCTTTTGAAGCTAAAGCAAAAGCAACTCCACCTATTCCCAAGCCTGTGACCAAAGCAGCAATATTGACATTGAATACATTTCCTAAAATCATAACAACACCTAGTATAACCGTAATAACCTTAGCCATATCAACGGCAAATGGTATGACTTGATCATCAACTTTACTTTCAGTCTCTGATGCTCTATTTTTAAGTTTAAAACCAATGAAATCAATTACTCTATTAATAATCCAAAAAATGATAATTAGTAATAAAAGATTGAAGGTTTTAGAAATTATATCAATAATCCCTAAACTACCCTCATTATTTGACATGAATTGTGATAAGTCCAAAGTCATTGAAGAGGAATATAAAACAACCAAAAATAAAAGGTATTTAATTGGTTTTTTTAAAAGTGAATTAAACTTATCTGTATTTTTTTGGTTATTTCCTTTAGCGAAAAATTTAAATAAAAATTTTAACAGGTAAGAACTTAACGGAATTACAATTAAAAAACCAATTGTAATAAACATTAAGAAATACAAATAGGATAAAACAGTGTTACCTAAAAATTTAAAATCTAGAATCTCTGCAATTTCCATGTTATTATTATTATCCTAATAAAATTAATAATTTTATGAACATCAACTAAAAAAAAAGCACCCTAAAGGTGCTTTTTAATTTTTAATTATTTCCTAAAATTAAAGGCAACCCATCATCTCCACTTCCAATTACAACAACTTTAGAATTACTTGATTCTGCTAATTTTATTGTGGCTTCAATCCCTTTATCTCTAAGAACATTTGGTGTCAGCGAAGCAGCAAGGATTCTATTCGCATCAGCCTTACCTTTGGCCTCAATTCTTTGTTTTTCGGCTTCTTTAGCTGCTGTCACTAATCTAAATTCATACTCTAATGACTCTTGCTCCTGTTTTAATTTTCTTTCTATTGCCTGCTTAATTGAAGGAGGTAAAGTAACATCTCTTACCAATATTTCATTAAGCTGAATGTATTGATCATCAACAATTTTCTTTGTTTCCTCATAAATCTCCAACTGTATTGCATCTCTTTTAGATGAATATAATTGCTCTGGTGTATATCTACCAACAACACTTCTTGCAGCAGATCTAATTGCAGGTAATAGGATACGTTGTTTATAAGCCTGACTTTTTTCTTTATGTAGTTTTCCTAAATCATCAAACTTTGGTTGAAACCAGGCAGAAGCTTCTAATTGAATATCTAAACCATTTGACGATAAAACATTCATTTTTTCAAAAACCTCTTGTTGTCTTACTTCATACTTATACACTGTATTCCAGGGCAAAACAAAGTTGAAACCTTCATCAAGTGGCGGCTCGTCTGTTACTACTCCACCATCAAAGAATTTATATAAAACACCTGCCTCACCAGGACCAATAGTAACAATTGATCTAGAAATTACAAGCAAGCCCACAGTTAAAAGAATTAACAATGGGACACCAATTTTCGGTAAATTATTCATATTATTTATTTTAAATTATTAAGTTAATAAACCTCCATTCACATGGATTGTCTGACCGGTTACATACGATGACAAATCACTTGCCAACCAAACACATGTACCAGCTATATCTTTAGGATTACCTCCTCTTTTCAAAGGTATTGAATTTCTCCATTCTTCAACAACTTTTTCATCTAATACTTCAGTCATTTCTGTTTCAATAAATCCAGGGGCAATAACATTACATCTTATATTTCTTGATCCTAACTCTAATGCAATAGATTTTGAAAAGCCAATTATTCCAGCTTTTGATGCAGCGTAATTTGACTGACCTGCATTTCCTTTAACACCAACTACAGAACTCATGTTAATTATTGATCCAGACCTTTGTTTTAGCATAGTTCGTTGAACAGCTTTTGTCATATTAAAAACTGATTTTAAATTCACATCAATAACTTTATCAAAATCATCCTCAGTCATTCTCATTAATAAATTATCTCTCGTTATTCCAGCATTATTTACAAGAATATTAATTTCGGTAAAGTCTTTTAAAATTTTTTCGATTAAATTAACAGATTCATCATATGATGAAGCATCAGATTTAAATCCTTTCACAATAACGTCTGAATCCTTGAATTTATGTTCTAGTTGTTTTGCTAATTTTTCGGAACTCGAATAAGTAAATAATATATTAGCACCTTGATTAGCAAATTCAATTGCAATTCCTTTACCAATACCTCTTGTCGCTCCAGTTACTATTGCTGTTTTACCTTGTAATAATTTCATACTATGAATTTTTATTATGAATTTCTAAAACCTTTTTACCAATTTCCGCAGGGGAATCAACAACATTGATTCCACATTGACTTAGAATACCTTTTTTTGCTTTCGCAGTATCATCATTCCCTCCGATAATTGCGCCTGCATGCCCCATAGTTCTGCCAGCTGGAGCTGTTTCTCCCGCAATAAAACCAATTACAGGTTTCTTTGATTTTGATGTTAAATACCATTTTGCGGCATCATTTTCTAGTTGACCTCCAATTTCGCCAATCAAGACAATAATATCTGTTTCATTATCTTCAATAAATAATTTAAGGGCATCCTTAACTGTAGTTCCAATAATAGGATCACCTCCAATTCCAAGTGCAGTTGAAATTCCAAGTCCTTGCTTGACAACTTGATCAGCTGCTTCGTATGTCAAAGTACCAGATTTTGAAACAATACCTACTTTACCCTTTTTGAAAATATTTCCAGGCATAATTCCAACTTTTGCCTCATTTGGAGTTATTACACCAGGGCAATTGGGTCCAACTAAAATAACATCAAGGTCTTTGATATGGTTATTCACACTAATCATATCCTTAACTGGTATTCCTTCTGTTATTGTAATTATTACTTTAATTCCAGCGTCAGCAGCTTCAATAATAGCATTAGCTGCGAATGCGGGAGGCACAAAAATAATACTTGTATCGGCATTTGTTCTTTCAACTGCTTCTATTACAGTATTGAACACAGGCAAATTTAGGTGAGTAATTCCGCCTTTTTTCGGAGTAACTCCTCCGACAATATTTGTCCCATAATCTATCATTTGCGAAGAATGAAAGGTCCCTTCTTTTCCGGTAAATCCCTGAACAATTATTTTTGAACTTTTGCTAACTAATACGCTCATTATTCTTTATATCTTTCTTTATAAGTTCCTTTAATTGAATCAATTTTTATTTTATCCCCTTCGTTAATAAATAGTGGGACATTTACAATTGCACCAGTTTCTAATGTTGCAGGCTTGGTTGCATTTGTTGCTGTATTTCCTTTTACACCAGGCTCAGTTGATGTAACTTCTAAAATAACATTAGGTGGCATCTCCACTGAAAGAGGTAAAGATGTTTCAGAATTTGTAATGACAGTTACAACTTCACCCTCCTTCATTAATTGCGGGTTCTCGAGCAATTTTTCCTCAATAGAAATCTGATTGTAATCCTCTGTATTCATAAAGTGATATAAAACGGTGTCCTTGTATAAAAATTGATACTTATTAGTTTCAACTCTCACTACGTCAATTTTATGTCCAGCTGAGAATGTGTTTTCAACTACTTTTCCATTTGTTACACTTTTTAATTTTGTTCTTACAAACGCTGGACCTTTTCCAGGTTTTACATGCAGAAACTCAATGATCTTATATATATCATGATTAAATTTTATGCATAATCCATTTCTTATATCCGCTGTTGTACTCATGTTAATTTGATTTTGTATATCCTTTCATGATACCCCTTTGAGAATTTCTTATGAACATTAAAATTTCATCTCTTTCATCAGAAACTTCCATTTCGGCCTCAATGATTTCACATGCTTGTGAATTATTATAATTTCTTTGATATAGTAGTCTATAAATGTTTTGGATTTCTTTTATTTTTTCTGATCTATAGCCTCTCCTCCTCAATCCAACTGAATTAATTCCAACGTATGATAATGGTTCTCTAGCAGCTTTTACATAGGGTGGAACATCTTTTCTGACCAAAGATCCCCCAGTTACAAATGCATGATTTCCAATTGAACAAAATTGATGAATAGCAGTTAATCCTGAAATTATTACATAATCACCCACAGTTACATGACCTGCTAAGGTAGTATTATTAGAAAAAATACAATTGTTTCCAACAAAACAATCATGCGCAATGTGAGAATAAGCCATAATTAAACAATTCGAACCTATAACAGTTTTTAATCTGTCATTGGTTCCTTTATTTATGGTTACACATTCGCGAATAGTAACGTTATCCCCTATTTCAACAAAAGTTTTTTCATTATTATATTTTAGATCTTGTGGATTAGCTGATATTACGGCACCAGGATATATTGTACAATTCTTTCCAATTCTTGCACCGTCCATTATTGACACATTTGAACCAATTATTGATCCTTCACCAATTACTACATCACCATCAATAGATGTAAAAGGATCAATTACAACATTTTTTGCAATTTTGGCATTTGGGTGAATATAAGAGAGTGGTTGTTTCATTCTATTTTACTTTTGAAATTTGAGCAGTTAATTCAGCTTCAGCACATAATTTTCCATTTGCATAAGCTAATCCTTGCATATGACAGATTCCTCTTCTAAAAGGACCTAATAAAGAGCATTTAAAAATTATAGTATCGCCTGGTAATACTTTGTTTCTAAATCTAACTTTATCAATTTTTGCAAAAAAAGTTAAATAATTTTGAGGATCATCTAGTTTTGACATCACAAGAATTCCACCCATTTGAGCCATTGCTTCAATAATTATAACACCAGGCATTACTGGGTAATCAGGGAAATGGCCTTTGAAAAAATCTTCGTCAATTGTTACATTTTTGACACCAATAACCTGATCATCAGTTAGTTCATATATTTTATCAATAAATAAAAATGGCGGTCTGTGCGGTAAAATTTCCATAATTTTACTGGTATCCATGATTGCTTTTGAGGAAAAATCAATTTGTGGAATATCATTTTTCATTGAATCTTTTATTATTTCCTTCATTTTTTTTGAAAATTTTGTATTTATGTAATGACCAGGTTTGTTAGCGATTACCTTACCTCTAATCCTTGTTCCAATCAAAGCTAAGTCTCCAATAACATCAAGTAATTTATGTCTTGCCGCCTCATTCGGATAATGAAGAGTCAAATTATCTAAAATCCCATTAGATTTGACTGAAATCTTTTCCTTATTGAAGGCTTTTTTTAGTTTTTCCATTGTATCATTTGATAAGGGTTTATCAACATAAACAATAGCATTATTCAAATCACCCCCTTTAATTAATCCCTTATTTAGCAACATTTCTATTTCGTGTAAGAAGCTAAAGGTCCTACAATTTGAAATTTGGGGTATAAATTCTGAAATTGAATCAATTGTGGCATTTTGAGTACCAAGTATTTTCGTACCAAAATCCACCATTGTAGTTACTTTGTAATTTTTTGCAGGCAAGACCATTATCTCACTGCCAGTATCCTCGTCCTTAAATGATATTACTTTTTTTACAATGAATTCCTTTCTTTTTGTATCTAATTCCTTTATTCCTGCTTTTTCTAGTGCATCAACAAAAAATTTAGCAGAGCCATCCATTATTGGAGGTTCCGATTCATTTAATTCGATTATTACATTATCAATTTCTGATCCTACAAGAGCAGCAAGTACATGCTCACAAGTTTGAATAATCAATCCATTTTTATTTAGACAAGTTCCCCTTTCAGTACTAGAGACATACTTAATATCAGCTCGCATCGTAGGCGAGCTTTCTAAATCAATTCTTTTAAAAACATAACCACTATCGGCAATAGATGGAACAAAAGTAAGGGTTACATCTTTTCCAGTATGTAAACCTACCCCCTTGAGAGATATTTTTTTTGAGATGGTAGTTTGATTATTTTCTGTAGAGACAATCATATTAATCTTTTTTTAGCTTTTCAACGTCGTTAAACAGATTTACTAAATTTTTAAAATAAACATATGATCTGTTAAATAAACTTGCATCAAAAGCAGGGTTTCCTCTAACAACTGAATTGTCTTTGAGATTACTAAATACTCCTGAACCACCATTAATTTTCACATTATTTCCAATATTTAAATGACCAGAAAATCCAACTTGACCACCAATTTGACAATTTTTTCCAATTTTTGTTGATCCAGCAACCCCAGATTGAGCAGCAATAACAGTATTTTTTCCAATTTCAACATTATGGGCAATCTGAACCAAATTATCAATTTTTACTCCTTCATGAATTATTGTAGAGCCAATTGTTGCTCTATCAATTGTAGTACAAGATCCAATTTCTACATTATTACCAATTATTACATTTCCAATTTGCGGAGTTTTTATATATTCTCCATTGTTATTTGGTGCAAAACCAAATCCATCAGAGCCAATCACTGAGTTAGAATGAATAATACAATTATCTCCAATTTTAGTATCATCACAAACTCTTACTCCAGCATTCAATATCGTATTTGAACCAATAGAAATATTATTACCGATTGTAACATTATCATTGATGACCACGGAATCAGAAATATTACAATTCTTTCCAACTACTGAAAAATTTCCAATATGGACATTCTTACCGACTGATGATGACTTCTGCACAAGAGAATATTCACTCATTTCCGGCTGAGTTTTTTTAACTTCATTAAATAGTTGTAGGAGTTGGTTGAATGCTAAATACGAGTCTTCAACACAAAGGAAATTCAATGATTTATACATTTTTATATCAAAGTCTTTATTAACAATAATTAATGATGCCTTTGTTTTTTTTAGCCATGGCAGATATTTTTTATTGGAAAGAAAAGTAATATCACCCTTTTTGGCATATTCAATTTTGGCAATATTATTTAATTTAATTTCCCTATCCCCTACAATATCTCCATTGAGTTTAAGTGCTAAATTTGCCAGGGTTAGTTTCATAAAGAGCAAAATTATGAAATTTATATAAATACAACATTTAAAGCTATGTTAATTTCTCTAATAAACTATATGATTTTAAATATTATAATTTAACTTTAAATCATATCATTGTTTTTATGAAAAAAAAATCAATTTTATGGGTTGATGATCAAATAGATTTATTAGAGGCACATATTATTTTTTTGAGAGATAAAGGATTTCAGGTTACTAGTTGTAACAACGGTAGTGAGTCTATAGAACTAATCAAAAATAATCTTTATGACATTGTTTTGCTAGATGAAAATATGCCTGGGATTAGTGGCATTGAAACACTTGAACAAATAAAAATTCTTAGACCAAATTTGAAGGTAATTATGATTACCAAGAATGAGGCAGAAGATATAATGGACCAAGCAATTGGGAAGCAAATTTCTGACTATTTAATAAAGCCCGTTAATCCAAATCAAATTTTATTAAGCTTGAAAAAGAATTTAATAACAAAGGAATTAATAAATGAGACTAATATTTCTCAATATCAACAGAAGTTTAGAAGTCTTTCTATTGACATGATGAATATTTCATCCTGGGATGGTTGGTTAATGCTTTACCATGAAATCATTTTTTGGGAATTGAAACTTTCAAAAACTAATGATAAAACAATGATCGATATACTTATTAATCAGAAGAGAGAAGCAAATAATTTATTTTCAAAATTTGTAGAAAAAAATTACGAAAGTGCGATTAATGACAGCAACGGACCAACTTTTTCGCATAATATTTGTAAACGACATTTATTTCCAGAAATAAAAGATCAATCTGTTGTTTTTATCGTAATTGATAACCTTAGATATGATCAATGGTTATGTATTGAGCCAACAATTTTAGAGTTTTCCAAAAAAATCAAAGAATACCAATATTTCAGCATCTTACCATCATCGACGCAGTATGCCAGAAACTCTCTTTTCTCAGGTCTAATGCCAAAAAGTATAAAGGAAAAATATCCACAATACTGGAAAGATGATCACGAAGAGGGAGGTAAAAATTTATATGAAAAAGAATTACTTGAAATTAACTTAAAAAATAATTTCAATGATGAACTAAAAAGTGAATTTGTTAAGGTTACCAATCCTAATTCTGCAGATAAAATTATCGAACAATTAAAAGAAAAAAGTAAAAATGACATCACAACAATTGTTTACAATTTTGTAGATATGCTTTCTCACTCCAAAACAGAGATGCAAATTATAAAAGAGCTTGCATCTAACGATAAAGCATACAGATCATTGACCAAAAGCTGGTTCGACAACTCTCCTTTACTTGAAATAATAAAAAAATCCATTGAGCTAAATTGTAAGGTAATTATAACAACTGACCATGGAACAATTAACGTTAAAACTGCCTCAAAAGTTATAGGGGATAAAAACACATCTCAAAATCTTAGATATAAAACTGGAAAAAGTCTTACATATAGTCTGAAAGATAATATTGCTTTCAATGATCCTCACAAAATAAATCTGCCAAAAAGTTCAATTAATGCATCATATATCTTCGCAAAAGAAGATTTTTACTTAGTATATCCAAATAACTTTAACTATTACAGTAATTTTTTTAAAAATACTTACCAACATGGAGGTGTTTCTCTTGAGGAATTAATAATACCGTTCATAGTTTTAAATTCATAGAAATTATGCAGCAATCATTGTTTACCTATGATATTACTGAAATTGATAAAGTTTCAAAAATCATTATAGAGTTAATAAAACAAAAAAATAAAGTACTTTTTTCTGGACCTGTGGGCTCGGGAAAAACAACATTAATTAAAAATGTAATATATGACCTCGGTTATAAAGAACATGTTGCAAGTCCAACTTTTTCTTTGATTAACGAATATGAACTAGATTATAAAATGATTTATCATATGGATTTATATAGAATTAAAAAGGAAGATGAACTATATGAAATTGGATTTGAAGAATATCTGAAAAAAGGAAACCTGTGTTTAATTGAATGGCCAGAAATTGCAATCAAAATCATTGATAAAGATTTTATTCATATTAAACTAAAAGAAATCTCAAAAACTAAAAGATCTATAGAAATCAAAAGCCTATGAACTTTATCAACAGATTAATTTATTTTATATTCGGATTTTCTATCGGATTAATTTTTTTATTCTTTTTTTTTGATAGAAAAAACACTTCATTTAATTATTTACCCTCCTCTAGAGTAAAAAACAATTTACTCACTAAAAAAATAAATTTTGGAGAATTTTCAAAAGATTCAGCATTAATCAAAAATATTATAAGAAATGGTCAAATAAATTTTTCAAAAAGTAGAATAGGTTCAGATAGTTGCAATATCTATTTGATAGCAAATAAAAACAAAAAATCTTTACAAATTCAGAACTGTAAGAATAAAGCAGAAATATTAAACCTTAATTAAGATTTACTTTTTTTCTTCTTATAATCTCTTTTCTAATTAAGCTTAGCTCCCTGTTTGTTTGTTCAGAAATTGAAGTATTTTCTTCAATTCTTCTCATCAAATATGGAATTACCTCCTTAACAGGACCAAAAGGAATCAATTTAGCAACGTTATAGCCCTTTTTAGCCAACGAAAAAGAAATATTATCACTCATTCCATATAATTGTGAAAACCAAACTTTATCAGTTGAATTTTCCATTTTTTCTCTCTGCATCAGCTTCACAGCTAATAAATTACTTTTTTCATTATGTGATCCAATAAACAAGCAAAAGTCATTAATATTTTTAAAAATATATTTTAATGAATTGTTAAATGATTCATCTGTCAAGAATTTATTTTTACAAATTGGTGACTTATAATTTAACTCTCTTGCTCTTTTATTCTCCTTTTGCATGTAAGCTCCCCTAACTAACTTTACGCCAATTTTAACACGACTTCCGTTAAACTTTTGATGTATTTGCTTCAGATAATCTAAACGATCACTCCTGTAAGCCTGTATAGTATTATAAATAAGCGTATAATCTCTATTATAAATTAGCATACTTTCAAACACAAGATCATCAATTGCTTTTTGAATCCAACTTTCCTCAGCATCTACAAGAACCTTCATTTGCTTTGCTTTGGCAGCATCAAAAATTAGTTTAAATCTTTCTTTTATTTTGTTCCACTCATCAGTATCTTCAGATGAAACATATCCATTTCTTGATATTTTTTCAAAAAGCTTGATACTTCCCATGGAAGTTGGTTTAAATACGATGAAATCAGAAATAGCAAGTGTTTTAGATTCTTCCATAACTTTTAAACACTGCTCAAATGATTGCTCAAATTCTTCTTCATTACTATGCGCTTCAGTTGAGTAATCTAATACAGATGATAAATTATATGTATTTAATTTAATTGCTGTTTTTTTTGTTTCGGTAAAATCTGTACCAGCGCAGAATTGAGGATATATAGTTTTTTTAATTAGGTAATTGACAGGAAAATTTAAGTAAATCATTAACCTCAACACTTTTCTTCCAATCTTAGACAATGAACCCATTGATAATAATCTAAATAAATAAAATGATTTTTTTATTTCAAGATTAGATTTGTAGGAAAAAGCTATTTTTGTGTCTTTAAAGTTCAAAAAAAAATTTTAGACATAATTTACAATATTTGTTTCAATATTTTTTTTAAATAACTTAAAATGGAAAGAAAAAAAATTTTAGTTAATAAAACAAATCCAATTTTATTTGGACATAATGCATATGAACAGCTTAATGATTTAATTATACAAAAATCATATTCTAAAATTTTAATTTTTTCAGATTATGAAACTAGAAAATATTGTTTACCGCTACTTAAATCAAAAATTGAGTCCATAATCGAATTAACTGAAACACATAATTACTCTATTGATTCTGGTGAAATAAATAAAAATCTTGAGTCATCTAAAATAATTTGGGAGTTTTTAATAGAGAAAGGTTTCAAAAGAAATTCCTTAATAATTAATCTTGGAGGTGGAATGATCACTGATTTAGGTGGTTTTATTGCATCAACGTTTATGAGGGGTATTGACTTTGTTAATATACCAACTTCATTATTAGGAATGGTAGATGCTTCGATAGGAGGTAAAACAGGGATAGATTTAAAAAATATAAAAAATATAATTGGATCATTTTATTCACCTGAAATTACAGTTATCGATACTCATTATTTAGATACACTTCCCATTCAACAATTTAAATGTGGTCTAAGTGAAATTATCAAGCATAGCTTAATTGAGGGAGAAAATGATTGGAGTCGCCTAAAGGTTCTAAAAAATTTAAAGGAATTAAATGAAGATGTAATATATACATCAATAAAAACCAAGGTTGGAATAGTTGATCGGGATCCTAAAGAAAAAAATATCAGAAAATTTTTAAATTTTGGTCATACAATTGGACATGCAATTGAATCCTATCTCTTGGGAACTGACAGAGAGGTCCTTCACGGAGAAGCAGTAGCTGCTGGTATTATTATGGAATCATTTCTATCTAAAATCTTGTGTAATTTTGATAAAAAAAAGGTTGACGAAATAAAAAAATTTATCAATAGTCATTTTGATAAAATAATTATCAGAGACGAAGAAATTCCTGAAATCATAAAAATTATGAGTTTCGATAAAAAAAACCAGGATAATATACCAAGATTTGTACTAATAAAAGAAATTGGTACAATTGAGATTGGTAAAAAAGTGAATGAAAAAGATATTGTATCAGCTTTTGAATTCTACAGTTCTTAGGCAATATCTTTAAAGATTGAATGCATTAATCTTTTTTTATCATTAATACTTTCTTCTAATGAAATCATTGATTCTGTTCTGTATACACCTTCAATTTCATCAAGCTTAAATATAATATTTTTTGCATTTGTTGTGCCTTTTGCACGTATTTTACAAAAAACGTTGAATTTACCAGTTGTAATGTGAGCAACGGTAACGTTAGGGATCTCCTTAATTCTTTCAACAATAAATTTAATGTTAGAGGTATCTTTTACATATAAACCAACATAAGCAATAAACGTGTAGCCGAGCTTATCATAGTCTAATATTAAAGAAGAACCCTTTATCAAACCATAATCTTCCATCTTTTTTACCCTTACATGAACAGTACCGGCGGAAATGAGTAGTTTTTTAGCTATATCAGTAAATGGTACTCTCGTATTTTCTATTAACATTTCTAGAATCTGGTGGTCAATTTCATCAAGTTTGAACTTAGACATAGGAAAAATTTTGAATTATTTTCAAATATAATACCTAGATTAATTAATTCACAATAAAAATATCAAAAAATTACAAAATAATCATTGATTGCTCATTAACAATGATAAATATATATGAATATATAGATGTTTTATAAATATTATTTAAATTTTATTAATATTAATGTATTAATAATAATTTAAATAATACATTATCAGTATTTTATAATATATAATATGAAGTAATTATTTAATAATAATTCAAAGTTTTTTAGAATATTTCTATTTTATTTGTTTACATTTGTAAACACATGAGTATAGCTAATAGACTTGAAAAATTTATAGAAACTGAAAAGCTTAGTAAATCTGCTTTTGCACAAAAAATTGGTATACAAAGATCTACCCTAGCCCACTTCTTTAGTGGTAGAAATAAACCAAGTTCCGATTTTTTTTTAAAAATAAAAGAATCATATCCTGAATTGGACTTAAATTGGTTAATTTCAGGAAATAAAAGAAATAAATCAAAAAAATACCAAACAATTGAAAAAAAAATCAAATCTGTTATAATCTTATACGATGATGGAAGTTATAAAGAAAATTAGTTCGTTATGCATTTTATTAATTCTGATTTCTCTTTCTAATTCATGTGACGAAATTGAAAGAAACTGTAATTTATTCAAAACAGGAATGTTTTACTCTGAAATTAATTATGACGGTGTAGTATTTAGCTCCACATTTACACGAAATGATAAAAATTTACAAATAGAGAAATTTCAAGGTAAAATTGACTCCAGTAAAGTTCGTTGGATAAATGATTGTGAAATGGTCTTATCCCCTATAAACTCAAAAAAACTGTCTGGTAAAAAAAATATTTTGATTAAAATTTTAACAACAACAGATACATCTTACTCATATGAGTATTCATTTGTTGGTGAAAATAAAAAACTAAAGGCAGTAGCCGTTAAAATAAACTAGTTTGAGCTGTTGCTTCATCACCATCTGAATTATCAATCAAAACGTCCTCATCCACAACTTCAATCTCGTTAGCTGGTTTTTCAACTGGAGGAATATATTTAAGTGGTTCTAATAGATTTACCTGTTTAACTTTGTGTGGAGTTAACTGATTTCCCTGAGCTTTAATTCCTTTTACAGAGATAAATTCATCGAAAACAATTCTAAGATTTGGTTTTGGTTCTTTGTTCCTTATTTTATTGAAAACCACTTCAATTACCGGCTTCCAGTCTGTAGAAATTAATTCAAGAAAAGATCCTTTGCTGTTTGAGATAAAAACCTCTTCCCTGTTCTCATTTTCAACAATAAATCTCTTGGCAAAATACTTTTCTTTCTTTGAATCAAAATAAACAACGGATAAAGGTTTTTTTGGTGTCCATTTTTCTAAAATAATCATATCCTCATTAAAGTGTGTAGTTAGTTCCGGGGATATTATTTTCAAAATGCCTGTTTGTGATACAACTAATATTTTATCCTCACCCCTAAACTCACCTAGTAAATCTCCTCTTCCATCAACATTTAATCTTTGTACTGTGTCATCAAACCAAATTTTTCTAGGTTTTAATGTAGACAATCCTTTTTCTTTTAATTCAATATTTTTTATAGTGTTTTTAGTTATAATATTTCCTCTTGATGCTCTGCCCTTGATTATTACGTCTGAAAAGTCAACATCCCATTTCAATTTTTTTAATTTAGAGTTACTTCTCAAATTAATGGTTATTTTTTCTGCTTCACCATTTGGGTTAGCAGAAAAATATTTAACATAACTCTCTTTTTTTGAATTGGAGAGTTTATACAATTTATCTCTGGTAACACCAGAAACAGCAAATCTTTTTATGAAATTAATCCCCTTGTCTCCATCTTTATAAACCATATTGTAAATAGTTCTTAAATCCTTCTTTTTAAAAACAGCAACATGAACTATATTTTTGCCGATAAAAACTTTTGAATCTACTTTTGTAACCATCATACTACAGTTTTCAGTAAAAACTATGATATCATCAATATCACTACAATCACAAACATATTCATGTCTCCTTAAAGAGGTTCCGATAAATCCTTCCTCCCTATTAACATAAAGCTTAGTATTTCTAATAACAACCTTTTTAACATCAACATCATCAAAGATTTTAATTTCTGTTTTTCTACTTTTTTCTGATGAATAATCTCTTTTGAGCCTTTCAAAATAATCGATTGCAAAATCAATTAAATTATTGAGATTTTGCTTTACCTCAGAGATTAGGATTTCAAGATTTTCAATTCTTTCAATAGCTTTATTTATGTCAAATTTTGAAATTCTTTTTATCTTAATTTCTGTCAATCTAATTATATCATCATCATTTACATTTCTTTTTAAATTATTGGTAAATGGAGAAATTCCTTTTTTTATTGCTGTTAAAACACCCTCCCAGCTATCTTCTTTTTCAATATCTCGGTATATTTTGTTTTCAATAAAAATTCTTTCTAATGAAAAATTATGCCATTGATCCTTAAGTTCACCAAGTTTTATTTCTAACTCCTTTTTCAACAGATCAACAGTAATGTTTGTAGATTTTATTAATATTTCAGAAACCCCCAAAAAACATGGCTTGTGGTTTTCGATAACACATGAAAGTGGAGATATAGATACTTCACAATTTGTGAATGCATAAAGTGCATCTATTGTTTTATCCGGTGATATGCCTGAAGGTAGATAAATTAATATTTCAACGTTGGATGAAGTATTATCATCAATTTTTTTAATTTTTATCTTACCTTTTTCATTTGCCTTTAAAATAGAATCAATTAATGAAGATGTAGTTGTGGTAAAAGGGAGTTCTGAAATAAGAAGAGTTGATTTATCAACAACGCTAATCTTAGCTCTAACCCTTACCTTTCCCCCTCTTTTCCCATCGTTATAATTGGTAAAATCAGCAATGCCTCCTGTGGTGAAATCAGGGAACAATTTAAACTTTTTATTTTTTAGGTGCTTAATTGAAGCATTTATTAATTCTATAAAATTATGGGGTAAGATTTTTGTAGATAATCCAACAGCAATTCCCTCAGCACCTTGTGCTAGAAGTAAAGGGAATTTGACAGGAAGATTTATTGGTTCCTTTCTTCTACCATCGTATGATGACTGCCAATCTGTGACCTTTGGATTAAAAACAACATCTGAAGCAAATTTAGATAATCTTGCTTCAATGTATCTTGAAGCTGCAGCTCTGTCCCCTGTCAATACATTTCCCCAGTTTCCCTGGGTATCAATCAATAAATCTTTTTGACCAATTTGTACCATTGCATCCGCAATACTAGCATCCCCATGGGGATGATATTGCATAGTATGACCAACAATATTTGCAACTTTATTATACCTTCCGTCATCTAGATCTTTCATGGATTGCATAATTCTCCTCTGAACAGGCTTAAAACCATCCTCTACAGAGGGAACTGCCCTTTCTAAAATTACATAAGATGCATAATCCAAAAACCAGTCCTTATACATTCCAGTTACCCTGGTTATTGAAGCTGATTCTTCTGCGTTATTATTTTTAATTAAGTTATCTTCTTCCATTTAATCTAAAACATCAAGTTCAACTTTTAAATTATCAATTATAAAAGATTGTCGATCCGGGGTGTTCTTTCCCATATAAAAACTAAGCAATTCCTCTGTGCTTTTATCTTCGTCCAACATTACAGGATCTAACTTTATATTATCACCAATAAAATGACCAAATTCATCAGGTGAAATCTCGCCAAGCCCCTTAAATCTTGTAATTTCAGGATTTGGTTTTAATTTTTGTGTGGCATCAATTTTTTCATTTTCAGAATAACAATAAATTGTTTCTTTTTTATTTCGAACTCTAAATAAAGGAGTTTGTAATATATATAAATGTCCTCTTTTTATTAATTCGGGGAAAAACTGAAGAAAGAAAGTAATAATAAGCAATCTTATATGCATACCATCAACATCTGCATCAGTTGCAATTACAATATTATTATATCTTAAATCTTCAATTGAATCTTCAATATTTAAAGCAGATTGCAGTAAATTAAATTCTTCATTTTCATAAACAATTTTTTTAGACATTCCATAGGAGTTTAATGGCTTTCCTCTTAAGCTAAAAACTGCTTGTGTATTTACATCTCTTGATTTTGTAATACTACCAGAAGCAGAATCTCCCTCAGTAATAAATAATGTACTATCTAATCTTTTAGATTCCTTCAAATCTCCAAAATGAATTCTGCAGTCTCGTAATTTTTTGTTGTGTAAACTAGCTTTTTTTGCCCTCTCCTTTGCAAGTTTTCTAATCCCAGAAAGTTCCTTTCTTTCTTTTTCAGCTTGTAATATCTTGCGTTGTATTGCTTCGGAAACTTCTTGATTCTTATGCAGAAAATTATCAAGTTTTGTTTTTAAAAATTCATTAATATATACCCTAACTGAGGGTAAGTTGCCACCCATTTCAGTAGAACCAAGTTTTGTTTTAGTTTGACTTTCAAAAACAGGCTCCATCACTTTTATTGAAACTGCAGCAACAATGGATTTTCGAATGTCAGATGCATCATAATTTTTACCAAAAAATTCTCTAATAGTCTTTACAAAAGCTTCTCTAAAAGCACTTAAATGTGTCCCTCCTTGGGTAGTGTTTTGCCCATTAACAAAAGAATGATATTCCTCACTGTATTGAATTTTACTGTGGGTTATTGCTACCTCAATATCTTCTCCAATTAAATGAATGATTGGATAAGCAATGTCATTATCCTTAATTCTTTCAATTAAGAGGTCTTTTAATCCGTTTTCGCTGTAATACTTTTCATTGTTAAAAATTATGGTTAAACCAGGGTTTAAGTAAACATAATTCTTTAACATTCTGGAAATGTATTCCGATCTAAATTTAAAATTCTTAAAAATTGATTCGTCAGGGACAAATGTGACCTTAGTTCCCCTGCGACGCGAACTTTGCTCGGGCTGTAATTCTTGTTTTAATTCACCTTGGTTGAATTCGGCAAAAGCAGTTTGCCCGTCACGGTTAGACTCAACCTTAAAATAGTCGGATAATGCATTTACTGCCTTCGTACCTACCCCATTCAATCCAACAGCTTTTTTGAAAGCTCTTGTGTCGTATTTACCTCCAGTATTCATTTTAGAAACTACATCAACAAGCTTTCCCAATGGAATTCCCCTTCCATAATCTCTAACTACAACTCTGGATGACTGAACAGAAACTTCAATAGTCTTTCCTGCACCCATCACATATTCATCAATAGAATTGTCTAAGACTTCTTTAAGCAATATATATATTCCATCATCAGATGATGAGCCATCTCCTAATTTCCCAATATACATTCCAGGACGCATTCTAATATGCTCCTTCCAGTCCAGCGACCTAATATTTTCCTCAGTATATTGACTTTTTCCAGACATGATTCTACAATCTGTAAATATAAGATATCAGGATATCAAAATATTAAACGGAATTACAAAGTAATTAACAAAATATCAAGAAATAATCAGTAAGTTATACATTAAATAGAAAATGGATTATATCGCCACTTTTAACCTCATACTCCTTGCCCTCTATTCTCATTTTACCTGCTTCCCTAACCTTGAGTTCTGTTTTATAATTAGTAAAATCTTCATATGAAATTACCTCTGCCTTAATAAAACCTTTTTCAAAATCAGAGTGGATTACCCCAGCAGCCTGAGGTGCTAATGATCCCTTAGGGATAGTCCATGCTCTAACCTCTTTAGGGCCAGCAGTAAAGTAAGTGTGTAAATCTAATAAATCATAAACTGCACTGATCAGTTTGGATGAACCTGGCTCATCGATTCCTAAGTCATCTAAAAATATTTTCCTTTCATCATAACTTTCTAATTCTTGGATCTCAGACTCAATTCCTGCAGCTAATGAAATAACTTGTGCATTTTCCCTTTCTGCTAAATTCATCACTGAGCTTACGTAATTATTTCCATCAACAACACTTTTTTCATCAACATTACAAACATACAAGACAGGTTTTGATGTTAATAGCTGAAGTGGTTTTAATATATGAACTTTATTTTTAATTTCATCTGAGATAGATCTGATATTTCTTGAAGATTCAAGATGTGAAACAACCTTTTCTAAAATACCAAGTTCTTCAATGGATGATTTATCACCAGATTTTGATGTTTTTTTTACTTTTTCAAGTCGATTTAGAACAGTTTCTAAATCTTTAAGCTGCAACTCAATATCTATTATCTCTTTATCTCTTACAGGGTCTACTGATCCATCAACATGAGCAATATTATCATCATCAAAGCATCTTAAAACATGAATAATAGCATCAGTTTCTCTGATATTTGCTAAAAATTTATTTCCTAATCCCTCCCCTTTACTCGCGCCTTTAACTAATCCTGCAATATCAACAATCTCAACTGTGGCTGGAATAGTTTTTTCGGGGTTAACTAATCCGTTTAATATGTTAATTCTTTTATCAGGAACATTTATAATACTGTGATTTGGTTCAATGGTACAAAATGGGAAATTTGCACTATTAGCTTTAGTATTAGATAAACAATTAAATAAGGTTGATTTACCAACATTAGGTAATCCTACAATCCCAGCTTTCATTTAACCATGCATGATATTTTGTTTTTCTAATAATGTGGATTCAGATTCAATATTATTTAAATCAGGAATACAGCAATCAACAGGGCATACAGCAGCACACTGCGGCTCTTCATGGAAACCTTTACATTCAGTACATTTATCTGGAGCAATATAATAAACCTCATCACTAAATGCTCTTTGAGGTAAATCTGCATTAACTATTTTCCCTCCAATAAGGTTTACTTCCCCTGAAAGCTTCGTTCCGTCTGAATATTTCCAATTGATTGCGGCTTCATATATAGCAGTATTTGGGCACTCGGGTTCACAAGCCCCACAATTAATACAATCATCTGTTATAACTATTGCCATATTTATTTTATAATGAATAAATTTATATCAAAATTAAAGCCATAATGTCTAAAATCAAAGGTATATCAGCAGAATTAACTGAAAGACTAAATTGGTTAGTTTGTTTAGGTGATCTCTTTTCATCTTATGAAAAGAATAAAAATGATAAATTTTATACAACAATTAAAAAAGCTGAAATTCTCAATCCTTGGTTTTCAGAACAAAACATAAATACTTCAATTAATTATTGGCAAAGTAAACTTAAATTAAATATTATCAGTGCATGGATTTCAAAGTATGAAATGATTGAAACCCCACCTATTCAAGTCGGAATTGTCATGGCTGGGAACTTTCCTTTTGCAGGTTTACATGATCTTATTTGTGTTATTATTTCTGGAAATATTGCTTTAGTTAAACCATCAAAATCTGATAAAATTTTGATTGAATATTTAATTGATTACTTATGGAACAAATTTCCAAAGTCAAAACATTACATAATTAAAACAGAAATTCTTAAAGAATTTGACAAAGTAATTGCAACGGGATCAAATAATACTTTTAGATATTTTGAGTATTATTTTAGTAAAAAACCAAACATTCTCAGAAAAAGTAGGACATCCGTTGCAATTTTGGAAAATCATACTAACAAAGATTCATTACGTTTATTAGCTAAAGATATATTCACATACTTTGGACTAGGTTGTAGAAATGTTTCAAAGTTATTTATTCCAATTGGATTTGATATAAAAAAAATAATTCATGGCTTTGATGAATTTGAAAAAATCAAACTTCATCACAAATATTTAAATAACCTTAATTACTACAAAACAATCAAAATATTAAATAATGAAAAATTTATTGATGGTAAATTTTTTTTAATGTCAGAATCAAAAAGGTTTACCCCTCCTATCTCAGAAATTTATTATGAATTTTATGAGAATGAAAAAGAACTAATTGAGTATATAAAAACAAAATCAGATAATTTGCAGTGCATTGTTTCGAATTCAATCAGTGAGAACCATGTCAATTTTGGGGATACACAAAATCCGAAATTGTCAGATTATGCAGATAATATTGATACTATTAAATTTCTGTTAACAAATTAGTTAAAATATTTTTTATCTATTCTTAATCAAGTTGTATTAATTAACGAAATTTGGCATTTTAAATTAAAATATGAAGATTCACAATTTTTGTGCAGGTCCGTCAATATTACCAAATGAAGTTTTTTCTCAGGCATCTGATGCGGTTAAGGAAATAAATAATTCTGGGTTATCATTACTTGAAATTTCTCATAGGAGCCATGATTTTGTAGATATTATGGACGAGGCCAGGGACTTATCAATTGAACTATTAGGATTAAGTAGAAAAGATTACACTCCTTTATTTTTACAAGGAGGTGCCAGCATGCAGTTCTTGATGACGGCATATAACTTCTTAAAAAATGAAGCTGCATTTCTCAATACTGGAACATGGAGCAAAAAAGCGATTAAGGAAGCGAAAATTTTTGGAAAAGTTGATGTTTTAGGATCCTCAGAAGATGAGAATTTTAATCACATACCCAAAATATCTATAGATAAAGAATATGATTATTTCCATTGTACATCTAACAATACGATTTTTGGGACTCAGATACATAATTTTCCTAAATCAAATGTCCCTGTTTTTTGTGACATGAGTAGTGATATTTTCTCAAGAGTAATTAATTTTCAAGATTTTGATTTAATCTATGCTGGAGCACAAAAAAATCTTGGACCTGCTGGAGCTACTTTAGTTGTAATCAGAAATGAACTTCTTGAAAGAATCAACGATAATGTTCCCTCAATGTTAAATTATAAAGTTCACTCTGAAAAAAGCAGTATGTTCAATACTCCTCCGGTATTTTCTGTCTATGTATCATTATTAAATATGAGATGGATAAGAAACAGTGGCGGAATATCTAAATTAGAAGAAAAAAATAGAAAAAAAGCTGAAATCCTATATTCTGAAATTGACATCAATCCATTGTTTAAAGGTCATGCAAAAGCTGAGGATCGTTCAATTATGAATGCTACTTTTAATTTGACTGATAACAACTTTAAAAATACATTTGAATCTATGTTAGAAAAGGCAAATATAAAAGCACTTTCTGGTCATCGAAGTGTTGGTGGCTACAGAGCTTCTATGTACAATGCAATGGATATACATAGTGTAAAAGTTTTAGTTGAAGTAATGAGTGAATTAGAATCAAAAATATAACTATGAATGTTTTAGCAAATGATGGTGTTTCTAAAAATTGTGTTTTAAAATTAGAAGAAAACGGTTTTAGAGTAATGCAAGATAAAGTTGAACAAGAAGAACTAGCAGATTACATTAACGCTGAATCCATTGAAGTTTTACTCGTAAGAAGTGCTACAAAAGTTAGAAAAGAATTAATTGATAATTGTCCTAATTTAAAATTTGTAGGCCGTGGTGGTGTTGGGATGGATAATATTGATGTTGAATATGCAAATAGCAAAGGAGTTCAAGTCACGAACACGCCTGCTGCATCATCTATATCTGTAGCTGAAATAGTTTTTGCACATCTTTTCTCTGCAGCTAGATCCCTTTTTAAATCTAATCGTTCTATGCCACTTGAAGGAGATAGTAAATTTAAGCAACTGAAAAAAGAGTATTCCAAAGGAATTGAATTAAGAGGAAAAACAATCGGTATAATCGGATTTGGCAGAATTGGTCAAGAAGTTGCAAAAATTGCCCTCGGAATAGGAATGCATGTTAAATTTTATGACATTTTTACTAAATCTGCAGATCTTGAAATTTCATTCTTTGATGGAAGCTCAAAAAAGTTTTCACTCTCATCTTCGGATTATGAAGATTTATTAAAATCATCAGACTTTATATCCTTACACATTCCCGCCCAAAAAGATTACATAATTGGTGAAAAAGAGCTAAGTCTAATGAAAGATGGAATCGGTATTATTAATGCTGCTAGAGGAGGCGTTATTGATGAAAATGCTTTACTAAATGCAATTTCTAAAAATAAAGTTTTATTTGCAGGATTGGATACCTTTGAAAATGAACCCAACCCGGATATCAAGATTTTAATGAATCCTAATATTAGCTTAACCCCGCACACTGGTGCTGCTACAAATGAGGCACAAGAAAGAATTGGCATTGAACTTGCTGACAGAATAATAAACTTTTACAACTCGTCAAATGCTAAGTAAACTTAAACACAAATGGGGTATAAATTCTAATTTACAAATCCTTAAAATATTTATTGTTTTTGGGATCACTGGGTCTACCGCTGCTTGGATATCAGAACCTATTTGCAACTTTTTTGGGATCAACACTGAAAACTTAAACATTCTAATTTACTGGTTTGCCAGAATTATTTTAATAACTATTGTATATCAATTCATACTGATTTTAGTAGCTTTTATTTTTGGTGAGTTTAAGTTTTTCTGGAGGTTTGTCAAAAAATTTTTAAATCTTTTTGGATTAAAAATCTAATTATTTTAATTCAGATTTAAATTTCAATTTAAATTTTTCAATTTTTGGTGTGATAACATACTCACAGTAGGGTTGGTTCTGGTTTAGTTCATAATAGTTCATGTGATAATTCTCTGCAGTGTAGAATTCTTTTAGTGGTTCTAATTGGGTAACAATCCGTTTTTTAAATAAACCATCTTCATTGCATTTTTTGATAAAATTTTCAGCATATTTTTTTTGTTCCAAATCTGTATAAAAAATTGCTGACCTGTAATGTTTTCCAACATCATTTCCCTGACGATTTATGGTGGTTGGATCATGAGTCCTAAAAAATACATCTAGAAGCATTTCATATGAAATTAAATCTGAATCATATTCAATCAATACTGTTTCAGCATGACCAGTAATTCCACTGCATACTTGTTCATAGGTTGGGTTTTCATAATTTCCACCACAATAACCTGGGATAGCTTTCTCAACTCCTTTCAGTCTTAAAAATACCGCTTCAGTACACCAGAAACAACCACCAGCAAAATAAGCTTTTTTTAAATTGTTCATATTTAAGAAATATTGTCTTAATTTTGATTAAGATGATAGTTGCCAAAAATATACATAAATTTTATGAAAATAAACATATTCTCAAAGGCATTGATATTAAAATTGAAGAGGGAGAAATTGTAAGTTTAATAGGATCTTCAGGTGCAGGAAAAACAACTTTATTACAAATTTTAAGTACAATTGAAAAGTATGAAGCTGGTTATGATTCAATGTTAAGTCTGAATGGAATTAACTTAGATGCTTTAAATAAAAATGAAATATCCAAATTAAGAAATGAAAACTTAGGATTTGTTTTTCAATTCCATGAACTTTTACCTGAATTTACCGTGGTTGAAAATATTTGTATACCGGCTTTTATCAAGGGTATTTCAAAAAAAGACGCTCAAACAGAAGCCTATAAATTAATTGATTATTTTGGAATTAGCAATATAGCTAATAATAAACCAAGTGAAATCTCAGGTGGTGAGAAACAAAGAGTAGCCGTAGCCAGGGCATTAATTAATAGTCCTAAAATAATTTTTGCGGATGAGCCATCGGGAAATCTTGATTCTCAAAATTCACGAAATTTATATGAGTATTTTTTAAAATTAAGAAAAGATTTTAATTATACCTTTCTGATTGCAACGCATGATCAAAAACTTGCAAAAAAATCTGATAGAGTAATTGAAATAAATGATGGACAAATAATCAGCTAAAAGTGAGCTTAAAAATTAAAGAATTTTTGGATTATAAATCTGAAAAATACAATAATCCATCCTTCATCAAAGAAGATCCAATTCAAATTCCCCATTTATTTCAAAAGAAGGAAGACATTGAAATTTCCGGCTTTTTAACCGCAACAATAGCTTGGGGAAATAGAAAATCTATTATTAAAAGTTCAAAAAAAATAGTTGAATTTTTTGCTTATAAACCCTATGACTTCATAATGAATCATAATGATTCCGATCTCAAAAAATTAGAATCTTTTAAACATAGAACATTTAATGGATATGATTTGATTCAGTTTGTAAAAAGTATTAAAAATATTTATTCAAATCATGATGGACTGGAAAGTGTATTTGCAAAACATATCTTAAAAGAAAGAATGCATAATTCCATTCATGAATTCAAAAAAAAATTTTTTGAAATAGATCATTTAAAAAGAACAAAAAAACACATCTCTGATCCGTTTAAAGGATCGGCCGCAAAAAAAATAAATATGTTTTTAAGATGGATGGTAAGAGATGATAACAAAGGGGTTGATTTTGGCATATGGAAAAAAATAAAACCAAAATATTTATCATGTCCTTTGGATATACATTCCGGAAGAATTGCACGTAAAATGGGAATTCTAAAAAGAAAACAAAACGACCACAAAGCAGTAATCGAATTAGACTCATATTTAAGAACTTTGGATGTTAATGATCCGGTAAAATACGATTATGCTTTATTTGGAATTGGTGTATTTGAAAAATTAGATTTCAAATTATAATTTTTATTACTTTTACTTAAATTTTCTAAATGAATTTATTAATTCGATCTGCAATTGTTATTGATAAGAAAAGTGAATTTCATAACGATAAAGTTGATATATTAATAAAAAATGGTATTATTTCAAATATCGCTCGTTCAATCAAAAATTCTAATAATTATAAGGAATTAAAATTTGATAACCTTCATGTTTCAGTCGGATGGTTTGACTATAGCATTTCATGCGGTCAGCCAGGATATGAGGAGAGAGACAACATGAAAAATACTCTTGACGTCGCATCAAAATCAGGTTTTACTTGTATTGGGATACAACCAAATACTAACCCCGTTATAGATAAAAGATCAGAAATAGAATATATAAAATTATTATCCTCTGATAATATTGTTACAGCTCACCCAATAGGATCACTTACAAAAAAATCAGAAGGGAATAAATTGTCAGAAATTTTTGATATGGGTGAAGGCGGCGCAATAGCATTCGGAGATTATAAGAGGTCTATAAAAAATCCCAATATATTAAAGCTTGCCCTTCAATATTCAAATAACTCTAATTATCCAATTTTGTCATTCCCTAATACCATGGACATTTCTGAAAATGGTGTTGTTAACGAAAATGTTACAAGCACTGTACTTGGATTAAATCCAATTCCGAGTTTTTCTGAGCACTTAAATATTCAAAGAGATCTAACAATACTTGAATACGCTGGAGGAAAATTACATATACCCACAATTTCTACTGAAAAATCTTGTGAACTTATAAGAAATGCTAAGAAAAGAGGACTCAATGTAACCTGTAGCACAACAATACATAATTTATTTTTTGATGATCAATATTTAAGTGGTTACAATACAAATTTTAAAGTCTTACCGCCTTTGAGATCTCTTGCTGATATAGAATCCCTTAAAACAGCGGTTAAAGATGGTACTATCGATTTAGTGACATGTGATCATAATCCTTTAAACATAGAACTTAAAGATTTAGAGTTTGAAAATGCTGCATTTGGTACAATAGGTTTAGAAAGTTGTTTTGGAGCACTAAATAAGTTATTTTCAACGAAATCAGCAATACAAATTTTAACTAGAGGAAGATCCATATTTTTACTAAATTCTTCAACTATTTCCATTGGTGAATCAGCTGATATTACTTTATTTAATCCTAATTATGATTATATTTTTTCTGAAAATGAAATTTTTTCAAAATCAAAAAATTCAATTTTTAAAAATACCAAACTAAAAGGAAGAGTTTACGGGATTATTTCAAATAATAAAGTAAAACTTAATGTCTGATTATCAATATCTTATCAAAAATTACCCGCAAAAGAAAAATGGGAAAATTTTGATTATGCTCCATGGTTATGGAAGCAATTACAATGACTTAATCAGCTTGAGTGAGTTTTTTGGAGAAAATTATCTGTATGTTTCCATTCAGGCCAATCATGCACTAGATCTTAACTCTTATTGCTGGTGGTCATTACATTATGATTCAAATAATACACTAAAATCTGATTTTGATCAGGCCAAATATTCGGTTGATAATCTAAATATTTTTATTCAAAATCAAATTATCCAAAAATATAATATCAAAAGCGAAAACATTGTTCTATTAGGATTTAGTCAAGGAGCAATGCTTGCATATGCTTTATCATTAAATTTCTATGATAAGTATAAAAAAGTTATTGCTTTGAGTGGAAAAATTCTTAAAGAAATAATAAAACCAGTTTCTGTTGATAAATATAAAGATCATAAGTTTTACTGCTCACATGGAGTTCTTGATGAAACAATTCCAATAGCATATGCTAGAAAATCTTCAGATTGGTTAGACAAAAATAAAATTGATCACAATTACCAAGAGTTTGAATCTCAACATAATTTATGTTTGGAAAATATTGAGGCAGTTAAGGATTGGCTAAAAATTAATTAATTTCAATTTCTAATCCATCATATGATAAGAAAATATTCTTGGGTAAACTTCTCTGAATTTCTTTGTGAAATCCTAATTTGTGGCTAACGTGAGTTAAATATGCCTTTTTAGGGTTAATTCTTTGAATTAAAGCTATAGCGTCTTCCAAATTTAAATGTGATCTATGTTCTTCAATTCTTAATGCATTTATTACAAGAACTTCTAAGTTTTTTAATTTTTTAAATTCCGTTTCTTCAATTGTCTTTACATCAGTAAAATATGCAAAATCTGCAAATCTATATCCTAAAATTGGAAGCTCACCATGAAAAGCACGAACGGGAATTACAATTTTGTTTTTAATTGCAAACTGACCGTTTATTTCTTTGATTTTTACTGAAGGAACGCTTGGAATATTTTTGATGTTATTAAAAATATAAGGAAACCTTTCTTCCAATGAATTTAAAACCCTTCTTTCCGCATAAATTGGAATAGTACCAAATTTAAAATAAAATGGTCTTACATCATCTAACCCAGATACATGATCATTGTGTTCATGAGTAAAAAGAATTGCATCAATTTTTGAACATTCAGACCTTAACATTTGATAGCGAAAATCAGGCCCACAATCAATAATAATCTTATCTCCATTCCAATCCAATAAGAGAGAAGTTCTGAGTCTTTTATCTCTTTTATCAGTGCTTAAACATACCGGATGGTTACTTCCAATTACAGGAATTCCCTGTGATGTTCCTGTTCCTAAAAAATTTATTTTCATTAACTGTGAATGATATATAAAAATAAGCTATTTATTTTTCTCCAAATAACACTATTTTAATAAATTTGCATATGGTACAATATATCAAAAACGGACTATAAAATTCTACAGATATGTCCCTAAATAACATCCTTTCCATCAAGCAAAAAGCATTGCAAATTAATTTAGACTCTGATATCTATGGTACATTTGCCGAAATAGGTGCTGGTCAAGAAACAGCTAGACAATTTTTTAGAGTTGGTGGTGCATCTGGAACTATCGCAAAAGCAATGTCGGCATATGATAAAAGTTTTAGTGATGATATCTATGGAATAGAGGATGACAAAAGATATGTTACGCATAACAGACTTGTAAAAATGCTGAATCACGAAACTTCTTTGATAGAAAAAAGAATTGATAGAAAAAATAAAAAAAATGTTAAGTTTTTTTGCTTTGCTAACACGGTTGCTACTATTGATTTTGCTAAAAAATACAATGGACATGGTTGGGTAGGAATTAGATTTCAAATTGATCCAAAAGAAAAATATAATGATATTATTTTACATGTTAGATTCAAGGAAAATAATGCACAACAGCAACAAGAAACCTTAGGAGTTTTAGGAACAAACTTAATTCATAGTGCTTTTTTTTATAACCAAACTCCAAAAAAAATTATTAAAAGATTATATGATCATTTAAGTATTGATCAAGTTGAAATTGATACTATTAATTTTTTAGGTCCAGTTTTTAAAAAGGTAGACAATAGAATTTTAAGTTTAGAGCTTGTTAAAAATAAGATGACCGAGGCTGTTATGTTTGGTCCCGATGGGAATAATATACTTCCAGCGGCAGCACTTTATAAAAAAAATATTCTTGCCCTGAGGGGTAGATTTAGACCAGTGACTATTGTTAATGAAGAAATGTACAGAAGTTCTTTAAACATGTTTTTAAATGAAAGACATGTTGATAAAAAAGATACAATAGTAATTTTTGAAATTACACTTGCAGATTTAACATCTGATGGAGAAATTGATGAAAAGGATTTTATGGACAGGGCTAAATTATTGGGATCTTTAGGTGAAACAGTATTAATTTCTAATTACAAAGAATATTACAGGCTGGCTGAATATTTTTCATTATATACAAAAAAGAAAATTGGACTTTGTATGGGTGTAAATAATTTAATTCAAATTTTTGATCCAAAATATTACGTTAGTTTAAGCGGAGGAATTCTTGAGGCATTTGGTAAACTTTTTTTTAAAAGTCTCAAAGTATACCTTTATCCTGTATTAGACAAAAATAATAATATTGTCAATAGCGACAACCTAAAAGTTCATCCAAGAATGAAAGAACTCTACAAGTTTTTTAAATTTAATGGAAAGGTTATTGATGTTAAGAACTTCAAAAAAAAATCACTTAAAATTTATTCACATCAGGTTCTAGAAAGTATCAAAAAAAATGAATCAGGGTGGGAAAAACTTTTACCAAAAGCCGTTGCAGAAAAGATTAAAAAATTTAAGCTTTTTGGATACAAATAGTTTTAATGCAGAATCTGTAATGAGTGTTCTTTTGTTTTAACCTTCTCAATAATTTCTTCAATTTTTCCCTCTTCATCAATTATAAATGTTGTCCTAATAATACCCATATATTCATTACCTCTAAATTTTTTCAATCCCCATACTCCATAATCGTTAATAATCTCTTTATTTTCATCACAACACAAATTAAAAGGAAGACTATATTTGTTCGAAAATTTTTTTTGAGATTTTTGATTATCCGCAGAAACACCAATTATTTCATATCCTCTTTTTTTAAACTCAATATAATTATCCCCAAGGTTACAGGCTTGAGCAGTACATCCTGGGGTGTTTGCTCTTGGGTAGAAAAAAATTACTATTTTTTTTCCATAAAAATCTGATAATCTGATGATTTCCCCGTCTTGGTTTTTGCATTCAATTTTCGGTGCCAAATCACCTACTTTCAATTTTTTCATATTTAATTATATTTACTCTTAAATTTAAGATTTTGAAAAAAGGTGACAAAATTTCTTATGTAATTAATAAACTAGAGGAATTATATCCAACTGTTCCAGTGCCATTAAACCACAAGGATCCATTTACACTTTTGGTTGCTGTATTATTATCTGCACAATGTACTGACGAAAGAGTTAATCAAATAACCCCAAAACTTTTTAGTCTAGCAGATAATCCATATGACATGGTAAAACTTAGTATTGAAGAAATCAAAGAAATAATACGTCCATGTGGACTATCACCAATGAAAAGTAAAGGGATATATGGACTTAGTGAAATTATTATTAAAAAACATAATGGAAATGTACCTAAATCTTTTGTAGATCTAGAGGAACTGCCTGGAGTTGGTCATAAAACTGCAAGTGTAGTAATGTCACAAGCTTTTGGAATTCCTGCTTTTCCAGTAGATACACATATTCACAGATTAATGTACAGATGGGGATTAAGCAATGGGGTAAATGTCAAACAAACTGAAAAAGACGCAAAAAGACTTTTTCCAAAAGAAAAATGGAACAAATTACATCTTCAGATTATTTTCTATGGTAGGGAATATTGTCCAGCTAGGGGATGGAAATTAGAAAAAGATGAAATTTCAAAAAAAATAGGCAGAAAATCAATTATAAATAAACTAATTTAAATCTATAATAAAGGGATTATCATTATGTTTAATAACAACAATTGATTTTGAGTAGTTTAGTATTTTTTGTATAGTTTCTTTTTTTGGATTTAGAATAAAATTTTGCTTGTAAGTGTAGTTTTTTTGCATATATAATCAGTGTTTGGTTATACAACGAAAAAAAACTCAATATATTGCGTCAATTCGTTAATGAAATATTTTGTTTTTTTATGATATTTCTTAGATTGATTAAGGCATATCTCATTCTTCCTAATGAAGTATTAATACTAACTCCAGTTTTTTCAGATATTTCTTTGAAACTGAGCTCGTTATAGTACCTTTGAACTAATACTTCCTTTTGATCATTAGGCAATAGATTAATTATCTTTTTTACTTCTACTAGGATTTGATCCTTAATCATCTTATTTTCAACATCAATTTCATTATCTTTTAAAACAGAAAATATATCAAAATCATTGTTTGATTCAAATTTTGGAATTCTTGAATTTTTTCTAAAATGATCAATAACTAAGTTGTGAGCTATTCTCATGACCCATGAGACAAATTTTCCCTCTTCATTGTAATTACCCAATTTAAGTGTCCTAATAACCTTTATGAAGGTATCTTGAAAGATATCCTCGGTAAGATCTCTATCAAAGACTTTTGAATAAATAAAATTGTAAATACGTTGTTTATGTCTCTTAATAAGCATCTCGAGGGACCTTTCATCTCCCTGTATGTAAGATTTAACAAGAACGGAATCAGAAATATGATTTTTTTTCATAACATTACTTTTAAATAATTAACAGAAATTATCTTTTTTAGTGTAATGTTATTCTATAGGCAGTAGATTTAATTTATGTAAATATACGTTTTTAATGATAATTGATCAAAAATTATTTTTTTTAAATTATTTGTTTGTATAAATAGCACAGTATTTGTTTTATAAAATTGTGAAAAGTAAAAACCCAAAGTTTATTGAAATTTTTGGAGCAGAGATGCACAATTTAAATTCAATAAACCTAAAACTACCCAAGGAAAAATTAGTTGTTATTACTGGTGTTTCCGGCAGTGGCAAATCATCCCTAGCATTTGATACAATTTACGCGGAAGGGCAAAGAAGGTATGTCGAAAGTCTTTCAAGCTACGCAAGGCAATTTCTTGAAAGATTAGAAAAGCCTAAAGTCAAAAAAATTACGGGTTTATCCCCTGCTATTGCCTTAGAGCAAAAAATTTCACTATCAAATCCCAGATCTACTGTTGGAACTAAATCCGAAATTTATGATTATTTAAAACTACTTTTTTCTAGATATGGTAAAACATACTCACCAATTAGCAATAAAGAAGTTAAAAGAACTACAATTTCTGAAATTTCAGATTTTATAAAATCTGTAGAATATGGAACTAAATTATTATTAGTTATCAAACTTGAGGAAATAAATGAAAAAAATATAAAGAAAAAACTCAAGTCACTAATCGTACAAAATTATAACAGATTACTTATAGATGATGAAATTGTTAAAATTAAAGATGTTGATACAAAAAAAATTAATGATTATAATAGTATTTTCCTGGTTATTGACAGAATTATTGTAAACGGATCAAAGCAATTTTTAGACAGGGTTAATGATTCGATATCTACAGCAATATTTGAGGGGAAAGGAAAATGTGTTGTAAAAAATATTGATTCCAATAAATATAAATATTTTAACACAAATTTAGAACTTGATGGTATCAAATTTACACAGCCCTCTGTTAATTTTTTTAGTTTCAATAATCCTAGCGGTGCATGTAAAAAATGTGAAGGATATGGAGATATCGTTGGTATTGATGAAAGACTAGTAATTCCTAACTCTTCATTATCAGTATATGAAGGATGTGTTTTTCCTTGGAAAGGCAAAAAATTGGGCAAATACAGGTCCCTTTTTATTAAAAATGCATCAAAGTATAAATTTCCAATTCATAAGCCTTACACACAACTTTCAGAAGCTAATAAAAAATTATTATGGGATGGAAATGAAGAATTGATTGGTATCAATGATTTTTTTTCAAAACTAGAAAAGAAATTATACAAAATCCAAAATAGAGTTTTGCTTTCAAGATACAGGGGAAAAACAAGCTGTAACTCATGCTCAGGCAACAGATTATGCAAAGAAGCTGGTTATGTTAAGTTTTCCGGTAAAAATATTTTTGAATTAATCAACCTACCATTAGATGAATTACTTGATTTTTTTAAAAATCAAAATTCTAAAAATAGACTAATTGATGAAATAATTGAAAGATTAAGTTGTTTGAATGATTTAGGCTTAGGTTATCTGACCCTCAATAGAAAATCCAGTACTCTCTCTGGTGGAGAAAGCCAAAGAATTAATTTAGCTACTTGTGTTGGAAGTAATTTAACCGGATCATTGTATATTTTAGATGAACCAAGTATAGGTCTACACCCACAAGACACATTAAGTTTAATCAAAATTCTTCTAAAACTTAAAAATTTAGGAAATACTGTCATAATAGTAGAACATGATGAAGATATCATAAGATCTGCTGACTATGTAATTGACATTGGCCCATATGCAGGTACCAATGGAGGTAATATTGTGGCAAGTGGAAGTTTTCATGACTTTATTAATCAAAATTCTATAACAGCAAATTATTTAAACGGTAATTTAAAAATTGAATTACCAAAACGAACGAGGAAAGTAAATAAAAAAATAACTATTAAGGGTGCTAGAGAAAATAATCTTAAAAATATAAATTTAGACATTCCACTAAACTGTTTGGTTTCAATTACTGGTGTTTCTGGATCAGGTAAAAGCACACTAGTGAATAAAATTATATATCCTGCTATATTAAATAATTTAAAAGATTTTTCAGTTAAACCGGGAGAATTTGATGCAATTGGAGGGGATATTAATGATATAAAATTTGTTGAATATGTTAGTCAAAATCCTATCGGAAAGTCATCGAGATCTAATCCTATAACCTATATAAAAGCTTATGATGAGATCAGAAAGGTATTTTCTGAAAATCGTGAAAGTCGAATAAGGGGATATAAACCAAAACATTTTTCATTTAATGTAGATGGTGGAAGATGTGAAAATTGCAAGGGCGAAGGAACAAATTTGATAGAAATGCAATTTATGCCTGACGTTTCACTTCCATGTGAAGCATGTAACGGAAAAAAATTTAAATCTGAAATTTTAGAGATAAAAGTAGGTAATAAGAACATTTTTGAGGTGTTAAATTTAACTGTTGATGAAGCTATCGAATATTTTAGTGAAATAAACAAAAACAAAATTTTAGATAAACTTAATATCCTTAAAAATGTTGGTTTGGGTTATGTGAAATTAGGTCAGAGTTCCTCTACCCTTTCTGGTGGAGAAGCTCAAAGAATAAAACTTGCATATTTTTTAAGTATGCGAAGCAAATCTAAGAATGGACTTTTCCTTTTTGATGAGCCAACAACGGGGTTACACTTTGATGACATAAAAAAACTTTTAATATCCATTAACTCATTAGTTGATCTGGGTAATTCTGTCATTTTAATAGAGCACAATATGGAATTAGTTAAATGCTCAGATCATATAATTGATCTTGGTCCAAAAGGTGGAAATAATGGAGGAAAAGTCCTATTCAGCGGAGATATAAAGAAATATCTAAATAAAAAATTTCCTACTGCTAATTATTTAGAAAAAGCTTACAAATAAAAGTTTGGCACGTGCTTTGTAATTCGGTTAATGGTTAGTTTAATTTATTGAATAGTTAGTACAAGCCCTGTTTCTTTCCTAAATAACAGGGCTTTGCTTTTTTTATTTGATTAATTCTACAAGTTTTTTTGTTAAATGTAGCCTATCATACTTTTCAACCGAATATTCCCTGTTCTTTAAATCATTTTTTTTAAACTTTCTGTAGCAGTCTTCTAAATAGGAATAAAGCAACTCTTTTTTATCTTGTGTAAAGTATTTACCACATTTAAACTCATTCATTATTTGCTCGATTTCAGAATCTGATGGCCCAATAACAATAATTGGTCTTTTTGAATATAAATACTTGAAAAACTTTCCAGGAATCACATAAGACATCACTTTATCAATAGATTCAACCATTAGTAATAGCTGACTAGAAAATATATATGAGTGAGTATTTTTTTCTGAAATATATCCTTTAAAGGAGACACATTTGGAAAATTTTGAAATATTTAAGCGCTTTTTGATTTTTTTATCAATATTACCTATTAACTGAAGATTAAAGTGATCCTCAAAACCTTTTGTGTTCATACACATTCTTTCCAATACTTCCCATAATATTTCTGGATTTCTGTCTGGATACAGAGATCCAACATGTGTAATTGTAAAATTTTTATCTAAATCGTATTTTAAATCTGTTCCATCATAACCATTCGTTATCTTAACAATATTACTAGTAAATTTATTATAGTAATTTTTTAATTTTTCCGAGGTAACAACAACCTTGTTGGCATTTTGCAATACCATATTTCTTAATTTTAAATGTTTAGACTTTGTTTGAGATAAAAAATGAAACTTCATATTACTACTTAACATAAGCCATGGGTCCCGAAAGTCAGCGATCCAATTTATATCGAACTCTTCTTTTATATCTAGACCTATTAAATGAATACTGTGTGGTGGTCCTGTGGTAACAATTGTATCAAATTGATTTTTTTGAAGGTATTTTCTTAAAAATTTAACAGCTTTTTTCCTCCAAAATATTTTTAAATCTGGAATGAATAAATTTCCCCTTAGAAAAAAAAGAATTTTTTCAAAAAAGGATTGATCACTAATTTGATTAATATTTCCAGATCTAAAAGAGTTGAAATAATTTTTGAATGGGATAAAATCAGAAATTTCAAAAATAGGACAACTAACCAACTTGATCTTTGATGATATCTCTTTTTCTAAAGAATTATCTATAATTGCATAGTTTGGTTCTTTTGGTACAAGCACATGTGGTTCAAAATCAAAATTGGTTAAATTATTTGCAAATTTTAACCATCTTTGAACCCCAGGACCACCTGCAGGTGGCCAATAATAAGTTACAATTAAAACTTTTTTCAATTTCTTGATTTTATATAAATTCCAACAATAAAAAAGAGTAAAAAACCAATAGATCCAAAAAGGCTTACAGTAGAACCAGTTTTAACAACCTTTGGATCAAAAATAAATTCAATAACATGTTCTCCTTCAGGAATCTCCATTCCTCTCAAAATGTAATTTACTTGAAAATGATCAACAGCTACTCCGTTAATTAATGACACCCAACCTTGTGGATAATAAACTTCAGAGAATACAACTAATCCTTTTTCATCAGTTTTTGCTTTATATTTTAAATAATTAGGCTTCTTATCAACAAGTTCAATATTATAAATTCTGTTATTATAATTTTTATCTTCTATTTTTTGTGAAACGGATGAATTCATGAATTCCAAAGCAGCTAATGATAAAATTTCTTCATTGTCATTTTTTACATTTACATTTTCTGTAACAAACCATGCACTTCCTGGCGCTATATCATTGGTAAATATTTTAGTTCCAATTGAATCATTATATAAGATATATTTAGTGTTTAACATACTTAACACATTTAGATTGTTTTTGGAAAGATAAAAATCAATTATCTCTTGATATCTGCCTAGTTTAGCAGCATGGTATCCAAGAACTGAATTAAAAAAATAATTTGGTTTAGTAGAACTGGTTGTCAAATCTAAAATTCTAAAATCAGACTGATCTTCCTTTATTTGATTATATATTATATCCATTTTATAAGGGAAATCAACATATTTTTTATCAGTAAAATTACTCTCGTTGATATATACTTTAGAAAAACTAATCAAATCAAATAATATAATAACAGCCAATGAAATGATCAGAGAATTTTTTGAAAGCTTATTTTTTATAAATAAAAATAAAATCAAGCTGCACGCAATTACGTATAAGAAAGTTCTGAACAGCTGCGAAGAATATATAGATTTCCTGTCTTCAATCAATACTGAAATAATTTCTTGCCCTAACATTTGATCAGAGGCACCGGAAAATTTTAAACTAGACATCACACCAAGCAGAAACAATAGTATTCCAATGAAAAAAATAAATGTATATGTTAATGCTTTTAATTTTTTCTTATTTGAAACACCTGAATCAAAAAGTTGTTGCAAGCCAAAAATTGACAAAATAGGTACACAAAGCTCAAGAATAACCTGAATAGATGCTACAGCGCGAAATTTGTTATACAGAGGAATATTATTAATAAAAAATTCAGTTAATAAATTTAAATTTTTTCCGTAGGAAAGCATGAGAGATAAGAATATAGCTGAAAGGATCCAAACAAGATGTTTTCCACGATATAGAAAAACAGAAAATACAAAGAGAAAAAACACAGCAATTCCAATGTATGCAGGTGCTTCTACAAATGGTTGATCCCCCCAATAAGTAGGTGAATTTTTAACAATATTTAACGCATCTATATTGTTGTATCCATTCGTAACTAAAAACTTGTAAAAAGATGAATTTTTTCCTAATTCTTCAGATGATCCACCGCCAACTATTCGGGGTATAAATAAATTAAAAGTTTCAAAAAATCCATAGCTCCACTGTGTTATATAATCATAATCTAAACCTTTAGAAATCTCCTTTGTTGAACCGTCAGGATTAATAGTCAAAGTCGATGCATTTCCCCTTGTTGAATATTTTGAATATTCGTAAGTAGCCAAAAGATTAGATGCATTCATCAGTAAAGCTAATGTTGAGGAAACTAATACTATTGCTATTGAATTGAAAATATGTTTGTAATCCTTTTTTATTAGATTTTTATACAAAAACCAAATACCCAAAATACTTATCAATAGCATCAAGTAATAGGTCATTTGAAAATGATTGGATGTTATTTGAAGCCCCAAAAAAATAGTTGTCATTAAAAAGCCTAAAAAATATTTTTTTCTTGTTATGTAAATAAAGCCAGACAAAACAAATGGCATGTATGCAATTGCATGGGCTTTAGCATTGTGCCCTGCGCCTATTATTATCAATAAATAGGTTGATAAACCAAAAGAAAGAGCTCCAAGAATTGCTAGCCTGTACTCTATTTTTAAACTAAACATTAATACATAAAACCCTAGAAAATATAAAAAAAGATAATCAGCTGGTCTTGGGAGGAATCTAATTAATAAGTCAACTTTCTTAATATAATTATTATCATATTTTGCTCCCAGTTGGTAAGTTGGCATACCTGAAAAGGCCGAGTTGGTCCAATAAGTCTCAGATGAGTTTTCCAAACGGTAATCTTTAAGTTCTTTGGACATTCCAGAATACTGAACAATATCATTTTGTAAAATCTTTTTTCCCTCCAATAATGGAAAAAAATAAAGAACAGAAATTATAGCAAAAATTAATATCGCTAAACCATGACGAAAAAGATATTTAAGTTTGATATTATCTATTTTTTTATTCATCAACCTCTTCATAGTCAACATATTCACCTAATTTATCCGAACTTTGTTTCTTTTTTTTAGGAACCTTGTCCAACGAAACATCTCCCTCTTTTTTCATTTTTTTTTCTTGCTGAAAGTTATAATTACTTGAATTAATTTTACTTTTTAAGTAATAAAGAAAAAATCTAGATATTAATCTAAATAAAAAATAAAATACTAATAGATAAAATAGAAACTTCATATTTTTCCAAATTTACAATTCTATATTCTTAAAAAAAGTTAATATCTTATTAAATTGTACAATAATTTTAATTTTGTGTTATGAATAAAGTTCTATTTATTTCTTTTTTCTTAAATCTATTTCTTGTGCACAATATCTATTCACAGTACACGGAAATAATAAACACAAATAAACCTGGTTCTTCCCATGGAGCATTTTCTGTAGGAAAAAATATTCTCCAATTTGAAAATGCAGGTTATTTTTCAGAAACTAGCCACAATAGAATTAATTATGAGAGCGAGCAAACAGGTATTGATTTTTCAGTAAGATTTGGTGCATTTTTAGAAAAACTTGAATTAAATATTGATGGAAATTTCCAAATGGAAAAAATTGATGATTTAAGATATGTTCCCGTCAGAAGATCAGAAGTTAGTAATTTTAAATTTTTAAGAATTGGTGCAAAATATTTAGTATATGACCCAAAAAAAGGACTTGAGGATAAACCAAATTACTATAGCTATTGGGCTGATAAAAAATTTTCATTCAAAAATCTAATTCCTGCGGTATCTATATATTCAGCAATAAATATTGATTCTGAAAATAATCCCTACACTGCCTATGGGGTTAAAGGAATTTCTCCAACTATTTCAATTATACTACAAAGCAACTTTTCCAAGAGATCAGTATTGATTTGTAATTTAATTGGGGACAGGATTGGATCCAAGCAAAATGACTATGGATATATTTTAAGTTTAACTCATGCATTTACTGGTAGATTTATTTCCTACATAGAAAATCAAGCCATTATCAGTGACTTCTATGCTGACAATAAAATTGCACTTGGTGTCGCATACTTAATAAATAAAAACATTCAGCTTGATATTGGATCATCATTAAATTTTAAAACCACACCAAAAATATTCACCCTCAGTTTTGGATATAGTCATAGGTTTAATTTAAATTCCAAAGAATGATTACTATCAAAAAAGTTGACTCAAAAAATGAGCTTCTAAAGTTTATTAAATTCCCTTTTAAGCTGTATAAAAATTCAAAATTTTGGGTACCTCCTATTGTTGATCAAGAAATTGAAAATTTTGACAAGGAAAAAAATCCAAATATCAAACAATCAAAAACTAATTTATTTTTGGCATACAAGAAGTCTAAAGTTGTTGGAAGAATTGTTGCAATTATTAATAATTATGAGGTTGAGGTTACCAAAATTAAAAAAATTAGATTTGGCTGGTTTGACTTCATTGATGATTATGAGGTAAGTAAAAAATTACTTGATAAAATTGATCAGATTGGTAGAGAAAATAGCTTAGAGTTTATGGAAGGACCGATGGGATTTACAAATTTGGATAAAGTGGGTGTATTGACAAGTGGATTTGATAAAATTGGCACAATGATCACCACATATAATCACGAATATTACAAAAAGCATTTTATCAAGCACCAGTTTGTAGAAGAGAAAAAATACCATGAAAAAATATTTGAATTTAAAAATGTTGACGGGAAATATTATAAGCAAATTAGTGATGTTGTAAAACAAAGAAATAATCTGCAAGAAGTAACCTTTACAAAAACTTCTGAGGTTTTAAAAAGATCAAATGAAATGTTTGACCTTTTTAACGATTCGTATTCTAAATTGTCCTCTTTTGTTAAAATCAATGAAGAACAAAAGGAATACATGAAAAAAAAGTATATAAAATTTATAAATCCAGAGTATATTAAATTTGTTCAAGATGAAAATAAAAAACTCGTTGCATTTGCTATTGTCATGCCTTCTTTTGCCTGGGCATTACAAAAAATAAGAGGTTATTTATATCCCTTTGGGATTTTTTATCTGTTATATTCTAAGCTTTTTAATAAAAAAATAAATTTATATCTCATTGGCATCCACCCGGATTATCAAAAAAGAGGTGTAACAGCAATTATATTTAACTCATTTATTCAAACATTAAAGAAAAAGGGAATTAAAATTTGTAGGAGAACACCTGAGCTAATAGATAACATCTCTATTGATAAAATTTGGGAAAATTTTAGTCCTGAGCTAATTAAAACTAGAAGTACCTTCAAAAAAAAGTTATCAAAAAACTAATTTTAAGGATTCCTTTTTATATTCACCTGAAACTAATTTATCTCTGATAGCAGAAAATGCATCTAAAGTTTCATTTATATCATTAATATCATGAGAAGCAGTTGGTATGAGTCTCAGTAAAATAAGACCCTTGGGTATAACAGGGTAAACTACAATCGAGCAAAATATTTTATAATTTTCTCTTAAATCCTTAACCAAGCACATTGCCTCAGGGACAGATCCTTTTAGATAAACAGGCGTAACACAGCTTTGTGTAGTTCCAATATCAAATCCTCTAGATTTTAGTCCTGATTGAAGATTCTTTACATTTTCCCATAGTTTTTGTTTAATTTCAGGTCTTGTCTTTATTATCTCTAACCTTTTTAAAACTCCTTCAACAAGCTGCATTTGAAGAGATTTTGCAAAAACTTGTGATCTCATATTATATTTCAAAAAGTCAATAATTTCTTTTTCAGAAGCAATAAATGCACCAGTGCTTGCAAGAGACTTTGCAAAGGTTGCAAAATAAACATCAATTTGATCTTGAACACCTTGCTCCTCACCTGCTCCAGCTCCTGTCTTACCTAACGTGCCAAATCCATGTGCGTCATCAACAAGCAAGCGAAAATTAAATTTCTCTTTTAACGCAACAATTTCTTTTAATTTACCCTGCTCTCCTCTCATGCCAAAAACTCCTTCAGAAATCACCAGAATACCTCCATTAGTTTCATTTGCAATTTTAGTTGCCCTTACAAGATTCTTTTCTAAACTCTGCATATCATTATGCTGATATGTAAATCTTTTTCCTAAATGTAATCTAACACCATCGACAATGCAAGCATGTGAATCTATATCATAGACAATCACATCATTTTTACTAACTAATGAATCAATTGTTGATAAAATTCCTTGGTATCCAAAATTTAGAACATAAGCTGCCTCTTTTTTAACAAATTTTGCAAGCTCATTTTGTAATTTTTCGTGCAAATCAGTGTGACCTGACATTAACCTTGCGCCCATTGGATATGCAGATCCATATTTTTTTGCTGCGTCTGCATCAATTTTTCTAACTTCATCGATATTAGCAAGACCAAGGTAATCATTAACACTCCACGTAATTACCTCCTTACCGTTAAATTTCATTCTGTTTGAAATACTACCCTCCAGTTTTGGAAATGCAAAGTATCCCTCAGCAACTTGAGCCCATTTACCAAGTGGGCCTTTGTCTTTGTACATTCTGTCAAATAAATCTCTCATTGTATAATAATTTAGTTAGAAATAATTTTTTCAAATCCTTGTTCATTTAACCATTTGTCATTATATATTTTACTTAAATATCTTGAGCCATGATCAGGAAAAAGCATTACTATTATATCGTTCTTTTTAAATTCTTTTTTTTCAATTAGTTTTTCAACAGCCCGCAGGCATGCACCAGTAGTATAGCCTCCAAAAATACCTTCTTTTTTTACCAAATCTCTTGCAGATTTTGCGCTTTCTTCATCTCCAACTTTGATAAATTGATCAATAACTTCAAAATTAGTAACCGATGGTATTAGATTTTTACCCAAACCCTCAATTTTATATGGGTATATTTCATTTTTATCAAATTCACCTGTTTCATGATATTTTTTCAAAACAGATCCGTAAGCATCAACACCAATAATCTTGATTTTTTTATTTTTCTCCTTTAAAAATTTTGCAGCACCAGAAATAGTACCTCCAGTACCACTGCAAACAACTAAATGGGTGATTTTTCCAGATGTTTGTTCCCATATTTCAGGTCCTGTTGTTAAATAATGTGCTTGTGCATTTAAATCATTAAAATATTGATTTATATATAATGAACCTTCAATTTCCCTGTTTAATTTTTTAGCAACTTCATAATAAGATCTAGGGTCATCAGCCTCAACATTTGCAGGACACACATGTACTTCAGCACCAAGCGCTTTAAGGGTGTTTATTTTATCTGTGGAAGATTTTGATGATACAGCCAAAATGCATTTATAACCTTTAATTAGTGATACCATTGCTAGGCTAAAACCAGTGTTACCAGACGTGGTTTCGATAACAGTACTACCCTTTTTTAGCAAACCCTTTTTTTCTGCATCATTGATTATGTGTAATGCAATTCTATCTTTTGGGGATTGACCTGGGTTTGTTAATTCTAATTTTGCTAAAAATAAGCCAGGATTTTTTTCAGTTAGATGTCGTATGTTTATTAGAGGAGTATCTCCAACAAGCTCTAGTAAATTTTTGTAAACGCCTTTGCTAACTGGCATTGAAGTATGTTATAAATTAATTGGTAATTAACAATCTTTTCTGGATACAAAAATAAATGAATTTTATCAATTTTTCTTCTAAATAACGCATTTATCCAGAATCGCTAGAAAATTTTTGTGGTCACTGTCTGTATAATCTAAATGTGTTACCAATCTAATTTTATTTAATCCCATAGAGTGCCAATCCATGATCACATTTTGAGCTGTAAAAAAGTCAATAATATTTTGCTTATTACAATTTTCAATAAGTTCAATAATTATGATATTGGTTTCAACTTCATTCAATTCTTTCACAAAATTCTTTTTTTTGAGTTCTTTGGCTATTTGTTTTGCCTTATTATGATCCTCGGCTAATCTTTCAATATTATTATTTAATGCGTAAATTCCTGCAGCTGCCAAATATCCAACCTGTCTCATTCCACCACCAAAAATTTTTCTAATTCTAATAGCATTTTTTAATATTTCTTTTTTGCCAGTAAGCACAGATCCAATTGGACAACCTAATCCCTTACTTAAGCACACAGAAATTGTATCGAAATTTTCTCCATAAATAAGTGGATTGTTTTTATTTGCTATTAGTGAATTCCATATCCTGGCACCGTCCATATGCAATCCAAGATCATGGTCTTTACACACTTTTTTAATGTCATGAAAAATTTCAACATCCCAGCACGCTCCACCTCCTTTATTAGTGGTATTCTCCAAAACAACTAATTTAGATAAAGGGGCATGATAAAAGTTTTTTGGATTTATAGCATTGATCATATCATTTATTTCAAAAATACCTTTTGGGCCATCAAGAAGCTTAAAAGATACTCCACTATTAAAGGAGCCTCCACCGCCTTCATAGTTAAATACGTGGGAATACTTATGTGTTATGACTTGATTACCTGGCAAGGTGTGTAATTTGATCGCTGTTTGATTTGCCATGGTTCCAGAGGGAAAAAACATTGACATTTCTGTTCCAAAAAAATCACATATTTTTTTTTCGAGTTGCTTTACGGTGGGGTCTTCACCATAAACATCATCACCAACATTAGCTTTAAGCATTGCCTCAAGCATATTGCTACATGGTTTTGTTATGGTATCACTTCTTAAATCAATCATCTCAATTGGTGTAAATTACAATTATCCATTCCAATAGGTGATCCATCAGGAATTTTTAATGGAATCTTTACTTTATATGCTTTTGGATTACGTTCAAAATCTCGAATCATTTTTAGGTAATGATCAGTGTATTTTGAAAGTTTTAAATTCCTGTTTTTTTTAGAGCTTAATTCCCTTGATAATTTATTTAAAAAATCGTTGCTTATACTCTTAACCTGAAATGAGCTGGTCTCATCATTAATAACAGAAAAAATCCTTTTTAGCAGAGTTAAATTCACAATGTGTTGTATTTCATTTAAATATGAATCCTCACCAGATGAATCAGAGGGTTTCTTTAAAAAAATTGTTTTTTCAGAAATATAATCATATAATTCATTTAAACTCAAATTAGAATTATCCAATGCGTGTTGGTAAATTAATCTATTGAGTCTTTTGGGCCTTAAAATTAAACTCAAGGTCATGTCAGCAGATGTTTCACTTACAGAAAATGGATCAAAAGCAGGACCTAAATTAGATTTGAAAGATTCTCTCGTTCTTGGATAACCAAATGCTCTGGGCGGAAATAGTTCTAACTTTTCTTTTGGAATCGCTAAAAAATCAGCTTCTAATGTTTTCATTACAGAACTAAGAGCATTTAACTGGGTACTTTTGTCTAAGTAACTAAACTGACCTTGATTACTTCCCGTTAAAGAATAATTATAATCCATTCCTGCTATAATTTTTGCTGCAGCTTCTGTTTGGTATCTATGAAAAAAATATAGTGGGACAAAAACATCTTCAAGTACCGAATTAGGAGACCCTTTTGGGACATTGAATTCTGAAAAATTTTGGATAGCTATTCTTCGAATGTTGATAACATCATCTAATCCTTCATGAGCAACATCTCCATTATCCCATAAATGAGCATAAGCATGAGAACCATCCAGAGATCTTGCATCATAATCACTAATAAATCTGAAACCTTTTGCTGTTGCATTATTCAGAATATTATTTAATTCCTTCTCTTCATTTTGGTTTCCGTTAAATTCAGAGTAGCTATAAGCTACAGTTATTTTATCCCATTCACCAATTCCTGAATCATATGCGTTATTAAAATAAATTTCATTGTTTTTTATTTCAATTAAAGGGTGCGGATAATCCATTACGGATGATCTATTGTTCGTGCTAGCTGCAAAATTGTGAACAAAACCCAAGGTATGACCAATCTCATGTGCACTTAACTGTCTTATTCTTGAAAGTGCTAAATCAAGCATTTTCTCGTTATTACTTTTATTTTTAAAAGGGTTTTTGGAAAGTGCTTGTGCAATCATATAATCTTGTCTAATTCTTAAACTTCCTAAACTAACATGACCCTTGATAATTTCTCCTGTTCTAGGATCAACTACGCTAGCTCCATAACTCCAACCTCTTGTTGATCTATGAACCCATTGAATGACATTATATCGACAATCCATTGGATCAATATTTTCAGGCAAAACTTTGACTTGAAAAGCATTTTTAAAACCAATTGACTCATAAGCTTCATTCCACCAGGATGCACCATCAATTAATGCAGATTTGACCGGTTCAGGTGTTCCTGGATCTAAATAATAAATAATTGGCTCTACAGGTTCTGAAACTGCTAAACTTGGATTCTTTTTTTTCAAGCGATGCCTAATAATATATTTTTTAACCATTTCTTTATTAACTGGTGTTGAATAATCCATAAATTCAATAAAAATAGCCCCACTCCTTGGGTCAAATTTTCTAGGCTGATAATCATTGTCTGGCAATTGAATAAATGAGTGATGTTGTGTTACCGTAATATTATTTGGATCTGGAACAACACTACGAACTAAGTTTCCTTTAGCATCACCAGAAAAAGTTAGTAGAGCTTCAAATTCAACATTTCTAGGAAACGCCTTGGTATTAAACATTTCAATGGAACTTTTTGAGAGATCAACCGAATATGATCCCTGATTTTTATTTTTTAATGTTTTTGCAACTCCATGTCTATCATATTTAAGAAAAGAAGTAAAATCAATTTTATAAGAATCTTCATACTTATCAATTATTTCAAATCCAAACAAAACAGACTTAGCAAACGCTTGGTCAACACTTTTTTTCTCACTCAAATTTTCAGTTTCTGCACGATAATAAAGATTTGGTTGTATTAATAACAATTTATTACCTCTTTTTATAAATTTTACTAATCTTTCGGATCCAAGTTGACCTCTGTCTAAACCAATATCATTAGAGCCAACCCCGGTGGCAAGGGAGCTAACATAGAGAAATTCATGATCAATTTTATCAACCATAAGAAATATTTTATCATTTGATTGATCATAACTGAAATTGAAAAATCCAACAAAATCTTTGACATTCTTTTCATTCGCGTTTAAAAAAATAAATGAAAAGAAAATTATTAAAGAAATGGAATATCTATTCATAAGCCTAAATTTAAATAAATCTAGTGATAAAAATTTTCATTAAAAACTTTACGATCTTGTTTAATTTAATATTAATTTTAACCTGTGTATACAAATGAACAAATACTCACTATTAGAAATCGCCTGGATGCGTTAAGGGGGTACCTTTGACCTTAGCAGCAAGCATCAAGAATTAGAGTTACAAGAAAAAAAAACATTTCAAGAAAATTTCTGGGAAAATTCATCAGAAGCACAAATAACTCTTAAGAGAATTAAGTTTTTAAAAAACTGGATAAAAAATATTGATTTCCTTGAAGAAAATATAACTGACTTAGAAATATTATTAGAATATCATAAAAAAAATGAATGTTCTGACGATGAGCTGCAAAATCAATATAATAAAAGCAATACACTATTAGAAGAATTAGAATTCAAAACCATGCTTTCTCACGAAAGTGATAATATGGACGCTGTTCTACAAATTACCGCGGGTGCTGGAGGCACAGAAAGTTGTGATTGGGCACAAATGTTAATGAGAATGTATACGATGTATTGTGAAAAAAATAATCTAAAAAGCTCTATTCTCAATGAACAAGATGGTGATACAGCGGGTATAAAATCGGCAACTTTAAAAATTGAAGGTGAATATGCTTTTGGATGGCTAAAAGGAGAAAATGGCGTTCATAGACTTGTTCGAATTTCACCGTTTGATTCAAATGCAAAAAGACACACAAGTTTTGCATCGGTTTATGTATATCCTTTAATCGATGATAGCATAAATATTGAAATAAATCAATCAGACCTGGAAATTAATACTTCCAGATCTAGTGGTGCTGGGGGACAAAGCGTAAATAAAATTGAAACCAAGGTTCAAATTACACATAAGCCCAGTGGAATTCAAATTACTTGTTCCGAGACAAGATCGCAACTTGATAACAAAGTGAGAGCTATGCAAATGCTAAAATCTCAGCTGTATGAGATTGAATTAAAAAAGAAAAATGAAAAAAGAAATGAAATTGAGTCCAGCAAGAAAAAGATCGAATGGGGAAGTCAAATCAGAAATTATGTTCTTCACCCCTATAAATTAGTAAAAGATTTAAGAACTGGAACAGAAACCGGAAATACAGACAGTGTACTTAATGGTAATATTAAAGATTTTTTAAAATCTTATTTAATGTTTAATACAAATCAATCAAATGAAAATTTATCACAATCCTAGATGTAGGAAATCACGAGAAGGCATAAAGTATTTAGAAAGTAAAAAAATTAATTTTGAAGTAATAGATTACATTAAAAATAATTTGTCCTCAGAGCAAATAAGAAACATTTTAAAAAAACTTCAATTAAAACCAATTGAACTTGTTAGAAAAAATGAAGCAATATGGAAAGAGAAATACAAAGGAAAAGACTTTAGTGATGAACAGCTAATAAAAATTCTGAGTAATGAGCCCAAACTTATTGAAAGGCCTATTATTGTTAGCGAAAAATTGGCTGTTATTGGTCGACCTGCAGAAAATATAGACAAATTATTATAGTGCTTATGGCACATCTTTTGCTTCACTCTTAACAAACAAACGCATGAGATTTATTCTATTGTTCCTTTTATTTTTTAACCAAAATTTACATTCTCAAAAACAATTTGAAAAAGACAATGAGTTAACCATAACAGGGATAGTTATCACCGAAAATAATAAACCTCTTGAGTTTGCCACTGTGACCATCAAAGATTCTGAAAGTTCAGACATCATTACGGGGGGGTTAACCGATAAAAAAGGTCAGTTTTCAATATCTGCTGCTAATGGAGTTTATCATTTAAATATTGATTTTATTTCCTTTACAGATTATAATATCGAAAAACTACTATTAGATAAAGATACAGATCTTGGTAAAATTATAATGAAACCAGGTTTTGAATCATTAGATGAAGTAGAAATAATTGCAGAAGAAACAACGGTAGAGATCAAACTAGATAAAAAAATATACACTGTGGGTAAGGACTTAACTGCACGTGGGGGAACTGCATTAGACGTTTTAGATAATATACCCTCTGTCTCTACGGATATTGATGGGAATATTTTATTAAGAGGAAATGATGCTGCACGAGTTCTCATAAATGGAAAACCATCAAATCTTGTTGGAGTTAATTCCTCTTTCATCAGACAACTTCCAACGGATGCTATTGAAAAAGTTGAAGTAATCACTTCTCCATCTGCTAGATTTGAAGCGCAAGGGACAGGTGGTATAATTAATTTAATCCTCAGAAAATCAAAGAAACTAGGGCTTAATGGTTCTCTTAGTCTTAATTATGCAGAACCGAAATCAAATGGTGTTTCCGCTAATTCAAATTATAGAAGTGGTAAACTAAATTTTTTCAATTCCTTGGGAATAAATGATAGAAATAGACCTGGTGAGTCCGGTGGATTTACAGAGTATTTTAATGGGGATGAACCAAGCACATTCTTCCTTGAAGACAGAGATAGAAATAGAAACAATAAAGGTTACCTCATCAACAATGGTGTTGAGTGGTTCATTGATGAAAACACATCAATTTTAGGATCTTTTTTTTACAATGATTATGAGTCATTAGATATTGAAAGTAACTTGATCACCGAAGTTGATGAAAATTTCTCTCCTATTAATAGTATTACTCAAGTGGAAACTGAGGGAGAAACAGAATTTAATAGAGAATACAATTTGAATTTTGAAAAGAAATTTAACGAGAGTGGCAAAAAACTAACAATCGATTTTCAGTATGACAATTCAAATGAATGGGAAGACGGAATTATAAATGAAAATGGTATCGAAAATGAAATAATTACAAGTGATGAAGATAACAAATCCTATCTCATTCAATCAGATTATGTAAACCCCATCGGCGAAAATAAACAGTTTGAAATTGGATTTAGAGTTAATAATGATGAAAAACTGACTGATTACAGGGTATTTGAACTCGTTGATAATAATTTTGAAGAAGATTTAGGTCAAAGCAACCTTTTTCAATACAAAGAAAAGATTAGTGCTTTTTATTCTCAATATGGTTTAAAGTTGGATGACACCTATTCTTTTTTATTTGGATTAAGAATTGAAAATACAGTAAAAAATATCAATCAAATCACCACAAATGATTTTACAAAGATTGACGAAACTGGTATTTTTCCAACCTTTAATTTTGGATATGAATTCAAAGAAGATGAAACATTAACTTTTGGATACAATAGACGAATAAATAGACCCTGGTCAAGATTTATAAACCCATTCCCTACCAAAATAAGTCCTATATTGATTTGGAGAGGTAATCCTTACCTATACCCCACGTATTCAAATAATCTTGATCTTGGTTACATAAAAAAATTCCCCTCTGGAATTACGGTTAATACTTCTACGTATTTTCAAAAATCTACAAATATTGTCAATACCATTTTGAGAGAAACAGGAAACTTTGCAAATATCGAAGGAGTAAATGTTCCAATTAACGAAAGGTTTCCTATAAATTTATCAAGTAGTGAGAGATTTGGATTCGAATTAAATATTTCATACAATCAGGGCAGATTTTGGAATATTTTCTCGAATTTAAATATTTTCGAAAATGAAATAATTGGAAGCTATGAAGGAACAGTATATGACAGTAAAAATGTAAGCTGGGACTTCAAGATTAACAATAAGCTAAGCCTACCGGCAAAAATTCAATGGCAAACTAGCGTAAATATTAGAGGCCCCAGAAAAACTGCAGTAAATAAAAGAGAAGGAGATATTTCCATTGATATGGGATTAAGTAAGGACTTATTCAAGGAAAATGCAACGATTTCGTTAAATGTTAAAGATTTGTTAGATCAAAGAGGATGGAAAAATGAAACGTTTAATGATAATTTTTACAACGATTATGAATTTCGTTGGGGAGTAAGAAGAATAGTTTTAAACTTTATATACAGGTTTAATCAGAAGAAAAATCAAAGAAACCCACAAGGATTTAACAATCAAGGAGAATTTTAGGCTATTTTTTTCTTTCCTCAATAAGCTCCTCTATTCTCTCCTTTAGCGCACCAAATACCCAATAAGGAATAACGAATAAAAGTAAAACAAAAAATAACCAAAAACCAATGGTAAGAATGGTTAAAAAGGCAAGAAATCCCAAATATTGATCAAATTCAAACATCCGTAAAATTTATAATACAAATATACACAATACCAATAATATTTTATGGAAAATTTTAATCAATAAAAATATTTTTACTCTAGCATTGATATAAACAAATAATTAATATTACGTAAATTTGTATAATTAATAATTAGTGATGGAGTACAGAACAGAAAAAGATACTTTGGGTGAAGTTAAAGTACCTAGAGAGAAATTATGGGGTGCTCAAACAGAGAGATCAAGACAAAATTTTAAAATTGGCCCTGAAGCAAGCATGCCAATTGAAATTATACGTTCCTACGCTATTATAAAAAAATGTGCAGCTTTAGCAAATTTTGATTGTGGAGTATTACCTGAGAATAAAATGAAATTAATTGTTAGTACTTGTGATGAAATTATTGCTGGTAAACACAATGATCAATTTCCATTAGTTATTTGGCAAACTGGATCTGGAACGCAAACAAACATGAATGTAAATGAAGTTATTTCTAATCGCAGCCAACAACTTGCTAATAAAGAATTACATGATGAAAAAGTTGTAAATGCTAATGATGATGTTAATAAATCTCAATCCTCTAATGATACTTTTCCAACTGCTATGCATATTAGTGCTTATGAAGTTTTAATTTCCAAAACTATCCCTGTATTAAAAGAACTTCTTACCTCTTTGGATAAAAAAACTGAAGAATTTAATTCAATTATAAAGATTGGAAGAACTCATTTAATGGATGCAACCCCGATCACCTTGGGTCAAGAGTTTTCAGCATTCTCTGAACAAATTAAAAAAGGTATTTTGAGTATTGAAAAATCTGCAGAAATATTCCTTTCTTTAGCATTAGGTGGTACTGCTGTTGGCACAGGATTAAACACACCCGATGGGTATGCCGAACTTGTTGCTAAAAAAATATCTGCAGAAACTGGGTATCCTTTTATCTCATCTACAAATAAATTTGAAGCTCTTTCCTCTAATGATCCTTTCGTCGAAAGCCACAGTACTTTGAAAAGAGTTGCTGTCTCTCTTCATAAAATTTCTAATGATATTAGATTATTAGCATCTGGACCTAGGAGTGGAATAGGAGAAATAATATTACCAGCAAATGAGCCAGGAAGTTCAATTATGCCTGGAAAAATTAATCCCACACAATGTGAAGCTTTGTGCATGGTATGTAGTCAAGTTATTGGAAATGATGCTGCTGTCACCTTTGCAGCAAGTCAAGGAAATTTTCAGTTAAATGTATACAAGCCTGTTATTATTGCTAACTTTTTAAACTCTGCAAAATTGATTGCAGACTCTGTTAAAAGTTTTAACCAAAATTGTGTTTTGGGAATACTTCCAAATTTAAATAATATTAAAAATAAACTTCATAATTCCCTAATGCTTGTTACAGCATTAAATACTAAAATTGGATATTATAAAGCTGCTGAAATAGCTAATAATGCTTATAAAAATGACACAACTTTAAAAGAAGAAGCCATTAAATCTGGATATCTTTCTGGTGACGAATATGATGAATGGGTAAAACCAGCAGACATGATCTAAATTATGTCTTTTAATTCTACAATTTACATTAATATCAAACAATTGTTGCAGACTAGGGATGCAGAAGAATTTTATGTCCCTGGAAATAAAATGGATGAATTGCCGAAAATACATAATGCTTTTTTATTGGTTGAAAATGGGATTATTATTGACTTTGGAAATATGGAAAATATTCCAAAAAAACTAGAAAATACTGAGGTTGTTGACTTATCAAATTCATTTGTTATTCCAACTTGGTGCGATGCACATACACATTCAGTTTTTGCTGGAAATAGATCGAATGAATATTTAATGAGATTGCAGGGCCTCACTTATAAGCAAATAGCTGATGGTGGTGGAGGAATACTCAAAACAACACAAGAAATTAAAAATATTTCTGAAGAGGAGTTATATTCAATATCGTTGAAAAGAATTATAAAAATGATTCAAAATGGATCTGGGGGTATTGAAATTAAATCTGGATATGGTTTAACCTATGAATCTGAACTTAAAATACTTAGTGTTATTAAAAAATTGAAAAATAATTTACCCATCGAAATTAAATCTACTTTTTTAGGTGCACATGCATATCCAAAAGAACTTACAAAAAAAGAATACTTAAATCTTATTTTAAATAAGATGATTCCAGACTTCACTAATAAAAAGCTTGTAGACTATGTAGATGTTTTTTGTGAAAAAGGATACTTCGGAGTTTCTGATTCTGAAAAAATAATTAAGAAAGCAAAACAATTAAAAGTTCCCGCTAAAATTCATGTTAATCAATTTAATAACATTGGAGGGATTCAAATGGCAATTAATCATGATTTGGTCAGTGTGGATCATTTAGAAATTTTAGACGATAATGATATTTATGCTCTGAAAAACAGTAAGACTATGCCTGTTCTACTCCCAGGTTGTTCATTTTTTCTTGATATCCCTTATGCTCCTGCAAAAAAACTAATTAAAAATAATATTCCATTTGCATTAGCAAGTGATTTTAACCCTGGCTCCTCTCCTAACGGAAATATGAATTTTATTGTTTCCTTGGCATGTAATAAACTAAAGATTTCAACGGAGCAGGCGATCAATGCAGCTACTTTAAATAGTGCCTATGCAATGGGTATCAACGAAAAATGCGGAAGCATAAGTAAAGGGAAATTAGCAAACTTTATCATTTTTAAAGAAATGGATTCAATAAATGACCTGGTATATTATTACAATGATAATTTAATCAAAAATGTAATTATTAAAGGACAGGTCTTTAACTCATAATTTTTTATCTACTAAACTCTGTATATCAATTAATTTGGAGTTAATTTTTTCAATGATTTTCTTACATTCAATATCCACTTTTTTAACAATTTTTTTGTCTTTTAATTCTTTAGAATTAATTCTAACATTTAAATATGCACCATGCACAGCTGCATGAATACAATACATCCCAACACCCACATCCGAGATTGAATTTGGATTTCCTTTTTTAGCCATTGCTAATAACAGGTCACAAGACTCGAGGCACACATGCATTATTTTTAATGGAATATCAATTGCATTTTTTGTTGTTTTTTGAATCTCAATATCTCTTATTTTTAAATTTTCAGCAGTATCTTTTGGCAGTGAAAAGGCTTTGATTATCGAATTAAAAGCATTTGTATCTTCATCAACTAAATCAATTAACATTTCTTGTAATATGACTCCTTTTTCTCCCCAATTGGAATAAAATTCCCAATCATCATCCCAACCTCTTTTGTGAGCTGATAGGTTTGCAACCATAATTCCTAGAGATACACCCAATGCACCACAATAAGCCGAAATTGAACCTCCTCCCGGGGCGGGGGATTCACTAGAAGTTAATTCAGCAAATTTTTTAATGGACTTTTCTGATAAATTTTTATCATTATTATCAATCATATATTCAATAACCCTCTCCTCTGGCTTAAATTCTGACAATTCATTTAATCCCAGAGATTTACATGCAATATGAATTATTTCACTTTCTGAAATAGCAAGTGATCTTTTTTGTCTTCTCAAAAAGTATTTACCTGCATCAACCAAAACCTTCTTGGGTACTAATCCAATTAATTCTGACCCAGTTACGCGCATTCCCCTACTATTGGCTCTATCACATGTTTTACTAAAAACCTCATGTAATGGCGTTGTACTTATGTTTGTAATGTTGTATGAAATTTGTGCTACTCCATATTCCTCAATATACCAGCCGATCCCTTTTAAATTTTTAAAGTAACCAGGCTCGCGAACAGGCTCTCCGTTTTTATCGGTAATTATTTTCCCAGTTAATGTTCCACCCTCTCTCTTTACTCTTCCTGCTTCCCTTAAATCAAAAGCCACTGAGTTGGCCCTTCTTGTAGATGTTGTATTTAGGTTAATGTTATATGCAACTAAAAAATCTCTTGCACCAATTGCAACTGCACCAAATTTTGCTACAGTTTCATTAAATTTATTAGGGCCATAATCAGGTTTCCATTTAACATCTCTCAATTTGTTTTTTAATCCTTCATACTCCCCAGATCTACAATTTGCAAGGTTTATTCTCAGGTTATTTTTTGCTGCATTTTCATAACAATAAACAGGAATTAATAATTCACTACCCACTCTTTTTCCTAGTTGGTGAGCTAAATCAACAGTTTCTTTCATAGAAACACCCGAAATAGGAATAAAAGGACACACATCTACAGCTCCCATCCTAGGATGTTCCCCTTTGTGTAACCTCATGTCAATTAATTCTTTCGCTTTAGATATTAGAGAATAAGCAGCATCAACAATAGTTTCAGGTGGACCAACAAAAGTTATTACTGTTCTATTTGTGGCTTTTCCTGGGTCAATATTTAATAATTTAACACCTTCATGATTCAAAACACTCTTTGCAATTTTATCGATTTTATTTAAATCCGATCCTTCAGAAATATTGGGAACACATTCTATTAACTTACTCATTATTTATTTGCAATATTTGACTAAAGATATTAATATTATCATACATATTTTAATATGAAATTAAAGATTATAAATTTTGATATTAAATACGAAAAAAAATTTTTTGATTTAAATATTCAGTGGTTAAATGAGTATTTTTTTGTTGAAGAATATGACAAAAAAATATTATCAAATTCTAACAAATTTATTATCAAAAAAGGAGGGGAAATTTTTTTTGCAAAATTAGATAATGAAATTGTTGGTACAATTGCTTTAATGCCAATAGCAAACAATAATGAATTTGAATTAACTAAAATGGCTGTTACAAAGGCTCATAGAAATAAAGGAATTGGTAAAATCTTGCTTGAGCGGTGCATTAAAGAAGCAAAAAATAAACAAATGAAAAGGATATTAATTTACTCAAATAAAAGACTAGAAAATGCTATTTACCTCTACAAAAAATATGGTTTTAAAGAAATTCATTTGGAAAAACCCTCACCATATGAAAGAGCAGATATTAAATTGGAGCTAAACCCTCCCTTTTAAAGCGTTAAATACCCAAGCTATTGCTAAAAAACCAAGTCCTACAGAAACAAAACCCCATCCCGCAATTTCATTGTATTTAAAAATTCCCAGAGCAACTAAAAGGATTCCAAAAATTATCATAATAAATGTAGCCCATGCTAAGATCGTATTTTTATTCATTCTTTATTTCTTCTTTTTTTTTCTTCTTTTCTTCTTTTTCTTCTCAGCTTTATCAGTAAAATCTGTATCAACGTATATAGTTATTTCATCTGGAGATAAAATAACAGAAAGTGATTTAATGAACTCAATTTCTAAATTTTTGAGACCCTCTTGTCTTGCCTGCTTGGACATATCAGTATTCTCAACAATTTTGTTATAAGAATCATATTTTTTGACTAGCATGCCTTTAAGTATTTCCCTTTCAAAATCATCCAAAGAAAACATTTCAACACATTTAGGAAGCACCTTTTCAAGTTCCTCATAGGTATCAACAGCAGAAATATAAGGACTAGCATTAATTCTTGGTGGAGGAATATAGCCTCTTTGCCCTCTTTGCGGACCATACATCATTTGTTGAGAAAAAGAGTAAAATACAACGAAAAAAAAGGAGAGAAAAAGATGTTTTTTCATGCAATTAAAATAATGGTGCAATTTATGTATTTATTTTTTAGTTTAAAATGATAAATATTATTTATTCGATTATATATTAGCAACTAAAATATCCATAATACCCAAAGTGATAAAAATTCAAAGCCTTTTACTTCTTTTATTTGTAAACATTTGTTTTTCACAACATATTCATGAAAATATACAATGGAATAACTCTACTGAGCCAGAGATTGAAAATAAGAACAGTATCATTGGTGTGTTTAATAATTTTTATGTTGATTATGAAAAAGAGAAATTTAGCAATTCATACTTTATTTTAGAAACACATCATTTTAAAAATAAGTTAAGCGATATAAAAAGTCTTGAATTAGTTAATTTAATATCTATCCTTAAAACTGATATTATTGAAATAATTGATCTAAAAGCAAGGCATATCAGCTCAGATTCTGTTGTCTTGTATGATTTTAAGAGCATTAAAAAACTACTAGAAAATGAGTATTCCAATGAAAACTTCTCTTCATACAGAATTCCAAATATGCAAGTTGATGATTATTTAGAAGTAATTTACACCGTTAAAAAAAATTATGCCCCTAATGGGAGTAAAATTTTAGAGGAAGACTATCCAATATATAATTCAAAGGTTTTTTTGATTCATAACGATCTTTATACAAAAGCAAAAGTGTATAATTTGGGAGATTATTACGTGAGCGATTCTATTATCAATAGTAAAAAAACTAAAGTGTATGAATTCCAAAAACTCAAAGAAACAATTGATGAACAATACTCTACCCCAATGGCAAACAAGGTCAAACTTTCATATAGAACTGCATTGGAAAATGATGCGGAGGTAACCGAACAAGAATACTGGCTAAACCTAGTTGAAAATACTAAAAATTTATTCTTTCCCTCAAACAAAAATGAGAATGTTAATATTCTTTATGATTCAATAATTGATAATAGTACAAGCTCCATAAACAAGCTTAGAATAATTGATGTTTTCATTAAGAATAACATTGTTGTTTCGAATGACAATAATCCCAAATTAAATGACTTAGATTACATCATTAAAAACCAAATTTCAAGTGATTTCAGTAGAATTCAACTATATACACATCTTTTGAAAAAAGCAGAGATAGAATATGAGGTTTTAATAAGCTGTAACAGATACTATATGAAATTTGACAAAGATTTTTTTGATCCTAATCAATTGAGGGAAATACTCATATACATACCTAGTTTGAATAAGTATATTATTCCCAACAGGTATGAATATGGAATTGGTGAACCACCGGATAATATCCTTGGAAATTATGCCATCTTTATCGATCAAAATTTAGACTATTATTTCAGTGAAATAATTTCAGAGAATAATGATTTTACAAAGATTAAAAAGAATATTAATGTTAGGTTTTCAAATCAGATTAGATCAGATCGTATAAAGATTGAGGAAATAAGAGAATATCATGGTTATTGGTCAATTAACAACAGGAATTATATATGGTTATCAAATGATGAAATATCTCCCTTTTTAAAAGATTTTTTTACAGTTAGTGGTCTTGAAAATAAGAAAATCAAAAAGTTTAATTCTAACTACTCTTCAATTCAGGATAATTATTATAACCTACCATTAATAATACATTCATCTATTGAAACCACTGATTTGATTAAACAAAATCAAAAAAATATATATTCTTTTGAAGTAGGTAAATTAATTGGATTACAAAGTAACTTATTTGATGAAACAAAGAGAGTTAATGATATTGAAATTAACTTTCCTAATGAATATGAATACAATATTAGGATTAAAATTCCAAGAGGATTTGAACTTACGGATATATCCGCTCTAAATATGACTTCAAAATATTCTGCTGTTTCTGGTGAAGTCATTGCATATTTTCATTCTAAAGCAAACATAGAGGGCAGATTTCTGTTAATTGAAATAAGTGAGTATTATAAATCACTGTACTATGATAAATCTCGATATAATGATTTTCGCAATATCATTAATACTGCAGCAAATTTTTATCAAAAAACAATAAATATTTCTAAAAACTAAATCTTACCAAATAACTTCTCTGACCAATTATTCCATTGATATTTTTTTGCAAAAATGTAAAGATAAATTGGAAAGAAAATCAATACTGGTATTAAAACTTCTTCGAGAGGTAGCGATTCTGGATTTGAAATATCTTTTAAAACCGAATGTGTTTGAAGAGCAGTCCAATCAGCGGTAACAAGCAATGCAGTAAAGAAATTATTTGCTGCATGCCATCCTAAAGCCAACTCCATTCCCTCATCCATTAATGTTGCAATTCCAGCAAACAATCCCGAACCAATATAAAAAACGTAAACTCCATATCCTAGTTTGTCAATTTCTGGGTTTGCATAATGCATTAAACCAAATAAAATAGAAGTCAAAAGAAGAGGCGCCCACCTTACTTTAGTAATCACTCCAATTCCTTGCATTAAATAACCTCTAAATAGGTACTCTTCAGCTGAAGTTTGAATAGGAATCATTACAATACAAATTAGAAATAGGATCAAAAAAGGAATTGGTTTAAAGTTCCAAGCATAATCTGCTGTTGAAATAAAATTGTAATCTATTCCTATCATAATTACACTTACCGATCCGCACAATAAAAAGGAAAAAAAGACCCTATTCCAATCAATACGGGGTCTTGAAGTGGTAAGTTCTCGAATCGAATTCTTATGAATAAATTTAACAGTTAGAAAAACACCCAAGAGCATTCCTAAAAAACTAAATAACATCAAAAACAAATTAAGATTTGACTCTAAAATTGTCATCATAGCATTTATATCATTTTCAGCTAACTTTTTGGTTAGTTCCTCATCACCAAATGCTTTGATTGCAATTGCAACTCCGTGGGGTATTGAAAATATAAATGTCATAGCTGGAACGATGAGAACAATTCCAAAAATATAATACCACCAGTTTTCTCTATTTCTAATTACTTGTTTTATATACATCTTATTTTTTTTTGATTGACAGTGTTGTTAATTTAGCCATGGAAATTAAATTATTCTTTTCATCAGTAATTTTGATTTGCCAAATTTGCATGGTTCTTCCCATATGTATACTAGTAGCCTTTGCAAAAACAAATCCATCGCTGATGCTTCTAACATGATTTGTTGTAATTTCAATCCCCCTAACAGAAACAGAATCATCATTTATAAAGTATCTAGATGCTACACTCCCAACAGTTTCAGCCAAGGCTGCAGTTGCTCCACCGTGTAATATTCCATCTGGTTGATGAACCTTATTATTTACAGGCATTTTACAAACAATAAAATCTTTACCGATTTCTATAAATTCAATGCTTAGAGTGCTCATCAATGTGTTATGAGCTTTGGAGTTAATTTCCTTTAAGATATCAGATTTTTCCAATTCAGTTTCTATAAGTGACAAATTTACATAAAAAAAGGGCACAATTTTGTGCCCTTTTCGTAAATAAAAAAACTTTATAATTAATCTTTGACTTCCTCAAACTCAACATCCTCAACATTTTCTGAATCATCTTTCGGTGCATCAGTTTTTTGCTTATTATTTTGATCGCTGGAGGCTTGTTGTTCTTGTTGCGCCTTGTACATCTCTTCACTTGCTGCTTTCCAAGCTTCATTTAGTTTTTCAAGATCTTTGTCAATCTTTTCAAGATCTTTACTTTCAAATGATTTTTTTAAATCTTCAAGAGCAGCTTCCACTGGCTTCTTTTTGTCCTCAGAAAGATTATCACCAAATTCTTTGAGTTGCTTCTCTGTTTGGAAAATCATTGAATCAGCACTATTTAGTTTATCAACAGATTCCTTTGCTTTAGCATCCGCTTCAGCATTTGCTTCAGCATCTTTTTTCATTCTGTCGATTTCTTCCTCAGTAAGTCCTGATGATGCTTCAATTCTGATATTTTGTTCTTTTCCGGTTGCTTTATCTTTTGCTGTTACATTCAATATTCCATTTGCATCAATATCAAAAGTTACTTCAATCTGAGGTACTCCCCTAGGCGCTGGAGGTATATCAGCTAGCTGAAATCTTCCAATTTCTTTGTTATCAGGATACATTGGTCTTTCACCTTGAGCAATTCTAATATCTACTGCTGGCTGATTGTCAGCTGCAGTTGAAAAAACCTGAGATTTTTTCGTAGGTATAGTAGTATTTGCCTCAATTAGTTTTGTCATTACATTACCCATCGTTTCAATTCCAAGAGATAAAGGAGTTACATCCAATAATAAAACATCTTTTACGTCTCCAGTAAAAACACCTCCTTGAATTGCAGCTCCAACAGCGACAACTTCATCGGGATTAACACCCTTACTTGGTTTTTTTCCAAAAAACTTTTCAACTGCTTCTTGAACAGCAGGAATTCTTGTAGAACCACCTACTAATATAATTTCATCGATATCTCCTTTTGATAATCCAGCTGCTTTAATTGCTTTTTTACAGGGCTCTATTGTTCTCTTAACTAAATCGTCAATTAACTGGTCAAATTTTGCCTTTGTTAAAGACCTAACTAAGTGTTTAGGACCGCTATCCGTAGCTGTTACGTAAGGAAGATTAATTTCCGTTTGTGTGGATGATGATAATTCAATTTTAGCTTTTTCAGCAGCTTCTTTTAATCTCTGTAAAGACATAGGGTCCTTTCTTAGATCAATACCTTCATCATTTTTAAACTCTTCAGCTAACCAATCAATAATTTTTTCATCAACGTCATCTCCACCTAAATGAGTATCTCCGTCGGTAGATAAAACTTCAAAAACACCGTCACCTAATTCAAGGATGGAAACATCATGGGTACCTCCTCCAAAATCAAAAACTACAATTTTTTGATCTTTGCCTTTTTTATCAAGGCCATATGCTAATGCAGCAGATGTTGGCTCATTGATAATTCTTTTTACCTTCAGTCCGGCAATTTCACCTGCCTCCTTGGTTGCTTGACGCTGAGAATCATTGAAATATGCAGGTACAGTAATTACTGCCTCCTCTACGCTTGTTCCAAGATAGTCTTCAGCTGTTTTTTTCATTTTTTGTAGAATCATTGCAGATAACTCTTGTGGTGTATATAATCTTCCATCAATGTCAACTCTAGGGGTATTATTATCTCCCTTCACCACTTTGTAGGGAACTCTTTCTGTTTCTTTTTTAGATTCAGAAAATTTATTTCCCATAAATCTTTTTACAGAATAAACTGTTTTGGTAGGATTCGTTACTGCCTGTCTTTTAGCAGGGTCACCTACCTTAATTTCACCACCATCTACAAAAGCAATTACAGACGGAGTGGTTCTTTTTCCTTCTGAATTAGGGATAACTACTGGCTCATTACCTTCCATTACGGAAACACAAGAATTTGTTGTTCCTAAGTCAATTCCAATTATTTTACTCATATTTAATTTTTTTATTATTTGTTATGTCAATGTTCAATCATTGTGCCATTTGATTTTTATTACAATTTTGTCAGTAAATTTAAATTTTCCATGACATAATGTCGTATTTATATAGCGTTTTCAGGGTAAAATAATTTTAAATATATTGACATTTGATTTTTGCATTTCATATTATTTATTACATTTACTTACTATTTACAAGAAATTTTGATGAAGAAAGTTTACAAGAGAATTACCGTTAAATCTTTGCAAGAAATGAAAGATAGCGGGGATAAAATTTCAATGCTAACATCTTATGACTACACAACAGCTGGCATTGTTGATAAATCTGGAATTGATGTCATCTTGGTTGGTGACTCTGCAAGTAATATAATGGCAGGACATGAAACAACTTTACCCATAACTCTAGATCAAATGATATATCATGCCTCCTCTGTTATCAGAGCTGTAAAAAGAGCGCTAGTTGTAGTTGATCTTCCCTTTGGAACTTATCAAAGTGATTCTCAAGCTGCCTTAGAATCTGCAATAAGAATCATGAAAGAAAGTGGATCACACGCAGTTAAATTGGAAGGCGGAAAACAAATTAAGGACTCCATTAAAAGGATTATAAATGCTGGAATTCCTGTAATGGGACACCTGGGATTAACACCACAATCAATTTATAAATTTGGCACCTATACTGTGAGAGCTAAAGAAGAAGAAGAGGCTAATCAACTTCTAACTGATGCTAAATATTTAGAAAAAATTGGATGCTTTGCAATAGTATTGGAAAAAGTACCTAGCTCCTTGGCTGAAAAGGTTGCAAAAGAAATTAATATACCAATAATTGGAATTGGCGCTGGGAATAAGGTAGATGGACAAGTACTGGTTCTTCATGATTTAATTGGGATGACTAAAGAGTTTAATCCTAGATTTTTAAGAAGATATATGAATTTACATGATGATATGGTTGATGCTATTTCCAATTTTTCAAAAGACATCAAAAAGGGGAGCTTCCCCAATAAAAATGAGCAATATTAATTTTGAAAGAATTATCAAATATTGATAATCTGATCGTATTATATGAAGACAATCATATCATTGCAGTAAATAAAAGAGTTGGAGATATTGTTCAAGGTGATAAAACAGGTGATAATCCATTATCCGAAATTGTAAAATCATTTTTAAAAAAAAAATACAATAAACTAAATAATGTTTTTCTCGGAGTTGTTCATAGAATTGATAGACCAACTTCTGGAGTTGTGATTTTTGCAAAAACTTCAAAGTCCTTAAAAAGACTAAATAACATGATAAAAAACTCAGAAATTGAAAAATTTTACTGGGCAATAACAAAAAACAAACCAGAAAAAAGAAATGACACCTTAGTCCATTGGTTAAAAAAAAATCCAAAAAATAATAAGTCCACTCACTTTAAAAAAGAAACTGAAAATTCAAAAAAAGCCATCCTTCACTATAAAATTATCAAAGAACTTAAGAATTATTATTTACTAGAAGTACTTTTAGAGACAGGAAGACACCATCAGATCAGAACCCAACTCAGTGCTGTAGGATGTCCGATTAAAGGGGATTTGAAATATGGATATGAAAGAAGTAATAAAGATGGAGGTATTTGTTTACATGCAAAAAAAATAAGTTTTTCACATCCGGTGACCAAGAAAAAAATTTTAATTAGTGCTCCACTATTTGAGCACGATATTTGGAAAGAATTATAAAGTATGAGTAAAGAATTACAAAAAATTGAAAATATTCAAAATATATCTAAATTAAGTGTTGGTGAAAGAATTAACTATTTAAATAAACTTAAAAAGGAAATTATACAAAATGAAGATAATATTTATTCTGCGTTACACAATGACTTAAACAAGCCAAAATTTGAAGTTTATACTTCTGAAATTGGATTCCTACTCAATGAAATAGAATTGTTTATTACACATCTTAATAAATGGTCAAAACCCAAAAAGGTTAAAAGCTCAATAATTAACTTTCCCTCAAATGATTTTGTATATAGTGAACCCTATGGTAAAGTACTGATTATATCCCCATGGAATTACCCTTTTCAATTAGCAATTCTTCCTGTGTTATCAGCTTTTTCTTGCGGCAATACTGTTGTATTAAAACCTAGTGAACACACTCCTGAAACCTCTAGACTTGTAAACAAAATAATTTCAAAAATATTTCCTTCTGATTTAGTCTGTGTGGTCGAAGGTGACTATAAAGTAGCATCAAAACTTTTAAAATTAAAATGGGATTATATTTTTTTCACCGGAAGTGTTCGCGTTGGTAAAATTGTAGCAGCAGAAGCTGCGAAACAGCTAACTCCTCACACTCTTGAATTGGGCGGTAAAAGCCCTTGTATTATAGACAAAAAAACAAATTTAAAAATAGCATGTAAAAGAATTGTTTGGGGCAAATTTATGAATGCTGGACAAACTTGTGTTGCACCAGACTATATATTGGTTCATAAATCCATTAAAAATGATTTAATAAAGGAACTTTCCTACAGAATTGAAGTAACTTATGGTAAAGATTTATCTGCAAATACAAACACAACAAAAATTGTTAATGCAGAAAACTTTAATCGACTTATTAATTTAATCAATACAAATAAGATTTTGTTTGGAGGTGAATATGACTCTGATGAAAGTAAAATATATCCAACCATAATTGACGAACCAAATATAAACAGTGAGGTTATGCAAAGTGAAATTTTTGGTCCAATTTTGCCAATTTTTTCATTTGAAAAGGTTTCTGAAATTGATAAGATAATTCTTTCAAACCCAGATCCACTTGCACTCTATGTTTTTTCTGACGATAAAAAATTTAGTGAAAATATTATCCGCAGATACCGATTTGGTGGTGGAGTTGTTAATGATACCATTATTCACTTAACAAATCCAAACCTACCCTTTGGAGGAATTGGAAATAGTGGTTATGGATCTTATCATGGTAAATCCAGCTTTGATTTGTTTACTCATAAAAAATCTATAGTTAAAAGAAAAATGTGGCTAGAAAACAACCTTAGATATGCACCGTACAAAAATAAATTGAACTTGGTAAAAAAGATTCTCAAATATTTAAGCTAATCGTTATCAATTTTAATATCAATAATTTTTTTTGAACCATCAGAAACTGAAAACCTTCTATCCAATCTCATTCCAACAACCCAAATGATTTCATCGTCTCCGTTTACCAAAACCAATTTATTAAACTTATCAACGGAGTTAATTTTCCTATCCTTTAAAAATTTTACAACCTTTTTTTTTCCGATCATTCCAATTGGAAAAAAATAATCTCCATTTTTAACATTCCTTAATTTTAATGGAAATAAAAGTTTTTTGAAATCGACACTTATTAAGTTTTCCTTGTTTTTATTTACTGTTTCAGCACTATGAAAACTTATTTTTAAAGAATTACCAAATTTTGTGTTTTTGGAAGGTTTATCCAAAGTTATTTCTACGACATTATTTTGCATTTTCTTTCTTAAAACTAATTTCCCTAAAGATTTAAATAGTATATGCGTGTTACTGTAAATTTTCTTACCACGCTCACCTTGATCAAGCAATAATATTTTATCCCAATCATTAAATCCGTAATTTCTTAGCAAATAATACAAGAATGCTTCTTTGTGAGTAGATAAATTTAGCTTCTTAATGTTAATTAAGATATCATTTTTATCATAACTTATGTATTCTTTTGTTAGCTCCTCAATTTTATCATATATTAATAAATTTGATAATTTTAAATACCTGATGCTTTTTTGAAAATTTTTAGTAAAGTTTCCTTCCAATGAATTAAGCAAGGGAACAAGTTCATTTCTGATTTTATTTCTTAGATAGATATTAGATTGGTTTGATGAATCCTCTCTCCATTTAATTTTATTTTTCATAGCATATTCAAGAATTTCTTTTTTTTCAAAATTTATGAAAGGTCTAAGAATTTTTCCATTATTCTCAGGGATTCCGATTAATCCGTCTATTCCAGATCCTCTAGACAAATTGATAAAAAAACTTTCCATGCTATCATTCATGTGATGTGCTGTAAGAATGTAATTAATATTATTTTTTTTTGAAAGATCTTCAAAGAATTCATATCTGAGCTCTCTCGCAACAACTTGAGTTGATTTTTTTAATTTTTTTTTAATTTTTAATGTATCAAAAGATTTACTGTAAAACTTTAGATTTTCTTTTTCACACAAATCTTTCACAAATTGTTCATCCATATTACTTATATCTTTACGTAAATTATAATTGCAATGTCCTACTACAAAATCAGTTGTCATCGATTTAAATAAATGAAGTAGAACTACACTATCAACTCCCCCCGAACAGCAAAGAATAAATCGTTCCTTTAGTAAAAATGAATAATTACTCTTGATATGTGATTGAAACTTACTTAACATAATCAATATTGAAAAATAAAGCTTTAAATTAAGCTATATGTGTATTGCTCTATCCTCTGTTGCGGCAAGTGCTGCTTCTTTAATCGCTTCCGAAAAAGTAGGGTGAGCATGCGATATCCTTGCAATATCTTCAGCAGATGCTTTATATTCCATAGCTACAACAGCTTCTGAAATTAAATCAGCACATCGTGCCCCAATCATATGTATTCCTAAAATTTCATCAGAGTCAGAATCAGCCAAAATTTTCACAAAACCATCTAAGTCAGAACTTGCCCTACTCCTTCCAAGGGCTCTCATCGGAAATTGACCGACTTTATAACTAACGCCAATCTGTTTTAATTCTTCTTCATTCTTTCCAACAGAAGCAACTTCAGGCCATGTATATACTACACCGGGTATTAAATTATAATCAATATGAGGTTTTTGACCACAAATATGTTCGGCAACAAATACACCCTCCTCCTCTGCCTTGTGAGCTAACATCGAGCCCTTGATCACATCCCCAATAGCATAAATATGGGGAATAGACGTTTGAAGGTTTTCGTTCACATTAATACGGCCACGTTCATCTGTTTCTACAGCAATATTTGAAAGCTTTAATCCCTCAGTATACGCAGTCCTACCAATAGCTATTAAACAATAATCACCTTGAAATAATTGATCTTCACCCTTGCTATTTTCAGCAGCAACAGTAACGATATTATCTTTTCTACTAATACTTTTAACTTTGTGATTGGTCATAATTTTAACACCACTCTTCTTAAAAACTTTTGCTAACTCTTTTGAAAGACTTCCATCCATGTTAGGAATAATTCTGTCTTGGAATTCAATTACGGTGACATCAGATCCCAATCTCTTGTAAACCTGCCCTAACTCAAGACCTATTACCCCCCCTCCTACAACTATTAAGTGCTTAGGAATCTCCTTCAGCTTTAAAGCCTCAGTGGATGAGATAATTCTATCTCCATCAAAATCAATAAAAGGAAGTTTAGTTGGTTTACTTCCAGTAGCAATTATAATGTTCTTGGCAGTAACTTTTTTAGATTCTTTTCCATTATTAATATCAATAGTATTAGCATCTATGAATGAAGCAGTACCTTCAAAAACTTCTATTTTGTTTTTTTTCATTAAAAAATCTAATCCTTTTGTAGTTTGCTCAACAACGGCAGATTTTCTACTCATCATTTTATCTAAATCAAGCTTAACATCACCTTGAATAACAATTCCATGCTCATCAAAATTATGCAGCACATTTTCGTAATGATGTGATGAATCTAATAAGGACTTACTGGGAATACATCCAACATTTAAGCAGGTACCCCCCATATTAGGATACTTTTCAACGATTGCTGTTTTCATGCCTAGCTGTGAAGCACGAATAGCAGAAACATATCCTCCAGGCCCAGAACCAATCACAAGAAAATCATAAAAATTCATCAGAATTATTTTAAACTCAAAAATACAAATAATTAAATCTTAAATTGATTTTTAAAGTATTAAAATTGATTTTGGTAATTTCGTGTTTATTACAAACTAAATAACTATACAGCTCATGAAATCTAAGCCAGCAAACAAAATACAAGATTTGCAGTTTTTTGGTGAGTTTGGGGGAGTAAACCCATCCATTTCAGACTCATCTACCTACACATTTCTTTCAGCTAATTCTATGTCTGAAACTTTCGAAGGAAATACTGATGGTTGTTATCTATATTCAAGAAATTCATCCCCAAGTAATTTATATTTGGAAAAGGCCTGTGCCGCATTAGAAAATACTGAAGCAGCAAATGTATTTTCATCTGGAATGGGTGCTATAACTTCAACAATATTTCAGCTATGTAAAACTGACGACCATATAATATCAAGCAGAACAATATATGGCGGTACATATGCTTTTTTCAAAAATTTTCTTCCAGATTATAAAATAAGCACATCCTTTGTTGACATAACGGACTTAAATCAAATTAAGAATTCTATTAAATCAAATACTAAAATTATTTATTGCGAGGTTGCCTCCAATCCATTGTTAGAGGTTGCTGATCTAAAAAAAATATCATCAATTGCAAAAAAACATAATTTAAAACTAGTAGTTGACAATACATTTACACCACTTTCTGTAGCTCCAAAAAACTTTGGTGCCGATATCATCATTCATAGTCTTACTAAATTTATTAATGGCACAAGTGACACCATAGCAGGAGTTGTATGCAGCTCAAGTAGCTTCATTGAATCAATTAGAGATGTAAATAATGGTTCTTTTATGCTGATGGGAACTACAATGGATAGTTTAAGAGCTGCATCTGTTCTTAAAAATATGAGAACTTTACATATCAGAATTAAAAAGCATAGTGAAAATGCAATGTTTTTGGCAAAATCTTTTGAAAATATAGGTATTAGGACTATTTATCCAGGTTTAAAGTCACACCCATCTTACAATTTATTTTCAAAAATGATGAATAAAGAATTTGGTTATGGTGGAATGTTAAGTATAGATGTAGGTTCGAAAGAAAATGCTAATAAACTTATGGAACAAATGCAAAAGAAAAACTTAGGTTATTTAGCTGTGAGTCTTGGATTTTATAAAACATTATTTTGCACTCCTGGATCTTCTACCTCATCTGAAATATCAGATGATGATCAGAAAAAAATGGGATTAAGTGAAGGGTTAATAAGGTTTTCTGTTGGTATTGACGAAGATATTTCAAGAACATTTATTGGAATTCATAAATCTTTAAAAAATCTAAAAATTATTTAGTATGTCCGGAAAAGATTATAAAATTAGTGTTTATAAATCTTTGATTCCTGTCATCTTTCTGACATTCTTACTTCTTTTTAATATTTTATTTTTTGAAAATAATGACTGGTTTGGAGATTATACCTTCCATTATATAATTTTATTATCTGCTTTCCTGTCATTATTAATCGGAATAACGGAAAAAGTAAAGTTTTCAAAAATTATTTACACTGTTCTTAAAAACATTAAAAATATTTTAACTCCCATAATCATTTTATTCTTGGTGGGTGCTCTTGCAGGAACTTGGAAAGTTAGCGGAATTATTCCAGCTATGGTTTACTATGGATTAGATTTGGTTTCGCTCAAAGCCTTTTTACCAATAACCTTAGTAGTTTCAACGTTAGTATCTCTTACAACTGGAAGCTCATACACAACTTCAGCTACGGTTGGTATTGCTTTGGTTGCTGTTGGTATTGCTTTTAGTATACCAGCTGGAATGACAGCGGGAGCCGTAATTTCTGGGGCATATTTTGGAGATAAAATGTCTCCACTTAGTGATACTACAAACTTAGCTCCGGCAATAACTGAAACGGATCTTTACACACATATTCGATATATGACCTACACTACCTTTCCAACATTTATAATAACTTTTGTTTGCTTCATTATAATTGGATTTAATTTGAAAACACCCAACTCAAATGAGTTAAATGACATCTCAACTTTATCAACTACTATATTAAACGACTTTCATATATCACCAATACTTTTTATTGTTCCTTTTTTGGTGATTTTTCTTGCGTTCTTAAAATTTCGACCCATAATAGTTTTGTTAATTGGTATTATTGGTGCAAGTATAACAGCCTTACTATTTCAAAATGATATACTACAGTCTTTAAATGAATCTAATTATATTTCAATCGTTCAATCAATTTTTACTGATTCGGTAATTCAGACAGAAGACCCAAGAATTGAAAGACTATATGCAGGGGGTGGAATGAAAGGAATGTTGTGGACAATTTATCTCACCATTGCAGCTATGATATTTGGAGGATGTATGGACGCCATTGGAGCACTTAATTCACTAACAAAATCTTTACTGAGCAAAGCAAAAAGTAATTTTAAACTTTTTTTGAGTACTGCAGCTAGCTGTTTAGGCGTTAATATTATTGCGTCTGATCAATATCTTGCTATTGTCATCCCTGGTAAAATGTTCAAAAAAGCTTTTGAAAAAAGGAATTTGAACTCAGAGAATTTAAGTAGAACATTAGAGGATACAGGAACCGTAACTTCTGCATTAATTCCATGGAACACGTGTGGAGCATATCATTATGGAGTTTTAGGGGTGTCTGTTTTTGATTATTTTATCTATGCTATTTTTAATTGGCTTAGCCCAATAACAACCTTGTTATATGCTGCTCTGGATGTAAAGATTAAAAAAATCAAGTTTTAAAATTTTATTAAAAAATTCATTCTTGGTTAAATGATTATTAAATTGCAGCATAATTGTTGAAAAATTAATTTTTTGAAAAGTATATTTTCTTTTATCAAGAATAAACAAAAAAAAGAACTATCTAGCTCCAAAAGGTTATTTATTGGTAGCGCACTAATTATTATAGCAATATTCCTATTTTCTTCTTTTGTTTCATATATTTTCACAGGTGAAATTGATCAGAGCTCACTAAATAATTTCTTTGATAAAAATGAAATAAACTCAAATATTTTAGGAAAATTAGGTGCCAGAATAAGTGATTTTTTTATATATAAAGGGTTTGGAATAAGTTCTATTATTTTATCTTTTCTAATTTTTTTAAGTGCACTTCACATTTTACTGGATATAAAAAATAAAAATTTACTAAAAAATTGGGCTTGGGGATTTTATCTAATTTTTTATTTTTCAATCATTTTTGCATCAATCAACGCTGATAGTGTTTTTTCTGGAGTAATTGGCTTTGAGATAAATAAATTATTAGACACATATATTAGTAACCTTGGGATAATATTTTTGATAATTTTCATGACACTTATTTATTTTACTTTCAGACTGAAAATCGGAGTTGATGATTTTAAAAAAATCAGAAATTTCTTCAAGCAGTTTAAAAAAAATAATATTGACGAGAGTTCTAATAATGAAGATGAGGAAATATACGATGAAATTGAAAAAAATGAATCAAATGATAATAATGATTTTTCTGAAAATCAAATAAGTGAGGTAATATCTACTAATCTTGAATTTACTAAATTAAATCCAGAAAAAATTGAAATTGAGGATAAAAAAATCAGTGATGATTTAGATATTCAAGTTGAAAAAATTATTGAAGAAAAGTCAGAAATTGATAACCTTTCAGATGAGCTAGTAGATAATTTTGGAAAATTTGATCCAACTCTTGAACTAAGTAAGTTCCAATTCCCAAAACTCAAACTTTTGAAACAATATGATTCTGAAAAAATAACAATTGACAAAGAGGAGTTAGAAGAAAATAAAAATAAAATTGTTGAAACGTTAGCTAACTATAATATTGCAATCTCGAATATAAAAGCTACAATTGGACCAACTGTTACCTTATACGAGATTATTCCAGAAGCAGGAGTCAGAATTTCAAAAATAAAGAACTTAGAGGATGATATAGCATTATCACTTTCTGCACTAGGAATTAGAATTATTGCGCCCATTCCAGGAAAAGGAACTATTGGTATTGAAGTTCCTAACAAAAATCCAACTGTGGTTTCAATGCATTCTGTTATTTCTTCAGAAAAATTTCAAAAATCTGAAATGGAATTACCTGTTGCCATTGGAAAAACCATCAGCAATGAAACTTTAGTTTTTGATCTAGCTAGGATGCCTCACTTACTTATGGCTGGCGCAACAGGACAAGGTAAGTCAGTAGGTTTAAATGCTGTTCTTTCATCTTTACTATTCAAAAAACATCCTGCAGAGGTAAAATTTGTCTTAGTTGATCCAAAGAAGGTTGAATTAACTCTATACAACAAAATTGAAAGACACTATTTAGCTAAACTCCCTGATAGTGAAGAGGCTATAATCACTGATAATAAAAAGGTAATTAATACTTTGAACTCATTGTGCATAGAAATGGATAATAGATATGAGCTATTAAAAAATGCATCTTGCAGAAATATCGTTGAGTATAACAAAAAATTCAAAGACAGAAAACTAAATCCAAATGATGAACACAGGTTTTTACCTTATGTTGTCTTAGTTGTTGATGAATTTGCTGATCTAATCATGACAGCTGGTAAAGAAGTTGAAACTCCAATTGCGAGATTAGCACAATTAGCAAGAGCAATAGGAATTCACCTAATTATTGCTACTCAAAGACCTTCAGTTAATGTCATTACAGGTGTCATTAAAGCAAATTTTCCAGCTAGAATTGCATTCAGAGTCACTTCAAAAATTGACTCAAGAACAATTTTAGACAGTTCTGGTGCTGATCAATTAATTGGAAGAGGTGATATGTTATTTACTCAAGGCAATGAATTAGTTAGAATCCAGTGTGCATTTGTTGATACGCCTGAAATTGAGTTATTAACTGATTTTATTGGTTCTCAAAAGGCATATCCTAATGCTTATCAACTTCCAGAATACATTTCTGAAGATATTGGAACAAATATTGATATTAGTATTGAAGATAGAGATGCTTTATTTAGAGAGGCAGCTGAAGTAATAGTTACTGCTCAACAAGGTTCTGCATCACTTTTACAAAGAAAACTCAAGTTAGGTTATAACAGAGCAGGTAGATTGATTGATCAATTAGAGGCTGCTGGTATAGTTGGGCCTTTTGAAGGAAGTAAAGCAAGGCAAGTTTTGATCAGTGATCTTCAGTCACTTGATCGTCATCTCGAAAATGAATAATAAAAATAAAATGAAAAAATACATATTTTTGACTATCTCAATTTTCTATAGTCTTTCATATTCTCAAGTAGACACAGATGCGGAAAAGCTACTAAATAAAGTTTCAGAAAATATTAAGAGTTATGATAATATTTATATTAATTACACATATACACTTAATAATTTAGAAGAAGATATTAATTATACTAATAGAGGCAGTTTTATTACAGAAAAAGACAATTGGAGATTTGAAATGCTTGGTATTACAAGGATATTTGATGGCGATAAGCTTTACACTATTAGCCCAGATGATGAAGAAGTAACTATTTCAAGTCAAAATCCTGAAGATGAAACAACAATAACTCCAAATAAGATGCTTTATTTTTATGAAGAAGGATATTATTTTGAAATGGGTAGTGTTAAGTACATTGGTAATACAGACTTCAGAAAAAAAATACAATATGTCAAGTTGATTCCAATGGATTCAGAAGCAGATATAAAGTATATTGATTTGGGAATAGATACTGAGTTTAATCAGATATATGAGGTAGTTGAAACTGGAAAAAACGAAACAATTACTACTATCTCTATTGTTGATTTTGAGTTCAATGTTTCTTTAAATGAAAATTTATTTGTTTTTGATTCAGCTAAGTACGATGGATACTACATGAACATATTAGATTAGTTTTTTTTGAAAATACTTGATTTCTACATACTCAAATCATACATAAAGACACTTTTTAGTGCATTTATCATTTTGATGTTAATTTTCTTATTACAATCTGTTTGGTTATATATCTCTGAGTTAGCGGGAAAAGATTTGGAACTTGAAATTATTTTTAGGTTTCTTTTGAATATTTCTCCTAGACTTGTGGTAATTGTACTACCATTAACAATTCTCCTTTCTAGTATCATGGTTTTTGGAAATTTATCGGAAAATTATGAGTTTGCTGCAATGAAAGCAAGTGGAATTTCACTACAGAGATCCATGCGAGTTTTGATAATTTTTACCGTATTTTTGGGATTTTTAACTTTTTTATTTTCAAATTATATTATTCCAATCTCTGAATATAATTTTCGTAATCTAAGGAAAAATATTGCAAAAGTTAAACCCACTATGGCGATAGCTGAAGGTCAATTTAGTCAAATTGGAAACTACAACATCAAGGTTGAAAACAAATATGGGGTCGATGGAAGAAATCTAGAAAATATTATTATTCATCAAAAAAAACAAAAGGCTGGAAATTATACAGTGATTAAATCTAATAAAGGTAAAATACTTTCAAGTGATAATTCAAACATTTTAAAATTAGTATTATTTGATGGATATTATTATGATGAGATTATTTCAGATGAGTATAAAAATAAAACAAATAAACCCTTTATAAAGAGTAAATTTAAAGAATATGTTATCAATATCGACATTGGAAAAATTAATCAAATAGATTTTGACGAAGTTAACGACATAAATCAATATTCGATGATGAATATAAACGAACTTGATTTTGCTATTGATTCCCTTAAAAAAAAGAGAGAAATAGACATTGATGTAATCGAATCAAAAATGATTACCAGATCTAATTACAAAACACTTGACTATAATTTAAACCCAAAAGAGGGTATTGATTATTTTAATAAGGATTTTTTTAGATTATTTCAACTAAAAAAACAAAAACAATTATTTGATCTAGGTATAAGTTCAATAAAAAGTTCAATAAGTATTATTAAATCAAATAAGACAATTCAACTCTACAGAACTCAGAATTTAAACAAACATATTATCACTTTACACGATAAATTTTCTTTGGGATTTGCATGTGTAATATTATTTTTTATTGGTGCTCCTCTTGGAACAATAATTAACAAAGGTGGTTATGGATTACCATTGGTAATTTCAATATTATTATTTCTGGTCTATCATTTTTTAGGAATATTTTCAAAAAATCTTGCTGAAGATGGAAGTATTAATCCGATATTATCTAGCTGGTTATCGACAATTATAATGCTTCCGATAAGTGTTTATTTGACCCACAGGGCAACTAATGATGGATCTTCAAATAAGCTTTATTCTTTTTTTATTAATTTATTAAATCCAAATAAGTAAATGTCAAAATTTGCACTAAATACAATAGAATCAGCTGTTTGTGACATCAAAGAAGGAAAAATAGTCATTGTTGTTGATGATAAAAACAGAGAGAATGAAGGCGATTTTCTAGCATCTGCTGAATTAATAAGTCCAGAGATAATTAATTTTATGGCCACACATGGTAGAGGACTTATATGTGCTCCAATTACTGAAAGTATTGCTAAAAGATTAAAACTCGATCTAATGGTTGGAACAAATACTGATCCTCAGGACACAGCATTCACAGTTTCTGTAGATCTCAAAGGTAATGGAGTCACTACAGGCATCTCAGCTATTGATAGGGCTAAAACAATAAAAGCGCTCATTGACGAAACAATTAAAGCTAATCAATTTTCAAGACCTGGACATGTTTTTCCTCTTGTTGCAAAAAACGGAGGGGTATTGAGAAGAACAGGGCACACAGAAGCTGCTATAGACCTTCCTAGACTTGCCGGCTTAAAACCAGCGGGGGTTATTGTAGAAATTATGAACGAAGATGGTTCAATGGCTAGAGTTCCTGATTTGATTAAAGTTGCAAAAAAATTTGATTTAAAAATAATTTCAATTGAAGACCTAGTTGCATATAGAATGAAACATGATTCACTTATTAATAAAGTTGATGATTTTGAAATCAATACGCGATTTGGAAAATTTAGATTAAGAGCCTACAAACAAACAACAAATAATAATGTACATATTGCTTTAAGTAAAGGGGTGTGGGAAAAAGGAGATAAAGTAGTAACAAGAATTAATTCAAAATCGGTTAATAATGATATCCTTGAAACTTTAACCTCCGATACAGAAGGCTCCTTGTCTAAAATGTTTGAAATTATCAATAAAAATAAATATGGAGCAATAATCTTTATTAGCCCTGAACTAAAATCTGTTGATACACTAAAAAGACTAAAAATTCTTAAAACAAAACAACAAACAGATAAAATTGCCAAAGTTCCAATACTAAGTATGGACAATAAAGATTTTGGAATTGGAGCTCAAATTTTACATGATTTAAATATAACCAATCTAAGACTTATCACTAATACAAAAGGGACTAAAAGAGTTGGTATGATTGGATATGGACTTGAAATTTCAGAGTATATTAGTTTTTAGAAAGAGAATACATCCATTTTAAGTACTCAGCATCACTAAAGACATAATCCCAACTGTTGTGATAAACATTTTCAAAAAATGTGACTTTTGGACTACCACCCTCATTTATTATTGCCTCAACCATTTTTAGTGAAAAATCAGGCTTAACCACTTGATCATTAGATCCATGTGCAATCCATACAGGGGTAGATTTAGCAAATTCTTTAGCCCACACAGGATTTCCACCTCCACAAATTATTACAGCAGAAGCAAACATATTTGGTCTGTGTTTCAACAACTCAAAGGATCCCATACCGCCGTTAGATAATCCACTTAGATAAATTCTCTTTCTATCAGCATAACTTTCATTGGTTAGTGAATCCATAAGCTTGATAACCAAATTTAAAGAATTTGTAGGAGGATCATTTTCTGGAAAGGATAATGTATTGCCATCTCGAATAAAAGATGACCAATTATCAGTTAAAGGAGCCTGTGGAAAAACTACAATGGATGGATAATCCTTGAAGTTTTTTTTATTTAGAAAAACTTTATCAACATAGGTTAATTGTGACTCATTATCATTGCCTCTTTCCCCAATTCCATGTAAAAAAAGTTTAATTGGGTATTTTTTTGATTTATCAAATTTTTGCGGATAAAGAATTCTGTAAGCTAATTCTTTATTTCCATAAACAAATTTTTCATAGTCTGGAATTAATATTTGATTATTGCAGGAATAAAATAGAAGCGTAAAAAAGATAAATATACTTTTCATATTTTAATAACACACAATATAAAAATTATGAGAAGGTTAATAATTTTTGTTGAAAATTAAATATTTATAATATTTCTTTGCATTAATTTAATTAATACATAATAATAACTAAATAATCTTGAAATATATTTATAAAAAGTTTTCTTATTATTAATTTTAAAGATAATAATTTAAATAATGAAAAAATTAACATTGATTATATTTTTAATCTTTAGTCTTAACGGCTTTTCACAATTAATTATAACTGAAATTGCAGATCCTAATGGTTCTGGCAATCATGACGCAAGATATATAGAACTCTATAACTCTTCAGCTAGTGCTATTGATCTATCGGGTTATAAGATTATATTATACGCAAATGCTAATTATCCAAATGTTACAGATTCACATACTTTATCTGGAACTCTTAATCCCGGTGAATTCTTTATTTTAGCAAAACAGCAAGCAAAATTTTTAAGCACTTATGGTTTTGAAGCTGACATGTATGATGCAGGGACAGCGGACTCTAATGGGGATGATCAATATGTATTGGCTGAGACTGATGGTACTGTTGTAGATGTTTTTGGCATATTAGGTACTGATGGAACTAACACGACATCTGAGTTTGAAGATGGAAGAGTTGAAAGAATTTCATCGGTAACTACACCTCAATCAACATATAATGTAAATAACTTTACAGTAGATGGAGATAATGGAAATGGTGATGGTGCACAAAATGCTCCTGGTGGATATGATCCCGGATATTGGATAGGAGCTACTTCAATTGATACTTGGAATGGATTAACCGACGCAACATGGCATACTGGTAGCAATTGGGCAAGTGGAACAGCTCCTGCAAGTGGAGACAAAATATTTATTCGTGATTCTAGTACAAATCCTATAATTTCTACAACTGATATTGTAGCAACAAACTTAACCGTAGAATCCTCAGGATCACTTACAATAAATGCTGGTAAAGATTTAACACTTACTGGTAATTTT
>CACKQW010000002.1 GCA_902602415.1 uncultured Bacteroidota bacterium | reverse complement strand
GAAATTTCCAGCTACAGTAAGATCATAACCTTTATTTATAGTTAACGTAGCAGAACTATTTATTGTAATATTTTTTGATACGGCACCTGTATTTGAAATTTCAGGGTAACGTGTTGCTCCTGCTGGAATGATAACATGAACATCAGCAGTTGGTACATAACCTGTTGACCAATTTGATGCGGTATTCCAATCACTTGAAGCAGCAGTTTTTTTCCATATTGTTGTGTGAAATTTTGGAGTCCAATCGATTCCTGTTGTCCAAGATTCCCCAACTTCAAAAGCACCAATATCAGCTGCTGACCCTACGTTTGTATGTGGAATAATTTGATCCAATTGTCTTGAACTTCCAGTGATTGGTGTATAATTGAAATTTGATGATGGCCCATATGATGTAGAGCTTGCTGGAGTACCTGTGATAGTAACGCCTTGATCAATAATTGTATTACTCGTTGGGTGATAATCAGATTCAGTTTTTCCGTCAGCAGAATTATAATTTATCAGACTTTCAATATCTGAATTATAAGTAATCCCTGTCCTTGAAATATTTATCTGATCTATGTTGTTTTGTGAACTTCCAACACCAGCAGTAGCGTTATAATAAGTATCACCACTCATACAGACTCTCCAAAAATCATCATCACTAGTATTATCAGTACCATTATCATCTTTTAAGTAACCATAATCTGAGCCACCAACATTTCCAGCTATTGGCATAGGACTGTTAGCAGAAAGTGAAAATGACGTGGCACTCCTGTGAGATCCTATTTTTTCTGCAAGATTATTAAACAGCCAAGTGTTGGTATTAGAACAGTCTTCAGAAAGGATAACAATATCATTTTTATTGTTTTGTGTGTTAATAATTGTATTGTGAGCTATAATTTGGTTATTCCCTTTAATCATTAACCCATTTGTATTATCTGCTATGTTGTGATGCATGATTCCATAACTTCCAGCTGAAGATGCATCGCCACCTGGGGCATCATATCTGAATGCATATTTTTCAGTGTCATAAACATAGTTATGATGAACTACAGAGCCAGAAACATTAGCAGAAGTTCCCTGAAATACAGCACCATCAGACTGTAGAAGTCCAGTATTAGTGATGTTATTATAACTAAATATGGATCTTTCTCCGGGAAGAACTGTGGCAGAAGCTCCTGTCGTATGAATTGAATTATTATCAAATATATTGTCATCACCAGTGCACAATATGGAAACCATTAATGATTCCAAATCAGAAACACTCCAATCAATATGATGAAAATAATTATTCTCTATTGTGTTGTTGTCCCCTTTAATTCTTAAGGCTTCTCCCTCAGAATTTTCAAATAAACATTTTAAAATGTAATTATTGTCAGCATTTCCCTCTAACTCTGTTACGTTGGGAGTTCCAACTCCGTTAGTTGTTCCAAGCATTCTTTTGGAAGCACTTGGGAAATAAAAATTACATTCTTCTATAATATTATTATCAGAATTACCTGTCATTAAAAAGGTTGTTGCAAAAAAGTTAATTCCCTTAAATTTCACATAATTTGCAGCATTAAAGGTTACTCTATAATCAGTAGTTTTTACTTTTATAGACCTGTTGGAAGGATCCAATCCGTCATCAGGAAAAAGGTACAGTATATTATTAGTTTTATCATGAAACCACTCGTTATTAGTATCAATAAATTCTTTTTTTCCTTCAAAAAAATAGTAATGATGCTTAGTCTTATAATTTCCAGTTAGATCTGATGAATTATAGATAATAACATCACTCACTAAATTATGATCAGTAATTTCAACAGTCCATGTTTTAAATGAACCGATATTTAAAATTCCAATTGATCCACCCAAATCAATAGTTCCTGGATCATGAACACTAGTATCAATTGTTAATGATCCGTTTGAACTGTTATCCTCATCTCCCTCAGCCCATGTTGAATGAGAAAATATAGAATCATCATTAAATTGAGCATTTGGCCATCTCGCGTTAACCATTGGCTGATCATCAACAAAAAGTTGAGTAATATCGCCTGTGTAAGACAATTGAAATGCTCCAGAAACATCACTGTAGGTATTCCATGTACCTGTGATGTCAGTAGTTCCATCAATTGTTACTGTTTCACCAGGATAATTTTGTATAGTTATCAAGTTACCAGACGTTCCGTCATTTGTAATGGTTACGGTTTCTCTGTAGGTACCCTCTCTTATGTAAAGGGTGTCACCCGCGCTAAGTTTATTTATCGAGTATTGAATTGTTTGGCAAGGGGTACTAATTGCTCCACAACTTTCATTATCAGTTCCAGATGAAGAAACATAATAATCAGCTGAATAGATGTTAAAATGAAAAATATATAGAAAAAATAATAACAAGAATCTTTTCATATTTAATCCTCTTTAGATCCCCAGCCTCTGGATTTCAATTCAACAGTTGAATTATCTCTCAATACTAAATTTGTTCCTGTATTTTTATCTTTGATATATCCAATAACGGTCAAATTCGGATTTCCCTTAATCTTTTCATAATCTTTCTGTGAAATAGTCATCAAAAGCTCATAATCTTCCCCTCCGTTTAGAGCAAGTGTTGTAACATTTAATTTAAACTCTTCACAGGTTGAGATTAACTGTGGATCAAAGGGCATTTTATTTTCATACAAATCGCAACCAACACCACTTTGCTTACATATATGTAGAAGTTCTGATGATAGACCATCACTAATATCAATCATAGATGTTGGCTTGACTTTAAGCTCATGCAAAAGCCTTACTATATCTTTTCTAGCTTCAGGCTTTAATTGTCTTTCAATTAAATAGGTATATTGCTGCAAATCAGGTTGATTTTTGGGATTGACCTTAAATACTTCTTTTTCTCTCTCCAACACCTTCAAGCCCATAAATGCAGAGCCTAAATCTCCAGTGACAACAATCAAATCATTTGGTTTAGCACCATTTCTGTACACGATGTCCTTTAAGTTTGCTTCTCCAATGGCAGTTATTGAAATTGTAAGTCCCTTGACCGATGATGTTGTATCACCTCCTACAAAATCTACATCATATTTTTCACAAGCTAAATTAATTCCAGCATATAGCTCTTCCATTGCTTCTTTGGTAAATCTATTAGAAATAGCAATAGAGACAGTTATATGTTTAGCAATTCCGTTCATTGCATAGATGTCGGATAAGTTAACGATAACAGCTTTATATCCAAGGTGCTTTATTGGCATATAGGTAAGATCAAAGTGTACTCCCTCGACTAAAAAATCAGTGGACACCAATACTTTCTTAGATTTATAATCTAAAACAGCCGCATCATCTCCAATGGCTTTTATGGTTGACTTGTGTTTAATTTTTAAATCTTTTGTTAGAAGATCTATTAGATTAAATTCTCCAAAATCTTCTAACTTTGTTAGGTTTTTGTCTTTATTTTCAAACATGAGGGTAAATTTACATTCTTTTAGTTAAATCTATGTTAATCAAATCCGTAATATTGATAATATTTTTAAAAAATATATGGCTATGTCGTATATTTGTAGTGGATTAAATTAAGTGGTGTGATCAGTATAACAAATCCAGCTAGAAATAGGGTAATTAAATTAATGGAAGATGATGGTTTTAACCATAGCTCAGACTTTGTCAGGGTTGGGGTGAAAAGCGGTGGATGTTCGGGACTATCCTATGATTTAAAATTTGATAACAAACTTCTTGAAAATGACAAAGTTTTTGAAGACAATGATATTAAAATTGTTGTAGATAAAAAAAGTCTTTTGTATTTAGCAGGAACCACTTTAGAGTATTCTGGAGGATTAAATGGCAAAGGATTTGTATTTAGTAATCCAAATGCCAACAGAACCTGTGGTTGTGGAGAAAGTTTTTCATTATAAAAATTATGAGCAAGTATACAGAAGATGATTTAAAAAAGGAATTAGAAACCAAAGAATATGAGTACGGTTTCTACACAGATATTGAGTCCGATACTCTTCCGATGGGACTCAACGAAGAAATCATTGTTGCTATTTCAAAGAAAAAAGAAGAACCGGAGTGGATGACTAAATGGAGATTAGATGCATTTAAAAAATGGAAAGAGATGAAAGAGCCTGAATGGGCAAATGTCAAATATGAAAAACCTGATTTGCAGAAAATTTCATATTACTCCGCACCGTCAAATAAACCAAAATATAACAGTTTAGATGAAGTTGACCCTGAATTGCTAGAAACTTTTAAAAAGCTTGGAATTTCTGTTAATGAGCAAAAGAAATTGGCAGGTGTTGCTGTGGATGTTGTGATTGATTCTGTTTCAGTTGCTACATCATTCAAAGACACCTTAAGTGAAAAAGGTATTATTTTTTGTTCCATGAATGAAGCAATTAAAAAACATCCAGAGCTTGTAAAAAAATATATAGGTACTGTTGTCCCCAAGACAGATAATTATTATGCTGCATTAAATTCAGCAGTATTTAGTGATGGATCATTTTGCTACATACCCAAAGGAGTAAAATGCCCCATGGAACTATCCACTTACTTTAGAATTAACGAAGCAGGAACAGGTCAATTTGAAAGAACATTAGTAGTTGCTGACAAAGGAAGCTATGTGAGTTACTTAGAAGGCTGCTCAGCTCCAAGTAGAGATGAAAATCAATTACATGCAGCTGTTGTTGAGCTGGTTGCACTTGATGATGCAGAAATAAAATATAGTACTGTACAAAATTGGTTTCCAGGAGATTCCAAAGGAAAAGGCGGTGTCTTTAATTTTGTGACTAAAAGAGGTGTTTGTGAAAACAATGCAAAAATTTCATGGACACAAGTTGAGACAGGCAGTGCTGTAACTTGGAAATATCCATCCTGTATATTGAAAGGTAAAAATTCTGTGGGTGAATTTTATTCAATTGCAGTTACTAATAATTTTCAACAGGCAGATACAGGAACTAAAATGATTCACATCGGTGAAAACTCTAGATCGACAATCATTTCTAAAGGAATTTCTGCTGGTAAATCTCAGAATAGCTACAGAGGTTTGGTTCATATCAGTCCACGAGCTAAAAATTCTAGAAATTTTTCTCAATGTGACAGCCTTCTTATAGGAAATAAATGTGGTGCCCACACATTCCCCTACATTGAAACAAAAAATCAATCTGCCCAAATTGAACATGAGGCTACCACAAGCAAAATTGGTGAAGACCAAATATTTTACTGTAATCAAAGAGGAATTGATACCGAAAGAGCCATTGCCCTTATTGTAAATGGATTTAGTAAAGAAGTATTAAATAAGCTTCCTATGGAATTTGCAGTAGAAGCACAAAAATTATTAGAAATCAGCCTGGAAGGGTCTGTAGGATAAAAAAATATTATGTTACAAATTAAGGATATACATGCTAAAATTGAGGAGAAAAGTATCTTAAATGGTATTAATTTAGAGATAAAACCAGGTGAGGTGCATGCTATTATGGGACCAAATGGATCTGGAAAAAGTACATTGGCTTCTGTCATCACTGGGAAAGAGGAATATGAAATTACAAAAGGTGATATTTTATTTGAAAAGGAATCTTTAGAAGATGTTTCGCCTGAAGAAAGAGCTCATAAGGGAATATTTATGTCGTTCCAATACCCTATTGAAATTCCAGGTGTTACCATTACCAATTTTTTAAAAACAGCAATTAACGAAACCAAAAAAGCAAGAGGTGAAAAAGAAATGTCTGCAAAAGATATGTTGAAAATGTTGAGAGAAAAGAGTAACATGCTCGAAATTGATGGTAAGTTTTTATCTCGCTCAATTAATGATGGTTTTTCTGGTGGTGAGAAAAAAAGAAATGAAATTTTCCAAATGGCTATGTTAGAGCCTAAACTTGCAATTCTTGATGAAACTGACTCAGGCTTGGATATTGATGCGTTAAAAATTGTTGCCAATGGTGTAAATAAACTTAGAAGTAAAAAAAATGCAATAATGGTAATTACACATTACCAAAGACTTCTGGATTACATTGTACCAGACTATGTTCATGTGTTATTTGACGGAAAGATTGTTAAGTCTGGGACTAAAGATCTAGCATTAGAGCTTGAAGAAAAAGGATATGATTGGATCAAAGAGGAATTAAAAAAATAGTTAATGTCTTACCTTAAAGAAAAATTACTTTCATCTTTTATCGCATTTGAAGAGCAAAAAAATGTAGACTCTTATGTTCACGGCATTCGAACAAAAGCTATCAAAAAATTTGAACAAGAGGGTTTCCCTACAAAAAAATTAGAAAATTGGAAATACACCTCACTTAAAAAAGCAATTAATTACGATTACAAATTATTTCCCAATCAAAGTGAAGTCCTTGAATTCCGCGATATTAAAAAGTATTTGATTGATGACATTGAATCTTATAAAATAATTTTTGTAGATGGAAAATACTGTTCACATCTTTCTGAAACTACTCATGATGGTATGGATATATGTATTTTATCCTCTGCTCTCACTCAGTCAAAATATGATCTTATTATCGAAAATTATTTTGATAAGATTTCAAAAAAAGATGGGATAACAAGCCTAAATACTGCATTTTCAAGTGAAGGATCTTATATACATATTCCTAAAAATATCCAAGTTGATAAACCTATTCAAATAATACATTTTTCCACCGGAAAAAATGAGTCTGTAATGTTTCAACCAAGAAACTTGATTGTTGTTGATGAAAACTCACATCTTGAAATTATAGAAAGATTTCAATCAATCAATGAGAACAGCGTTTTTGTGAATAGTGTTTCTGAAATTTACTGCAATAAAAAATCAATTGTTAAGCACTATAAAATACAAAATGACAATAAAAACGCATCTCTTGTAGATAATACTTTTGTCAGTCAAGAAAGAAATAGCTCATATAGTCTGCATACTTTTTCTTTTGGTGGTGAGCTAACAAGAAATAATCTAAATATATTTCAAAACGGTGAAAGAATTGAATCTTTCATCAGGGGAATTACAATAATTGGTGAAAATCAACACGTTGACCACAATACACTTATTCACCATAAAAAACCAAATTGTGAAAGTTATCAGGATTATAAAGGAATTTATTATGATAATTCTGTAGGTGTATTTAACGGAAGAGTACTGGTAGAAAAAGAGGCGCAAAAAACTAACGCTTTTCAAGCAAATAATAATGTATTACTTTCTGATAAATCAGTTATTAATACAAAACCACAACTTGAAATTTTTGCAGATGATGTAAAGTGTTCTCATGGCTGTACTGTTGGTCAATTAGATAAAAGTGCTTTATTTTATTTGAGATCCCGTGGAATTCCTAAAAAAGAAGCAATGGCACTATTAATGTATGGGTTTGCAAATAAGGTATTAGCAAGTGTAAATATTCCTGAGGTAAAGGCTAGAGTTAATAAAATAATAGCTAAAAAATTAGGAGTAAAAATGGGTTTTGACATTTAAGATATTTCTGTGAAAGATTTTGAATTAATTAGAAAAGATTTTCCAATATTGGAAGCCAAAGTAAATGGGCATCATCTGATTTACTTAGATAATGCTGCAACTTCCCAAACCCCTAATTGTGTTATTGATTCAATTTCTGATTATTACAAAAATTTAAATTCAAATATTCATAGGGGTGTTCACTTCTTGAGTCAAAAAGCCACAGAAAAATATGAAAATACAAGAAAAAAATTCAAAGATCACCTAAATGCTAACAGCACTAAAGAAATTATTTTTACCTCTGGAACAACTCATAGCATCAATTTAATAGCCAATGGGTTTATCAACTCATTAAAACCCGGTGATGAAATTATTGTCTCGCAACTAGAACATCACAGTAATATTGTCCCATGGCAAATGCTAAGTGAAAAAACAGGGGCAAAAATGAAGGTCATTCCAATGAATAATTTAGGAGAGCTAGATATAAAGATCTACGAAAAACTGTTGTCTAATAAAACCAAAGTTGTTTTTGTCAATCACGTTTCCAATGCTCTTGGAACGGTTAATCCAATCAAAAAAATAATTGAAAAAGCACATCGATATGACGCAAAAGTATTAATTGACGGCGCTCAAGCTGTACCTCATTTTCATGTAGATGTAACAGAACTTGATGTTGACTTTTATGTTTGTTCAGCGCATAAATTTTGTGGTCCGACTGGAGTAGGAATATTATATGGAAAGCAAAGGATTTTAGAAGAATTACCACCATATCAAGGCGGTGGAGAAATGATTGATGAAGTAACTTTTGAAAAAACTACGTATGCTGATTTACCCAACAAGTTTGAGCCGGGAACTCCCAATATTGCTGGGGTAATTGCTTCTGGTGTTGCACTTGATTACATTAATGATATTGGATTAGATAATATTAAAAAATACGAAGATAAATTATTAGCGTATGCAACTAAAAAATTGAAAGAAATTAATGGGGTAAAAATTTATGGTGAATCAGAGAATAAAACATCTGTTATCTCCTTTAATATAGGTGATATTCATCCTTATGATATTGGAAGTGTAATTGATAACATGGGAGTTGCAGTGAGAACAGGACATCACTGTGCACAGCCAATTATGGACTATTTTAAAATTCCTGGCACTATACGGATATCATTTTGTTTTTATAATAACTTTGAAGAAATTGATATATTAATAGACTCTTTGAAAAAAGCAGTTCGAATGCTATCTTAATAAAAGATTATCAAATTGGAAATAATTGAAATTCAAAATGAAATTGTTGATGAGTTTAATATGTTTGACTCATGGATGGAAAAATATGAGTATCTGATTGATCTGGGTAAAAATATTCCAAAAATTAGCAATGAAAATAAAACGGATGATAATATCATTAAAGGTTGTCAAAGTAAAGTTTGGCTTCACGCAACTGAAGATAATGGAAAAGTAAATTTTTTTGCTGATAGTGATGCAATCATAACAAAAGGAATTATTAGCTTATTAATAAGAACATTTTCTGGTCAAAAACCACAAGATATTATTGAATCAAATTTAGATTTTATTGATAAAATTGGATTGCGCCAGCATTTGTCTCCTAATCGTGCAAATGGTCTGAATAATATGATAAAGAAAATTAAATTTTATGCCATTGGCTTTAATAAAAAAATAAATGAGTAAAGAGTTCGATCCAAATATAATGGGAGAGAAAATTATTAAAGTTATCAAAACTATTTTTGATCCTGAGATTCCTGTTGACATATACGAACTTGGCTTAATTTATGATATCATGATTAATGAGAATTTTGATGTAAAAATTATTATGACTTTAACTACTCCAAACTGCCCTGTTGCTGAAACCTTACCTGTTGATGTGGAAGAAAAAGTGAAAACTGTTGCTGGAGTAAAAAGTGCAAAAGTTGAAATTACATTTGAACCGCCATGGTCACAAGAACTTATGAGTGATGAAGCTAAATTAGAACTAGGAATGTTATGAGTGTAATTGGAATAGACGCAATATCTTTTTATGTTCCAAGAATATATCTTTCTATTAAGGAGCTTTCTAAAAATAGAGATTTGGAGTATGAAAAACTCAGAAAAGGATTGGGTTTAGAAAAAATGTCTATACCTGATTCAGACGAAGATCCATCTTCTTTTGCAGCTAATGCTTTAATTGATTTATTTGTAAAAAATAAAATTAATCCCAATGAGATTGGGAGAATATACATGGGGACTGAAAGTGCTCTTGATTCCTCCAAACCCTCAGCTACATATGCTACAGATCTTGTTGAACAATATCTTAAAAAAGATTTTGGAGAACGCTGCCTGAAAAACTGTGATATTACAGATATGACTTTTGCCTGCATTGGTGGAGTGGATGCCCTACAAAATAGTATAGATTGGATTTCTAATAATTCCGGTAAAAAAGCAATTATTGTATGTTCTGATCTATCTAAATACAGCTTAAATTCAACTGGCGAGTATACTCAAGGTGCAGGAGCAGTTGCACTTCTACTTTCTGAGAACCCATCCATTCTTTCAATTGAAAATCAATGGGGAGTGGCAACTAAAAGTGAAAATGATTTTTTTAAGCCGAGAAGAACTTTTGAAAAAAAGGAACTCATTACTGAAATAATAAAAACATTAGATTTGGATATTTCAGAGTCTGACTTTGAAAAAGTATTTAGTGAATCCAAATTTTGGAGTGATAAAAATAAAAAAATTGAAGTTCATAAAGAGGAGCCAGTATTTGATGGACAATACTCTAATGAATGTTACATCGATCGAATGGACGAAGCATTTGAACATTTCAATTCCTTCAAAAAAATTGATTTTCTCAATCAATGGAATCATTTGATTTTTCATTTACCATATGCTTTTCATGGTAGAAGAATGATTTTTAATAATTGGCTTTCATGGGTCAAAAAGGATGATAAATTGAAAGATCTAATTCAGGAAATTGGAGATGAGAATTCTGAAGATTGGTTAAAAAAAGCATATAAATCAAATCTCTATAAAGATTTCATAAAAGAAAAAATAATGCCTGGGGAAATTGCATCCTCTCAAATTGGAAATATGTATACAGCATCCATTTTTATGTCTTTACTGAGCATGCTATCCCATCAACTACAAAATTCAAATAATATTGTTGGAGATAAAGTGGGTTTCATTAGTTATGGTAGTGGTTCAAAATCTAAAATATTTAACGGTACTATAATGAAAGGTTGGGAAGAAAAAATTCAACTTGTTAATCTATTTGATAATCTATCTAATCGTAAAGAAATTTCTTTTGAGAATTACGAAGATTTACACACAAATAAAAATATAAATCCGTTAACAAATCATAGCGTAAGATTTTCTCACTTAAAGGATTCCCCAAACTCAGAGGGTTATAGAAAATATAAATTATAATGTCAAAAGAAATAGTCAATAGGGTTCAAAAAAGCGGAATTGTTACTATTGATTTTGATGATTTCGTGATTCCTAATATTTACAAAATTGATTTAAAAGATTGGCTTGTAGATGATTTTTTTTTAGTAGAGAAAAAATTTAGAGAGGCTATAAATCAACATAACTGGATCACTTATTCAAATTCCTATGTATGTATATTTTGCAGTAATGAAGCTATTATACCTCAATGGGCATATATGTTATTATCATCAAAAATTTCAGAAGTTACAAATAAAGTAATTATTGGGAAAAGTGATCAACTTTATGAAAAAATATATCACGATCACATTGAAAATTTAAATTTAGATGATTACAAAAATAAACCTGTTGTTGTAAAAGGTTGTTCTAGCAATAAAGTGCCTAAAACCGCATATTATTTAATTACCTCTAAATTAAAGGATGTTGCTAAAAGTATTATGTATGGTGAAGCTTGCTCAGCTGTTCCAGTTTATAAAAAACCTAAATAGACTCTGGGTATAAGAAATTGTTATAGGGGAACCTAGTTATATGAATTTCTCTAACCTTTGCATATAGTATATCTTTGAGTGAATTAATGTTTTCCTTGTTTTTTGCAGAAATAAAAATAACATTATTTCCTAGTTTGTTCATCCAAGTTTGTTTCCAGTCTGCCAAAGTATAATGTACCTTTGATTTCTTAGTAATCAAATCATCTTCATCAATGGATTCATATTTGTAATTATCTATTTTATTAAAAACAATTATTGTTGGTTTGTTTAAAGATTTAATTTCTGATAATATTTTCTCAACAGAAAGCATATGTTCTTCGAAATTTTTGTGAGTAATATCAATTACGTGAAGTAATAAATCAGATTCACGAACTTCATCTAATGTGCTTTTAAAAGATTCGACAAGTTGCGTTGGTAATTTTCTAATAAACCCAACCGTATCACTAATTAAAAACGGAAGATTACCAATGACAAGTTTTCTAACCGTTGTATCCAATGTTGCAAATAATTTATCTTCTGCAAAAACCTTTGTTTTACATAGTAAATTCATTAATGTTGATTTACCAACATTAGTATATCCAACAATAGCAACCCTTACAAGCTTTCCCCTATTACCTCTTTGAACTTTCATTTGCTTGTCAATAGAATTTATTTTCTTTTTCAATAAAGAAATTTTATCTCTGACAATTCTTCTATCTGTTTCAATTTCTGTCTCTCCTGGTCCTCTCATACCAATACCACCTTTCTGCCTTTCCAAGTGTGTCCACATCCCTTTGAGCCTTGGTAATAAATATTGACATTGAGCTAATTCGACCTGTGTTTTAGCATAACTTGTTTTTGCTCTTTGTGCAAAAATATCGAGAATCAAATTTGTTCTATCTAATATTTTACAATTAAAAATTTTACTAATATTTCTTTCTTGTGTTGGTGTTAATTCATCATCAAAAATTACTGTTTGTATTTTATTTTTGATTACATATTCCTTTACTTCATTTACTTTACCCTCTCCAATAAATGTTCTTGGGTTGGGCATATTTAACTTTTGCATAAAAGTTTTGTGTACGTGACCTCCCGCAGTTATTGTTAAAAAAGCTAATTCACTTAAATATTCTTTAGCCTTCTCCTCACGCTGCTCATTTGTTATAACCCCAATTAATATAGTACCCTCCAATAATGAAATATTTTAACAAATTTAATTTAAATCTTAATCTTGACATGAGGCAAATTATATTAAATATTCAAAATTTAACGAAATAATTACATAAACAATAAATTTTGATTTTTATGTTTAAAAAATATAGAATTCTAACAATGCATTTGTATATTTAAACTCTAACCATTTAACAATTAACATTTTGAGGTTATTTTTTCTTTTTTTATTTTTTATTTCAACTAGCTATTTATTTACCCAAGAAAATATTTCTGTTGATTGTAGTGCTGGACCTGTCTCAACTACATTTTGTTACATGACTGGTGATGATAACTCTTTTGTTATCACTAGTAATGACGGCAGTGCGTTGAATCTTTCTATTGATGAAGGTCAAGTTGAGTTAAACTGGGATGAATTAATCGTCTTGGATTCTGACGGTTCTGAATTATATAATGGTTATGGAAATGGTGGAGATGTCAGTGGGTTAACTTTTCAGTCGTTGGGTGATTCATTAACAGTCCTTGTTGATGAGGATACCAGCGTAAGCTGTACAGAAAATGGGTATCTACCAATAACTTTTACAGCTGCTTGCGCCACATGTATTAATCCACAAGTTAACTTTGAAATGGTTTCCGATTGTTTGAATGGTCCGCAGTTTTTTGTAGATGCTGATGTAGTAGATTTAGGTTCTGCTTCCAGCTTAACTATTTCTGACAACCAAGGGAATAGCCAGTCTATAAATAATGCTGGAACGGTACAGTTTGGTCCATTTCCAAATAATACAGATGTCCAACTAACAGTATCTAATGATGATGATGCAAACTGCTCTGTAAGCAGCGGATCTATCACACAAGACTACTGCGCTATTACATTAGTTGACTGTACTGCTGGTCCTGTATCCAGCTCTTATTGTTACCCAGACGGTGATACCACTCAATTTGAATATGTTAGCTCAGACGGATCAGTACTAAATTTAACTATTGACTCCGGGTCGGTAGAAAATAATTTTGATGAACTTATTATTCTAGACTCTGACGGAGTAACAGAATTATATAATGGATATGGAAATTCAGGAGATATCACAGGACTTACTTTTCAATCTTCAGGAGATACTATTTTCTTTTCTGTATCAACAGACGGATCAGTAAGATGTCAAGCCGGAAGTACATCCTTACTAGATGGAATAAACTATACCGTTGCTTGTGCAACTTGTGTAAACCCATCGGCAGAGTATTCAGTTATTGATGACTGTGCAAACGGAGATCAATTCTTAATTGATGTGAATATAACAGACCTAGGATCAGCAAGCTCCGTTAGTATCTCCGACAATCAAGGATCTGCTGGAGTTCATGTAACACAAACAGGTGTTACACAAATGGGACCTTATCCCTTCCAAACAGAAATAATCATTACTGTATCTAATGATGAAGATGTAAACTGCGTAATCAATAGCAGCCCCATCCAACTATTTGCATGCCCACCCGAAAATGATAATTGTGATGGCGCGATTGAAGCAGCTGTTAACGCTGACCTAACATGTAATATTGTAACTAGTGGAACAATTACCAGTGCCTCACCCTCCGGAAACGAAAGTGAGTGTATATCTGACATGGATGACGATGTTTGGTTTTCATTTTCTGCCACAAGTAATGCACAATTAATTTCGATAACAGATATTGTTGGAAGTACAACAAATCTTGGCCATGCATTGTATGTAGGAAGTGGAAATGTTCTGTGCTCGACTTTGGAAGAGCTATACTGTGTAAATAACTCAAGTAGTATTGCTGAAGATTTAACGGTAGGAACCACCTACCATATAAGAATTTTTTCTGTTGGAAATGACCCTCAAAATGTAGATTTCAATCTTTGTGTAAGTAATTTGCCTGAAAATACTACCTGTGAAAATGCAACTAACTTCTGTGGAGAGGGGGGAGCTTTATATGGTACAAATATTTTTGGATATCCAAGTCTAGGTTCTATTGGATGTTTGTACTCAACCCCAAATCCTTCTTGGAATACAATTCAAATTGGTGATTCTGGTGATATAAATATCCAAATTACACAAAATACTTCTTTTGATAATAACGGAAATCCAAATGGAAATTTCTTGGACGTTGATTTTGTATTGTGGGGGCCATTTAGTCAAGGTGAGGATTTTTGTGCTGAGGGAGTATTAGATCAGGGGTGTCCTGAACCAGGTTTTGATTGTCCTAACAATACAACCAACCCTAATTTTTATCCCTACGGAAACATAGTAGATTGCAGCTATGATGCAGCAAGTATTGAAAATTTAACTATTGAAAATGCACAATCTGGGGAAATTTATGTTTTACTTGTAACTAACTACTCAAATCAGCAAGGAACGATTCAAATTGAACAAACAAATGCAGGGCAAACTGGTGCTGGATCTACTGTTGCAGAAATTTCAGTTGAATTAGGAAGTGATCAAACTTTTTGTGGATTCCCTGATTATGAAATTATGGCTGACGCGCCTTTTGGAGATTATTTTGAATGGTACCAAAATGGTGTGATAATCCCTGATGAATCTGGATCTAATCTTATTGTTACTTCTACGGCTGAATACTCTGTAATAGTTTATGATGAACAATGCGGTTCTTTTGCTGAAGATGCAATACAAGTAAATTTGTTCACCCAATCTGAGGCTTTCACTGCAGATGATATTATTACTTGTGATGATAGTAGTGATGATGGAATTGAAAACTTTGATTTAGCCCTTCAAAATAGTGCTATCTTAGGTTCCCAAGATCCAGCCGATTTTACAATCACCTATCACGAGTCTCAATCTGATGCACAGCAAGGGGTTAATTCTTTGGACACCAATTACACAAATAGTAATAACCCACAAGAAATTTTCGCAAGAGTGGAACACAATGATGCTATTGGATCTAACTCAGGGTGTTATTCTATTTCAAGTTTTAATATTGAGGTTATAGGTGCTATTCCAGCTCCAGTTTCACCTGTTGAATATGTGATTTGTGACCCTTCTAACACTGGCAATACTGAAATTTTTGATCTTTCAAGTCAAAATGAAATCATCTTAGAAAATCAAAATATAGAAAACTTTGAGATTACCTATCATCTCAACGAAGAGGATGCATTAAACGGAAATAATCCTTTGGATGAACTTTATGAAAATATTTCTAACCCGCAAACAATATATGCAAGAGTTGAAAATACAGATGCTTACGAATGTTATGGGATAACTAATTTTGATTTAGTGATATGTCAAATTCCGCAGGGTATTTCACCAAATAATGATGGATATAATGATTCCTTTGAGTTACGAGGTTATAATGTTAAAAGTCTAAAAATATTTAATCGGTATGGAAAATTAGTTTTTAGTACTGTGAATTATAATGATTCTTGGCAAGGAGAGTCCGATGAGGGTGAAAAGCTTCCTGTTGGAACTTACTTCTTCCACATGGTATACGATGATGATATGGAAAAAACTGGATGGGTGTATATTAACTATTAAAGATTCTAGATGGGGGTTTGTAATTTATTAAAAATAACAGTAGATTTATTTTGACTGAACATTATATAAAATTGATACTATGAAAAAATTATTTTTTCTTTTTTTATTTTTTATTTCAACTAGCTATTTATTTACCCAAGAAAATATTTCTGTTGATTGTAGTGCTGGACCTGTCTCAACTACATTTTGTTACATGACTGGTGATGATAACTCTTTTGTTATCACTAGTAATGACGGCAGTGCGTTGAATCTTTCTATTGATGAAGGTCAAGTTGAGTTAAACTGGGATGAATTAATCGTCTTGGATTCTGACGGTTCTGAATTATATAATGGTTATGGAAATGGTGGAGATGTCAGTGGGTTAACTTTTCAGTCGTTGGGTGATTCATTAACAGTCCTTGTTGATGAGGATACCAGCGTAAGCTGTACAGAAAATGGGTATCTACCAATAACTTTTACAGCTGCTTGCGCCACATGTATTAATCCACAAGTTAACTTTGAAATGGTTTCCGATTGTTTGAATGGTCCGCAGTTTTTTGTAGATGCTGATGTAGTAGATTTAGGTTCTGCTTCCAGCTTAACTATTTCTGACAACCAAGGGAATAGCCAGTCTATAAATAATGCTGGAACGGTACAGTTTGGTCCATTTCCAAATAATACAGATGTCCAACTAACAGTATCTAATGATGATGATGCAAACTGCTCTGTAAGCAGCGGATCTATCACACAAGACTACTGCGCTATTACATTAGTTGACTGTACTGCTGGTCCTGTATCCAGCTCTTATTGTTACCCAGACGGTGATACCACTCAATTTGAATATGTTAGCTCAGACGGATCAGTACTAAATTTAACTATTGACTCCGGGTCGGTAGAAAATAATTTTGATGAACTTATTATTCTAGACTCTGACGGAGTAACAGAATTATATAATGGATATGGAAATTCAGGAGATATCACAGGACTTACTTTTCAATCTTCAGGAGATACTATTTTCTTTTCTGTATCAACAGACGGATCAGTAAGTTGTCAAGGCGGAAGTACATCCTTACTAGATGGAATAAACTATACCGTTGCTTGTGCAACTTGTGTAAACCCATCGGCAGAGTATTCAGTTATTGATGACTGTGCAAACGGAGATCAATTCTTAATTGATGTGAATATAACAGACCTAGGATCAGCAAGCTCCGTTAGTATCTCCGACAATCAAGGATCTGCTGGAGTTCATGTAACACAAACAGGTGTTACACAAATGGGACCTTATCCCTTCCAAACAGAAATAATCATTACTGTATCTAATGATGAAGATGTAAACTGCGTAATCAATAGCAGCCCCATCCAACTATTTGCATGCCCACCCGAAAATGATAATTGTGATGGCGCAATAACAATTGATGCAAATGATGGAGACGCTTGTGATGCATTCGGCTCCGGAACTTTAGTTGCTGCAACCCCGTCTCCAGAATTAACCACTTGTGCTGGAAGTTATGATGATGATGTGTGGTTTGAATTTACTGCAGTTTCTGAAAATCATGCTATCAGTCTGTATAATGTAATTGGTGATACACAAGACCTCTATCATGTAGTTTATGAAGGAGATGATTGCAGTAATTTAACTGAACTTTATTGTAGTGATGACAACAACAGTACTGTGAATGGTTTAACAGTTGGTAATAATTATCTGGTTCGAGTGTATTCATTCGGATCTGCAGAGCTTACTAATTCAACTTTTGATATTTGTGTGTTTACAGTTCCTCCTCCGATCTTAACTAATGCTACACTTTACACAGTAGATGAAATTGTAACAGATATTCTTATTGATTCCGAATGTGATCAAGCATTTAATGTGACCTACTCAACTGGGACTAATTTTGGTAGTACAAATGGTATTGGATATTTTGAAGCAAATGGCTCTTCTTGGCCATTTGAAAATGGATTAATTATGACCTCCGGAGAGATAGCAAATGCAGTGGGACCAGAAAGTGGTACCATTAGCGATGGTGGATTTGATTGGCCTGGAGATACAGATTTAGAGAATTATATAGATGCTTTAAATCCAGGAGATAGTAACAATGCATCTGTTGTAGAGTTTAACTTTGTCCCACTTTCAACAAGTATCAGCTTTGATTACATATTTGCAGCTGAGGAGTACGGAACATTTCAATGTGGATACTCTGACGCTTTTGCGTTTTTGCTAACAGATTCTTCCGGAAATACAACTAATCTAGCGATTGTTCCTGGAACAAATGATCCAGTTTCGGTTTTCACAGTTCGTGATAATCAATATAATGATGGATGTGATTCTGTAAATGAAGAATGGTTTGGCAACTTCTATGGTGCAGGCGGCTTACCTCCACTAATCAGTCCAACTAATTTTATTGGTCATACAGAAGTTTTAACTGCACAAGCTGATGTAATACCCAATGAACTATACACAATCAAACTTGTAATAGCAGATGCTTTAGACTCCGCTTTTGATTCTGCAGTATTTATAGACGGAGGTAGCTTTAATTTAGGTCAATTAGATCTTGGAGAGGATATATTAGTTTCCTCTGGAAATGCTTTGTGTGCTGGCCAAGAAATTACTCTAGATGCTAGTCCACTTCCAAATAACTCTACTATTGAATGGTTCATGGATGGATCTCTTATTGACGGCCAAAACGAGGATACACTTGTTGTAAACCAAACAGCATTTTATAGTGCTACAATCACGGTAGACAATACAAATTGCACCTACTCTGATGACATTTTAGTAGAATTTTTTGAAGTTCCAAATATTATTCCGGTAACCAATGACATTGTTAAATGTGCTAACGAGGGCTTTACACTTGAAGTAGATGTACTTAATAGTGATTTACTCAATCCCCTTACCTACATTTGGACTTTGGATGGAGTAGATATTCAAACCGGGCCTGAAAATACTTATTTCCTTAGTGATAGTGCTGAAGAATTTGGTGAATTTACGGTAACAGTATTTGATGATGTAACCTACTGTTGGAACAGTACAACCATTAATGTTGATTTTTATGTAAATAGTTACTGCGTTGACTTACCTCAAGGTCTATCACCAAATGATGATGGACTAAATGATTGTATGATTCTTGACCATTTGGAAGCAGAGGAAGATATTGATAAAGTTGAAGTATTTAACAGATACGGTACTAAAATTTACGAGCTAAATGAATACGTTGATCAATGGTGCGGTTTTGATAATGAGGGTAATAGGGTACCTGTTGGAACTTACTTCTATATAATCTATTTCAATTCTGACAAAGAACCATTAACAAGCTGGATTTACGTTAATTATTAATTATGAAACTATGAAAAAAACCATTTTTATTTTACTTCTTTGTTTGCTTTCAAAACAAAGTTTTGGGCAACAAGATCCTCAATATACACAATACATGTATAATATGAATATCATAAACCCAGCATATGCAGGATCCTCTGATGCAACCAGCATTGGTATTTTATACAGAGATCAGTGGGAAGGAATTGAAGGAGCACCAAAAACTGCAACTATGAATGTACATTTACCTGTTGGTAAAAATATCGGTTTAGGAGTTTCTGCAATTTCCGATGAAATTGGACCAGTCAGCGAAACTAATTTATACCTTGATTTCTCATACACTTTGAAATTAGCTAATAGTAATAGGCTTGCACTTGGCTTAAAAGCTGGAGCAACTTTCCACGATATTGGTCTTATTGGCCTGGACTTAATTGATCCTAATGATCCATTTTTTGCAAATGATATCAATGAAAATACTCCTAATTTAGGCGCAGGAATTTACTTTTATAAGCCAAATAAATATTATGCCTCATTTTCAGTTCCAAACATTTTAGAATCAATTCATTTAGATAGTAATGAATATAATATTGGATCAGAAACTAGGCATATGTTTGCAGCTGCTGGATATGTCTTTGACATTAATAATGACTTTAAACTAAAACCTCATGCTTTTGTAAAATACGCTTTAGATACCCCAATCAGCGTTGATATTAATGCAAATTTATTTATGTATGATTTAGTAGAATTTGGAATTGGTTACAGAACAGATGATTCAGTAACAGCAATGATAAACTTTTTAATTTCTGATTTTGTCAGGATTGGTTATGCCTATGACAGCATTCAGTCCGAGCTGAATTTTATTACAAAAGCATCACATGAAATTTTTATAAATTTTGATATAAACCTTAGAGCTAAAGTTTCAAGATCTCCTAGATATTTTTAATCTAATAAAAACTTAATATGAAAAAAAACTTAATAATAATCGTACTTGCATTAATAAGCTTTGGATTTGTTAATGCACAAGATAGTTCCACAAAAAGAGCAGATAAACTATTTGATCGTTTTGAATTTGTAAAAGCTGCAGAAAAATATTTAGAACTAATTGAAGATGATAATGAAACTGATTATGTCATTAAAAGGCTAGCAGATTCATACTATAATATATACGATTCAAAAGAAGCTGAAAAGTGGTATGCTAAAATTATAAAAAATAAAGATCCAGAGGTGATCTACAGATACTCACAAATGCTAAAAGCTAATGGTAAATATAAAGAATCCAATAAATGGATGTCTTCTTTTTCTGAAATGCGGCCATATGATTCAAGGGCAATTGCATTTAAAAATACCCCTAACTACATTGATAAAATTATTGGTAGAGGAAAAAAATTTAATATTCAAAATATTGATATAAATAGTGAATATTCTGACTTTGGCTCAATCATAAAAGACAAGAAAATTTACTTTACTTCTTCAAGAAATACCGATAGAAAATCTTATGGCTGGAATGACGAACCATTTCTTGACATATACTCTTCAACCATTAATGAAAAAGGTTCTTTCCTTGAACCAAATTTATTAGAAGACTTAAACAGTAAATTTCACGAAGGAATTTTATCCTTTTCTGCAGATGGTAATACTATCTATTTTACTAGAGAAAGTTTTTATGAAAAAGAGTTTGAGAAAAGTGAAGAGAATAGAAATAAATATGGACAGTCCTACATCTACAAGGCAACTAAATTGAAAGACAGGTTTAATATAATTGAGTCTTTAGACATTAATGATCCAAGCTTTTCTAATAAAAATCCAATGGTTAGCCCAGACGGTAAACATTTATATTTTTCGTCAAACAGACCTGGTGGTTTTGGAATGTATGACATTTACAAAGCTAATATCAATGATGATGGAACCTTATCTGATGTGGAAAACTTAGGACAAAATGTTAATTCTGAAGGGCAAGAAGGTTTCCCATTTTTTAGTAATGACAATGTGCTGTACTTTTCGTCTGACGGACACCTTGGAATTGGTGGACTAGATGTATTTTATTCAAGGTATATTGACGGTAAATGGTCTAATGTAAGAAATGTTGGAATTCCCGTCAATAGCGGTGCTGATGACTTCGCATTCATTATTGACGAAGAAAATGAAAATGGATTTGTTTCCTCAAATAGGCCTGGAGGAATTGGTAAAGATGATATCTATGCCTTGAAAAAAATAAAACCAATATGTGATATATTATTGGAATCTACGATTGTTGATTCAAAAACAAATAATCCAATTGAAACAGCTTTAACCTCAATAAGTGATGGGACTGGAGTTATTGAGAATACAAAAGAATCAGATCCTGATGGATTGGTAGCATACATTTTAGAGTGTGGTGATGAGTTTAATTTAGTTGCTAGTAAAGAAGGTTATGAAACTAAGTCGGTTGCAGTTAAATTAACCGAAAATGATCCTCCAATGCTAACTATTATGCTAGATCCAATTGAAGAATTGATAGTAGAAAGAAAAATTGAATTAAACAATATCTATTTTGATTTTGATAAATTTAACATTACAAGTAAAGCTGCATTTGAGCTTGATAAGCTAGTGGCTGTGATGAAAAAGTATCCTGATATTAATATAATCGTTGAATCTCATACTGATTCTAGAGGAAGTTCCTCTTACAATCAAGGGCTTTCTGAAAGAAGAGCAAATGCTACAGTTCAATATGTTATTTCCAAAGGAATTGCAGAAGGTAGACTTGAAGCAGTTGGTAAAGGAGAGGAAGAATCATTATTTGACTGTTCAAAAGGGTGCAGCAAAGATCAACACTCTCAAAATAGAAGATCTGAATTTATAATTGAATAATTAAAAATTAAATTCTATTTCTTGTTTTAAGTTGGGATGTAGACTCTTAGCTACAGGACAATTTAATGCTACATTTTTTAAGCTTTGTTTTTCCACTTCAGAAAGTTGGTTGCCCTCAAAGATAATTTCAATTTTTAACTTTGAAATTTTTCTTGGACTGGAGGACATGACCTTGTTCGTCCTTGAATAAACATTCGGCATTAAAATTCCATTTTTCTCAGCATAAATTCCCATTACTGTGATCATGCATGTCCCTAATGCAGTTGCAACTAAATCTGTTGGAGAAAAAGACTCGCCCCTACCGTTATTATCAACTGGGGCATCAGTTATAATTTCTATATTAGATGCTAAATGTGTTGATGAAACTCTTAACTCACCTAGATAGCTGCTCTCTATTTTATGACTCATAAATACTTACTCTCCAGTCACTAAAACATTATCGATTTCATAAGTCGCAGAGGAACTATTCGAAACATATTTAAAGGCAATATATATAGTCTGACCTACATATGATGATAGATCAATATTTCCTGAATCTGTCCACGAAGACCAGCTGGTATCATCAGTGTCTAGGGTAGCAGAAATAAGATCCCAATTTCCATCATCATTTGGATTACCCTCATTGTAATCAGTACCAATATATACTGTAAGTTCAGGTCCTGAATAACGAACAACAGATTGAAAAGTAAGTGTCGCAGATGATAAGCCATCTAGATTCACAGGTTTACTTATTAACCAATCTTCATTTTCAACACTACCTCCACTAAATCCTGAAATCTTTGCACTTGGAGCTGGATTTCCATAAGGTGTAATCTCCCATTCTTGTGGTCCAACTACACTTTTTACAAACCAGTTATTTAATGTATTTGATGAAAAATCATCTGAAAATAATGGGTCACATCTAGGCACATCAAAACTCACGTCATCAGCAGAATTTAATACCATAACTCTATTATCCCCAAAATAATCTCTTGTAATAATACCAACAATTGATCCACTGCCCTCAGTGGGTAAAATTCTATCGTTAAAATTAGAGAATGCACTCGTTTCAACCTTTAGAGAACCAGAATCCACACAACTCTCTAAATCTCTTTGAGTATCATATTGCTCCGTAGGCTCTACATAAGGTAATCCTTCTAAACCGCTTGCAAATTGTGAATTAATTGCACTTGTATAAATACCAATGTGAGTGTCATTAATATCACCCAGATTTAATTCAAGAGGAGCAACATCGAATGTGTTAGCAGATCTAATAATCGTACTCGGAATATTACTTTCAGCAATTGCATCAATTTCATCGCTTCCTGGGGATGCATGACCAATAGCAATAACACCATCTCCAGAATTTGTTTCTCCAATATATAATCCTTGAAGTTTTACATAAATTTCTCTTCCAAAATTAAATTGGTTATAACTGTCCACTTGGTTTATTACTACCTTAATTCCAGACGTGGGGCTTGCATATTTGTCTTGCATATAAAACTCCTTGTAAAAATTCCCAGAGAAATCAGATGAAACAACATATCCCTTCACAACTAAGTTGGATTCGATCTGGTTAACTTCGTCATCAATAAAATAACTTTTGGCTTCAGAAATAGAAATCAAGTCTGCTGAACCGCTGTCAATTTCAGAGAGTAATTGAGTTAAGTTTTCATTTTCTTCCAAGCCAACGCTTTGGGGAACAGAATAATCATCATCCTGAACACAAGAAAAAGTAAAAATTGATACAAAAATTATAATTGATATTTTCTTTATTAATTCCATTTTTTTTTATTTAAAATCTAAAGTATAAGTTTAAAAAGTAATTGGTCCCTCTGCCATACCAATATTTTGGGCCAAAAACTCTTTTAGGTTTATTCACATCTTCAAGTAGTTGTCTGTAGTTGGCATTTCTTCCTTGTTCAAAACCACCTGTTCTATATTTTTTATCCAAAATATTATTTATGCTGGCAAAAAAACCAATGTAGTAATCATCTATTTTCCAAGACTTCCCACCAATCATATTTAATACCGAATAATCATCAAATTTTTCTTGTCTTAATAAATTTCGGGCTGTATCCAAATCATAATCATTAAATGGAAGACCATCTTGCGAAAGATAAAAATTTTGCGTGCGGGTTAGTGGACTTGGATCTACGTATGTGTTGGTAAAATAATTAGAAGTTACACCAACAAACCAATAATCTGGATCTCTATATTCAAATCCAAAAGAATAAGCTCTTTGAGGTCCACCAGCTAATTTATAGTTTTTTAAGTTCGAGGGTCCAACGGGGACAGTATAATTATCAGCACCCAAGTAGAGATAAGGATTATTATCATATGTATATTGTCCAATTGAAGATGCTGCCTTTAGTTTAAATGAAGGTATAATTTGAGCTTCAACTCCAAATTCTAGACCTATATGTTTTTTATTGATCCCCTGTAATATCTCCTGAACAAATTCACTGTCTTCTGAAAAGCCTACTAATCCATCTGCATAATAAAAAGATATTTCATTTGCATCTTCGATATATGAATAGAATCCTGAAATTCTTCCCGTGAAAATTGGGGTTCTAAAAATATAATTTGCATCAAATGATGTAATCTTTTCCTCAGTGATCGGAGTATTATTAATTAATCCATTTGCATCGCTTCCTACAATATTATGATTAACCCTAGAATTGGTGAATGTATTTCTTATTGAAGGTGCTTTTTCTATATATGCAGCATTAAAATCTAAAATATGCTTTCCTGAAAATTTGTAAGAAAAACCTGCTTTTACTCCATAGCCATCAAATGAAACTTTATCGCCTTTTCCAGACGAGTTTCCTGCATTTGCCTCATTCTCAAAAATACCATTTCTTTGATAGGTAGTTCCTGTGAAGTTTAGTGCATAATAAAAATCTATTTTATTATAGGAGTGATTAAAAATTGTAAAAACACTACTCTCTTTTGCATCAATTTCATAGTGATATTTAAATTTATCTCCCTCAAAAATTGTACTATTTGGATCTAATAAATTATAATCTAAATTATCAAAAGAGTCAATATTCGAATAAGAAAGCCCACCTAATAAATCCGTTACTTCAGCGAAATTATTTGACAATAAACTTCTATGATTTATCGCTGCACTTACTTTTATGTTGTCATCTATTTGATGTGAAAAAACACTATTAAAGCTTAGTTGCTTATCGTCCGCTCTGTCCTCATATAAGACATATGCTGCATCTAAATTCACGGAAGCATTGGTTAGGTTAGCATCATAAATTCTATTCCAATTAATTTGACCATTATTCACAAAATTTTCCTGTGCAAGATAAGCGCCTTCATAATTTGGACCATCCTCGTCGCCTAAAAAATAACTTGGCAGATCTTGATAATAAGCAGGACTTGGGTTTCCTCCACCTGCATAATCTAATCTGCTATTTCCCAATTCTCCCAATTGAAAGCCCAAACTTGTTTCAAGGGATGAGCTTTCATTAATTTCCCAATCGTGATTTAAAATCACAATTGGCTCCACAACTCTTTTGACCCTTGAATTTCTCTTTTCACCATCTTGATAACCCCAATATTCATTATATTTTGTTCCTTTTAAATCATAAACTTCTTGAGTGTTTGGAGAAACTTTTCCTCTTCTATTTGGTGCATAAATAGCAACAAAGTTTAAACTGTGATTATCATTTAAAATCTTTTCTACCGAAAGAAAGGCAGAATTTGAATCATAAAAAGATGCATCTTGATAACCTTCATCGCCCCATCTTCTTCCAATAGAAATGGAGTATGCCCACCCATCATTGAGCATCCCTGAATTATAAGATGCCATAAGTCTGTTTGCATAGCTTCTATTTGACGAAGAGTAAGTAACTCTGCCGCCTTGTCCATATTCGGAAGCTTTTACATTGATATTGTTGGAACCCAAAGCTCCTCCAAAGCTATATTTCAATGGTATTAACCCATTGGAAAGCTCTTGGTTTCTTAATACATCATTCAGACCTCCCCAATTGCTCCACTGTGGTCTTCCGTTATATATCTTATTCATTTTAATTCCGTTAATATGTAAGGAGGCATTTTCAGTGTCCAGGCCCCTTACTTTAAAAAAAGAAGAACTGAATTCGTAAGCAGCAGTTCTGTAAAATATGTCCATTGATGAGTTCAATAAACCAGAAATATTATCAGAAACAGATGTGTCATCATTTAGCTCATCGTCAGAAAGAGATATACTGAATAGATCTACAACATCATCTGTATCAGAAAGACTAATGATAGAATCGTTAACTGTTTCCTGATTTAATTCGGACTGGGAAAATGAATTAATAGTAAGTAGAAAAACCACTATACAAAGTGAGTTTATTTTGTGCATATTAATAAAAAATTTCATCTATTTTTACAATTCTTAAATTTACGTTTTATTTATAAACTAATACTTTTTTTATGAAAAATTTGTTCTGCTATTTATTACTTTTTTTCTTACTATTTACTGACAATCAATATTCTCAAGAAAAACGAAATTTTAAAATTCATACCGTTGCTTTTTATAATCTCGAAAATCTATTTGATACAATTAATGATGTAAATAAAAACGACGAAGCAAGTCCTATCATGGAAATGAAATTTAATAGATCCTATGTCTACAAAAAGAAAATTTCTAATATGGCTAAAGTAATCTCTCAAATTGGATATGACTATACAAAAAAATCTCCATCAATAGTCGGAATTTGTGAAGTTGAAAATTTAAATGTAGTTCAAGACCTAATTAGTCAGGAAGAGTTAAAAAACGAAAATTACGGTATTGTTCACTATGACTCCCCTGACAATAGAGGAATTGATGTTGGTTTGATTTATAAAAAAAATATTTTTGAGGTAAAAAGTTCTAGTTCACACGAGGTTATTATTACGGATAATAATTCAAGTAACAGAAGACCTACCAGAGACCAATTAGTGGTAAGTGGTTTAATTGATGGTGAATTGATTCATCTAATTGTTAATCATTGGCCGTCAAGAGGAGCAGATGAAACAAAAAGAATAGCTGCAGCAAAAGTCAATAACAAGATCATTGATTCCTTGAGAAGTATTTATAAGAATCCTAAAATTATAACTATGGGTGACTTTAATGATGACCCATTTGATAATAGCATTAAAAAAGTTCTCGGTGCAATAAAAAACAGAAAAGATGTTGGAAGAAAAGATATGTATAACCCTTTTGAAACAATTTTAGTTGACCAGGGAATTGGCACTAACGCATACAGGGATAAATGGCAATTATTTGATCAAATAATCATCTCTGAAGGCTTTCTAAAAAAGGATTATAAAGACTACCAATTTTTTAAAGCTGGTGTATTTAATAAAAGTTTTTTAATTAATAAAAAAGGGAAATACAAAGGATATCCTTTTAGAAGCTTTTCCTTTGGATCTTTCACAGGGGGTTATAGCGATCATTTACCGCCTTACATTTTTCTTATCAAAGAGATTAAATAAAAAAAGATCTACATTTCTGTAGATCTTTTTTTATTTATCAAGTTGAGATTTTATTAGAAATTGTATCTCATACCTACACTCCATGTCCTTCCTAAACCAAATTGGCCCTCATTAGCAGTATCAATACCCCTATAGAATACTCCGGAATCTCCATCAATAGTGTTTAAATATTCAATATATCTCATGTCAAATACGTTTTTGACATTAACTCTAATATCTAAAGAACCACTATCCAATAACATTTTGTAGGAAAGTCCCATATCTGCAAGGTTATAGTTTGGTAGCTCCAAGTTATTTTTTACTGTTCTTTCAGCATACAAATTATCATAAAATCTTACATCAGTATCAAATGAAAATCTTTCCGCAATTTGAATATCTAATCCAACACCAGCAGTAAATTGGGCAGCTCCACCAACTTCACCACCATCAATATCATTTTCAGAGACGCTAATAACATTTCTATCTTCATCAACAACTCTTTCGATTGAATTACCAACATACTTCCAATCACCTAAACCAACAAATCCTCTAACAGTGTAAGGGACTTCTGGCTGAGGCTGCGCAACAAAATCAATTTCAATACCTTGATGTAATTGTTCTACAGCTTCATTCAATGTAAATTCTAATGTTCCCGCATCAGTCTCATCAAAGGATGAAGTAACTCTATCTGCCCAAGATGTTCTGTAAACATTGATGTTTGTTGTAAAGTTTGGAACTGAATAAGAATAGCCAGCCTCAAGACCTAAAATTGTTTCATTTGAAGTATTAGGATTTAATTGATTTGTATAATCTAAATACATATTATCATGATATGGCTGTCTGTCATAGTAACCAACATTAACATAAACTTTTGCATTGTCGTAAACTTCATAACCAAAACCAGCTTTTGCATTAAAACCAAAATTATCAGCTTTTTCTGAATCGGTTCCTGGAGTTAAATAATCAGGTAATTCTGTTCCATTCCATTGTGGAGATGACCCATCAAGTAATGCATCATCAACATAATTCATATGGTCAAACCTTTGATGATATTGGTTAGAAACAGATCCTTGGAAGAATGCAGAAAATTTGTCATTTGCATATTCAATTTGCGTAAATAGTCCTCCATATGTAATTCTCTCATCATTACTGTATGCAATTTTATCATATTCGTCTATGTTTGCAAAAGTTGCATCCCATGCATTTGCATCCAAGTAGTACTCAGTATAAGTTTGCTTGTAAGTTCCATAGGAACCTAAATTTTGGTGATTATTGATATGATCTTTTAATCTTACATCCTCACCCCATGATGACAATCCATGGAAATCTTTTACAACTCTAAAATGTTCACCATAATAGGTTCTTAAATCTACCCCAACATTAAGGGTTAAATTCTCAGAAAGATTTCTTTCATAGTTAGAAACTAAACCAACCCATTGATGCATGTTCATTGAAGCTCTGGTGATATAATTATCGTAGTCCCCAAAGTAATATCCAGCACCATTTGGAACTTCAGAATTCATTTGATAAATAGCATCATAATCAATATATCCTTCAGCAGTTCTTGGCTCAACTCCACGACCACCAGTACCACCTCCATTTCCTGTTGAAGCATATAACACAGTAGATAAATTGGACTTATCATTGATATTATAATCCCAACTGAAGTTGAATACAGGCTTATGATAAAAGTTAGTTTCTTCAGTTTTGTAAACATTCCCAACATATCCAATATTATCATTAAATTTTATTCCCTTATCAATAAATGATTGTATAGATTGACTAAATTGTTCATCATGGTTTTGAGGAGCACCTGTCAATAAGAAATTGAAAGAATGTTTATCATTTGCTTTGTAGCCAACAGAAACAAAATAGGTTTGACCTTGACCATATGTTCCTTCAGCATATCCATCTCCCTGCCAATGAGTGAATAAAAGACTTGTGGCCCATCCGTTCTCATTCATGCCAGTATCATAAGAAACTGTGCTTTTGAGATAATTATCATTAGCAAAACCTTGGTAAAAAAATCCTCCTTGATTTTTTTCAGCAGATTTCATAACAAAATTAACTGTACCACCAACAGATGATATCGCTAATTTGGAAGCTCCAAGTCCTCTTTGAATTTGTATTACATTTGCAATATCGCTCATTCCAGACCAGTTAGAATAATACATTCTACCATCTTCCTGACTATTAATAGGCTGACCATTTATTAAGAAAGCAGTATTATCGTCTTCAAATCCCCTAACAAACATTCTAGAACTTCCGTATCCAGTCATCTGACTTGAAACATAGATGCTTGGTGAATTTACAAGAATCGCTGAAATATCTTGAGTACCTATCTTTTTCTGAATTTCATCCGCTTTAATAGTAGTAGCAGCCACTGGTGTTTTTCTGTCTTCAGCTAAGTCAATAACACCACCTCCAATTAAAAGAACTTCTTCAAGTTCCTCTAAATCCATAGAGTCTTCTTCAACAGGCTCTTGAGAAAAAATTGTAGTTCCAAATAATAGGAGAGCTACAAAAAATAAATTTTGAGTAAAGTTTTTCATAATTTTTAAATAGTTAAATTATTATTTGTCCCGTAAAAATATATAATATTTACCACTTATTGTGATCTGAAAGTGAATAAATTGTTTTTTTATTCTTAATTAATTATTAATATAGTGCAAAAAGTCAGATAGAATCAAAAAACTTATTTAATAGATTTTCAGTTGAGGAGTCGTTTTTAATTGAAGATTTTTGTTCAATATCTTTTAGAATATCATTTGCTAAATTTTTTCCCAGTTCAACACCAAATTGATCAAAACTGAATAGATTTAAAATAACTCCAACAGAGAATATTTTATGTTCATAAAGAGCAACTAAAGACCCAAGATTTTTAGGCGATAATTTCTTTATCAAAATTGTATTTGTTGGCCTATCTCCTTTAAAGTGCTTATGTGCATTGCTATCTTTTTTACCAATCATTAATGCCTTTGTTTGGGCAAAAAAGTTTGCCATTAAAATTTGATGACTTTTAATATTGTTGTTCATTGGATTTGAGAACCCAATAAAATCACAAGGAATAATTTTTGTTCCTTGATGCAAAAGCTGGAAAAAGGAGTGCTGTGCATTCGTTCCAACTTGACCCCAAATTATACTACCTGACTGATAATCTATAAATTCTCCATTTCTACTTGTCTGCTTACCATTACTTTCCATTGATGCTTGCTGTAAATAGGCTGAAAATGACTTCATATTTTGATTGTAAGGAATTATAGCATGAGTTTCATAATCAAAAAAATTGTTATGCCATATAGAGATACATGCAGCAAGCAATGGTATGTTTTTAGAAATCGGTTCTGATTTAAAATGATTATCCATCTCATTTGCTCCCATCAACAAATCGTTGAAATTTTTTGAACCAATGAATAAATTTATCGCAAGACCGACTGATCCCCATAAAGAAAACCTGCCTCCTACCCAATCCCACATCGGAAAAATATTAGAATGATTGATGCCAAATTCTTTAACCGCTTTTGCGTTGCTGCTAACCCCGACAAAATTCTTTGAAATGTCACTTTTTTTCGCATTGGATTGAAACCATTCCTTGGCAACTTGTGCATTTGTAATAGTCTCAATAGTTGTAAATGTTTTTGAAACTATGATAAACAAAGTTCTAGTAGGAGTTAATCTTTTTAACACTTCATGAATTTGATCACCATCGACATTGTTTACGAAGTGTACATTCAACCTAGTTTTGTAATGAGATAGGGATTCACAGACCATAGATGGACCCAGATCAGAACCTCCGATTCCTATGTTAACAATGTCTGTTATCTTAGCATCATCCACGCCTTTATAAGATCCCGAAATTACTTTGTCAGAGAAATCCATCATTTTCTTTCTAGATTGTATAACTTCATGCATTATGTTTACTCCATCAACAAAAATCTCATCAGTTTCTTTTGCTCGTAATGCTGTGTGTAACACTGATCTAGACTCAGTATCATTAATTTTATCACCTTCAAAGTAACTTTTAACAGATTCAGAAAAATTAATTTCCATTAATAATTCATTAAATAAGTTAATAGTTTCACTATTTATTTTATTTTTTGAATAATCAAAGTGAATTTCATTAAAATTGGTGCTAAATTCCTTCCCTCTATTTTTGTTTGTTTTAAAATGATCCTCAATACTTTGTTTGGTGATTAGATTAAAATGTTCTTTTAATTTTTTCCAAGAATCAGTGAGAGTAGGGTTTTTTTGGTTTAAAGGCATTAATTATAATTTATATTATCTAAAATAGTTTTTAAAGGGATTAAATGCTCAGTAAATTTAGAATTTAAATTTTTAGGAATTGGTTTTCCTGGCGGTAATTTTTGTTTAAATGGGTCAACTTGCTTTCCATTTTTCCAAAATCTATAACAAACATGCGGACCAGATGTATTTCCTGTCATTCCGATTTTTCCAATGACATCACCCTGCTTAACATATGAACCTTGCTTAACCCTACCTCTTTTTTGCATATGCAAATACTGAGTCGAATAAGTATCATTATGTTTTATTTTTACATAATATCCATTTCCTCTTGTGTATGACGATTTTACCACTCTTCCAGCGGCTGTTGCCATAATTGGAGTGCCTGTTGGAGCAGCAAAATCAGTTCCTCTATGGGGTCTTACCTTATTCCCATAATATGCTATCCTTCTTTTTAAGTTATATCTTGAGGATATATTGCTAAATCTGAGTGGAGATTTTAAAAATGTTCTTTGTAAACTTTTTCCGTTTTCATCAAAAAATTCAGTAACATTTTTTGTTGAATCAACTAAAAAATTAAACGCATATAAATTTTGATCTTCATGCTCGAAATAAGCAGCATCAATACTTTTTATTCCAACTAAAACTGAATCCTCAATGTATCTTTCCTTGTAAACAATTTTAAACTTATCTCCTTTTTTAATTCTGGTAAAATCAATTGTCCAAGCGTAAATATCAGAAAGTTTATTTATTAGCTCCCAGGGCAGTCCGTTCTGATCCATGGTTTCAGAAAGGCTACTATTTATGACTCCTGATGTTTCTCTGCTGATAATTTTAAAAGGTTTAGTTTTATTGTACGCAATAATTGAATCTTGATTTGCAAAATCAACAACCACATAATTCAATAAATTAGGCTGATAAATAAAATATTTTGGAGTATTTAATGAATCTTTTGTGGAAAGAATTGTAAATGCTTTTCCAACTGTTAACCATCTAACGTCAAAGGAATCTTTAATTTTTTCAACAATTTTATAAATTTTTGGATAACTTAAATTCCTTGCAGCTAAAATTTCACCAAAGCTATCTCCAAATTTAATCGTATCTCTTTCAACATTATAATCATTGAAATTAAACCCAAATTGTAAATTAGGTTTTTCTTTGGTATCATTTGATAAAATAGAACTGCTGTCAAAAGACAAAAAAGACTGAATGAAATAAATTAATATGGTTATTGAAATTGATATTAAGAAAATTTGAAATATCTTTTTCATTTTAATCAAATTGAACTTCAAAAGGATATGTTAGACTGCTAAAAGCCTCTAAATCAATTTTTACAGATCCAACTAATAAATCAGCTTTCATTTTGATAGGGACTCTATTTTTGTCAGCTGTAATCCACATTGTCAAGCTTTCATCTTTTTTAAAAACTCTTCCTGACTGAACATAAGGCTGAATTTTGTAACAATATATTTTTCCAAAAGTAGTATTTATAAATTCACTTGTCAAATACTTAACTTTCAAAACATAATTTTCAGAATCAAAAAACATATTAACACTTATTTCATTGTTTTCGTTGAGATCTTCCATTTTAAAAAACCTTCTTAAAAAATAAAAAACAGAGACCATATCCTGAGCGTTTGTATTGGTTGAAAAATTCATCCTTTTATTTTTCTTAAAATCGATTACAGTAGCAGTACTTTTATTATCATCAAATAAAATATTGAGGTTTTTTGTGTATCCACCTTCATCAATATCACGAATGAATTTTAATGGAATTATCTCTTCAGGGGTAAAATAACTTTCATATCTATCTTTTACTTTGAAAAAAAAATTTATTGGTCCAGTGGATCTTGCATTCATTTTAGCATGAAATACCATTTTATTATTTACAACTCCATCTGTCAATTCAACAGTTGCTTCTCCAGCTTTAAAAACACCACTATAAGTAATTTTATATTTAAACCACTCCCCTGGATGAAATGGATTTAGGTTTTGAGAACAAACATTAATATGAAAAATAAAAACAGCAATAAAAAAATAAAATTTACTTTTCATTTTGACTTATAAAATAATTAGAAATAAACGCAGCTTTTTGGGATCCAACTACCTCGTTAAGTTTATCAATATTAGCTTTTTTAATATTATTTACTGATTTAAAGTTTTTAATTAATATAGCTATTGTTTTTTGACCTATTCCATGAATTTCTTCAAGCTCTGATGTTAAAAAAATCTTATCCCTTCTTTTTCTATGTTGCCTTAGACTAAATCGGTGAGCCTCATCTCTTAATTTTTGAATTAATTTTAAGGATTCAGATTTTTTGTCAATGTATATCGGCGTACTTTCAAATGGTAAATAAATTTCCTCTAATCTCTTAGCAATTCCGATACACGTTATCTTTTTATCTAAATTAAGTTGTTTCAATGACTTTAATGCAGAAGATAATTGTCCTTTACCTCCATCAATTACTATAAGTTGAGGTAAATCTCTTTGCTCATTTATTAGCCTCTTGTATCTTCGTAGCACAACTTCCTCCATAGATGCAAAATCGTCAGGTTTATCAACTGATTTAATATTAAAATGTCTATATTCAGATTTTAAAGGTTTACCATTTTTAAAAACAACACATGCAGATGAGGGATAGCTGCCTTGAAAATTGGAATTATCAAAACACTCAATATGAGTAGGTAATTCTTCTAAACTTAAATCATCTTTTAATGTACTTAGAACCCTAAACTGTGAACTAGGTTTAAATCTATTTTTTAAATTATTAAATTCCTTTAATTTGTAGTTTTTAATATTCAGCAAAGACAATTTTACTAAATGGTTCTTATCTCCAATGTCAGGAACATAAGCTTTTTTATAGCTTAAAGTTTCGATATGAATATTTGAACACATCTCGTTGGAGTTGGATTTAAATTTCAACTTAATTTGACCAACGAGTTGCTCCAAAATTTGTTTTTCGTCTGTGATTGATTGTTTTTTTACGTAAGTATTGAAAGAACAAATAATCGACCCATTATTTACTTGGATATAATTTATAAAAGCATGCGATGAGTCAGAAATAATAGTATAAATATCTAAATTCTTAATTTTAGGGTTTACAATAGTTGATTTTGACTGATAATTTTCAAGAGCCATTATTTTCATTTTGCACTCTTCTGCTAACTCAAATTCTTCATTTTTTGAGTAATTCATCATCTGCTTTTTAATTTTATCTCTAGATTTTTTGAATTTACCCTGAAGCATATTTTTTACAGCCATAATAATTTCAGAATATTCTCTTTCTGTAATGAAATTATTTTCCATTTTGTTGTTTTCCATATCAAAACCAGTTATTATAAAATGCCCTTTTTTTCTTAAAACATTCAAGTAAAAAGTATTTTTGGGATTATTGATAATTTTTTCAGAAAAATTATAATTTGATTTACGTATCGGAAATAGGTTATCAATTAATTCAAGAAGTGTATATGCAGTTTTGATATTGGTGTATGGGCCGAAATAACTAGAACCATCATCAATTACTTTTCTAGTTAAAAAAATTCTCGGAAATCTTTCATTCTTAACGCAAATCCAAGGATAAGATTTACCATCTTTTAATAGAATATTATACTTGGGCTTAATTTTTTTTATCAGATTATTCTCCAGTAATAATGCATCTGTTTCAGATTTAACAAGAACAATTGAAAAAGAATTGATTTTAGAAACTAAAGTATTTGTTTTTTCGTCCTTAATACTTCTATTAAAATAGGAAGCAACTCTTTTTTTTAAATTTTTAGCCTTTCCAATGTAAATTATTTTATCAGACCTATCCAAAAATTTATAAATGCCTGGCTTCTGAGGTAAATTTTTAATTAAATCTTTTAAATGATCATTAATCATTATTTGCTAATCTAAAGAACACAAGAATGTATCTACTTTTGCATATTTTTTGCTTCAATACTAAGGGTAGCATGAGGTACTAGCTTTAATCTTTCTTTGGAAATTAACTTTCCTGTCACCCTACAAACACCATACGTCTTGTTCTCAATTCTTATTAAAGCTGTTTTCAAATCCCTTATGAATTTTTCTTGTCTTAAGGCTAACTGTGAATTAGATTCTTTACTCATAACTGTACTTCCTTCGTCAAAAGCTTTGAAAGTTGGTGAGGTATCCTCAGTTCCATTATTGTGATCATTCATGTATGCACTTTTGATTAGCTTAAGATCATGTTTAGCCTTACTAATTTTTTGATTAATCAATTTTTTGAACTCAGAAAGATCTGAATCTGAATATCTAATATTTACATCTTTACTCATTTTTTCAAATTTTATTAATAAAAATTTTAATCACTTTGTTATCAAACTGTATTTCATTTGCTTCATTGTCAATTTTATCAAAAATTATACTGTTTGACAAGGTTTCTGTTTTTACGTAATCAAGGTTTTTTTTAATTGCATCTTCAGTATCCTGATCACATGAAATTACAGTGTTTATTCTGTCTGTAACTTCAAAATATTTTGTCTTTCTCATGTTTTGAATCTTACTTACAATTTCTCTGGCAATACCTTCGGATCTAAGAGCGTCACTAATCGAAATATCCAAAGCAACTGTTATATCTCCCTCATTTGCTACCAACCATCCTTCAATATCTTTGGTAATAATTTCAAAATCATCTAAACAGAAAGTTATTGTTTTTTTATCAATTAATAAATCAATAGACCCGTTTTTTTGAAGCTTATTTATTTGAGATATTCCAATTTTATTTGTTGCTTCAACAATAAGATTCATGCTTTTTCCAAACTTTGGCCCCAGTTTTTTAAAATTTGGTTTTACAGACTTAACAATTATGTCGGACTCACCCTCAATAAATTCAATTTTTTTTACATTAACTTCATTTTTAATCTCATGAGAAACAGACAAAATCATGTGTTTTTCTTCCTTGCTACTTATGGGTATTAATATTTTATTCAAAGGCTGACGTACTTTTATTTTTTCTTTTGCTCGGAGTGATAGTGTTAATGATGAAATTACTTGTGCATAGCTTACCTTCTTTTCAAGATCATGATCAATTTTACTGATATCTGAAATGGGGAAATCTTCAAAATGAACACTTAAATGGTTTTTATGAATCTTTATCTTCTTGGTCAAATCTGAAAATAATCTTTCCATAAAAAAAGGAGCTAAAGGGGCAGAAAGTCTACAAATATCAGTCATCACAGTGTGTAGTGTTTGATAAGCTGAAATCTTATCTGCTTGGTATTCCCCTTTCCAAAACCTTCTTCTACTTAATCTAACATACCAATTGCTCAAATTATCAATTACAAAAGAATTAATAAGTCTTGCAGCTTTTGTAGGTTCATAATCATTGTAATGAGAATCTACTTTTTTTATTAATGTATTAAGCTCAGAGATAATCCATCTATCCAGCTCAGGTTTTTCATCATGTGGAATTATCTTTTCAGAAAAATCAAAATTATCAATGTTGGCATAAAGAGCGAAAAAAGAATAGGTATTATAAAGTGTTCCAAAAAATTTTCTTTTGACTTCATCTATTCCTGTCAAATCGAATCTAAGATTATCCCATGGATTTGCATTTGAAATCATATACCATCTAGTAGCATCCGGACCATATTTTTCTAAAGTTTCAAAAGGATCAATTGCATTCCCTAGCCTTTTTGACATTTTTTGACCATTCTTATCTAATACCAAGCCATTAGAAATTACATTTTTGTATGAAATTTGATCAAAAACCAATGAACTAATTGCATGTAAAGTATAAAACCAACCTCTTGTTTGGTCTACACCCTCAGCAATAAAATCTGCAGGAAAAAATTTATTATTATCAATGTAATCTTTGTTTTCAAAAGGATAATGCCACTGTGCGTATGGCATACTTCCAGAATCAAACCATACATCAATTAAATCTGGCTCCCTAAACATTTTTTTGCCAGATTTGGATACAAGAACTATTGTATCAACTACGTTTTTATGCAGGTCTATTTTTTTATAATTCTCTTCACTAAAATCATTTACTTTAAAATCAGAAAAAATATTATTTTGCATGAATCCAGCTTGTACAGAGTTTTGAATTGCATGGATTAATTCTTCCATTGATCCAATACATATTTCCTCAGTTCCATCCTCAGTTCTCCAAATTGGCAATGGAATTCCCCAAAACCTAGATCTCGACAAATTCCAGTCATTAACGTTTTCAAGCCACTTTTCAAATCTTCCCTCTCCTGTTGATTTAGGCTTCCAATTAATTTTCTTGTTTAAATCAACCATTTTTTCACTAATGGAAGATGCTTTGATAAACCAAGAATCTATAGGGTAATATAAAATAGGCTTATCTGTTCTCCAACAGTTTGGATAACTGTGTTTATACTTTTCTACTTTAAATGCTTTGTTTTCTTCCTTTAATTTAATCGCAATCTCAACATCTACGGATTTATCAGGCTGATTTTGATCATTATAATATTCATTTTTCACATATTTTCCAGAAAGTTCTTTCATTTCCTTTCTAAACTTCCCAGTCAAATCAACTAGTGGAACTAAATCTCCGTTTTCATTTTTGACTAGCATTGGAGGAATGGGAGGCTTTGCTTGTTTTGCAACTAGTGCATCATCAGCGCCAAATGTTGGAGCCGTATGTACAATTCCTGTTCCGTCAGAAGTTGTTACAAAATCCCCACAAATTAATCTAAATGCATTTTCTGGACTTTGAAAGGGCATACAATATTCTAATAATTGATGATATTTTATATTTTCTAGATCTGAACCCATAAAAGTCCTAAACTTCATAAAGGGAATTTTTTTTGCATCGAATTCATAATCATCTAGTTCATTGATTTGATTAACTTCATAGTAATTTCCGGAGAACTGTTTACTAACCAGTTCTGAAGCAACTATAAAATTTCCTTTATTGCCTGTGTATTGATTAAATGAAGTTATTAAAGAATATTCGATTTTTGGTCCAACAGTAAGAGCTGTATTACTTGGTAATGTCCAGGGGGTAGTTGTCCAAGCTAGTACAAAAGTTTCCAAGCCAGTTTGTAAAAACTCAGGTAAATCTTTTTCTACTAACTTAAACTGTGCAGTAACTGTTGTGTCTGTAACATCTTGATATGTTCCAGGTTGATTTAATTCATGTGAACTTATTGCAGTCCCAGCTTTAGGAGAATATGGCTGAATTGTATAACCTTTATACATCATATTTTTTTTATAAATATTAGAAATCAACCACCAAACAGACTCCATATATTTTGAAGAGTAGGTAATATATGGATCATCAACATCAACCCAATACCCCATTTTTTTTGTTAAATCATTCCAAATGTTAGTATACTTCATGACAGCCTTTTTGCAAGCATCATTATATTCTTCCACACTAATTTTTTTTCCAATATCTTCTTTAGAAATACCAAGACTATTTTCAACACCAAGCTCAACAGGAAGCCCGTGGGTATCCCATCCTGCTTTTCTTTGAACATAATAACCCTTCATAGTTTTAAACCGAAGGAAAATATCTTTGATTGTTCTAGCCAACACATGATGAATTCCTGGGAGACCATTTGCTGAGGGAGGCCCCTCAAAAAAAACAAAAGGTTTTCTCTTGGAAGAGTTTTCAATTGACTTTTTAAAAATATCATTTCCCTCCCAGTAACTAAGTACTTCCTTGGATATTTTAGAAAGATCTAAATTTTTGTATTCTGGAAAAATCATTGAATAAATTTAAGAAAATGAAATTACGAATTTAAGAAAACTAAATAGTTAACATATTCATCAAATCTGTAATATTTGACAAATAAATTACTTTGATTTTATTAGTTGGTATTTTATCACAATATTTTGAAATGAAAATTTTTGAATACCCTAATTTTTCAGCTTCTTTTATTCTTTGTTCTAATCTACTTACCGGTCTGACCTCTCCAGAAAGACCAATTTCAGCAGCAAAACAATAAGTCTCATCAATAACTTTATCTCTGCTAGATGAAAGTATAGCAGCAACAATTGCTAAATCATTAGCTGTATCCTCGACCTTTAATCCACCTGTAATATTGATAAATATATCTTTGGAGACTAAATTAAAACCTGCTCTTTTTTCTAAGACAGCAAGTAACATATTAAGTCTTTTAGAATTTATTCCTGTTGTTGTTCTCTGAGGAGTTCCATAGACTGCTGTACTAACCAAAGCTTGTACTTCAATCATGATTGGTCTCGACCCCTCAACAGAAGCACAAATAGCTGTACCGCTTAACTTTTCATTTTTATTACCAATTAAAATTTCAGAAGGATTTAAAATTTCTTTTAATCCTCCGGAGAACATCTCATAAATACCAATTTCGTTTGTCGAACCAAATCTATTTTTTTTAACTCGTAAAATTCTGTAAAGGTGCTTATTATCACCCTCAAATTGTAGAACTGTATCAACCATATGCTCTAAAATTTTTGGGCCAGCAATATTTCCATCTTTATTAATATGTCCGATTAAAAAAATTGGAATAGATGTTTTTTTTGCAAAGTTAATTAGCTCAGCCGTACATGATCTTAACTGTGTAATACTGCCTTGAACAGAATCAATAGAATTTGTAGTCAATGTTTGAATTGAATCAATTATGATTATATCTGGTCCAATTTTCTCAGCTTGAATAAAAATATTTTCTAATTTACTTTCTGGATATATGAAACAATTATTTTTTGAATGCCTTATCCTATCTGCCCTTAATTTTATCTGATTTTTACTCTCTTCACCAGAAACGTAAAGAACCTTTTGTTTTAAAGTCAATGATAATTGTAAAAAAAGTGTACTTTTTCCAATTCCTGGTTCACCACCTAATAAAACAATGGATCCAGGTACAATTCCACCCCCCATTACTCTGTTAAATTCCGAATCCTTTGTTATAATTCTATTTTCACTTTGAACATTAATTTCAGTAATTAAAATAGGTGATGAATTAGATTTGGTAAGCTCTGATTTTGAGTTATCCCAAATCTTTTTCGTGGGACTTTGAACTATTTGCTCCTCAATGGTGTTCCACTTACTACATTTTTGACACTGACCTTGCCATTTGGCATACTGAGCTCCACAATCATGACAAGAAAATGTACTTTTATTTTTGATCATCATTTACAAATTGAAATCACTTTGAATTTGATCAGCCAGCTTCAACAAATAGTCTTTTGTTAAACCCTGCACCTCTTTCATGTTGTAAGCGGATCGATAAAGCATCATTGCTTTTTCAGGCTTACCAGACTCTTCAAAATATCTTGCCTTGTAATAGCTTGGGAGAATCGTTTCGGAGTAAAACTTGCTTGAAATCTTAGCTAATTCGTTATATAAACTATATTTTTCATTGGTCTCAATATATTTTTCAATCGCCATAAAATCATTAATAGATATTTTTTTATCAATACCATAAAAATCTTTAATTAAGTCATATTTATCAGTCAAATACTTAATTGGTGAGGTTTCTAATTTGGAAATAATTGAATCATATTCAACTTTGTCAATATCAGCATATTTTGAATAAATATTTTTTATTGATTTTGGAATAGTAACTGATGGAACAACATAATGATTTTCATCTTTGAGAACTATTGACTTAAAATTTAAATACTTATTATCTATGGAGTCTAATGATTTTGAGACGCTGTAAACATCCTGGTAAATGGATTCAAAATCTTTTTGAGAACTAGAAATTGCATATGAAATTCTATTCTTGGACTTTTTAAAATAATCAACAATGTATCCCTCCATATTTTCACTGAATTTTGGACTTACACAAATTGCACCTCTAACAAGAGGTTTATCTTTAAGAACTAAGAAATTAATGAAATTTGCAGTTCTTTCATGACCAACTGCAATCAAAAAAGATGATACTCTATATTTGCTTGAAATATAGGGTAACATTTCTTTAACCAAAAAATCATAAAAATTAGAAGTGGAAGAAATAGGAGTGAAATTAAACTCGTCAAGAACACTTGAATCCTGAAATCTAGACCCAAATTGGTTGACTCCAACTACAATATTTTCCGGAATATCACCCCAATATGATAAATAGTCCACACTCCCGCTGGTAATATCAAATAAGTAATCTCCATCCAAAACAATCATTAGTGGATATTTTTTTTTGGTTTCCATTTCATATGATCTAGGTAATTGGATTTTTATTGCACGATCTGATTTCAAATATTTTGACGATATAGTATCCAGCAATCTATAAGAGGTAATTGTATCTAATTGTTGTGCTTTACTGCCCAATGAGATAAGAAAGATTATTAAAAAAAGCCTTTTCAATTTCTAGAGTTTGATGTGTTTATGAAAGGTAATATAAATAAAGATAACCCTCCAAAAATAATTACCATAATTGTTTGGGATAACCACATAACCCAACCAAAAGCCAAACCATTCACCGCTTCAATACCATACCAAAAAAGAGACTCTTCTACTGCTAATGGATAAATACCTATACCACCATTGGAAAACATAATAGAAAGTGCCGCCAAAGTAAATGAGATTAATAAATGGAAAAAATTGGTTCCATGCAAGTCAGAAAATGCAAATGATGTTACATAAAACATAAAGACATACATCATCCAAATAAATATACTATGTGCTATAAAAGCAAACTTACGCTCCATCCTTGTAATCACTGTTAATCCAGATTTTATTCCTGTTAAAAAATTAGAAAATTTTTTATGAAAATCGAATCTCTTTAAGATCATAAATATTAAAAAAATGATTAGGAGAATAGTAATAAAAAGTATTAGTAAACTACCGATCTTTATTGAAGAAAGAAGAGAAATAATTTTTTCAGAAATTCTTTCAAACTCATAAAGAAGTGAAATTAAAATTAATACAGAAATACAAATCATATCAACAATTCGTTCTGCAATTATTGTCCCTATTAATTTTTCAAATGGTATCTTTTCGTAATTAGAAATGATTGATGCTCTTGCAACGTCCCCTGCTCTTGGAATCGTGTAGTTAATCAAATATGCCGCAAAAACTGATAAAATACTATTTTTTAAACCCAACTTGTAGCCTAATGGGTCAACAAGAAATTTCCAACGGTAAGACCTAGAAATATGACTAAGTGCACCCAACAAAAGTCCTAATAAAATCCACTTATAATCTATTCCAATAAATAATTCTTTGAAATCTAAAAAACTTATGTCTTTAAAAGAATAATAGATACAAAATAAGCCTATTGAAATTGGCAGAAATGTTTTAAGGCTTAATTTATTTTTTAAATTCAACTTACTCTAATTGATTATTGTCTTCATTTGGAAAAATTACACTAGGCTCAAAATTTTTAGCTTCATCAAAATCCAAAATTGCGTAAGTGATTAAAATCAGAATATCTCCTATATTAACCTTTCTTGCTGCTGCACCGTTGACAGTTATTTCACCTGACCCGTATTTGCCAGTTATTACATAGGTTTCAAACCTTTCTCCGTTGTTATTATTTACAACCTGAATTTTTTCGCCCTCTAGAATATTGGCTGCTTTCATCAATCTTTCATCAATCGTGATGCTTCCAATATAATCGAGATTTGCATCTGTAACTTTAACTCTATGAATTTTAGATTTAAGAATTTGAACCTTCATTTTAGTTTAAATTTATATTATCAATCAATCTTATATTATTGATTTTTGCAGCAATAAATGCCCTATACTTAACCCCATCATATTTTTGATTCGTGGGATGTAATTTACTTTCATCAGCGATTAAAAAATACTCAAGAGATATTTCTGAAATTTTATGAAATTTTTTCTCTATGCTAGAAACAATTTCAGAAATTTCAAGCTTATCAAAATTGTCTCTTGCAAATCTAAGAGCTTTATACAAATTTGAAGCAATTTTTTTTGAGGAATTATTTAATTTTTTATTTCTTGAACTTAAGGCCAAACCATCATAACTTCTTTTTGTTTCACATCTGATTATTTCAATGTTTAGGCTTTTTGCTTTTACGAATGACTCAACAATTCTTAATTGTTGAAAGTCTTTTTCTCCAAAAAATGCATAATCTGGCTTCACTATTTCAAAAAGCTTTTCAACTACAGTTATTACACCATTAAAATGATTACCTCTTGAGCTTCCTTCCATATACATATCTAAACCACTGAAGCTATATTTTTTGGTCTCTATACTATCTCCATAAATCTCTTTAGTTTCAGGAACAAATAAAACCAGTTGATTATCGTATTCCTTCAATATTCTAAAATCAGCCTCGTGATCAACTGGATATTCCTGCAGGTCTTTATTATCGTTAAATTGGGTAGGATTTAAAAAAATTGAAACTACGGTAATCGAGCTTTTTTTTATTGATTTGTCTATTAAAGAAATATGGCCATCATGTAAAGAGCCCATTGTGGGAACAAATCCAATTTTAGCTTCAGCATCGGAAAACTTTTCAAGATACTTGGTCAAAGCTGAAATACTTCTAAATGTTAGCATTTAATAAAAATTATCAATTTGTAAACTTAATACATTGCTATTAATCTACATAATTTTTGTAATTTTGCTAGCTCAAAAGGACGCTTCAAAACAGTGATTTAATGAAAAATAGAAAGATTTTATACGTATCCTCTGAAGTAGTACCATACTTACCTGAGTCAGAAATTTCTAAAATGTCATTTGAAATACCTAAGATGGTAAACAAGCAAGGTGGTCAAATTAGAATTTTTATGCCGAGATATGGTAATATAAATGAGAGAAGACATCAACTTCATGAGGTCATCAGACTTTCCGGTCTTAATTTAGTTATCGATGATTTAGATATGCCGCTTATCATCAAAGTTGCCTCTATCCCAAAAGAGAGAATTCAAGTTTATTTTATTGACAATGAGGAATACTTTAAAAGAAAATCTACTTTTCTTGACAAGGAGGGAAAGTTATTCGAAGATAACGATGAAAGGGCTATATTTTTTGCCAAAGGAGTATTAGAGACTATCAAAAGATTAAACTGGTCTCCTGACATTATTCATATCCATGGATGGATGGCCTCTTTACTTCCCTTATATATGAACGAATTGTATGAAAATGAACCCATTTTCCAAAAAAGTAAAATCATAACTTCTTTGTACAAAAATGAATTTGATCAAACTTTAAGTGACACAATGATGAAAAAAATAATGTTTGATGAAATCGATAAGGGAAAAGTTGAGGTTTTAAAAAAAGCCACTTATGAAAACTTAATGAAAGTTGCTATTGACTTTTCTGACGGCTTAATCATTGGATCTGAAAATATTTCTGATGAAATCTCAAGTTATTTAAAACAATCCAAAAAGCCTAACTTGGAATATCAACCAATGGATTCTTTTTCAGACCACTATCTTGAATTCTATGAAAAATTCTTAGATAACTAATGAAATTTCTAAAATTTTTATTTTTTATATTCTTAATTTATTCTTGTGAAAAGGATTTAATAAGTTTTGAATCAGGAGTTATAAATTCAGAAAATGCGATTAACTTTTCCACGAATCAGCTTGAGTTCTCCATCAAGAATAATTCTGAAAATCTCAATCCTGTTCAATCCAACGGGTTGCCCTCCTACTTACTTGGTAGCTACAATCACCCTCAATTTGGTACTATTAATAGCAGTTTTGTTGGACAACTAGTTCCAGCAGATTACAATCATAATTTTGGTGATAATGCAGTCATTGATTCAGTTATTATGAGAATACCTATCTACTCTAGAGGTGTAGAAACTAGTGAAGATGGTGATATAACTTATGAAATTGATTCTGTTTACGGCGAGGCCCCAATTAAAATTTCTGTTTACAGGAATAATTTCTTTTTAAGAACATTTGATCCCTACTCCGAATTTGGTATCTCACAAAAATATTTTTCGGATGGATCTTTATCCAGCTCTGAATTTTTAAACCCAACTCAACTTGAAGGAGATTTACTTTTTGAAATGAATGACTTTATTCCATCTGCCGAGCAAATCAATCTTACCGAAATTGATACTTCTACTGGTGAGCCATATGTATCTCAGAAACTTTCACCTTCAATCCGATTTAAGCTAAACAATCCGGGAGATAACTTTTGGGAAACAAATTTTATTGAAAATGAAGAAAACCAAGTCTTAAGTAGTGAAAATAAATTCAAAGATTTTTTTCGCGGCATCTATATAAAAGCTGAACAAAATAGCTCGGACGGAAGTATGATGTTATTGAATTTAGCCTCATCCAATTCTAGAATTACTATTCACTACTCTTCCGATAACTCAGTTATTGTTGATGATAATGTAGACCTCATTGAAACCAATCAACATGAATATGTACTCAACTTTTCTGGTAATTTGGTAAATATTATAGAGAATGAGCAATTATTTAACTTTTCTGAGAATGATGAAGAATTTGGAAATGAAAATATATACTTGTCAGGTGGCCAAGGGATCATTTCAAAATTAGATTTATTTTCTGGAGTAACGGAAAATGAAAATGGTGACGAGGTTAGTGAGTTTGAATATTTTAAAAACTTTTTTATTGATCAGGAAACCAATCAACCAAAAAGGATAATTAATGAAGCCTTCATTGAATTCTTTGTAAATTCTAGTTTCAGTAACGAAGATGAGCCGGATCGAATCTATATTTATAATTATGAAAATAGTACCCCACTGATAGATTATTATTTAGATCAATCCATTAGCTCAACAACAATAAATGCAAAAATCAATCATTTAGAACCACTAAAAAGAGATAGTACTTCAAACAACGGGGGCATTTCATATAAAATTAGGATCACTGAACATTTGAATAATATAATTTTGAGAGATTCAAGCAATGCAAAATTAGGATTATCCGTAATTTCTGATATCGCTGCAATTCAAAATCAGCTTATTCAAAATGAAAATGGCCCTACAAAAAGTATTGTTACCGGATCCCTTTTGTCTCCAAAAGGGACAATTCTACATGGTAGCCTGAGTAATAGTGTGGATAAAAGACCAAAAATCAAAATTTACTATACAGAGCCTGATATCGAATAGTAGATATTACAATAAACATTAATTCTTATAATATTTTGCATAACCTCTTATATATTTGTTACATATGTGTGGAATAGTAGGATACATAGGAAATAAACAAGCTCTACCAATCATCCTAAATGGCTTGAAAAGACTTGAATACAGAGGATATGATAGTTCCGGAGTGGCCACTTATAATGGATCTACAATTGTATCCTGTAAATCAAAAGGGAAAATTAACAAGCTTGAAAAAAGCATTGCAAAAAGAAAAAACTTGAATGGGAAGTTGGGTATTGGCCATACAAGATGGGCAACTCATGGGGTACCTAACGATATCAACGCCCACCCACAATTTTCTAATTCAAATAACTTGTGTTTAGTTCATAATGGAATCATAGAAAACTATAGTTCAATTAAAGAAAGTCTTATCAAAAAAGGTTATGAGTTTCATTCGGAGACGGATACTGAAGTTTTAGTAAACTTAATCGAATTTGTAAAAGAAAAAGAAAATGTTAAGCTAGGAGAGGCAGTTCAAATTGCATTACAGAAAGTTGTTGGTGCTTATGCAATAGCAGTTATTGACAATAATAAGCCTGATGAAATTGTCGTAGCAAAGCTAGGAAGTCCTCTTTGTATTGGGGTTGGGAAAGAAGAACATTTTATTGGAAGTGATGCTACTCCTTTTTTAGAATTTACTAAAAAGGTAATTTACTTAGAAGATGGAGAACTGGCAGTAATTAGAAATCACAAATCAACAATTTTTAGAAAAACTAAGGACGATACTACATTTTCTCCTGTGATTAATAATTTAGAATTAAGCCTTGATAAAATTGAAAAACAAGGATTTGACCATTACATGCTCAAGGAAATCTATGAGCAACCAAAAGCTATTCGTGACACATTACGAGGAAGAATTATTGCAGAAAAGGGTGTGATTAAACTTTCAGGTCTGGATGATTATATTGACAAGTTTTTATCGGCCAAAAAAATTACAATAATTGCATGTGGAACATCTTGGCACTCTGCCTTAGTTGCGGAATACATGTTTGAAAAAATTGCCAAAATTCCTGTTGAAGTTGAATATGCGTCTGAGTTTAGATATCGAGAGCCCGTTATTGGTAAAGAAGATATTGTATTAGCCATTTCTCAATCAGGTGAAACCGCAGATACTCTAGCAGCAATAAAATTAGCCAAAGAAAAAGGAGCATTTATATACGGGATTTGTAACGTGGTAGGCTCCTCAATTGCAAGAGAATCTGACACGGGATCATACACTCATGCAGGACCAGAAATTGGAGTTGCGTCAACAAAAGCATTTACCACTCAAATGACCGTTTTATATTTAATGGCAGTTAAATTAAGTAAGTCAAAGGGAATTATTTCTGAGCAGATTTATAGAAAATATATTCTTGAGATTTCAAGGATTGACAAGAAAATTCATAAGATACTTGCAAGTAATGATATTATTAAAAAAGTTGCAAAGAAAATTAAAGGATCTAAAAACTGTCTCTACTTAGGAAGGGGATACAACTTTCCTATAGCACTTGAAGGAGCTCTGAAACTAAAAGAAATTTCCTACATACATGCAGAGGGGTATCCTGCAGCTGAGATGAAACATGGCCCTATTGCTCTGATTGATAAAAATATGCCCACGATTGTCATTGCCACTAATAAAATAAATTATGACAAAATCGTTAGCAATATTCAAGAAATCAAATCCAGAAAAGGACAAATTATCGCTATTGTTTCTAAGGGGGATAAGGAAGTTAAGAAAATTGCTGATTACACTATTGAAGTTCCTGATTCCATTGAATCCATAACTCCATTTATCACGGTAATTCCTCTACAACTACTTTCTTATCACATCGCTGTTATGCTTGGTAAAAATGTTGATCAGCCAAGAAATTTGGCTAAGTCAGTTACCGTGGAATAATTTAATGTGAAAAAAAAAATTAACTTTATAAAAAACTAAAAATTATGAAATCAAAAATTTATTTAATTCTATTTGCCCTTTTTGCTTTTTCCTGCTCTTCAGATAGTTCATCTGATGATGGAAACAACAACAACGGGGGAAATAACAACAATGGCGGAAATAATAATACCGGAAATGCTTTATTAGTTTCTGAAATTATTGAAACTGATGCTGAAGTATCTGACTATGTATATACCGACAGATATTTTTATGATGGTAATAAACTAACTTCTATAGTTGAAGAATATTCATATCAAGGCGGAAATTCAGCAATCAATTACCTATACAATTTTATTTATACCAATAATAAAATTTCAAGGGTTGATGAATATTATGGGGATACTAGTACAGGGATAGAAGGAAGATATACCTTTGAATACGACAATCAAGGAAGAGTTTCCTTTTATGATTATTGCTACTTTGATAGCAGTGGAAACTGTGAAGAATATGATACAAATAATTTAGCTTATTCTTCAAATGGGACAGTAACTAATTCTTACGTGTATAATGTTGGCTCAGACTATGAAGATGCTGGAACATTAACTCTACAATTAGATAATAATGGTAATATTATTAGTGGAAATGATTCATATCAAGATGTTGATAATTCTGGAAACCCGATAACAGTAACAGTTAATGCCTCCTTTCAATACGATAATCAAAATAGCCCATTTAAAAATATTGTTGGAATGGATGCTTTAATTCTAGTAGAATTTGGGTCAGACATTCTTCAATTTAATGCGTATAATAATTGTACCTCTTACTCTATAGAATATAGTGATGAAGATGAAGTATATGCATATAATTATGCCTATGATTTTAATGAGGATGGGTATCCAAGACAAGTAATTGTTACTCAAGGTAGTTATAGCTCTACAATTGATATTAATTATTATTAAATAAATGCCATTTACAAATGATGCAGTAGTATTTGGAATTTTAATGCTATCCCTAGGTTTTGTGTTCTACACAGAATCTAGGGATAGTGGTTTTTGGAAGAAATTCTATAAAATCATCCCTGGGCTGCTCATGTGCTATTTCATCCCAGCGATATTTAATTCCATTGGAATTATTTCAGCGGATGAATCTGAAACTTACTACATAGCCAGTAGATATTTACTTCCTGCAGCTCTGCTATTAATGACCCTAAGCATAGATCTCAAGGCTATTTATAACCTTGGCTACAAAGCACTCATTATGTTTTTCACAGGAACCATTGGTATAATAATCGGTGGTCCAATTGCAATATTAATTCTTTCAGCTTTCTATCCAGAACTTTTTGGAGGAGCAGGTCCTGATGCCATTTGGCGTGGACTTTCAACACTTGCTGGTAGCTGGATCGGTGGGGGTGCAAACCAAGCTGCAATGCTTGAAATATTTCAATACAACCCCCAAAAATATGGAGCAATGGTACTTGTGGATATTGTGGTAGCAAATATTTGGATGGCCATGATATTATTTGGAATTGGAAGAAGAGATTCTATTAATAAATGGCTAAAGGCAGATACAACTGCCATTGAAGAGTTAAAAGAAAAAGTGTCTTCCTTTACAAAAAGTACTGCCAAAATTCCAAATCTAACAGACTTGATGATTGTTCTTTCGATCGCTTTTGGGACTGTAGGAATTTCACATTTTGGAGCCGAACAAATTTCTAATTTTTTGATTTCAAATTTTGATGCAATTGCAGATAAATCCTCAGGGCTATCTTCATTTGGGTCTAAATTTTTCTGGATGATTTCCATTGCAACTTTTATTGGCATTGGGCTATCTTTCACAAAAATTAGAAATTACGAAGGTGCAGGTGCTAGTAAAATTGGTAGCGTGTTCATCTACATATTAGTAGCCACGATTGGAATGAAAATGGATTTAGGTTCAATATTAGATGAGCCAAAGCTAATGCTGATTGGACTTATTTGGATGACCATTCATGCGATACTATTAATCATTGTTGCTAAAATTATAAGGGCGCCTTATTTCTTTCTTGCAGTGGGAAGTCAAGCAAATGTAGGGGGAGCTGCATCAGCTCCTATAGTAGCATCAGCCTTTCATCCATCTTTAGCAACTGTCGGGGTGTTGCTTGCTGTATTTGGATATGTTGTGGGAACATATGGAGCAATGATTTGTACCTACATTATGGAATACGCATCAAATCTTTAATCAATGGAAAAGAAAATACCGCATATATTTCGAAAAGATAAAGGTCAAATTGTTATCCAAGGCAAAGTTCAGTTAACAGATGTAGAGGGAAATAAAATCCCTCATGGAGAAAAGTTTACATTATGTGGTTGTACCAAGTCCAAAAAACTTCCATTTTGTGATGGCTCTCATAAATTGGATTAGTCTTGATGGTATAGAATTTGCCTACTTATCACTATGAAGAAAATTTTCTTACTACTATTTTTTACTCCTTTCATTATTTTTTCTCAGACTGATGGTACATTGAACGGTTATGTATACGATTCAGAAAGTGAGATGCCTTTGTTGGGTGCAAATATTATTATCGAAGGACTGGAAAAAGGAGCGGTTTCTGATGAAAATGGGTTTTTTGAAATTTTAGATATTAATCCAAAAACGTATAATTTGATCGTTAGTTATGTTGGTTATCAATCAAAAAAAATATACAATACTATTGTTAAAAGTAAGGGGAATCAGACGTTAGAGATATTTTTAATAGAATCTGCGGAGGAGCTTGATGAAGTTGTGTTATTTGAAAATCCTTTTAACAAACCTATTGAAACACCACTGTCTATTAATACCTTTTCGTCAGTTGAAATAGAAAGCTATCCTGGAGCAAATAACGACATAACAAAAGTGGTGCAGAGCATGCCAGGCTTGTCTCCATCTGTTGGTGGTTTTCGAAATGATCTTATAATTAGAGGTGGAGCTCCAAATGAAACAGTTTTTTATTTAGATGAAATTGAAATTCCAAATATTAATCATTTTAGTACACAAGGTAGTTCTGGAGGTCCAAGAGGAATGATTAATATAGCATTTATTCAAGATGTAACTTTATCGACCTCGGCTTTTGGAGCAGAATATGATAACCCCTTAAGTGGAGTGCTTCAGTTTAGACAAAGAACAGGAAATCCAAATACACTTAACAGTAATTTTAGATTTGGGGCCAGTGAGTCAGGAATTAGCATTGATGGCCCATTTTCCAAAACAGCTGACAATAAAACCAACTTTATTTTTTCAGCAAGAAAAAGCTACTTGCAATTTTTATTTAAACTTATTGGTCTTCCCATTCGACCAGATTATTGGGATTATCAGTGGAAAATTGATCACAGAATAGATGACTATAATTCATTATCGTTTGTGGGTCTTGGGGCCATAGATGATTTTACAGTTGAGGCGCCTGATGATTTTGACGCAACACAGCAAGCTCAATTGGAACAAGTCCCCATAATTCAACAAAACTCAACTACACTCGGCATTTCTTGGACTAGGAAATTTAAAGAAAGTAATGGGAAATTTATTCTTGCCATTAGCTCTAATAAGCTGAAAAATATTTTTACCAGATATAATGATAATATTAATCAAGAAGATGCATATTTTAAAAATGATTCTCATGAATGGGAAACTAAAATTAGAGCCAAAACAATAAGTTACATTGATGATTGGAAAATAATATGGGGTGGAAATTTGCAATACTCTGACTATTATAATGAAACGAATGATTTAGTTAATAATTTGACCTATGGGTCAAAACTTAACTTTTTTAAATATGGTATTTACACGAATGTATCACGAAAATTTTTAGATAATAAGTTGAGTTTTTCTGCAGGAATAAGAGCAGATGAAGATACCTATTCTAAAGGATCTGATTACATTGATAATGTATCTCCTAGAATTTCTAAATCCCTTAACTTATCCAAAGATGGTAAATTTAAGTGGAACTCAAGTTTTGGAGTATATTATAAAATCCCTACTTACACTTCCCTTGGTTTTAAAAATACATCCGGAATTTTCATCAATAGGAAAAATAAATATACCAAAAGTGAACATGTTGTAACCGGATTTGATTACAGTTTAGGTGCAGCTTCAAAAATTTCAATAGAAGGGTTTCTTAAAAAATACAGCCAATATCCGATTTCTGTTTTAGATGGTGTCTCTTTAGCAAACAAAGGAGCTGATTTTGAGGTATTAGGAAATGAAGAAATTATTTCAAATGGAGAGGGGAAAACTTATGGCTTAGAGTTTTTATTTCAGCAAAAGCTTTTAAATAATTTTTACGGAATATTCTCATACACCTATTTTCACAGTAAATTCTCTGGGCTTACAGGAGAATATTTACCATCTGTTTGGGATAGCAGAAACTTGATATCATTTGTTGGGGGATATAAGCTCCAGAGAAATTGGGAGATTAGTTCTAGGTGGAGATATTTGGGAGAAACACCATATGTTCCATATAACTTGGAAGAAAGTCTTCAAAACTACCCAAATATGATATTAGATTATTCACAACTTGGCAATGAAAAACTAGAAAACTTTAATCAGTTAGATATAAGAGTAGATAAAAAATGGAACCGAGAAGCTTTCTCTTTTAGTTTTTACTTTGAGATACTAAATATTTTAGCACAAAAAGTTCCTGTTCCCAGTGAGTATGGATTGGCGAGAGATAGTCAGGGTATAATTATCAATCCCATTTCACTTTCTGAGGTAGATATTGACAGAAGTACAATTATACCATCTTTTGGTTTTTCTGTTGATTTTTAAGTAAATTTTACCCCATTCATAATTCTTCATAAAATATGTTAATTTTTTAAGATTAATTTTAAATATTTATGATATAAGTATATATATTTTAAAGATTCGTGAAAATATGATATAAATTATTAAAAATACTATATTTTAAAAGTCCATTTTTTTTTAATTATTTATTGTCTTAACATATTATTAACATATATTTGACCAATTAAAAATTAAACTATAATCAAATTATGAGAACAATTCTTAAGATTTTTATTATGTTGATTGGCGTATTTACCTATGCTCAAACTACTGTAACAGGTAGTATTACAGACAGTAATGGCCAACCACTTTCCGGTGCAACTGTAATTGTTGTGGATTCATCAAACGGTGTAGTTGCTGATTTTGATGGTAATTATTCAATAACTGAGGATTCAGAAGCTTTTCGTATTGAAGCTAGTAGTGTAGGCTTCCAGGCTATGCAAGCTGAAGTTTCTGGTAGTTCAACAATTAACTTTGTACTAAACGAAAATACAGCTCTTGATGAGGTAGTAGTTTCTGCTTCTAGAACACCTCAAAGAGTGTTCGAATCTCCTGTAACTATTGAGAGATTTGATACAAATGACATTAAAAACACTGCGTCTGCTGATTTTTATGATGGGCTTGAAAACTTAAAAGGTGTTGATATCAACACAAATAGTTTTACATTCAAGGCAATAAATTCAAGAGGTTTTGGAACATTTGCTAATACAAGATTTGTACAATTAGTAGATGGAATGGACAACTCTGCACCTGTTTTAAATTTCCCGTTAGGTAACCTATTGGGTATGACTGAAACAGACGTTTTAAATGTTGAATTAATCCCAGGGACGAACTCAGCACTCTATGGTGCTAATGCCATGAATGGTATATTACTAATGAATAGTAAAAGTCCTTTTGATCATCAAGGGATCAGTGGTCAATTAAAGAGAGGTGTTACTTCTCAAGATGCCGCTGGTGATAATGAATTTAAAGATCTTCAGTTAAGATGGGGTCATAAATTTAGTGATAAACTAGCTGCAAAAGTTAACTTTGCCTACCTAGAGGGAACTGATTGGATCGCTAATAATTATGACGACAGATTTAGAAGAGATATAACAAGAGATCATTACGGATATGATGGTGTCAATATCTATGGAGATGAAGTTGCTACTAATCTTAAAAATGCTGCGCAAGCTGCCTTTGCTGCTGGTGCACTTCCTGCTGATGTAAGTCACTTAACTCCAAGTGTAACTGTTTCAAGAACAGGCTATAAGGAAATTGATCTTACTGATTATGAAGCTGAAAGTAAAAAAGCTGACTGGGGAGTATACTATAGACCTTTCGCGGATGACTTAGAGTTTTCTTATGTTGGAAAATGGGGAACTGGTCAAACGGTTTATCAAGGAACTAATAGATATGCGATTGAAAACTTTCTTATGACACAGCATAAATTAGAAGCAAAAAATGATAACTTTTTGTTCAGAGCTTATGTTGTAGAAGATGATGCAGGTGATACTTATGATATGGCCTTTGCATCTTGGAATATCAATAGAGCATGGAAAGATGATAATACTTGGTTCGGAACTTATGCAGGAAACTATGGAATTGCCACATTAAATGGTGCATCTGATGAGGCTGCACATGCATTTGCAAGAGCTGCTGCTGACGAGGGAAGATTTTTACCTGGTTCTGCTGAATTTGAAGAGGCTAAAGCATCTGTTTTAGCAAATCCAGATTTTGCAACTGGTTCAAAATTTCAAGATAACTCTAAATTTTATCACAGTGACTTTAACTACAATTTCAGTCACATGTGGGACTGGGCAGATGTTCAAGTGGGTGGTTCTTACAGACAATATGAGCTAAACTCAAGTGGGTCTATATTTACAGACTTAGACGCACCAATTAATTATTCTGAATTTGGTGCCTATTCTCAGCTCGTAAAAGACTTTTTAGATGAAAGATTAAAAGTTACTGCATCTGCAAGATTTGATAAATCTGAGTTTTTTGATGGTAGAGTAACACCTAGGGTTTCTGTAGCATATACGGCTGGTGAAAATAGAAACCACAATATTAGAGCTTCTTACCAAACAGGATTTAGAAATCCAAGCACGCAAGGACTATTTATTGGTCTTGACCTTGGAGTTGCTAAGCTCGTCGGTGGTGCTCCAACAAATCCGGCAAGATTTAGTGCTGACTATGATGTTTCTGTAAATGGACAAGCAATGGGTATGCCTGCAGCTGTTACTCTTACAGGTGATGATGCATATATGAATTCATATTCTGTTTCATCTGTTCAAGCTTTTGCAGCAGCAGCAGCTACAGGAAATATTGACCCAACTATTCTTGAGAGTTCAGGGGCTGAGTATGTAACACCAGAGGAAATGGTTCAATTTGAGCTTGGATATAGAGGTAAGTTTTTATTTGATGATCACAGTGTAAGTAGCTTAGTTATTGATGCTAACGTTTACAGAAATGATTTTAAAAACTTTATTAATACCCTTACTGTAGTGACTCCATTATACGGACAAGTTGCTGATGGCTCTGCAGTAGCAGCAATTGGCAATAATGATTTTGATGCATGGAGTGTATACACAAATGCAGATGCTGAAGTTGCGTCTTGGGGTGCTACGATTGGTATGGAAGCACAAGTTGGTAGCTTTGATTTAGCTGCTAACTATGCAAAACAAGTTTTAGAATTTGACAGAGATGCATATCCTGACTTTGATACTAACTGGAATACTCCAGAGCATAGAATCAAGGTTCAGTTTGGAAATAGAAATATTTTCAAAAATGTTGGATTTAATGTTGCATGGAGATACTCTAGTGAATTCTATTGGGAAGCAACATTTGCTGAAGGTCCAGTGCCTGAACTGAGAACAGTTGATGCGCAAATTAACTTGACTATTCCTAAATGGAAATCCGTTCTTAAAGCTGGTGCTACAAACATAGGTGGTGATGATTACTTTACTGCCATCGGTACTGGTTACATAGGACAGCAAGTTTATATTTCTTGGACAGCAAATAACTTTTAATAATTTAAACAAAAATGATTATGAAATTTAAATATATATTTTTCTCCGTTTTATTATTCTCATTAACGAGCTGTGAAACGGATGTTGAAGACCCTACAGCAGTTGTGCCACCTGCACCCTATGTCGGTGATTCTGGATCTGCAGATTTTAGCTCATATGTTTCTCTTGGTGCTTCAAATGCGTCAGGTTTTATGGATAACTCTTTATTTATAGCTGGACAGCTAAATTCTTTTCCGAATATACTAGCAGGTGCTATGTCACAAGCTGGCGGTGGTGAGTTTACTCAACCTTATGTGGCTGACAATGTAGGCGGAATGACTGTTGCAGGACAGGAGATTGCAGGTGAAAGATTTTTCTTTAGTACACAAACTTTTTTACCTCAAGGTGCGAGTGGAGCGATTACAACAGAAGCATTAGACTTTCAACCGGGCCCATACTCAAATATGAGCTTTCCATTTGTTAGTGCAATTCACATGGTAGCACCTGGTTACGGTGACCCATCTGGTCTTCAAACTGGAACTGCTAATCCCTGGTTTGTTAGAGCTGCTTCTAGCCCTAGTGCAAGAATTATTGACGATGTGTTGACTCAATCGCCATCTTTTGTGACTCTTGTTCCTGGTGATGATTTTAACCAATGGGCATTATTTGGGGGACCCACAGAAGAAGTTGAATTGGGTGGTCAATTTGGTATGGTTGCTGGAGTGCAAGCTGTCATTGGAGCATTGGCTGCAAATGTGCCAGCAGGAGTTATTACAACTCTTCCTGATCCATCGATCACAGCTACATATAACACTGTTCCATGGAATCCAATTCCACTGGATGAGGCAACAGCTGCACAGCTTAATGGTGTTTTTAATAATACAGACCCAAGCTTAGGTGCACCAGGATATAATGTTATCTTACAGCTTACTCAGGTTCCTTGTTTAAACGGAATACAAGCGGCTGGTGGTAACTTTGTTCCTGCTGCTTGTGATGACGCAGCTAGTGTGCCTATTCCTAATCCTTTGTTTGAAGCTATTTCTGCTGAAGAGGTAGCTGCAAGAACAGTTGTATACGCAGCAGGAAATAATCCTGTACTTATTTTAGATGAAAATCTTACCGCTATTACTACTCCTTTAGGTGATCTTCCGAAGATCAGACATACTAATGAAAATGATAAGGTTAGTTTTGGAGCAAGCATTTTATTAGGTACGGTACTAAATAATGACCCAAATCAAGTTTGGGGAGTTTCTGTTCCTGCAGGTGATAATTGGATATTAACAGCTGATGAAATTGACACATTACAATCACAACTTGCAGCTGCAAATGATCTAATCTCCTCATCTGTTCCTGATGGATGGGCATTATTTGATTTAGCAGGACTTTATGAAGAAGTAGTTACAACAGGAGTAACAATGGATACATTTACAATGACTGCCGATTATGCACTTGGTGGATTCTTTGGACTTGATGGATACTATCCTACAGCCAGAGGAAACGCATTAATTGCTAAGAGAATGATGGCAGCTATTGATGCAGTTTGGGGATCTAACCTTTCTGAATCAGGAGTAAACATTGGGGATTTCCCAACAAATTTCCCTGACGGAATATAGTTTTACAACAAACAAACTAGAAACTAAAAGCCTGGATTTTTCCAGGCTTTTTTTGTTTATAACACATTATTATTTGTTTGAAAATCTATTGAATTTTTTTTATAAAAAAATTATATTTGCGACTTAATAATTCTTTTAAATATTAATCTCACCAATAAATGAAATCAGGAAAAATTGCACAAATAGTAGGACCTGTAATTGATGTCGAATTTGAATCAGATTCTGGGCTACCAAAAATTTATGACTCATTAGAAATTGAAAAAGCAGATGGTAGTAAGCTTGTCTTAGAAGTTCAGGCACATATTGGAGAAAATATGGTACGAACAATTGCAATGGATTCATCTGATGGATTAAGCAGAGGAGCTAAAGTTGTTGCTACCGATAATCCAATAAAAATGCCTATTGGAAAAGAGATTAATGGAAGATTATTTAATGTAATTGGAGATTCCATTGATGGAATTGGTGATCTTCCAAAAAGTGGTGACAATGGACTTCCTATTCATAGAGAGTCACCAAAATTTGAAGAATTATCCACCTCTACTGAAGTTTTATTTACAGGTATTAAAGTAATTGATTTAATTGAGCCCTATGCGAAGGGAGGAAAAATCGGATTATTTGGAGGTGCTGGTGTTGGTAAAACTGTTTTAATTCAAGAGCTAATTAATAATATTGCCAAAGGACATGGTGGTCTTTCTGTTTTTGCCGGAGTTGGTGAAAGAACAAGAGAGGGTAATGATTTGTTAAGGGAAATGCTAGAATCTGGGATTATAAATTACGGTAAAGATTTTATGGAATCTATGGAACAAGGTGGTTGGGATTTAAGCAAGGTTGATAAAGAAGCATTAAAAGAATCAAAAGCTACTTTTGTGTTTGGTCAAATGAATGAGCCCCCAGGAGCTAGAGCCAGAGTTGCTCTTTCAGGCTTAACAGTCGCGGAATATTTTAGAGATGGCGCTGGTGAAGGAAAAGGGAAAGATGTATTATTCTTTGTTGACAATATTTTCAGATTTACACAAGCTGGATCGGAAGTATCTGCACTTCTTGGGAGGATGCCTTCTGCTGTTGGTTACCAACCTACACTAGCCACTGAAATGGGCGCAATGCAAGAAAGGATTACCTCTACCAAAAATGGATCTATTACATCCGTACAAGCTGTTTATGTTCCTGCAGATGATTTGACAGACCCTGCACCTGCTACAACATTTGCTCACCTTGATGCAACAACAGTTCTTTCTAGAAAAATTGCAGAATTAGGCATTTACCCTGCAGTTGATCCGCTAGATTCAACATCTAGAATTTTAACACCTGAAATTCTTGGAGATGAGCACTACAACTGTGCACAAAGAGTGAAAGAGTTATTACAACGGTATAAAGAACTACAAGATATTATAGCGATTCTAGGAATGGAAGAACTTTCTGAAGAAGACAAACAGGCCGTTGGAAGAGCTAGAAGGGTTCAAAGATTTTTATCTCAACCTTTCCATGTTGCTGAGCAATTTACAGGAATCCCTGGTGTCCTTGTTGACATTAAAGACACCATCAAAGGATTTAATATGATCATGGACGGCGAGTTAGATCATTTACCAGAGGCTGCCTTTAACCTAAAAGGAACAATTGAAGAAGCAATTGAGGCGGGAGAAAAAATGTTAGCTGAAGTATAAATAATTTCCTATGGTTTTAGAAATTATATCTCCTGAAAAAATAATATTTACAGGTGAAGTTTCATCTGTTGCAGTTCCTGGTGTAAATGGGGAATTTGAAATGCTTAATAACCATGCTTCCATTGTATCTAATTTAAAAAAAGGAGCTATCAAGATTTATGGTAATATTAAGCTAGATGATACCCAAAAAAATATTTTTAAAAAGGGTGACAGAGGTTACCACCTTGAAATTAACTCTGGAACTGTTGAAGTAAAAAACAATAAAGTGACCGCTCTTGTTGAATGAAGTTTTTTCTATAGCTTTTTAATTACGTTGGTTACAATACCCCATATTATAAGTTCATTGTCTTCCTTCACTTCAATAGCTTTATAGTTTGTATTTTCTGGCTTTAGCCAAATTTTATTTTTTTTCACCTGTAGTCTTTTCACTGTAAATTCTCCATCGATAAAGCATACAGCAATTTTATTATTTGTGGGCTCAAGACTTCTATCAATAACAATTAAATCTCCATCCTCTAGCCCAGCATTTATCATTGATTCCCCAGAAACTCTTGCAAAAAAAGTTGCTTCTTTATTCTTAATTAATTCTTTATCTAAGCTGATTCTTTCTTGCTTAAAATCTCCGGCCGGAGAAGGAAACCCTGCAGATATACCTGCATTAATTAAAATTGGTTCTAAGCTACCATGACTTGGCGTAAAAAAATTTAATGTATTCTTTTTTTTCACTTAATTGTAATTACGTCACTAATTTTTGTTGTATAGCAAGGAGACAAGAATTCTTGTTTCATCTTCCACTTTCTTCGTAAATCCTGATTTGCTAGTTTAATTTTATCTCCATGCTTCAGATTAATATAATCTATTGTTTTCATTAAAGGCTTATGTCTATAGTCTTGTTTTTCAAAAATACTAAGCTGATAATTGTCATCTGGAACCAAACTAGAAACTATAACACCAGCTTTTTTATAATCTATCTTAGAACGATATATATCCTCAATTCCCTTTAAAGCATATTGATTTAAAATAAAAGAAGAATTTGTTGGGTAAGGAAGTGTAATAACCTTTGAACAAGAATATTGCTTCAAATCTTTTCTAAAAAAGTTACTTCTAATAAATACAATAATTACATTGGCAAGAGAATTCTGTCTTCTCAACTTTTCAGCGCAAGAAAGCGAAAATGTTGATACCCTTTCTTTTAATTTATGTAGATCGGAGATAGGCCTTTCAAAAGACCTTGTAGTGGCTATTGACTTTTTTACTTTTAATGACTCCAAATTTAAATTTGAAGTGCCCTTTAACTCCTGTTGAATTTTTAACTCAACTATTGACAGGTTATTTCTAACCCATGACTCGGGTAAATTCATAAAATCCAAAGCATTATTACATCCAATATTTTCAAGACGTCTTGAAAGCCTTCTTCCTATACCCCATATATCGCTCAAGCCAAAAAACTTTAGAGATTTTATCCTTTTATCATCTGTGTCTAAGATGTGTACATTTTTTGTTTGACTGGGGAACTTCCTTGCAATCTTGTTTGCAATCTTTGCCAATGATTTTGTTGGGGCTATTCCTATGGAAGTAGGGATTCCTGTCCACTTTAAAATTACACTTCTCATTTTTAAAGCATAGGAAAATAAGTCATAATTTTCATACCCTTCAAACTTTAAAAAAGCTTCATCTATACTGTAGATTTCGGTATCAGGTATAAATTTTGAAATGATTGTCATTACGCGATTACTCATATCAGCATACAACGGATAATTTGAAGATAATACAGTAATATTATGCTGATTAATTAGTGATTTATATTTAAAAACTGGCGCCCCCATTGGAATGCCTAATTTCTTAGCTTCATCACTTCTAGAAATAGCACAACCATCATTATTTGACAAAACAATAACAGGCTTGCCATTTAAACTTGGATTAAAAACCCGCTCGCAAGAGACATAAAAATTATTACAATCAATTAAAGCAAACATTGTATAAATATAGTTTTTTATCAGCTTAAAAATAGATTATTTCAAGGACTTATTTAATAAAAAAATAGTTTGATAAATAGGTGTAAATAAGTACATTTAACACAATGATTTTATTGAAAACAATAATGAAAAAAATATTGATTATCGTTTTGGTATTTAACCTATCCTTAAATTCTAGCTTTGCACAGATTGAAAAACAGATAGAGCTAGAAAAAGTAGAAATAATATCAAGTCCAAGAATTGAAATTCCCTATTCGGATAATTCTATCAATATTGTTACGATATCAAAAGAGCAAATAGAAAACAGCACTGCAACAAATATTAGTGAATTACTACAACAAGTAGCTGGATTAGATATCAGAAGAAGAGGTGCTGAAGGAATGCAAGCAGATCTTTATATAAGAGGTGGATCATTTGATCAAACACTATTATTAATCGACGGAATAAAAGTTGAAGATCCTCAAACAGGGCATCACACAATGAATATGACTTTACCGCTGGAAGTGATAGAGAAAATTGAAATTATCAAAGGGTCTGCTGGAAGAATGTACGGACAAAATGCTTTTACTGGAGCTGTTAATATTATTACTAAAAAAAATATAAATAATAATATTTCTGTTGGATTAAGCAAAGGATCCTTTGACCAAAATAGATTTGGAATTACAGTAGAAAATCAGTCAGAAAAATCAGGCTTTATATTTAGCTTCAAAAGAAAAGATTCCGATGGATATAGATATAATACAGACTTCAAAAACAATCAAATTTTCATCAAAAGTAATTTTAAAATAAAAGATCAAAAGATGTCTGTAATAGCAGCTTTTAATGAACGAAAATTTGGTGCAAATGGCTTCTACGCAAGCCCTTCTGCAATTGATCAATATGAAGAAACGCAAGCCAGCTTAATTGGAGTTAGCACATCATATAAAAAGAATGGCTTGACAATTAAACCTAAATTTTATTGGAAGAGAAATCAAGATATTTATATTTACTTAAGGCATGATCCATCTGTATATAGAAATTTACATATTTCCAATAAGATAGGAATAGACATAAACGCAAATAAAAGAAATCCACTTGGGTCAATTGGATTTGGATTTGACATTTCAAAAGTTTTTTTATCAAGTAATAATTTAGGGCAAAGAGATAGAACAATGATTAATTTATTTTTGGAACAACAAATTCAATTAGCTGATAAAAAAATTGATATAACACCAGGATTTGCCTTAAGTTACTTTTCTGATATTAAAGAAAAATTAAATTTTGAAAGTAATTTCTTTAAGAATTTTTTCTTTTACCCAGGAATTGACTTTGGTTTTAATTTAAATAAATTTTTTAAACTCTATAGCAATATTGGATATACTTATAGGATTCCCACTTACACGGATTTATTTTATAGTAGTCCAACTACTTTAGGTAACCAAGAATTGAAGCTAGAAAAAGCCATAACCAAAGAAATCGGGTTAAAGTATATGAGACATAATTTAAATATTAATATATCTCTTTATGAAAGAGATGCATCAAATATTATAGATTATGTAAAGAACGAAGAATCTGACCAATGGCAGGCAAATAATATTAGAGAAATAATAACCAATGGTGTTGAGTTGAATATGGGATATAGATTCTATTTGGGTAATTTTAGGGAACAAAGTATTAATATAGGCTTTAGTAATATTGATGACAATCTTTTAGAAACTGATTTTACTTTTTCTAGATATGCTTTAAATTCTTTGAAAAATCATATTACTGCCACATACTCATTTGAGATTAACGAAAAAATTTCATCTACTTTAACATACAAAAATGCTGAGAGAGTTAATGATAAAAAATACTCTGTTATTGATTTTAGATCTTCTTATAATTTTGACAAATTTACTTTGTCAGTGATATTAAATAATATTTTAGATGCTGAATACTCAGAAACTAATCTCGTACCAATGCCTGGATTTAATTCTTTAGCTGAGTTTAAATATTCATTTTAATTAATTTCATTTAATTTTTCATAAATAAGGTTGTTCTCCCAACCCCTGTATGTGAAATAATTTATAAATGATCTTTTCTTTTGTTCTTTTGACCCTTTTAAAGTTTTGATTTTATTAATTGAAAATTCGTTAAAATAATCGTAGTAATCTCGCTTAGAAATTTTATTTATTTCCTCATCAATAATAAATTTTTTTACACCTCTCATCTTAAGCTCATAATTTAATTTAATCCTTCCCCATTTCTTTATTCTCAATTTTCCTTGTATGAATGATTTGGTAAATCGCACTTCATTCAAATAGTCATCATCAATGAGATGATTAATTATTTTTGATTTAGATTTAGGGATTACCTGTAAGCGAGTAAGTTTTTTTTTTACCTCTTGAATACATCTCTCCTGATACATGCAATATGATCGCATTTTTTCAAGAATTAACTTCTCATCTTTTGAGAGTTTAATAGACATAATTCAATGAAAAAATAAAGTTTGATCCAGCAGCAGATATCCCTGAGGAATATGGTCTATATAGTTTATCAGAAATATTTTCAAACGAAAGACTACAATTAATATTTTCTGAAAATGAATATTTAGTTCTTAAATTAATAGTGTGCCATGAGGGAGAATATGGATTTCCATTTTTATCAGGGGCATATAAATATGCTTTGGCTCTTTCTGATTCTGCCAGATCTTTGAAAGGAATTTCAGAATTATAATTAACAAAAGCATCTAAGATTAATCTACCTTTTTTGAATACAATATGAAAATTTCCGTAATTAGGTGGAATATGCCTTACAGGAAGTGAGAATGGCAATTCGTTAAGTTCGTATCCTGCAATAATATTATGTTGTGTTTTTAAAATTAAATTTTGACTGAGTGGCCATTTCATTCCAATTTCCAAACCATAAATAAGTGATCTTGAACTATTTTGTAGAGCTTGTATCTGCGATAAAGATCCATCGTAAATTATTTCAGTCAAACCATTTTCTAAAACAAAGTCCCCTCTGATCATTCCATTGTATAAATAAGTCAAGTACGACGAAAAATCTAATTCAATATTGTTAATAGTTTTAAAATAGCTTCCTAGTTCAAATCCAAGCGACCTTTCAGGTTCCAATTCAGGATTAGGAACTAATACATTGCCCGGTGCAGAATCAAAAACCTTAGCTAAATCGTCGATATTTGGCGATCTAAAGGCTGTATTAATATTTAATTTCCAAATATTATTATTATTTCTTAGCCAACTTAATCCAACGCCACCAACAAGGGCTGAATTTTTTAAGCTTACATTTCCAAAAGGAAAATCAAAATAATCATTGTTTTGCGATAAATCAGCTTTGAGGTTTGAAAAGGTAAATCTCAATCCCGAGTGTAGAAATAAATTCTGAATTATTTTGTCTTTAAAATTAACATAGGCACCAAAGGATTTTAAAGAGGAATTATTGGGATATCTTGTTGAAATTAAACTTTCAAATCCATTAATTAAATCAGTACTTTTCCCCTTTGACTCTAGCCCGTTATGAATAAATTCTACTCCATACTTAATATTAGATTTATAATTTATCTTTTTAAGAAAGTCAATATTTAATGATATGATATCTAAACTTTCAAAACGACTATTTAAGTTACTTTCACTAAATTTTCTGCTATTTCTGCTTTCCTCAAAATTCTGAAAAGAAGTGCCTATTTTCAATACATCAAAAATTTTTTTATTTTTTGAATCAATAGTTATTTGATTATTTATAAGCAACCATTTTTGAGGTCCATAATACCATTCAGAAAAAACAAAGCTATCATTTTCATCCTCAATGATTAGCCTATCATATCTAGGAATATGATTAGTTTTAGAAAAATGAATTCCAAAATCAAATTTTAAATTTTCATTTGGCTGATAAAAAATCTTTTGCATCAAATTTAATTGCTTATACGCTGTGAACTTTTGAATTTTTGAATCAGAATTTTCAACAACTTCATCTGCATAATTGTAAGAAGTAACTACATAATTTTCTCTTAAATAATCAGTGGGTCCATTGCTACCCATCCTTAAATCCCCGAAAGAAGATTGAGTAATACTAGACAAAAATGATATTTTTTTTGTGCTGTAAGCAATATCAAAATGATACATTTTTTCTGATGCAGCTGTAGAATATCTGGAACTTATATTAGACTTAATTTTTTTATTTAAAGTTTCTGAAAAAACTGGACTTTTTGTATAAAAATTCATTACTCCACCAATTGCATCACTTCCATACAAAACCGACTCCGATCCCAAAATAACTTCAATATTTTGTATAGTCATTGGAGATATAGAAATTACATTATGTATGTTTCCACCTCTGTAAATTGCATTATTTAGTCTGACACCGTCAATCGAAATTACTAGTCTATTTGTTGAAAATCCACGAATTATTGGGCTACCCCCTCCCAATTGGCTTTTCTGAATAAAAATGTTTCCAGTAGTTTCTAATAAATCAGCACTTGTTTTAGGGTTTGCTAGTTCAACAGTATTTCGATTAATTGAAACAACCTTTTTGGAAATTTCTCTTGATGATTCTAAGAATTTGGAAGGTGATACTAGAACTTCGTCTAGTTCCTGAACTAAGTAACTAATATCATTTGTATTTCTCTTTGAAATAGTGTCTTGTGAATTGAATATTGTCTCCGCTTGAGAAAAGGTTATCCCAAAAAAAAATGGAAATAAGAATAACAATATTTTCAAAACTATATCAAGGTTTTTCTAATAACATCAATTGATTTCAAATTACTAAATGACTCAAAATGGTATTTGTAATATGCAATGATGTCATCTATCAAATCTCTTCTCATATTATTAGTAAGATTAATATGGTTAATATCATCAAATTTTATGCCTAAAAGCTTCTTAAAAACATCTAAGTTGGTGCCTGTAATGTAATGTTTTGGTGGCTGCTCAACAGTAAATACACCCTGTTCTAAATCAAAATATAAAGCATCAATATTATCAGTTTGCGGGAATAAACCAAAATATCTAGTTAAATGGATCAAAAAAAATAAATGAAAATTCTGAGAATTGTTTTTATCAAAAAAAATAAAAGAGTCACTAATAAAGTCAAATAACAATTCATCTTTTTCTTGAAAGTTTAAAATTTTATTTAGAATTTCAGAAATAAATAACACAACTACAGACTTTTTAATTTCAAAATGAATAGACTTGAAAACATATTCAATTTCAACATCTTTTAAATAATTAAGCTTTGACTTATTTCGATTTTCGAACTCTATATTTAAAATAGTTAATGGCTTAAAATAATTTATGATTTTATTTCTTTTTTTACCTGCTGGATTCCTGACTAAAAAATTACAAACACCCAATTCTCGTGTTAGCAATTTTAAAATCAGATCATTGTCTTTATATTTTAATTTACTTATTACAATCGCAGATGTTGAAACTACCATTATCTTATAATCATAATTTTTAAAATCTTTGTCTCATAGCTATCTAAATCAGATAACATAACAAGATAAACACCAGATGAAACAGAGTTGTTGTGTATATTTTTACCATTCCAAAAAGCAGTACCTCCATCAATTTCTAAATTGAAATTGTTATATCTTCTATTTGTTTTTGACTGGGCTTCAGCAACCAGATTGCCTTCAATATCTGTTATTTTTATATTACAATTATCCGTTAATCCCGAAATCTTAATTTTTTCATTTTGCATATCAAAACCTGGTCTAATTGGGTTTGGATATATGAATGTTTCAGAAAAAGTTTCATTTGTTGAAGAACTTCCTGTGCCATAGCTTACTAACCCTTTATCTGTCGCGAAAAAAACTAGACCTGTTTGATCATTAATGGCTATATCATTAATATTATTGGATGGTAATGGGGAATTCTCTTTTGTAAAATGATATATTGTTTGTTGACCATTTGGAGAAAAATAAAATACGCCTGACCCTATCGTTCCAACCCATTTGTTATTAGCTCCATCAACTTCAATATCAGTAATAAATTGTTGTTCTAGCAATTCTCTGGGCAATCCATCTTCTAAAATTATAATTTGTTGTGTAACCGGATTTGATTCAAAGAAGTTTGAAGTATTGTATAATACCCTCAGGCCTTGAATCGTTCCAATCCATAAATGATTGTTTTTATCTATTGCTAATGATTTAATGTTTTTTGAAGGCAGGTTTGCTTGCTCTTCATTACTAATTTTTTTTAATTTAATACTACCATTGCTGTTATTAAACCCTATTAAACCAGACCTCAAACCTCCGATCCATTTAGTACCATAGGCGTCAATTTCAATATCACTAAACCCAAGCTCATCATCTAATCCAGATGGAATTATGGTTGTAAAATCATAACTGTCCCACAATCCAACATTAAAATCAAATGATTTTAAAGGGCTGTCAACCTTAGAGTTTAAAATCCATAAGATACCTGAACGATCAAATTCTGTATCACTAATTCTTATACTTTGGTAGCTAGGATTATTAGTGAGAGAAAGAGATTCTAAATCACTATTTATATCATCAAAAAGCTGAAATTCATTATTATTAAATTCAAGTAGACCGCCATGAAATGAACTTATGAAAACTTGACTATTATTAAACGGATTAATTGAAATTTTATTCAGGTTAACAGAATTTTCAGGTAAACTGTCAAATTCTATGTTATTCCAATTATTTTCTACAAGTTTACTAATTCCTGAATACTTCAAAGGACTTGGGTTAAAATACTCTGTGTAATTTCCAAATGTAACCCAAGTTTGACTTCCCAAAGATTCAACAGAAAAAATATTATTTTCAAGCGGACCATTAGGATAAATTGAGATGGCAGGTTCAGAAGTAGAATTGTTATAAACCAAAACACCGTTTTCTTTACTTCCTATGTATAACTTGTTTTCAGCAAAAAGTCCCGTATTGAAACTGTTTTCTCCGTTATTTTCTACTGTAATCAAAGGATTTGTAAATGTTTGATCATACAATAAACATTTTCCTTCAAAAGTAATTGTAAAAACTAGACCAGCTTCTTTAAAATCTAAAATATCGTAATTAAACGACTTTATATTTGTTATTGAGCCATTAATTATTTTATAAATATTTCTTGAGTCATTAAAATAAACACCACTTTCGGTTTTCATCAAATTGTCAAAACTTCCTGAGAAGATTTCTGACCAGTTAGTATAGTTAATCAAAGTTTGATTTAAATTAGCCATCCTTATACCTCCATTTTCAAGACAGCTTGCATAAATATATTGCTCGTCGATTACAGTACTTGAAACATTTAAATATCCAGCATTATTGCCAATATAAAAAGTATCCCCGAATTCAAGTTGCTCCAGAAAAAAAACTGAAATACCATAGTCAGTTGAAACATAGAATATATTATTATAAAAGTTGAAATTATTTATTCTTTTATTATTTGAGGGAATAGTTGTTTTGTTTTTTATATCTAAAATATTTACTACGGTAAGCTCTGCAAGGTCTAAAATTTGTATTAGCCCATTTTCATAGCCGATTAAAATTTTATTATATAACTCAGAGAAAAAGAAAGAGGAAATTTTATCTCCAGAAAAACCTAATAATGTATCAAATGTATTTAATTCTAAAGTCAAAAAATTGTAAGAGAACAGTGCATTATCGGAGGAGAAAAAAATAGTATTATTTTCGTGTTGTGAGTCTGATATTTCAGAATATGAAAAATATGTTTTCCAGTTATTTGATGAGCTATTATAGGAGTTTTCCTGAGATTGGGAAAAATTAAATAGAAAAAATAAAATCAAGAATGAAAAACGCATAGAATTGACAACTGTCTAATACTAACGACAAATATATCATTATAATATGTATTTTATTTATCTAAATAACACCTTGGGCTAACATAGCGTCAGCAACTTTAACAAAACCTGCAATATTTGCACCTTTAACATAATTAATATATCCATCCTTTTCCTTTCCATGTTTTAAACAAGAATTATGGATATTTAACATAATTTCTCTGAGCTTTTCATCAACCTCTTCTCTTGACCAATTATACCTCAATGAATTTTGAGTCATTTCTAACCCAGAAGTTGCTACACCACCTGCATTAGATGCTTTTCCGGGGGCATATAATATTTTAGATTTTAAGAAAAATTCAATGGCTTTATTAGTAGAAGGCATATTTGCACCCTCAGACACACATATACAGCCATTTTTTACTAGTGTTTTCGCATCTTTTAAATTTAATTCATTTTGAGTAGCGCATGGCAATGCAATTTCACAAGGAACAGACCAAGGAGTTGCAGATTTGTAAAATTTTGATTTTGGATATTTTTTTACATATTCGTTTATTCTTCCACGTTTTACATTTTTTAATTTCATAATGAAATTTAATTTTCTTTTGTCAATTCCTTCTGCATCAAAAATATAGCCTGAAGAATCAGACATCGTTAGAACTTTACCTCCAAAATCAATAATTTTTTCCGCTGCATACTGGGCGACATTTCCTGATCCAGAAATAACAACGTTCATACCCTTTAATTCTTTTTGTTGTAAAGCAAGCATATCTTGAGCAAAATAAACAGTCCCATATCCTGTGGCTTCGGGTCTAATTAAAGATCCTCCCCACGTTACTCCCTTTCCAGTAAGAACACCTGTAAATTCATTTGCCATTTTTTTATATTGCCCATACAAAAAGCCAATTTCTCTGCTGCCAACTCCAATATCACCAGCTGGTACATCAGTATCTGGTCCAATGTGACGATACAACTCCGTCATAAATGCTTGACAAAATCTCATAATTTCATTATCGCTTCTTCCCTTTGGATCAAAATCACTCCCTCCCTTACCTCCACCCATTGGCAAGGTGGTCAAACTATTTTTGAAAACTTGTTCAAAAGCTAAAAATTTTAGTATGCTCATATTAACAGACGGGTGAAACCTTAGGCCACCTTTATAAGGTCCAATTGCGGAATTCATTTGAATACGATATCCTCTATTCACCCAAATTTCTCCTTTATCATCAATCCAAGAAACTCTAAATGTTATCACTCGTTCAGGTTCACACATTCGTAAAAGAATATTTTTGCCTCTGTATATTTCTCTGTTAATGATGTATGGGATTACAGATTCTGCAACTTCTTCAACAGCTTGCATAAATTCTGGTTCATGTCCATCTCTTTTCCTAACAATATTTAAAAAGCCCTCAATTTTATCTTTCATATGATTATATTTTACTGCTATTAGTTATACTAAAAATAAATATTAATTAAAATTAGGTATTTAAAATTTTTATTTTGACAAAATAATTGATAAAAATTATGAATTTCATAAAAATGCTTGTTTTAAGTCATTAATTAGGTCTTCAACATCTTCTATGCCGATGCTTAATCTTATTAAAGAATCTGTAACACCCGATTTCTCCCTTTCTTCCTTCGGAATACTTGCATGAGTCATTGTTGCTGGGTGACCACATAGAGATTCAACTCCTCCCAAAGATTCGGCAAGAGTAAATAACTTTAGCTTTTCTAAGAATGAAATTGTTTCTTTTTTACCGTATCTCTTTATCTGAAATGATAACATTCCTCCAAAATCTGACATTTGTTTTTTTGCAACTAAGTGATTTCGGTGTGAAGATAAGCCTGGCCAATATACTTTTTCAACTTTAGGATTTTCTTGCAGATAATGAGCAATTTTTCTTGCATTTTCACAATGCCTTTGTATTCTCACATGCAAAGTTTTAATACCTCTCAAAGTCAAAAAACAATCTTGCGGACCAGGGACTGCACCAGTGGCATTTTGTATAAAATATAATCTTTCTGCCAAATCATCATCATTTAATATTAATGCGCCAAGAACAACATCACTGTGACCAGCCAAATATTTTGTTGCTGAATGCATAACTATATCAGCTCCTAAATTTATGGGTGTTTGTAAATAAGGAGAAGCGAAAGTATTATCTACAACTAAAAGAATACTATGTTTTTTACATATATCAGAAAGTGATTTTATATCAAAAATATTGATCATAGGATTCGTAGGTGTCTCTACCCAAATGATTCTTGTTTTATCATTTATATAACTTTCAACTTCATTTAAATCAAACATAGAAGTAAAATGAAATTTAATATCATAATTTTTGAAAACTTTTGAAAAGAGACGATAAGTTCCTCCATAGAGATCATTTGTGCTTATTAATTCATCACCAGGTTTTAATAATTTCATTATAGCATCAATTGCTGCTAAACCTGATGAAAAAGCGACCCCATATTTTGCATTTTCAATACTAGCAAATGAATTTTGCAAAGCTGTTCGTGTTGGGTTGTGTGTTCTTGAGTATTCATATCCTTTGTGTACTCCTGGACTTTTTTGAGCATAGGTTGAGGTTTGGTAAATTGGCTGCATAACGGACCCAAATGCGGGATCTAAATGTTGACCACCATGAATTGTTTTAGTATTAAATTTCATTTTAGAAATATTAAGGGTTTAGAACAAAAACAAATGTATATATAATCTAAAGAATTAAAAAGATGAAACAAACTAACTTAAAATCAATTTATATATTTGCTTTTAATATTAATCATTTCTTATGATACAATCCATGACGGGCTATAGCTCAAGTATAATTTCAACGGGAAAGATTAATCACACAATTGAATTAAAGTGTCTCAACAGTAAATATCTAGATCTTAATTTGAAATTACCCTACATCTTGAGAAAAAAAGAATTTGAGTTAAAAAAAATCATTGGTAATAAATTATTTAGAGGTAAAATTGAACTTTTAATAACTAATGAAATAAAAAAGGAGAATAAGAAAGCTGTACTCATAAGAGAAAACATTAAAAGTTACATAAACGAATTAAAAAAAATGAATTCAAATGGCTCAGTGGATTTATTAAAAATTGCTATGACATTGCCTGGAGCATATGAGGTTTCTGACAGCGACTTATCAAAAAAAGATTACAAGAAAATTGAAAAAGAAATATTTAGTTTAATTGAAAATGTAATAAAATTTAGAAAAAAAGAGGGAAAAGAAATTTGTCTGGATTTAAAAAAGAAAGTCAAAATTATTGAAAAGAAAATACAAGAAATAAAAAAATTAGAATCCAAAAGAATAGAAAATAAAAAAAGAAAGATTCATAAGGAAATGGATAAATTAAATCTTTTAATTGATAAAAATAGAATGGAGCAAGAGATGATTTATTATATAGAAAAATTGGATATAAATGAAGAGGTTATAAGGCTTAATAGCCATTTAAAACTTTTTAGAAGTGAATTAAATAATAAGTTCCCCATAGGAAAAAAATTAGGATTCATTGCACAAGAAATTGGCAGAGAAATAAACACCTTGGGGGCAAAAGCAAATGATTCACTAATACAAAAGATGGTTATAGAAATGAAAGATAATTTAGAGAAAATAAAAGAAAATGTTTTAAATATTCTTTGATGAGTAAAAATAAATTTATCATTATTGCTGCTCCATCAGGTTCAGGAAAATCATCAATAGTAAATATGCTTTTGAATGACAATAATTTGAAATTAAATTTTTCCACCTCAGCTACAACGAGGCCTAAAAGGGTCAATGAAGTAGATGGGAAAAACTACTACTTTTTTTCAAAAGAAAAATTTAAAGAAAAAATTAAAAATAACGAATTTGTTGAATGGGAGGAAGTTTACAAAGACACCTTTTATGGAACATTAATTAATGAACTAGAAAATACAACTAAAAATATAGTTTTTGATATTGATGTTATTGGTGGCCTGAATATTAAAAAACTATTTCCAAATAAAAGTTTAACCATTTTTATCAAACCCCCCAGTATTGAGGAGCTAGAAGTAAGACTTAGAGCTAGGATGTCTGATAATGAATCGAGTATTATTGAGAGAGTCAAAAAAGCAAAACTTGAAATGCAATCAATTAATAAATTTGACCATGTAGTTGAAAATAATATATTAGATGACTGCTACAGAGAAGTAAGTAATATTGTTTATAATTTCGTAAATGATAAATAAAAAAATTGGTCTCTTTTTTGGAACATTTGACCCCATCCATAATGGACATATAGAAGTGGCTAAATATATAATTAACAATTATTTTTCAGATGAAGTTTGGCTAATAATTACTCCACAAAACCCAGAAAAAAAATTTATCAAAATCTCAAATTTTGAGCATAGGTATAAGATGGCTCAAATTGCTACAAATAAAATTGATAAAGTTAAACCCAGCAATGAAGAACAAGATTTACCCATACCTAACTACACTATTGACACCCTTGATTATATTTCAGAAAAATATAAAAACTATGAATTTTGTCTAATAATTGGTCAAGATAATTTTGAAAAATTTAACACCTGGAAGAGCCACGAAACAATAATCGAAAACTATAAAATTTTGATATATCCCAGACTTGGAAGTGGTAAAAAACCTGAAATTGGAAAATTGAAAAACATTATTCATTTAGAGGGAGCAACAGTTGATGTTAGTTCTTCTGAGGTTCGCGAAAAAATAAAAAATAAAATTTTAGTAAAAAATTATTTAAACGAGGATGTTTTGAATTTCATAATTGAAAATAATTTATATGAAAAGTAAAGATTTAAAGTTTGGAATCATTGGAAGTGGAAGTTGGGGTACGGCACTAATTAAAATTATTTCAGATAATATTAACCCTATAAATTGGTATATAAGAAAAAAAGAAAACGTTGATTTTATTAAAAAAAATAAGCATAACAAAAATTACCTAAGCTCTGTAAATTTAAATATTAAAAAACTTAACATTTCATCTGATATAAATAAAGTTTGTGAAAATAGTGATGTACTAATTTTTGCAGTTCCTTCAAAATACATTGAATCGGAATTGAAAAAAATTGAAATTGATTTTTCAAAAAAAATAATTATCAGCGCCATCAAAGGGATTGTTCCTGAATCAAATCTTTTATTTAGTGAGCACTTAGAAAAACATTATAAAATTTCTTCAAGCAATATTGCTATGATATCTGGCCCTTGCCATGCTGAAGAAGTAGGAATGGAAAAACTATCATATTTAACAATGGCATCTAACAATGTAAAAAGATTTAAAAATATTACTTATGCCTTTAGATGTAAATACATTAATATTAATATATCAGATGACATAATTGGAATTGAATATTCTAGTATGCTGAAAAATATTTACGCTTTAGCAATTGGAATTTCTAACGGACTAGGGTATGGTGATAATTTTCAAAGTGTTTTGATGAGTAATTCCATCAGAGAAATGAAATACTTTATATCCAAAAGAGATAGAAAAGATAGACAAATAAATAATTCTGTTTACTTAGGGGATCTGCTAGTCACTGGTTATTCAGCATTTTCAAGGAATCGAATGTTTGGAAATATGATTGGTAAGGGATACAGTGTGAGAGCTGCCCAATCAGAAATGAAAATGGTTGCTGAAGGATATATTGCTACGAAAAAAGCATTTCAGCTTAATAATAAAAAAGATATAGCCAAGACTCCAATCTTAAATGCTGTATATAAAATTTTATATGAGAAAAAAAGCTCAAGGAAAATATTTAAGCAATTAAGTGATATAATAAATTAAAATGAAGATTTAAACTGGTCTAAAAACCTGATATCGTTTTCACTTAGTAGCCTTATATCATCAATTTGATGTAATAGCATAGCGATTCTGTCAATTCCAAGACCAAAGGCAAATCCTGAGTATATTTCTGGGTCAATATTACAATTTTTAAGTACATTGGGATCTACCATACCGCAACCCATAATTTCTAACCAACCTGTCCCTTTTGTCATTCTATAATCAGTTTCATTTTCTAAACCCCAGTAAACATCAACCTCTGCACTTGGCTCAGTAAAAGGAAAATATGAAGGTCGCAGCCTGATTTTTGATTTACCAAACAGCTGCGATGTAAAGTATTCTAATGTTTGTTTTAAATCAGCAAAACTTACATCTTTGTCAATACTTAATCCCTCAATCTGGTGAAAAAAACAGTGAGATCTTGACGAGATTGCTTCATTTCTATACACCCTTCCTGGGGAAATTGTTCTAATTGGAGGCTTGTTGTTTTCCATGTGCCTAATTTGAACTGAGCTTGTGTGTGTTCTTAATAAATAATCAGGATTTTTTTCTATAAAAAAGGTGTCCTGCATATCTCTGGCTGGATGATGTTCTGGTAAATTTAAAGCACTAAAGTTATGCCAATCATCTTCGATTTCAGGTCCTTCACTAATTGAAAAACCTATTTCGGAAAAAATTTCAATAATTCTATTTTTCACAATTGAAATTGGATGTCTTGAGCCAATTTCAATAGGATCACCCGGACGGGTGATATCATTTAAAGCCTGACTTATATCTTTTTTTGAAAAAGTTTTTTTGAAATCATCAATTTTAGACTGAGCCAATAGTTTTAATTCATTAAGTAACTTTCCTACTGTTTTCTTTTTATCATTGTCAAGGTTTTTGAAATCCAAAAACAAAGATGTAAGCTCCCCTTTTTTACCTAAATATTTGATTCTAAATTCCTCAATATCTTTTTCCGATTTAGGATTAAAAGAATTAATTTCTTTAATTTTCTTATTTATTTTGTCAACCATTTTAAAAAGATAATTTCAAATTTATAAAAACAAAATCAATAAGTTGATAAACTAAATCAGAACTTATTATTTGTTAAATTGTAATTTCAAACAATTCTGGATGAATCTAATTGACTCTATTTGTTTAATAATTTTAATTTATGGCTCCTACAAGGGTTTCAAAAATGGAATTGTTAGTGAAGTATTGTCTTTTTTTGGAATTCTTCTTGGGATTTATTTATCCAAGACATACTACCTAGTAGTTGATAAATATTTGACAACAGTTTTTGACTCAACAAACCAGTTGGTTTCACTCATTTCTGTAATACTAATTTTTACCTTAACCATTATATTATCTAAAATTTTTTCAAAAGTAATTACAAAAACATTAAATATTTTGGCATTAGGATTATTGAATAAACTAATTGGGAGTGTCTTTGGATTGTTAAAATACTTGTTAATTCTTTGTATCATCACTTTTATCTTTTCAAAAGCTAATGATCTTTTTGTTTTTATTGAAACAAATAAAATTGAGGAAACTCAAATATTTTCCAAGATCCAAAAAATAAATGATTACATATTAAATCAAAGCTAAGCTAAGAGCTGAAAGGGATGGATGAATGGTGAAGATTAATGAACAAAGTAGATCCTCTTTGTTTGTATCCAAATGTGTATTCAACCTTAACTGTTTTTCCACTATAATCTGTAAAAAAATAATTTCCCATTGCGATAGCGGAATCCTCATTGATTAAGATTCCTTGATTTTCGAATTTTACGGTTTTCCAAGGTTGCATAGCAAAACCATCATCTTCTGAGCAATAAGAATCTTTGCCGCCTAAAAAATAAGAAATAGCCATTTCGAAAGTTGGTCTAAATTGTTGTTTACTTGCTTTAGTTGGCTTAAATAACACATCTCCGCTTTTAAAATCATAAGAGTCATTTAAAAAAGACGATGTATACTCGAGACATAGTTTTGGGGAATCTTTTAATGTACCAATTTTTACAATGCCATTTCCCCATTTATTTTGTGCATCCAGAATTTGATTTTTTGTTATCATATTATTTTAATTTCATTATTTCGGATCCAACCCTCTTGTCCATTTGCTAATTTAATTTTTGACCACTCTTCATTAAATTCATCAATCACCTTTACCTTAGAACCTTTGTGTAATTGTAAAATATTATTACTTCTCATATTTGGCTGTTCCTTTATTTCAATTTTTTGCGCAAAAATAATTGCATATTTTTCAATATAGTTTTTTTCGAAAGAATTGAACCCTAACCGCAATACAATTGAAATAATTAAAAATAAAAAAATTAATCCAAGAAAAGTTGATCTTTTCATTATTGGTGATTTCGAAAAATAATATACAATGAAAAGTGCTAAAAAAACGATTGAAAGAATTATACAAAAAATTCCCCATGTATTATAGGAATACAACGATGAGACGCTATTAAATTTTGAGATAAAAAAAGACTCAGGTACTTGATCAATATCATCTATTAGTGAATTTCTCACCATTTGCAAATTGTTCCTCACATCCTCATCCGCAGGGTTAATTAATATAGATCGTTCATAAAATAAAATTGCATTTGCAACATCATTTATTTTATAATAACAATTCCCCATATTATAAAATATCGCAGCTGATTGGTATCCAGATTCAATTATTTCCTTGTAATTTTCAAGTGACTCAACATATTGAGCATTGTTATATAATAAATTAGCTTTTTCAAAGCTATCTATTAAAGATTTTTGCTCAATTGATTCATTGGAAAAAATTGAGTTTAATCCAAAAAATAAAAGTATTAAAAGTTTAATTCTCATAATTTTTGTTTTCAATGTTTTCAATAAATGATTTTGCTTTTTCATAATCCTCATTCATCGTATCTACATTAATAGGGGTGTATCTAGCTAATTGACAATTATCAAATACTTGTTTTAATAATGTAATTGCATTCTCTTTAACTTTCAATTGCTTTAACTTTACATTTATTTCATCTTTATTTAAATCGGAATTTTCAATGTTTAGCTTCGCTTTCAAATAAGTTATCAAAGCAGCTTCAAGGGATTCATAAAATTTTTGTTTATCCCCAATTAAAGCCCTCGAGCTTTCTAAAAATTTATAGGCCCGCTTTTTCGATTTTTCAAATTCATTTACCCCCTTGACCTTATAATAAGCAAGAGATTTTACTACTATAATAATTAAAAAACAAAAAATAAATGGTAATAAAAGCAGAATCCAAAAGTAATGAGAATTAAAAAAGGGCTTCTTATTTATTTTCGAAAATTTTGTTTTTGTTTTAAAAGAAGAAAACTGATTTTTTGATAATTTAATGCTGTTGCTTTCTTCTGTGATTGGTAAATTTTGGTTCAGCAATGATTTTTTTTCGATATCCCCCTCAACATCAATAAAAATTGGATTGCTAAAAATTGTTGAGTACTTTTCAGATTTTGGGTTAAAATACGTAAACCTAGTTTGAGGGATGGTATATTTTCCCGCTGAGCTTGGAACAATTGTGTAAACATTGGTTAACTTACCGCTGATCCCTGAAATCTTTGTTGAAAGTTTTTCTTCTTTTTCAGGTTGATAGACTTCTAATGAGCTTGAAAGTTTAATTCTAGGCTCATCAAAAAGATTGAAATTTCCTTTACCAGAAATAACTAAGCTTAATTGAAGTGCTTCATCCAAAAGTAGTTTTTCTTTGTTAGAAATTACCTTATAATCAAACTCCCCAACGGCGCCTGAGAAATCGTTTGGCTTGTTGAAGGTCGGCAATGGCTTAACATTTATAATACTACTCCCAGAGCTAACTGTCTTATTAACACTGGAAGTAAATAATTGCCCAAAAAAATCTCTTCTATTGGAGGGAACCTGTACAGAAACATCCAATGTTAAGGGTTCAATTTTTAATTTTCCTGTTTTTTGAGGGTACAATAAAGCCTTCCTTAGTGTAACATACCTGTAAGGTTGACCTTTAAAAGTGCCATTTTCTACATTTAAATTCTTAATATCAATATTATTACTCCAAAAATTAGCGTACCTAGGGGCATCTAACTCTCTCCAATTATCCACACCTGTTTCGGGTGAAACATAAAGTTTGTATGTAACGGAAATAGCTTCATTTAAAAAAGGGTTTTTATTTGAAACCTCAGCAACTAAATGGATAGTATTATTTACTATATAATCTGGATCATTCGCATCTACCGGTTTGTCAACAGAAACAGTTACATTAATATTAACTGGTGAGGTTTTATAGATTTTACCGTCTACCTCAATTGATGCTTGACCGATAACAAAAGATCCTTTTTTTATAGGAGATAAAAAATATGAGTATGTCTTAGAATAGGATCTTTTGCCGTTTACCCACGAATTTCTAATAGATTGACTCGGCCCACCTACAATTCTAAAATTCTCAAAACTTGGAGGGGTAAAATTATCACCATCTTTGTCGACTGAGAACTCAATTTTTACACGCTCATTTAATCCCAATGAATTTTTACTAAGCTTCGCATTAAATTCAACCTGTGAAAAAAAAGAGAAACTTGATAAAAGAGAAACAATATGTAAAAAAATAAATTTTTTCATTACCAATCTTTTTCAGAAACAACTTTTATACCTTTTTGCTTACTTTCATTAACTTTTGCTTGTACTTTTTTTTCTGCATTTTCCATCGCTTTGAGCAAATTATTTATTTGCTGTTTAGATAATTGACTTTTCTTATTCTCATTTGGTTTTGAATCCTCAGAAGAATTTTTATTCTTATCCTTTTGCTGACCGGGATCATCTTTATTATCTCTTTCTTTATTTTCCTGATCCTGCTGGTCATCTTTGTTATCTCTTTCTTTATTTTCCTGATCCTGCTGATCATCTTTGTTATCTTTTTCTTTATTTTCCTGATCTTGCTGATCATCTTTTTGATCATCATCGTTCTTACTTTGCTCATCTTCACATTGTTTAGCCAAAGCTAAATTATATCTAGTTTCATCATCATTTGGATTATTTCGCAAAGCACTCTTGTATGCTGAAACTGCTTCTGAACACATTTCTTTTTTCATGAACGAATTCCCTAAATTATGATATGCTTTATGTTTTTCAATTTTATTTTTCGCGAGTTTTATTGCTTCTAGTTGTCTTGAAATTGCATCATCAAAGTAACCTTCAGTGTAATATTCATTAGATAAATTAAATGTGGCTTTTAAATCAGAAAGTGAATCGTTAATTGCAACCCTATAATTCTTTTCAGCTTTTTCAAAATCACTCTCGCTTAGACTATTTGCTTTATTATAATATTTGACATAATCCTCAGATTGAGCATTTATTTCACCCAATGCAATAAAGCATAAAGCCATGAAAAAATATATTTTATTTTTCATTGAATAAATTTAATTTTTTTAACCACATCGTTTTACCATCCTTCATTAGAATATCTACTACTAAAAAAATAAAACCGAAAAAAATAAACCACTGGAATTGATCCTCAAATTCTGAAAACTTTTGTGTATCGAATTCTCTCTTTTCAGTATTTTTTAAAATCTCTACTACTTCTTCAATTACCTCTCCTGTAACAGAACCGGCAATAAATTTACCCCCTGTTTTCTGAGAAATATTTTCTAAATAATTTTTATTTAATTTGGTTATTACAACCTCACCTTCCATGTCTTTTTTATAACTCATTAAGACTCCATTTTTTCTCATTGGAATGGGGGCACCCTTTTCAGTTCCAACTCCAATAGTATAAATAGTAATATTATTTTTTGCAGCTAAATCGGCCATGTCATAGGATAAATCATTATGATCCTCACCATCTGAAACAATAAATAATAATCTTTCTGTTAACTCTTCTTCATCAAAGTAAGTTGAAGACAATCTTATTGCCTCGTCAATTGCTGTTCCTTGTGAGGAAAGCATATCCGTATTCATATTTTGCAAAAACATTTTAGCAGAGGAATAATCCGTAGTTAATGGCAATTGTGGGAATGCTTTTCCCGCATAAGCCACTATACCAATTCTGTCTCCACCTAATGAATTAATCACCTCACTTACAAGTTGTTTGGACTTATCCATTCTGCTTGGAGTTATATCTTCAGCAAGCATGCTCTTGGAAACATCAATAGCAAAAACAATATCTACACCAAGTCTTTGGAAGGTTTCCATCTTAGTTCCAATTTTCGGATTTATTAAAGCAATAATAAACATGGAAAGCGCAGCACTAGCAACAAGAATTTTTAAAACTGGTTTTGACATTGAAATATTTGGACTTAATTTTTCAAGATTAGATTTTGAAAAAAATAATTTCTGCGTTTTACTCTTCCATAATCTATCTATAACAAATAATAGGCCTATTAAAGCAATAAGTAAAAACATCCAAGACCAAGAAATATTTTCTAATTCATACATTATATAAAACTTTTTAATATTGTAAATTTCATTAGCAGTTCAAACACAATTAGTATTATTGCTGGAATAAGAAAAACCCGAAACTTTTCATCAACAGAATAATACTTAAATTCCTCGATTTCTGTTTTTTCCAGTTTGTCAATTTCATCATAAATTTCTTTCAGTTTACTATTATCAGTAGCTCTAAAATACTTACCACCCGACATTTCAGAAATTTGAGTTAACAGCTCCTCATCAATTTCAACCTGAATATTAGCATAATTTAATTTACCTCTTGCATTAATTCCCACTGGAGATAATGCTAAACCATTTGTTCCTAGTCCAATAGAATAAATTTTAATGTCATATTCTTTTGCAAGCTCAGCAGCTGTTAATGGATCAATAAAACCTGCATTATTTACTCCATCAGTTAATAGAATAATCACCTTACTTTTAGAATTACTATCCTTAATCCTATTGACAGAAGTGGCAAGCCCCATTCCAATAGCTGTTCCACCCTCAATAATATTATTATATTTTATCTCTCTTAGAGATTTTAATATAATGCTCTTGTCTGTTGTTAATGGCGTCTTTGTATAACTTTCACCAGCATATTCAACTAAACCTATTCTGTCGGAGACTCTATTTTTGATAAACTCATCAGCTACATTTTTTAAGGCATCTAACCTATTTGGCTTTAGATCTTTTGCCAGCATACTTGCAGAGACATCTATTGCCATAATTATATCGATACCACTATTGGTTTTAACCCTTGTTGATGTATCAATGATTTGGGGTCTTGCAAGAGCTGTAATAATTAATGCCAAGGATATCAGCCTAAAAACCTTTAATAGTAATTTAAAATTTGAGTAAAAATTTCCTGAATTTTCAAAGGCACTGGAGTCTGAAAATTTGATAGAATTATTTAGTTTGTTTCTGTTCAGGTAATACCAAAGAATTATAAATGGAATGACTGCCAATAAAATAAAATATTCGGGATTTAAAAATTCTAACTTCATTCTTTTTTATTTTTTAAGGCTTCTATTGAATTAATGATTCTATCCTCAATTTGGTCTAGATATCTTCCTTCATGAACTAATAAAACAACCGTTTTAAATCCTGTTTCCGTTAAAAATCCTATGATTTTATATCCGCCTGGTCTGTTATTTTTATTGAAATCTGCAGACCCCGAAATAATTATCCCATTAGCTTTATTTGGTGTTTCAAACTGGTCATACTTTACAAGCATATTTTGAAGACCCATACTTTCTAAGTTATCTAAATTAGAATCTAAAATAGATTGGAAATTTTGCGGATCAATTTTTGACTCAGATACATAATTCGAGATATAAAATTCTATGGAACGTCTTGAATTTGAAAAATAAAACTGGGATTCAATAGGAAATTCTTCAAATAAAAATTTATTATCTTCTTTTACTCTTACTAAAGCATCAGGTGTCTCAGCAAATAATCCGGGGGATCCATATTCAGATTTTACCCAAGTCTTACTAAGCAACCTTAAGTTTTCATTGAATATTATTTTATCTAATGTATACTGAAACCCATTTACAAGTCCAGAAAAAATAAAAATTAAAATAAATAAAGATGCTGCAGCAATTGAAACTATTTTTATTCGCTCATTTCTTAATTTCTTCTCTGCCTCTTTTTGATACTTAAGGTTTAACAATTTTTCTTCTTCTGTAGGCTCCGGGAGCAAATTAGATAGAATTTCAACCTCTTCCTTCATAATTTTTAAATCATTATGAATTACTCTTTTTTCAGGATAAAATTTGGCAAATTTCACCAAGTCAGCTCTTTTAAAAATATCCTCAATTCTTATTATTGAGTTTTTAGTGATTAAAAAAGATTTTATTTCCCTTAAAGTATTTAATTTTGAAATCAACTCTGAGGTTGTGCTTTCTAAAGCTTTGTCATAAACTTCTTTTTCAAAAAAACTTCTCAGCGCATAGGTCAATTTAGAATAAAATAACTTTATGTTTACATTTGAATCAATATTGATTTTTTCTAAATCACTTATTCTCTTTTGAATAAGCTCAATAGAACTTAGTGCAGGTTTAATATTTAATAGCGGATTAAAAAATCTAACTATCTTTTCTCTAAAATAAACTGTAGCAAAAATTAAAACAATTGTGAAAATAACAATGGGATAGTTATTCTGCAATCTAAGTTTTAAAATTTCAAGGGTTGAAAATTTATCGAAAGATGGCTTAATATCGTAAAGTCCTTGTTTGGTGGTATCCACTTCAACCAGATTAACAGTAACTTTTTTAGAGTCCGTTGAATATGATTTACCTCCTATTTTGATCTTTATTTTAGGAATAATAAAGTCCCCTTCATCAAATGATATAATTCCATATTTCTTAGAAAACCTAAATTCATCTTCTTGAATGATTGTATCAACTGGAGTTTCTGAAATTAATTCAAAAGGAATAAAGGAGGTAGAATCAGGGAAAATAATATTTTCTGCTTTTTCTGATTTAACTTCGATTGTATAACTAAGTTCCTTTCCTATTAATATGGAATCTGATTCAATAGAAGCCGTAACAATTTGTGAGTTTGTTGTAATACTTTGTAAAGCAACAAAGCAGATAATTAAAATATTAAGGAACACCCTCATCGACTCTTGAAATATTTTAATAATTTTTTTTGATAATCATCTTGTGTATTACATTCAATAATCCCCGAGCCAGACATTTTAAAATTTTCTGTAAACTCCATTCTCTTTAAATTGTAATATTCTGCATATTTTTTTCTTACTATTTTTGAACCAGTATTCACAGTTAATCTTTGACCAGTTTCATTATCATTAATATCTATTACACCGAGATTAGGAATTATTTCTTCTGTCTGGTCATATACTCTTATGCCAGTTACGTCATGCTTCGATGAGAATATTTTCAATGAATTTGAATAATCTTTAGAAATAAAATCTGAAATGATAAATGCTATTGATCTGTTTTTTAAAATATTTGAAACAAACTTTAAGGGGACGTTAATATCTGTCTTTTTACTCTTGGATTTAAACTCCAATAACTCTCTTATAATTCTTAAGACATGAGATTTTCCTTTCTTTGGTGGAATATATAATTCAACATTATCGGAAAATAGAATCAAACCAACCTTATCATTATTTTTAGTAGCTGAGAATGCAAGTGTTGCTGCAAGCTCTGTCACATACTCATTTTTAAAAATAGATTTAGACCCAAAAAAATTGGAACCAGAAATATCAATGATTAACATCATTGTCAATTCTCTTTCTTCTTCAAAAACTTTAATGAATGTATCATTATTTCTGGCTGTGACATTCCAGTCAATTGCTCTTACATCATCACCATACTGATATTGCCTAACCTCACTAAAAGCCATACCTCTGCCTTTAAATGTTGACTGATATTCTCCTCCAAAGATGTGGTCAGATAATCTTTTTGTTTTGATTTCTATTTTTCTGACTTTTTTTAAAAGCTCTTTTGTATCCATGTAAAAGTTTTATGGAACCTCTATTTGATTTACAATTTTTGTGATAATGTCAACTGAAGACATGTTTTCAGCTTCTGCTTCATAGGAAATTCCTATCCTGTGTTGTAAAACATCAAATACAACAGCTCTTACATCGTCTGGAATTACAAACCCTCTTCTATTTATAAACGCAAAACATTTTGCAGCTAATGCAAGGTTGATACTTCCCCTTGGTGAAGCGCCAAAAGATATCAATGGTTTTAACTCTGACAAATTATATTTTTCAGAAAACCTGGTAGCAAAAATTATATCCAAAATGTAAGACTCAATTTTTTCATCCATATAAACTTCCCTAACAACTTTTTGCGCAGTCATAATTTTTTTAAGTGTTACAACAGGCTTTATCTTACTGACCGTATTTTCAAGATTTGATCTCATAATTAGCTTTTCGTCATCCAGCTCTGGATATGTGATCACAGTTTTTAACATAAATCTATCTACTTGCGCTTCCGGTAAAGGATAAGTCCCTTCTTGATCAATTGGATTTTGAGTAGCCATTACTAGAAATGGCTCAGACAGTTTAAATGTTTCCTCTCCAATGGTTACCTGCTTTTCTTGCATTGCTTCTAATAAGGCAGATTGGACTTTAGCAGGAGCTCGGTTTATCTCATCTGCTAAAACAAAGTTTGCGAAGATTGGGCCTTTCTTCACAGAAAATTTAGATTGTTTAATATTATATAACTGTGTTCCAACAACATCAGCAGGCAATAAATCAGGAGTAAACTGAATTCTACTAAAACTGCCACTTATTGCTTTGGATAAAGTGTTTATTGCAAGTGTCTTTGCTAGCCCGGGAACACCCTCTAGCAGAATATGTCCCTTGGCTAATAAACCTATTAAAAGTTTATCTACCATATTCTTTTGTCCAACAATAACTTTGTTAATTTCTGATCGAAGCAAATCAATAAAGGCACTCTCTTTTTCAATTTTTTCATTAATTTTTTTTACATCAATTTTATTTTCCATTAGATTAAAATTTAAATAGGATTGCAAATTGAATAAACTACTGAATATTTTCTGTTAAGATTAGGTTAAAAATATTTACTTTTAACCTAATCTTAACATTTATAAAATGTTTGAAAAAAGTATAGATCAAATTGAAGGGTTTTTTCCATTGATATGGTGTGGGGTTTGTGGAGGTTATTGGTATCAGATCTTTAAAGATGATATGCAAAGATTATTTGAATATGATATTTATGTGACAATTATTTTATTCTTGATTTCTATAATTTTGGGGTACAAAAAAATAACTGCAGATAGTCGAGGTATCACAAAGTCCCCATACTTAATCCCCTCGATGAAAAAAACCAAAACTTGGAGCGAAATAAAACACATGGCACATGTTTCATCTTGGTCACAAGGTCAATATGGGCATATTAGCTGTTCTAATATTTTGTGTTTTATTGATTTTGAGGATAAAATATGTTTTAAAATCAAAGATGAAACTCGAAGGTCAAAATATAATAAAAAGACAAAATCTATTGAAACAAAAATAATAAAGCCATCTATTGATTTTTCTAATTTTATAAACCATGTAAAAAGAAAAGAAGATACCTATGAAACGGAACTATTTATGAGAAATATGAATACATGGTTAGGCAAGAAAGTTGATTATGAAAAATATAAAGATCCCAAAATAAAAAAGGGGTTTTTTTAAAGATCAAACTTTATTCCCTGAGCTAAAGGTAGATCATCCGTATAATTAATTGTATTTGTTTGCCTTCTCATGTAGATTTTCCAAGCATCAGATCCTGACTCTCTACCTCCTCCGGTATCTTTTTCTCCACCAAATGCGCCTCCAATTTCTGCACCTGAGGTACCAATATTCACATTAGCAATACCACAATCGGAGCCAGCGGCTGACAGAAATTTCTCCGCTTCTTTTAAATTATTTGTCATTATTGCGGAGGACAATCCTTGAGTAACATTGTTCTGAATTTCAATGGCATTAGTTACAGGTCCAGAATATTTAAGTAAGTATAATATCGGAGCAAAGGTTTCTTCTTGAACAATTTCAAAATCTGGATTTGCTTCAGCAATTGCTGGCTTTACATAACAACCGCTTTCATATCCATCGCCTTCTAAAACACCACCTTCAACAATGATATTTCCGCCTTCCTTTACTACTTTTTCCAAAGCTTTAGAATACATCTCAACAGCCACTTTGTCAATAACAGGGCCAACATGATTAGATTGATCAAGGGGGTTTCCAATTTTAATCTGCTTATAAGCATTTACAACTGCGTCACGAACTTCAATATAAATATCTTCATGAATAATTAATCTTCTAGTTGAGGTGCATCTTTGGCCTGCAGTACCCACAGCTCCAAATACTGCTCCCATTACTGTCATTTTTACATCAGCGTCAGGGGTGACAATAATAGCATTATTACCGCCAAGCTCCAAAAGGGACTTTCCTAATCTAGCTCCAACAGCACTAGCTACTATTTTACCCATTCTAGTTGAACCTGTCGCAGAAATCAAAGGAACTCTTTTATCGTTTGTCATAAATTCTCCGACCTTATAATCTCCGTTAATTAAACACGAAATTCCTTCAGGTAAATCATTTTCTTTTAAAATATTAGCAATTATGTTTTGACATGCAACTGAGCAAAGTGGTGTTTTTTCACTTGGTTTCCAGACACATACATCTCCGCAAATCCATGCAAGAGCAGTATTCCAAGACCACACAGCAACGGGGAAATTAAATGCAGAAATAATCCCAACAATTCCAAGAGGATGATATTGTTCATACATTCTATGTCCTGGTCTCTCACTGTGCATGGTCAGGCCATGTAACTGTCGGGAAAGGCCAACAGCAAAATCACAGATATCAATCATTTCTTGCACTTCCCCCAATCCTTCTTGCAAACTTTTTCCCATTTCGTAGGAAACCAAAGTTCCAAGAGGTTCTTTGAGTTCCCTTAAACTATTTCCAAATTGTCGAACAATTTCTCCTCTTTTAGGGGCGGGAAGCTTTCTCCAAAATTTAAATGCACTGGTTGCAGTTTCAATGACTTTGTTGTAATCCTGAAAAGAAGTTTCACCAACGGAACCAATTTTTTTGCCATCAACAGGGGAAAAACTCTCAATTGATTTTGAACTTGGAAATGAAACTTTTCCCGTTGATGTTCCATTATTTTTTTGATTAAGGCCTAAAATATTCAGGCATGCTTTGATTTCCATATATCAAATTTCAGACAATTTTAATGTATTTACCATTCCTTGATCTTTCACAGGCATAGCAGCAAGATTAATTACAATATCACCCTTTTTTGCAAAACCCTTTTGGTTTACGATTTTATTAATCTCATCAATTGTTTTGTCAGTTGAAACAGATCTATTGTAATAGAAAGCTTTGACTCCCCATAGTAAACTTAATCTAGATAGGATTCTTTTATTGGAAGTAAAAACAATTATGTTAGTGTGCGGCCTCCAAGATGACACTTGAAATCCGGTGTACCCACTATTTGTCAAAGTAGTTATTGCTGCAGCACCCGTTTCATTTGCAATTTTAGCTGCATGATAGCAAATAAATTTTGTTCGATATCTGTTAGTTCTAATAGTGGGTGGGCTTGCAGGTACATTAATTTGATCAGAAAACTCAACAGATGAGATTATCTTTGATATTTGAGAAACAACTTCAACTGGAAATTTACCAACAGATGTTTCAGCCGAGAGCATTACAGCATCTGCGCCATCCATTACTGAATTTGCAACATCATTTACCTCAGCACGACTAGGTTTTAAACTGGAAATCATACTTTCCATCATCTGAGTAGCAATTATCACAGGAATTCTATGTTTTTTGGCGAGATAAACTATTTTTTTCTGTAACAAGGGAACCTCTTCAGAGGGAATTTCAATCCCTAAATCTCCTCGCGCAACCATTATTCCATCTGAATTTTGAATAATTTCCTCAATACTATCAATTGCTTCCGGCTTTTCAATTTTAGCAATTATAGGAATTTTTTCATCCGACTTTTTTTCAATTATTTCTCTTAGATTTTGCATATCCCTCGCATTTCTTACAAATGATAATGCAACCCAATCAACCTCTTTAGAAATTGCAAAGAATAAATCTTTTTTATCCTTTTCTGTGAGTGAGGGTGTGGAGATTTTTGTATTGGGAAGATTTATCCCTTTTCTAGATGAAATGATACCACCTTGAATATTTTTTAACTTCACAATACTTTTTTTGTCTGTTGAAAGAACTTCAAAAATTAACTTGCCATCATCAACTAATACTTTATCACCTTTTTTTACATCTTTTGCAAAATCTGGATAAGAAATTGACGCCTTAGATTTGTCACCAATAAAATGGTTTTTGCAGTCAAATGAAATTATTTCTCCCTTTTTTATTGAAACATTCGAATGCATGTTTCCAAGTCGAATTTTTGGGCCTTGTAAATCTGCTAAAACTGCCACATTTGATTCAAGTTCTTTATTAAGTTCATTAATTATGTCAATATAATGGTCAACTTCATCATAGGTAGCATGAGAGAAGTTAATTCTGAACACATTTACTCCAGCTCTTATTAAGTTCTTTAATTTTGTCTTTGAATTACATGCTGGTCCTAATGTAGCAACTATCTTAGTTCTTTTAAATCTTGCTTTTGTCATGAAAAAATTAAATTTTCTTTATTTTTTAGATTTTTAGTTGAAACTTGTGCCATTATCAACCCTTCAATTTCTTGAAGCTTATTTAAAACTTTAGTAACAAAATTTTCAGAAAGAATATTTTCAATTAACAAAATGTAGTCTATGTCTTTTAACTCTTCATATAGACTAACATTGACATTCATATTTAAGTCACCTTGAAATAGTGACGAAGACAAAGACTTGTCCTCAAGGGTTGCTTTAGCTTTATTATTAATTAATTTCCAAGAAAGAAAGTTAGTTTCATCTAAAAACTCATAGTGTGAAAAATGAGCATTTTTATGATTTTCATGAATATCTAATTTCTTTCTCTTAAGATTAATATTAAAAGTTTTATTAATAAAGTATGCCATTCTAAAATCTTCCAAAGATGAAAAGATGGAGAAACAATGAAAATTTTCTGTGGATTGAAAAGGATTTAATTTTAGTTTTTTCAAATCTAAATCTATTTACACATAAATATAAGCTTATTCTATGAATTTTGATTTTGATAATTTAAAATATCTTCCTGGAACATAAAAAAGGCTCTTTTAGATGCTTTTTCCTCGGCTTTTTTCTTGGATGTATGCCTTGCTTTTGCAACGAGTTTATCATCAAGAAATAACTTGACAGAAAAATATTTTATTGGCTCATTACCATTATCCTCTTGTGTTTGATATAGATAATTTTTCTTTGTTTTTTGACACCACTCTATAAACAAACTCTTATAGCTTATAATCTTATTCTTTAGCCTCTCCAAATTAACGTGAGGGTCAATTACCTTTTCATGGATAAATTGTTTGCAAAATTTATAACCCCTGTCCAAAAAAATTGCTCCAATAAGAGATTCAAATAAATTTCCGTGAATATTATCTCCGAAATTTTCATCAGAAATTTTGGATTGAACAAGCTTTAATAAGTCTAGCTCGATCCCCAGTTCATTAAGATGATTTCTACTAACTATTTTAGCTCTCATTTGAGTAAGATAACCCTCCGATCCGCTTGGAATATTTTTAAATAAATAAGAAGAAATAATCGAACTTAGGATTGAGTCTCCCAAAAATTCCAGTCTTTCATAATTTACCGCCAAACCGTTAAGATCTTTTTTATTTAGAGATCTGTGAGTAAAAGCTCTTTTATAAAATTTTAGAGATTTTGGTTTAAAATTTAAAAGTTCTTTAATTGAATAATAAAATGGATCTTTTTTCTTTAAAAAACCTAGATGCATTAAGAAAACTTTTTAAACAAAACACAAGCATTATGACCACCAAAACCAAAAGTATTGCTCATTCCAATCAAAGAACTTCTTTCTTGTGCTTTATTCAAAGTGAGATTTAATTTAGGATTAATATTTTCGTCTACATTAGTGTGATTTATAGTAGGTGGAACTATACCTTCTTTTAGGGATAGTATGGTAGAAATTGCTTCAATTGCTCCTGCAGCTCCAAGCAGATGTCCAGTCATTGATTTTGTTGAGTTAATATTTATTTTTTCAGCGTGATTTCCAAAGACAGTATCAATAGCTTTCAGCTCAGCTATATCTCCCAAAGGCGTTGATGTACCATGAGTATTTATCAAATCAACATCAGTTATGTTAATTTTTGAATCTTTTAAGCAATTTTTTATTACTGCTTTAACACCATCTCCTTCAGGGTGAGGCGCTGTAATATGATGGGCATCGGATGATAATCCTCCACCTAAAAATTCAGCATATATTTTTGCTCCTCTTGCCTTGGCATGCTCGTACTCTTCTAGAACTAAAGTTCCTGAACCTTCTCCCAAAACAAAACCGTCTCTAGTTGCATCAAAGGGTCTGGATGCAGTTTCTGGTGAATCATTTCTTGTTGAAAGAGCATGCATGGCATTGAACCCTGCCATTCCAGAAATATTAATTCCAGATTCACTTCCTCCAGTAACAATTACATCGCAATGTCCCAAACGTATATAGTTTAATGCATCAACCATGGCATTCGCTGAAGAGGCACAAGCTGAAACAGTAGTATAATTTGGTCCCATAAACCCATACTTTATCGAAATATATCCAGGAGTAATATCTGCAATCATTTTGGGAATAAAAAAAGGGTTGTATCTTGGAGTGCCATCTCCCTGAGCATAATTTAAAACTTCATTTTGGAAAGTTTCCAATCCTCCAATTCCTGAGCCCCAAATAACACCTACTCTTAATTTATCTATTTTTTCTAAATCAATACCTGAATCAATAATAGCTTCATCTGTTGAGACCATGCCATACTGAGTGAAACGATCCATTTTCCTTTGCTGTTTTCTGTCCAGAAATTCCAATGGGTCAAAACCCTTTAATTCACAAGCAAATTTTGTTTTGAATTTCTCAGTATCAAAATAAGTGACAGGAGCTGAACCGCTTTTACCAGCAATTAGTCCACTCCAAAAATCCTTAAGGTTATTACCAATAGGGGTGAGAGCTCCAAGACCAGTAACAACTACTCGTTTTAAAGCCATAAAAATTTTTTATGAATTTTCAATGTATGAGATCGCTTGACCAACAGTAGAGATATTTTCAGCTTGATCATCTGGGATCTGGATATCAAATTCCTTTTCAAACTCCATTATTAGTTCCACTGTATCAAGGGAATCAGCTCCTAAGTCATTTGTAAAACTAGCTTCATTTACAACTTCACTTTCTTCAACTCCTAGTTTATCAACAATTATTGATTTAACTTTTTGTGCGATATCTGACATAATTTTATATTTATTTAGTTTGATGGCAAAAATAAAAAAAGTTTATTTTAATTTAACCAAAACAAATGGAAATTTGTGAACACAGACGTGAATGGCTTTATGAATATAATCATCTTTGCTTCAGGGAATGGCTCAAATGCTGAAAACATTATTAAATATTTTAATAAAAAAAAATATAATATTAATTGGCTTACTGTAACTAACAACAAGCATGCTGGGGTTATTGAAAAAGTCACAAAACTAGGGGCAAAAATTAAAATTATTTCCAAAAATGATTTGGGTGAAGAAATTTTTATTCATTCAATAATTGGTTTGAAGCCTGCACTTATTATTTTAGCAGGCTTCCTTTTAAAAATTCCTGAAAATTTTATTAAAAATTTTAATAATAGAATAATAAATATTCACCCATCACTGTTACCAAAATATGGCGGAAAAGGGATGTATGGGCAATTTGTACACAGAAAAGTTATTGAAAATAAAGAAATAAAAAGTGGAATCACTATTCATTTTGTAAATGAAAAATATGATGAGGGTAAAATAATTTTTCAAAAGGACATAGAAATTAAAGAGCCCAAAACGAGTGATAGTTTAGCTAATCAAATTCATAAATTAGAAATGAAATACTTTCCACTGATTATTGAAAAACTTATTTCATGAAAAAAAATAAATTTTACGTTGTTTGGGTTGGAAATAAAACCGGGGTTTTTGAAAGTTGGGTAGAGTGTCAGCTAGCTGTTAAGAACTATAAAGGTTCAAAATATAAGAGTTTTATTAAAAAAAATGAGGCTGAAAAAGCATTTCTTGAGGGTTATGAGGTTTATTACAATAAAAAAAATTATTCTGACTATAACGATTCTATTCCCGAAAATGATGCTATTTGTGTGGATGCAGCGTCAAGTGGAAATCCAGGAATTATGGAATACCAAGGAGTTGAAATGCTAACAAAAAAAGTCCTTTTTAAAAAGGGACCTTATAAAAATGCAACAAATAATATTGGAGAGTTTTTAGCTTTAGTTCATGGAATTGCTTATTTAAAAAAAACCAAAAAAAGTAAAATTATCTACTCCGACTCAAAAACTGCAATTAGTTGGGTGAAGAAAAAAAAATGTAAAACTACGCTGAAAAAAAATTCTGAAAACAAAGAAGTTTTTGAGCTTATTGGCAGAGCTATTAAATGGTTGAATGAAAATAAATATAATATTAATATTTTAAAATGGGATACTAAGTTATGGGGAGAAATTCCAGCAGACTTTGGAAGAAAATAGCATTTTTTGCTGGGATTGCTAGTTTAGTTTCTTTTGTCATCAGCTCATTATGCCCAAATTATGTTAATGAAAATGGATGGGTAATAGAACCATGTTTTGGTTTTATTCCTGTTGCGTGGTTTTTTTTATTTATATGTACATTAATTTTCGTTATTAAAGTAATCATTATTATATTTCAATTTTTAAAAAAATGAGCAAAGTAATTATTGTTGGTACACTGGCATTTGACTCAATTGAAACTCCTTATGGAAATGCAGTAAATATCCTAGGGGGTTCAGCGCCATATGCCAGTCTTTCAGCATTGACAAAAGATATAGAATGTGCAATAATTTCAATAATTGGAAATGACTTTACTGAAAAATACCTTGAAATTTTCAGATCCAGAAATATTGATATGTCCGCGGTTCAAATTGATGAGTCTGGAAAATCATTTTTTTGGTCTGGTAAATATCATCCAGATATGAAATCCAGGGATACTTTAGAAACTCAAGTAAATGTACTTTCGAAATTTAATCCGAATATTCCAAAGAATTTTGTTGCGAGTGATGTTTTAGTTTTAGGAAATCTTGATCCTAAAGTACAGTTGTCTGTTATTAATAAAAAAATCAGAAAGACAAGATTCATTGTTTTGGATACCATGAATTTTTGGATGGATAATAGTATTAATGATCTGAAAAATGTTATTTCAAAAGTAGATCTTATTTGTATTAATGATGAGGAAGTTTTGCAGCTTTCTGAATGTAATGATTTACAACAAGCCGTACAAAAAATTTTAAAAATGGGGCCAGAATATTTAATTATGAAAAATGGAGAAAAAGGTGCTATTTTATTCTCGGAAAATGACAAATTTGAATGTACAAGCTATCCAGTAAATAAAGTTGTTGATCCGACAGGCGCAGGTGACTCTTTTGCTGGAGCTTTAGCTGGCTACTTAGCAAAAGAGGAAAATATTAATTTTTCATCAATTTCATCTGCAATTATCTATGCAAATGGGGTAGCTTCTTTTTGTGTTGAAAAATTTGGAGTTGAAAACATGCTAGAAATAAATAAAAACGAGTTAGAGAAAAGAATAAACTTTATAAAAAATCACAATATTTAAATGTCAATTTTAATTTTTTATTTGTTTTTTTGTAGGCATACAATTATAAGATGAGTGATGCTTTAAAACACGAATGTGGAATCGGTCACATTAGGTTACTTAAACCTTTAGAATTTTACAAAAAAAAATATGGCAGTGCATTTTATGGAATAAATAAAATGTACTTGTTAATGGAAAAACAACACAATCGTGGCCAAGATGGTGCTGGCTTTGCGAGTATAAAACTTAATGTAGAGCCTGGAAACAGATTTATAAGCAGAATTAGATCAAAAGAGAAACAGCCAATTCAGGATGTATTTTCTAAAATTAACTTGCGCATCAATAGTGAAATTGGGTCTAATAAAAATATTCTTGAGGATATTCAAAAATTAAAAACCAAAGTTCCCTACCTAGCTGAGGTTATGCTCGGACATGTGAGATATGGAACGTTTGGAAATAATAGCGTTGAAAATGTGCATCCATTTTTGAGACAAAACAATTGGAAGCATAGAAACCTAATACTAGCTGGAAACTTTAATATGACTAATTCAAGAGAGTTGTTTAATAGCTTAATTGAATTGGGCCAACATCCAAAAGAATATACAGACACAGTGGTCATAATGGAGAAAATTGGACACTTTTTAGATGACGCAGTAAGAAAATTATATAAAGAGTTTAAAAAAGATGGTCTTTCAAAGCAAGAATGCACTATTAAAATTTCTGAAAAATTAGATGTCTTTAAAATCCTAAAAAAGGCTTCCAACAGCTGGGATGGAGGCTATGTAATTGGAGGTCTCCTTGGGCATGGCGATTCTTTTGTTTTCAGAGATCCTAACGGTATCAGGCCTGCCTTTTATTATAAAGATGAAGAAATCGTTGTGGTAGCATCTGAAAGACCTGCAATACAAACTGCATTTAATTTAAAGTTAAATCAAATTAAAGAACTCAACCCTGGTAATGCAATTGTAATAAAATGTAGCGGTAAAGTAAAAATTAAATCTGTAATCAAGAAAGATGAAAAGAAATCATGTTCTTTTGAAAGGATATATTTTTCAAGAGGAAATGATTCAGATATTTACCAGGAAAGAAAAAACCTTGGAAAATATATAATGCCAAAAGTACTAGAGGAAATAAATTATGACACGCTGTATACAGTTTTTTCTTACATTCCCAATACAGCTGAAACATCTTTTTTTGGAATGATCGAAAGCGTTGAAGAATTTTTAAATGCAAAAAAAACTGAAGAGATAATCAACAAGAAGAATTTATCGGAAGATAAAATTCGCAAAATTCTATCACAAAGACCAAGAATTGAGAAAATTGCAGTCAAAGATGTTAAATTAAGAACCTTTATAACAGAGGATAATAGCAGAGATGACCTAGTGGAACATGTGTATGATATTACATATGGAGTTGTTAAAAAAGAAGACACTTTAGTGATTATTGATGATAGTATTGTTAGAGGTACAACTTTGAAAAAAAGTATATTAAAAATGCTTGATCGTTTGAACCCAAAAAAAATTATTATAGTTTCATCTGCTCCTCAAATTAGGTATCCAGACTGCTATGGAATAGATATGGCAAATCTTGAAAGCCTTATCGCATTCAATGCTGCTCTAGCTTTATTAAAAGAAAAAAATAAATCTTCATTGATTAAGGATATTTATCTAAAATGCAAAGAGGAACTTAAACTTGAAGATGCCGAAATGCAAAATCAAGTTAAGAAAATTTATAATCAATTTTCTTATGATGAAATTTCAAAAAAAATTACTGAAATTCTTAGCTCTGATATAATTGAAAGTGAAGTCAAAATTATTTTTCAACCCATTGAAAATCTACATAAAGCATGTCCAAACTCCAAGGGTGACTGGTATTTTACTGGAGACTATCCAACAGATGGTGGAAATAGAGTAGTAAATACAGCATTTGTGAATTATTACGAGGGAAATAAAAAGAGAGCTTACTAATTATTTTGCCATATCAAACTTATTTGAAACCACACCCCAATTAATTACTTCAAAGAAAGCATTAATATAATCTGGCCTTCTATTTTGGTAGTTTAAATAATATGCGTGTTCCCAAACATCAATTCCAAGAATCGGTATTCCTCCACAGCCAATCATTGGCATTAAAGGATTGTCTTGGTTTGCAGATGAGCATATCTCTAGTTCTCCATCCTTGACACATAGCCAAGCCCATCCAGAACCAAATCTTGATGCAGCTGCACTTGAAAATTGACTTTTAAACTCTTGAAAAGTACCAAAAGATTTTTCAATTGCATCATTTAACTCTGGGGACATTTCACTGTTCGAACTAGGTGTCATAATTTCCCAAAATAACTTGTGATTATAGAATCCCCCGGCATTATTTCTCAAAGCCATATTTTTCATATCAATTTTAGCAAGTAAATCTTCGATTGAATCAAAAGCCAAACCAGCACTTTCTAATGCGGAATTTAGCTTATTAGTATAGCCTTGATGATGTTTTGAATGATGAATTTCCATTGTTCTTGCGTCAATGTGAGGTTCAAGGGCATCGTATGAAAAGTTTAATTTTGGAAGAGTAAAGCTCATTTTTTTTTTATTCAAATTTAACATATTTATATTAAATAACAACAAGTATTGTTAAATTGTAGTTGTATGAATAAATCTAGTCTTTTTAAGTTATTTAATGCTTCAGCTGGTAGTGGTAAAACATTTAATCTAGTTAAAGAATATTTAGTACTCTTATTAAATTCAGAAGATATTTTTTTCATCAGAAACATTCTATCAATCACATTCACAAATAAAGCTGTAAAAGAAAAAAAACGTAGAATATTAGACTATTTAGCTGATTTTTCTCAAGGTAATTTCTCTGATAAAAATATGGCTAGTTTAATTTTTTCAGAGACTGGTTTAAATAAAGATGAAGTACAAAAAAAATCTCTTCTAATATTAAAAAATATTTTGAAAAATTATAACTCCTTTGAGATATCAACCATTGACAAATTCACACAAAAGGTTATCAAAGGATTTAACTATGAATTGGGAATAAGTAATCATTACGAAATAGAACTAGATGAAAAGGAATTCTTAGACAGAGCTGTGGACAACTTAATTGACGGGATCAAAGAGAACAAAGAACTTCTAGATAAAATTATTTCCTATTCTGAATTTAAATCTGAAAATCAGAAAAGCTGGGATGTAGTCGCTGATTTGCAAAACACAGCACGTCTATTAATTAATGAGCAAAACTTCTCTGAGATACAAAATCTTGATAAATTCAATCTTCAAGATTTCAAAAAATTAGAAAAAAAGCTAAAATCTGATTTTGCTTTTCATAAAATGAAAGCCAAGGAAATTGCAAATGAAATTTTAAATGATATTTCAGAACAGAAAATTAGTTTTTTAGCATTTTCTAGACAAACAATTCCTAACCATTTCAAGAAAATAATATCGGGTGAAATAAAAAACCTTTACAAAAGCAAAATATTTGAAAAATTAAATGAAACTAAACTTTACCACTCAAAAGTTAATGAAATTGAAATTGAAAAAATTGAAAAAATTAAACCGAAAATTATCAAAGCTTTCAATAATTCAAAGTTACACGTACACAAGGCCCTTTTATGTGAAAACATTTTAAATAATTTAATCCCTCTTTCTGTACTTAATTTATTAAAAGATGAAATTGAAAAAATTAAAAAAGAAGAGAATTTAATCCCAATATCAGAATTTAATAAAATTATTCATAAAGAAATAAAGAATCAACCCGTCCCCTTTATATATGAGAAAATAGGATCAAAATTTTCACATTTTTTTATCGACGAATTTCAGGATACTTCAAAATTGCAATGGAATAACATAAAACCATTAATAGAAAATTCACTTGCCTCTGAAAATTCAATGTTGTTAATCAGTGGAGATCCTAAACAATCAATCTACAGATGGAGAGGAAGCGAAGTAAATGAATTTTTAAATATCATAAAATCCGAGAATTTATTTCAATGTCTTCAAAAAAACATCTCTCTTAAATCAAATTACAGAAGTGGTGAAGCAATAGTGGAATTCAATAATGGGCTCTTTAAAAATATTTGTAAAAATTTTCCTGAAAACAAATTGGTTCAAGAGATTTATAAAGACTCTGTGCAAACTAACAAAACAAAATTTGAGGGATTTGTTCAAGTTATTTTGGCAAAAACAAAGGTAAATGATGAACTAAAAGATTTTTATAATTTAAAAACTCTTGAAATTATAAAGAATGTAATTTCTAGAGGGTTCTCCCTTAAAGATATTTGCATACTTGTCAGAAAAAAGAAGGAAGGGTTAATAATAAGCAAATATTTAATTGAAAATGATATTGAAGTTATATCATCAGATACTCTGAATATTTCCTCAAGTAAAGAGGTGAATTTGATAATTGAACTTTTCAGATTTACTTGTGATAACTCAAAGAGTTCAAAAATGAAAATTCTTGCTTTGTTACTGGATTTAAAAGTAATTGATTATTGTAAAGAAGATTTTTTGATTTTAAATGCTGAAGAGAATCTTTCCAAGATTTTAAAGAATCAAAAAATTGATTTTGAATTAAATAAATTCAAAAACCTCTCAATATATGAGGCAGTTGAATACATAATTCACTGTTTTAATTTAGAAACAAATGGTACAACTTATATAATTTCCCTATTAGACTTTGTTAATGAATACACCTATCGTCATAATAATAATTTTGGTTCTTTCTTAGAGCTTTATGAATCTAAAGAGGAAAGTTTAAATGTAATTTCATCTGAGAATACAAATGCTGTTGAGATTTTAACAATTCACAAATCAAAAGGGTTGGAATTTCCTATTGTAATTTTTCCATACGCTGATATTTTAATTAATTCAGATTTAAAACCAAAAGCCTGGATTGATGTTCATTCAAATCAAGAATCAAGTTTGAATAGAGCAATAATTAATTTGAATGCTGATATAAAAGAAATAAACTCAGAAATCTATCAACAGCACAAAGATTTAGTTGAAATTGACAATTTGAATATTTTGTACGTAACATTAACAAGGGCAAAAGAAGAACTTTATATCCTTGCAAATGAGAAGCTAACAAGAAAGGGGGGTGAAAATTTAAATTATTTTTCAGGACAAATAATTAACTATTTGAAAAGTATTAAAAATTATGATCAACAGAAGAATTTGTTTGAATTTGGTGTCTTAAAAAAGAAAGTTTCGGGTAAAAAAGAAAATGAGGAATTAATACCTAATGGAACATATTTTTTCAATGCCAGATCAAAGAACAAAATTGATATTTCAGAGAAAAATTTTAACAGATGGCTTAATGATATTGACTCGCTAACTAATGATGGAACAATATTTCACAATATTATCTCAAAAATTACATGCCAATCTGAAATATTAAATGTTTTAGATAGCTTTTATACACAAGGAAAAATTACTAATATTCAAAGAGATGAATTCAAGTCAAAAATTAAGTCAATATTTAACCATAAAAAGCTAAAAAAATATTTTGATCCAAAATATCAGTCATTCAATGAGAGAGAAATAATAACCAGTTCTGGAAAAATTCTCATTCCGGATAAGTTAGTTTTCTTTGAAGAAAACAAAGTAGGTATTGTAGATTATAAAACTGGTAGAAAAAATAACACTCACAAAAAGCAGTTAGACATTTATGAAAAGTACTTAAAGAACATGGGTATAATAACCCTTGAAAAGGTATTAATTTATACAGATAAAAAAATTGAGGTAGAGATTTTTTAAATTATATTTTGTTTTATTTTCTATTAAAACATCTAATTTCTTGATTTTTAATTAACTATTTTACTTTATTAGACTGATTATTACTAGTTTTACAAAGAATTAAACAAATTATTATGAAAAAAATTAATGTCTTAATTACAATATTTTGCTTTCTGCTTGCAAGCATACATATTTATGGACAAGATTCAGAAAACAATTGGCAATTTAGTTTTGGAGTGAATGCAGTTGATTTAGATGCTGACTCATCTACAAAACTGGCAGAATTTTTTGATGTTCAAAATAACTGGAATGTTTCTAAATCCCCAGTTTCTATTGTTTCACTTTCAAAATATATTGGAAATAATATTTCTTTTGGATTAAGTGGATCATTTAGTACAATTTCGAAATACGTTGCAACAGCTGCTCCAAATAATGGGGGAAATCCATCCAATGAATTTTTAGCTCTTGATGCAATGTTTAAGTATGATCTTTCAGATGTGTTTACAGTTGGAAAGTTTGAGCCTTTTTTAGGAATTGGTCCTGGTTATACTTGGTTTGAAGATCAAAAGTACTTGACTGGAAACCTTTCTTTAGGGATGGATTACTGGTTTAGTGAGGTGTTTGGACTTACTTTTATGGCTGACTTCAAAAATAATTATGATGATATTAGAGAATCTCTCAAATATGATGAAGGGGGAACAATGAGATGGTCTGCGATGCTGTCAATGAAGTTTTAATAGCTATTTTTAGCATATTATAACCAAATTTTAAAACAAATTACTGTAGTTTTACAGTTTAATAACCTATTTTTGCGAAAAATCTTATAAGTTAATTTTGATTATGAAAAAATTTTACACAATAAACTTAGTAATACTTTTATTATTTAGTGTTACTATTATACATGCTCAAGATAAAAATAACAATTGGCAATTTAGCTTTGGTGTGAATGCTGTTGATCTTGACGCAGATACTAAAACTAAAATACCTGAATTCTTTGATGCTGATAGCTACTGGAATATTTCCAAATCACCAGTTTCTTATGTTTCACTTTCTAAGTATTTAGAGAATAACATATCTTTTGGATTAAGTGGATCTTTTAGTACAATTTCTAAATATTCATCAAATTACGATATTCCCCCAGCAAATAATGGGAATCCAACCAATGAGTTTTTAGCTGTAGATGCTATGTTCAAATACGATTTATCTGACGTTTTTACTGTTTTTAACTTTGAGCCTTTTATAGGTGTTGGCCCCGGTTATACGTGGTTTGAAGATCAAAAATATTTCACTGGGAATCTTTCTGTTGGTGCCAATTATTGGTTTAGTGATTTTTTTGGAATCTCCTTAATGGCAGATTTTAAAAACAACTATGACGATATTAGAGAAAACTTAATGTATGATGAGGGTGGTACCATGAGATGGTCAGCTACGTTTTCAGTAAAATTTGGAGGAACGGATACTGATGGTGATGGTATTTACGACCAACACGATAAGTGTGTAAATGTTCCTGGCTTAGAAGAATTTGATGGATGTCCAGATTCTGATAGCGATGGCGTACAAGACAGTGAAGATGATTGTCCTCTAACACCTGGTTTAATTGAATTTAATGGATGTCCAGATACTGATGGTGATGGTCTGCCAGATAATAAAGACAAATGTCCTGAAAGTGCTGGTTCAGAAGGAATGGGTGGCTGTCCTGATGATGATGGCGATGGGGTAATCAATAAAAACGATAAATGTCCTGATGAGGCAGGTCCGTTGGCAAACAAAGGTTGTCCATGGCCAGATACTGATGGTGACAGTGTTGTTGATAAAGATGATAAATGTCCTGAATTACCAGGTCCTGCAACTAATGATGGCTGTCCAGAAGGCCCCTCTGCCGAAGATAAAGTATTAATTACTGAATTATCTAGAGGTATTAAGTTTGCATTTGGTGCAAGTGTTTTCACTGACGGAACTCCTCCTGTTCTTGATAAAATAGTTTCAGTAATAGAGAAATATCCTACAGCAAGTTTTTCTGTTGAAGGCCACACAGATAGTATTGGGACCAAAGGATTTAATCAATCTCTTTCTGAGGCTAGAGCAAATTCTGTAGTTGACTATCTTGTTTCAAGAAACATTTCTGCAGACAGAATGAATCCTGTTGGGTTTGGAGAAAATAGTCCAATTGATACAAATGTTAACCCTGACGGTAGATCAAAAAATAGAAGAGTAGAAATTGTTTTTGAAAAATAAAAACGCTTCTACAACTATGATAAAAAACGCTTCGCTAAATGCGAGGCGTTTTTTATTTTTATACAATGCATTATTTTATAAAAGAAGTAGTTAAAAGACTTTCTCGCTCAAAAATTCCATTTTCAAAATATACGTTTATCCTTCCAAATAAAAGATCTGCGTTATTTTTAAAAAAAGAAATTTCTCGTTTTCATAATGCAGATATCATCAGTCCTAAAATTTTTGAAATTGACGAATTTATGCAATATATCTCTGGGCTTGAAAAAATAGAAGATTCTGAGTTGTATTTTGACTTTTATAAATGCTATCTCGAAAATAATTCTAAAGAAGATGAAATCCAGTCATTTGATGAATTTATTTCTTGGGCTAAATTAATGCTTGTAGATTTTAATGAAATAGACAGGGAGTTATGCGAAACACAAAAGCTCTTTGATTATGTAAATGCATTTAAAGAATTAAACCATTGGTCTTATAAAGAAAAAGAAACAGAGCTGCTGAGAAAATATATCTTATTTTGGAAAAATTTAAAACCCTATTACAATTTATTAACCAAAAAATTAATAGCAAAAAAAAGGGCCTACCAAGGCAAAATATACCGTGAGGCTACAAAATCAATAGACGAATTTATCAAAAAAAAGAATATTGTTAATCACATATTTTTAGGCTTCAATGCACTTAGTAAATCAGAATCAAATGTTATTCAATATATAATTGAGCAAAATCAAAGCAATTTAATTTTTTGGGATATTGATAAGACATTAATTAATTCTGATTTTAATAATTCATCTTTTTTTATAAAATATTATTTTAAAAACTGGAATTATTATAAATCCAATAAAAAAGAATTCGTTTCAGATGAATATCAAAAAGAAAAAGACATTTCAGTTCTTGGATCAGCTAAAAGAATTACTCAGTTAAAGTATGTAGGTAGTCTCATACAAAAAATGAGTAAAGAAGAACAAAATAAGACTGCTATTATACTTGCAGATGAGAATTTACTTATTCCTATGCTTAATTCGCTTCCATCAACTCTTGGTAATGTAAATGTGACCATGGGATACCCCATAGAAAATACAACAACAAATTCATTGTTTAAGTCACTGTTTAAACTTCACTATTCAAAAAGAAAAGAGTTTTACTATAAAGACATAATATCGATTATACAAAACGAGTTATTAGACTCTTTTTTTGACGAAAACGTTAATATTCTAGAGTTAGTTAAAAAAAATAATTTAATATACATTTCCGGCAAAGACTTAACAGAATTAGATAAACAAAATGAAAAATTATATAATTTATTATTCGCTCAATGGGGAACTCCTAAGGTGGCGATAAAAAACTGTTTAAGCTTAATAAAAGAAATTAAAGAAAAGCTAAAAAATAAAGACAAAATACGTGCAAATTTAATCTATCATATTGAAACCATTTTTCTTCAATTGGAGAATTATACAAAAGTGTATGATTTCATCCGATCAGTAAAAAGCCTAGATTTTATTTACACTGAATTATTAAAATCATGTAAATCTCCATTTCAATCTCCAAATGATGAAGGAATTCAGATAATGGGTATGCTAGAAACAAGGTTATTAAATTTTGAGAATATATTTATAATATCAATGAATGAAGGAATACTGCCAAAAGGTAAAGTTAATAATAGCTATATTCCTTTTGAGGTAAAAAAGAAATTTGGACTTCAGACACACTTTGAGAAAGATGCAATTTTTTCATATCATTTCTTTCGCCTAATCAAAAATGCAAGAAAGGTTATTATAAGTTATAACACAGAGCCAGACATGAAAGGCGGAGGTGAAATAAGCAGGTTTGTAAGACAGATTGAAGCTGAGGGAATTCACAAAATTAATTTTCAAACAATAAATAGTAAAAAGAAAATTTCAGTTAAGACTAGAGATTACGATAAAACAGATCTTGTATTAAATAAATTAGATCAAATTTTAGGACAAGGGATAACTGCGTCAATGTTAAATTTATTTTTGATTGATAAGAAAAAATTTTTTGAGAGATATGTTTTAGAAATTAGAGATGATAATATTGAAGAGATTGCAAAAGCAAACACACTAGGTAATGTTGTTCATGATACAATTGAGCAATTATATACCCCATTACTTAATAAAAAACTAAATGTAAAAGAATTAAAAGAAATTAAAAAAACAGTTAGAAAAACAGTTAGAAAAAGAATTGAAAAATATATCAACAAAAAAAGCCTAGAAAGAGGAAAGAACATTATCATTACCAACACAGCAATTAACTATGTAAAAAAACTTATAGAAAAGGACATACATTCATGCAACAAGGGTAATAAAATAAAAATATTAGAGGTTGAGAAAAACTTCACAAATGAAATAGCAAGTGGAAAGAGAACGATAAAAATAAGGGGGAAGATAGATAGGATAGATTTATATAACGGTAAAATTAGAATGGTTGATTACAAAACAGGTAAATTAATCGAAAAGAACAAAATTAACATAAGATCATTGAAAGATATAAAAAATGAAAATGGAATATATGCATTACAACTTTTGTTGTATGCCATAGGTATCAGAGAAAAATATAAAAAGGACATCTACGGAGAAATAGTTTCATCAAGAGACAGAATAAACAATAAAAATATACTTCAGATTGAAGGGGAGAGATATTTAAACAATAGTATAATCGATCAAGGGAAAAAATATATTTTAGAAATTATAGAGGAAATTAAAAATAAAGATGAAAAATTTTAATTTTTTGTATATAAAAAATGCTTGAACTTTATTCAAGATATTAAATTATTTATATTAAATTTACAAAATTATTACACAGTTAAATATATTAATATTTAATAATTATATGTAATAATTTTTGTAAAGTTATGAACATTAGATTAGTGATTTCAAACTATATAAATCAGGATGGAAAATCCAAGGTTTTGTTTGATTGCAGTGAAAATAAGTACAGAAAAAAAATAGATACAAGAGTCAAAGTTCAAAACTTTCAACAAATTGGGCTTAGATTAAGAGAGAACGAACTTGACGACTTTTCATTTGAAAAAAAAATACTTCTCAAGAGGCTCTTTGAAAAGGCAAAAAGTGCAATAAGAAAATATCATGATCTTGGTTGGAAATATATTGAATTAGAAAACTTTCTTAAAGAGCCTATTTATAAATACTCAGTTGAACACTATGTAAGTGAGGTTTTTAATAAGTCGAGAACAATTATAACCAGTAAAGACTATTTAAATGTAGTAAACGTTTTTAAAAAATACTTAAAGAAAAATACTATTACATTCGATTTTTTACTTGACCCTCAAAATGTTTTAAAATTTAAGTTTAACGCACAAAAAAAGAATGTGAAACAAACTTCGATTAATTCTTATCTAAAAAAAATGAAGATAATAATGTCTCAAGCAAAAAAAGACGGCATTATTAGTACAAGATTCGTGTTTCCTACATATGTTATTGAGAAATCAAGTAAGGTTGCCGTTAAACCAGATTATAATATTGATGAAATTATATCATCAGTAAATCAATGCAAAAACATATATCAACTTCAATCTTTAATAATTTTTATTTTTCTTATTGCTAATCAAGGAATGAACCCGAGTAATTTAATTGATTATCAAATACTTAATAAAAATAAAAGCAATGTTATAAAATCATTAATACTTGATAATGAATATAATTATCTTTTTTTTAAAAAGTCAAAGAAAGGAAAATCAATAAAATATGTAAAGATTAATTATCAAATTTTGAGACTTTTATCCACGTTAAAATCTTTATTTCATATTACTCATTTTAAAAAATACTCAGAAATGCTTGCTCCGTTTACTGAAAAAAACAAAATATTTGATTTTGAAATCAATGAAAACTATAATTTTTACAAAAATTTCTGGAATTTTTATCAAAAGAAGTTAGGAGAAATATCAAATTATACTTTTTCCAGTGCAAAGCCAATATTCTATGATGCTCTTGAAGAAATTGAAATGAGTAGAATAACAAGCCAAATAATGTTTGGGGATTTACCTACAGAGACAATTATTCAGTCTGTAGAATTTAAAAAAATAAGAGAAAATATAGAACTTTCAGAAAACAAAGTATATGAAAAGCTAAAGCTGAATGAGCTAATAGCAATATGCAATAATAAAATTTCAATATTGCTAGAAATGAATATTGCTGAATATTCTGTAAATAATTGTAATAATACAGTAGAATTTATAAAACTAATGGGAAAATACGAACAATTAGTTATATGATTTTATCTGTTTTTCATCTTGGCTAGCATTCTTAAAATTTCTAAATATAACCAGATTAATGTAACCAGGAGACCAAAAGCACCGTACCATTCCATAAACTTTGGTGCCCCTTTTTCTGAACCTTCTTCAATAAAATCAAAATCAATTACCAAATTTAGTGATGCAATCACAACTATAAATAGAGAAACCCCGATACTAAAATTAGATGAATTATTTACATCTAGAAATGAAATACCAGTTCCAAAGATGCTCATAATAAAATCAACTATATATAATAGAAAAATACCTCCAGTAGCAGCGAAAAGCCCTAATTTAAAATTTTCATCTGGTCTAATAATCTTAGAACGATACGCAAATAAGAGGGAAAATAGTATGAATATAGTTAAGGAAATAGATTGTAAAACGATTCCCTCGTAGGATTCATTGTAATAGTAAGAAATTCCCCCTAAGAAAAAACCTTGTGCAACAGAGTAAGCAGGGACAGTATATTGCGCCCATTTTCTTTTAAAAATAGTTACCATAGCAAGAATGAATCCAATCATAGCTCCAGGGATGGCATATCCTACCATTCCTGTAGTAAAAACATAATAAGCAGGAATTAAAAGTAGAATTAAACAAACAGCTGTTTTATCTACAGTACCCTTGATGGTCATCTTCTGATCAAGTGTAAAGGGACTGGAGGAAGAAACACGCTTAAACGTATTTATATTTAAGGCCGGATTGGATGTTCTGTAAGAAATATGTGAACTTCTCATAATATTAAATTTTACTGCAAATCTAAGAAAAATAGAAAATTTTCATAAAGCATTAAAAACCATGATCTTACAGATATGTTCTTGATAAAAAAAAGTGCAAAAAATTATGGATTTGACAAAAAAAAAGTTGTTTTTTAAATAATTTCGTATATTTGCGTCATATTAACTAAAAATTGATTTAAAATGAAAAAATTAATACTTTTAATTACATTATTTATCGCAGGTGCAACTTTTGCACAAGAGAAAGCCTCTGAGGGAACTATCTACGAAGTTATGTTTACGCCTAACTTAGATGGAAACCAAATGTTTGCTCTTAACAATCCTTTAAACGGTCATATTGCTGTAAGAACATTTAACGATGCTACTTCAGTAACTAGATGGAAAGCTCATTTTAGCTATGCTGACGTTGATGGTGCTGATGATGCTGATATGATTTTAGGAATATTTTACGGTAAAGAAAAACACCACGATGGTACTGATAGACTTGCAACTTACACAGGTTGGGAAGCTGGATTACTTTATTCTGATATCGCTGGAGAAGATTCTACTGCGCTTTCAGGTGGAGTATTCGTAGGTGCTAATTATTACATCGCTGATAATTTATACATTGGTACTGAAATTAACTACACTTTAGCTGTAGGTGAAGACAGTACTGCTGTTGCTCCTGGTGTTAACGGAATGTTATCATTAGGTTTCAAACTGTAATTTACAGTATAACAAAAATTAAAAACCATCCTTCGGGATGGTTTTTTTTTACAATAAATTTAAATGTTAAATTATTAGGCCATTGTAAAGTATAATATCAAGGCAATCATAAAAAGGATTGATAATGCAGGGTAAGACTTTTTGATGGGATCTTTTACCTTAATATGCATTAAAACAGCTGCAATCATTAAAACAGCAAGCGCTAACAGATTATATACGAGTAATTCTTTAAACCATATACTTACAATTAACATTACTGCTATAAAAACTTTTGCTCCACCAACTAAATACATTGACCAAGCAGGAAGTCCATAAGCCTGGAACTCCTCTCGCATATTTTTTGCATCCCCTCCTCTGTATTCAGTAGCCTTGTTAAACCTGAAAAACCATACGTTGATTAATCCAATCGAAATGATAAGCTGTAGTATTAATATTAATTCCATAGTGTTTAATTTGAGTTAGTTTTTTTTAAATATATAAAATTATTTTAATTGCTTTGGAAATTTTATATCAATAACGGTTGAATTTTCTTGTGAAATATCGGACCACAATTCACAGTCAAAACAAATTTCAATAAGCCCTGTGGTAGGCAAATTATCTAATATAACATCTGCTATTTCATTTATTAAATTGGTTAACCCTGGATTATGAGCGATAATCATGGCTGAATTATATTGTTCTTTATAATGCTTAATATTATTTATTATTTGTGATGAAGAGCAATGATATAGAGATTCGTCATATTTTATTTCTATAAACTTAATTCTATCTATAAAGAATTTTGAAGTTTCATATGTTCTAACAGAACTACTGCAGTGAAGAAAATCAATCTTTTCGATTCTATCACATAGATACGAAGCTATCATCAGACCGTCTGTTTTTCCTCTACAGTTCAAGGGCCTGTGAAAATCTCCTAAACTTAAGTCTTTCCATGAAGATTTTGAATGTCGTAAAACAAATATTTTTTTCAAGGATAAATTTTAATAGATTTTAAAGTTTTTAGCTTAATAAATAAACTAATTTAGCACTTTTATTTTATGGACTCATTAACCCAAATAGTGTTAGGAGCATCAGTTGCAGAAGCTGCGCTAGGAAAAAAAATTGGTAATAAGGCAATCTTTCTTGGAGCTATCGCAGGAACTATACCTGATTTAGATATTGTTATGCGGTTTTTTGTTGACGATCTTACGGCATCAGTAATGCACAGAGGCTTTTCTCATTCTTTAATTTTCCCATTTGTTGTTGCTCCAATCCTAGGGGTCCTTGCTAAGAAAATATATTCAAATCTAGAAGATGTAAGTCAATTTGACTGGAACAAAATGTTTTTTTTGGCTTTACTAACACACCCTCTACTAGATGCACAAACAACATGGGGGACTCAATTATTTTGGCCTTTTGAATGGCGTGTAGCGATTGAAAACATATTTATCATTGACCCAATATATACCGTTCCATTTTTAATATTCCTCATATTAACAGCATTTCAAAATAGACTTTCCAAAAAAAGAAAGTTATACAATTACCTAGGCTTAATTATAAGTTCGACATATTTACTTGCTACTTTAGCATTTAAAGGAATAGCTCATTACAAAATTGCTCAGGCACTAGAGAAAAATAAAATTGAGTATAAAGATATTAATACAAGAGCCACATACTTTAATAGTATACTTTGGTCTGCTCAAATTGAATTAGAGGACTCTTATATGTTTACATACTACTCATTGTTTGACAAGTCAATGCCTGTTTTTACAAAAAAATTCCCTAAAAATCATCATATGTTACTGCCATTTATTGATGAGAAAAAAATCCGACAACTTATAATTTTATCAAATGAGCACTACTTGATGACAAGAGAAAATAATGAGTTAATTTTTTGGAATTTAAAACTTGGACAAAAAGGATTTGACGAAAAAGCTTCACCATACATCTGGTCATATATTATAAAAAACACTAGCAAAGGAGAAATTTTCTTAAATGAGACAAATGAAAAAATGGATGCCTTGAAAATTCAGGAAAAAAGATCATTTAGAAAAAATAGAAAATACTCAGAAGAATTGAGATCATTTTATGAAAGACTAAAAGGAATTTAATTTAATTTTGAATATATGCCTACTCCTTTGATAATTATAATTAGTTTATTTGTTATGAACTGGATATTAAGGTTTTTTATTAGGAAATACCCCTCTGATAAAAGATTAATAAAACTAAGTTACTTGATCAGTATTACTATGGTTTTGTACACAATTTTCTATTTTGTATTTAAATAGCATCAAATTCTGCTGATAATAGGGTAGCACCAAGCTGTTTACTCCTTAAGCCTGGCGAGGAATTACCAATAGTAATTTTGTAAGTTCCCCTCTCAATTTTACGATCACCATTTATATCAAATGATTCGAGCACCTTTGTACTTAATGAAAATCTAATAATTTTTTTCTCTCCCGGAGCTAAAAAAATTCTTTTAAATCGTTTTAATGTAAATTTTGGGCTGATAAGATCTGACTCAGGTTGGGTAATATACATCTGAATAACCTCCTCAGCATCTTTGTTGCTAAGATTTTCTACCTGAATACTTACCGTCATTTTTTTACCAATATGAAAAACATCTTCACTAAAATTCAGATCAGAATATTTAAATTGAGAATAACTAAGGCCAAAACCAAAAGGATACATTGGGATATATTGCATGTATCTATAGGTTCTATTTTTCATGCTATAATTTTTATAATCAGGTAGTTGATCAGAAGATTTTGGAATGGTGAAAGGAAGTTTACCAGAGGGGTTTACATCACCAAAAATAATTTCAGCTATCGCATTTCCACCCTGTCCTCCTAAATACCAAGCATATAAAATAGCATCTACATATGGCTCAACCGCTGTTAAATTTAAGGCAGATCCTGAGTTTACAACTAATATTATTGGCTTACTCCCAGCCTTATCTCTTAAAGTTTTTATATAATCAACTTGTGATTTTGGGAGGTCTATTTCAGACCTATCGCCATTTGCATCTGAGGAAATTGCGGCCCCTTCCTCTCCTTCAATCAAAGCTGAAATACCCATTACTGCAATTGTAGCATCTGAGTTTCCTGCCAAGGATGCTGACCACTCTATTCTATTTGTTTGCTGATCATTAATTCCTACTCCCATCTTGTATCTAACCATTGTCCCTTTAGAAATTTGTTTTACAATACCTTCAAGAGGGGTAACGATTTCTGAGCTCAAACCATGATAATTCCCAAGAAGTGTGTTAGTATTTGCTGCATTCGGTCCTGTGACAAAGAGGGTATTTATCTCTTTTTTCAAAGGGAGTAAATTGTTTTTATTTTTTAATAATACAATGGATTTAACAGCAACTTCTTTTGCAAGATTTTTGTGTTTTTTTGAGTTTATAACATCAGATTTTATTTTTGAATAGGGGTTATCATCTGCATTACCAATTGTTCCAAGTTTCAATCTCGTCATTAAAAGTCTCAACAGGGATTTATCTACATCTTCCTCTGACAATAATTTAGCTTTAATTGCGTCAGGAATTAATTTATATAAGGATCCACAATTTAAATCAACTCCGCCCTTTACTGCATAGGCAACACTCTCCAGATCTGAGGCTGTAAAATTGTGATTATTGCTTATATCATAAATTGCTCCACAATCTGAAACAACATGTCCTTTAAAGCCCCATGAATTCCTCAATATATTATTAATCAGCTCATTGCTACCACAGCAAGGTTCGTTATTTGTTCTGTTATAGGCACACATTATTGTTTCAACATTTACATCTACTAAAGATTTAAATGCAGGTAAATATGTTTCATTTAAGTCTTTTTTGCTTACGAATGCATTGAAGCTATGCCTTTCATTTTCAGGTCCTGAATGAACAGCAAAGTGCTTTGCACATGCAGCAACCTTCAAATATTTTTTGTGATTCCCCTGCATGCCCTTTACAAATGCACGGCCAATCATTGATGTTAAATATGGGTCCTCCCCATATGTTTCATGACCTCTTCCCCAGCGTGGGTCTCTAAAAATATTGATATTAGGAGACCAAAACGTCAACCCTGTATATTCATTCTTCATTCCTTTCTCTCTGAAAATATTATGAATTGCTCTTGCTTCATCAGAAATTGCATTGGCAACATTTTTTATCAAAATTGTATCAAATGTAGCAGCCATTGCTATAGCCTGAGGAAAAACAGTGGCTTTTGCAGACCTTGCTACACCATGTAGTGCTTCATTCCACCAATTGTATTGATCAATGTTTAACCTTTCAATAGATCTAGATGCATGTACCATTTGAGACGCCTTTTCTTCAAGGGTCATCTTGAAAATTAATTTTTTGGCCTCTTTTTCAAATGAAATTAATACTTCATCTGAGGGATTATAGTAATCATTATGACTGTTCTGGGAAAATGAATCAATTTGACTAAAAAGAATAAGCCAAAAGATTGTTAAAAAAAGATAAAGCTGTTTTGCCACAATAATTTATATTTAGTACCTAATTTACGATAAAAAAATATGGATGTAGTGATAACAGGCAGCACAGGGATGGTTGGTAAATCTATATTAGATGAATGCTTAAAAGATGATAGAGTTAATAAAATATTTCTAATAAACAGATCATCCTTGGGCCTAAAAAACTCTAAAATTTTTGAATTTATTATTGGGGATTTTTTAAAGGTCCGTGAGCTGAAAACTAAAATTAAAAGTTGTGATGCATGTTTTCACTGTATGGGCATAACATCATTTGGACATAATAACAAATACTATTATAAAGTCACATTTGAAATGACTAAGGTAATAACTGATTTAGTTTACGAAATTAACCCAAATGCAATGATGACTTATGTTTCAGGTGAAGGTACAAGCTCAAAAGAAAACAGTAAAATCTCTTGGGCCAATGTTAAAGGGAAAGCGGAAAATTATATTTTAAACAAAGGGCTCAAAGACAGCTATATGATTAGGCTTGGTATTTTAATTCCCGAAAATGGGATTAAACCAAAAACGAAAATATATAATTTATTTTATACTTTAATTACACCCTTGTTTCCTATTTTGAAACTAATTCCAAATATCACAACCAGTAGTAAACTAGGAAAAGCAATGATCAATTGCTTTTACCACCCAAGCAAAGAAAAATATCTTGACAATAAAAAAATTAATAAGCTTTCAACTATTCATCTCAAATATTAATGAGAAATATAATTTATATAATATCCTTCTTTTTTATTTTTTCTTGTGAAAGTGATAACACTTCCAATAGTGTTGTTTTTGATAATTCATCAGAAAAAGTTTCTGCAGTTGATATTTCATATTATCCCCAAATTTCTAATTTAAATTAATTTTTTACGAGTCTAAAAATCACCTTTTTATTTTCTGCAATTATACTAAGGAAATAAACGCCAGGTGCTTCATCTATTTCTAGTTCCAACTCACAGACTTGAGTATAAGATTTTGAAAACAGTTCTCTTCCCAAAATATCATTTAGTTTGACTGAAATATCTTTGTAACTACTTTTTAAATCTACCGTTATTTTGCCTGCTGTAGGATTTGGATAAATAATTGGAGTTAAAAGCATATTATTGTCATTTAACCCCATTAGAGCTTCAACGATAATGACTGTATAATCCTCTGTTTCTCCATAAGTAGTTATAGAGCAAGGGTCATCAGGAACATCTGCAGCCCAATTTGTTTTTGCCCTCAAAATGTGAGTTCCTAATACCGCATTCTCAGGGATTACCAAATCAATAGTTTCTGTATATGTTCCAGGCCCTTGACCAGGCGCTAAAATATAATCGTCAACTACAATTTCTTCATTAGTAAACTCTAAATCATCGTTAAAATCAATCCAAACCTTTACATATTGATCTCCATAACCAGTTGTCACAGTTAGTTCATTAATGGAGTTTTGGAATAGTTCCGTAGAAATATTCATAAAGTCTGCATATCCTTCACATTGACTTTCATTATCAATGTCGCCAAGCTGAAATAATTGAAACCCATCCAACACCTCACAATTCATAGATGGAGTACAATATATATTTGCTTTAACTTCATACATAAAAGTGAAAGTCTCAGTAAGTAAATTGTCTATTGTTTCAGCAAATACTTTAAAATAGATTTTTGAACCCTCTGGATAATTTGGGATTGGAGTCTCTGAAACCCATTCATCTTGAGACTGACTAACCATTTGTATAACGCCGTTTTCAAATAGGCCTGCAGACCATTGAACATATACATTACTCAAATCACTATTACTCATAATTGTGGAGGTAACAAACTGATCAACTCCTTCTTTTGGTGTGGTATTAGTTGGTTGGTTTGAAATTCTAGTTTTGACTACCGACGGATAATTTTCTTTATTTGGAAGTTTACACTCCCATAATCCTCTTCCCCAGGTCGCAGCTCTAAGCATATTGGAACCTTTTACTATTTCCAACTCCATTATCGTTGTATTTGGAAGATTTTGGTTAAATAACTCCCATGAGCTTGCGTCCATTTCTTTTTTATAAACTCCAATCTCGGCACCTAAATAAATTGTTGAATTATTATCACTATCTATTACAACAGTCCTTATAGGCATGTTCCCTAAATTATATGTAATATTTTGCCAAGAAGAACCTGAATTAGTTGACAAAAACACCTTATTATTATCAGAAAAATAAGTTCCATAAGTGACAATAATATTGTTATCATTTTTTGGATCAAAAGCAATGTCTGTAATGAACTGGCCAGGCAAATTGGAAGAGATAGTAGAAAATGTTAGACCTCCATTATAAGATATTTTCAATTCATTATAATTTGAAAGAGCGATAATGTTAGAGTTATTATTTGCAATTGCAGCATGCGTAACATTACTATTGAACGGGTTAGACAAAGCTACCCAGCTGGATCCAAAGTCATCGCTTCTATATAATGTATCAGAAGCTGTGTAAATTCTCATTTGATCTTTTGGATCATAAAACAGTGGTGTAACCCAATCCCCAGAAAAATCACTTGGATTGACTCCATCATGAGAATATCCACCGTCCTTGGTTCTAATTTTACCTCCAAATTGAACACTTCCAATCATCCAATCATCATTTAGTGGGTGAATTATTCCTTCCATACCATCTGCGCCATAAAATTCAATCCAATTCGCGTCTCCCTTAATACTAGTTCCGTTATCTTGGGAACCTGCAATTGATCTAAAATTATTAGACTGACTTACCCCTAAACAATAATTTTCTCGAATCGATTGACCTTCAAAAATTTCCCAAGTTATCCCATTGTCAGAGCTCTTACACAAAAACCCATCTGTATTTACCCAAAAATCTCCATTGAAAGATCTTGATCCTCTTATATCTGCATGAACATACTTACCATCTTGACCATAATTTTCATTTCCTGTAGACCAAAATGTTACCTGATCAAATGTTTGTCCTCCATCATTAGACATGTGGGTATCTATGTCACCCAAAAGCATATGATTAATATCAATATCGCTTACAGCAAAAGCACCATAATTTGTTATTTCTGGGTTTGAGACCATTGAAAAACTCAATCCAAAATTTTCTGATTTCCAAATCCCAGAGGATGAAGCAACAAATACACAATCACTACAAGCATTAGAAATGGACAGCTTTATTGGACTATCATTTCCATTCAATAGTCCTGAATTTAGAAAATTAATACCCATATCAAATGATATGTATATGTTTTGATAATTATTTTTATTGGCTAGATAAACTATGTTTTCATTTTCAGGATGAAACTCAATAAAATCATAGCTACCAGAAATATTAAAAATATTTTCTACCTGCGCTGGAGCAAAAGTATTAAAACTATCTTCAGACCTGTAAATGCCCTCAGATGTACCAACAAAAACCAGATCTTCAATTGTTGGGTGATACATTATTTTATGTATTCTATTGTTAGTTCCTAAGCCTCCCCACCCTAAATTATCCGGATTAAAATTTGTGATATTCCATGTATTTCCACCGTCAACTGACTCATATATTCCATGAGTTGTATCATTATGAGAGTTTTTTACATTAATTAGAATCCTTTGCGGATCAAATGGTGAAACAGCAATGGTGTTTACTCCAGATGCTATCAAAAAGTCAGTTGAATTTGTCCAAGTTTCACCGCCATTATTTGTCTTCCAAAATCCTCCACTTCTAGATCCTAAAAAAATTCTGTCATCATTTAGGGGGTCGATATAAAAAGCTTCAACCCTTCCAAGACCTACAGCATAATGCCCTGTAACCTCTTCGATATAGTATGGTCCAAGTTCTTCCCAAGAGTTATTTATATTCAAGGATTTCTGATGATTTGATAAAAACTTTTTAAATTCTTTTGAAGTAAGATAAGGGTCAATTGAATCTCTTTTTCCAGAGGGATAAAACTTAGGCTCATTCTCGTGTACCCATCTTTGGAAGTGTTTCCATCCAGATCCTTTTTTTAATTTATCTATGCCCTCAAAATATCTTTCTGCTTCACTAACAACTTCATAAAAATTATAAGAATTGTTATTAGCCATTTCCTTCCATTCCTGAGAATAAATAGTAATACTTATAGAGCAAAAAAATAAATAAAATAGGTTTTTCATCTACTAGAATATCTAATGCAAAAATAAAATATTAATTTTGAAATATTAATTTTTATTCTTGTAAGGGGGATGTAGCTCAGCTGGCTAGAGCGCTTGACTGGCAGTCAAGAGGTCGTGGGTTCGAGTCCCATCTTCTCCACTATACCTAACCAGTTAAATTAGTTTTACACTATTATAAAGTTAGTAAAAAAGTGGCAACTATATGGCAACTCATTTGGCACTCTTTAGCTTTTTCATATTAAATATTGGGTTGCCAATTTCTATAAGACTTTTTGGGCGGCATTTCTTCTTTATTTGTATTTTCTCTAACCTGAAAAATAATTGGCAGAGAATAAGGGACAATTACTGGTTCCCCATTTTCAAGTCCAGGCTCCATTTTTGGTAATAAATTAATTATTCTTATAGCTTCTTGTTCTAAGCTTGGATGGGGAGCTCTTGCTCTAACATCGGTAACATATCCATTTTTATCAATTTTAAATATTACATTTATTCTTTGTCTACCTGTAAGTCCGCGCCGTTGGGCTATTTTGGTTTTAAAATTTTTAACAACAAAATTTGCAATTTTATCAGACATACATTTTCTCTTTTTTAACTCACTTCCTTTACATCCAGGATAAACTGGAACATTATCAATTACATTAATAGGCACTTCAACCTTATTTTCAGTTTCAGATTGGCCAAAAGACACAAGTGGAATAAATAGTAATAGTATCAGTAATTTTTTCATATCGTATTTTATTTTAATTTAATCACAAGTCCCGTCTTCAAATGCAATCACACCATTCCAATTAAGAGCCTCACAACTATTGCCGTAACTATTTCCGTCACAACCGCATACAGGTTCAACAACTGCAGGACAAGGTGATGCCAAGTTGATTAATGATTCATCAATACACATATTAGGAACATCCTCATCATCATCTTTACAACCAAATACTATTGGAATAAATAGTAATAGTATTAGCTTTTTCATATCGTATGTTGGTTATTCTTTTTTGTTTTCTATTGAATCTTTTGCTTTTACCGCCTCTAATCTTGCTTCAATTTTTTCTCTTTCATTTCGAATCTTCTCTGCAGTAGTGTTATTATCATACTCTATAGCTACCATTATTAGAATTAAGCCAACTATAAACATTATTATAAGCGCTATTTTTTTATCTTTTTTCATAATAGTATTAGCTTTTTCATATCGTTTCTTACTCTTTTCTTATGATAGTTTAGATTTTTCAATTCTAACAATAATCACCTCTTTTCCTTATTCTTATTATTGATACTAATTGTTACAATCAATATAAGCCCAATTATTGAAGCAACTATAAAGGGGATAGCTATCTCCCAGCAGGGACATTCAGAAGTGTTTAAAACAACTTGTTCTCCCCTCTCAAAGTCATTACTTGTTGTCACAATTCGATGAGCAATCAAACTAAAAACAGACATAATGATACAAATAGTAGTTGCTACATATAAAACCCACTTAAATAGTTTCTTCATAATATAAATTTCATAGTATTAGCTTTTTCATATCGTATGTTGGTTTAAGATAATAGGCTTTTTAAATAGTCAACAATCATATCATAATAACCATTAACGTTAATATAAAAAAGTATAAAAACTCCAATAGTAATCCCCATTACAGCACCAATTCTTTCTCCTCTCTTAATGTTAATTTCTTTACTTTCAAGCATCATATATTTTGGAATGAATGGACGTATTATTAATACCAATAATGCAAAAATGCCTATTACACAGCAAATTATAAATATGTAATCAATGATTTCCATCTGTCAATAAAATAAATAGTAATAGTATTAGCTTTTTCATATAGAATAATGAATTAATTAGCTAAAATATCTTATTCAAATATTACTAATTTCAATTTTAATCCCTTAAATGTTTCTGCAATTCCCTCCACAGAAGTTTCACTTTGCAAAGAAATTCTAACAAAACCTTCCCCATAACTTAAATAAGAAAATGTTGTATCTCCGATTTCTGTCCATATAGGATTGTATTGAGGAAATTGACTCCATCTTTGAGGTCTTTCTTCGGTTGCTGCTCTTTCAATATATGCAAGTACAGCACCTTCTTCCATTACATCATCATTAATTTCGGGAACTTTAATTTCAAAGTTTCCATATTGTTTGTTATCGCTCAGACTTGTTAAATCTCCAAACTCAACAATTACAACTTCAAGTTCTCTTTCAACTTCAAGTTCTCTTTCAACTTCAATACAAGAAAAAAAGAATAAAGGGATAAATAATAATAAAAATAAGTTTTTCATAATGTATAGTTTAATATATCCACAAGATAGTAAGTTGTTTATGGATTGTCAAGCAAGAAATGAGGATATTGATATGTCGTATGTTGCTCTATACATTACATATTGTGTAAACAATTAATTAATATAAAATTCAAGGAAATTTAAAATTAAAAATACTTGTTTTTTCCCCCACGTAATAAATTTGTAAAAATTTATATAATGATTAAGATTAGTATTGTAGAAGTTGATAAAAGTATGATACTATTTTTGGCTATTGATATGTCCTCTTCTGATGTTGTTGGCAAATGTGCTTTTAAAGTAAGGAAAAATAATTCAATAAGATATCAAGATGCTTTCATTGAAAAAATAAATAGAGGTAAGGGAATATATAAACAATTGTTTAATACACGAGAAAAATACGTTCAAGAAAATTATCCTAATTTTATAATTGAATCATATTGTAATAAATCCACTTTACATTATTTTAAATCTAATGGGTTTTCGATAAAAACTAAATTATATTTAGTTGAGAAAAATAATCATATCTCTCAAAATTTAAAAGTTGTTTAGGATTTGTAAAAATTAAGAACCATTATTTAAACATTTAATAAATGTTAAAAATACCGCCGCCTGTTATAGTTTTAATTTTAGTTGTTTCTAATTTTTTATCATCAAAAAAAATTGATATAATTAATATACCAAATCAAACTTTAGTCTCAATAATTATACTTTTAATTGGGGTGTTTATTTTAATAGTTCCCGTTTCCAAGTTTATTAAATCTAAGACTACTGTTAATCCAATAAAGTTTAAAAAAGTAAATAAACTTATAACTTCAGGAATCTATAAATATTCAAGAAACCCGATGTATTTAGGTTTTTTGATGATTGTCATATCAACTTCAATATACTATTTGAATATTTTCTCAATTATTACACCGATCCTTTTTTATTTTTGGATAAATAGATTTCAGATTAAAAGAGAAGAGATTTTCTTGACTAAAAAATTTGGTCAAAAATATATTACATATAAGAGTAAAACCAGAAAATGGATATAATAATAGGATTTGCTTTTTCAAATCTTATGCTATGTAGTTATTTATTTTTCTTATAATGTTTTCTGAGTCTAGACAACCCTAAAACAAAATAAATTGTACTAAGTCCTAAAATCCATATTGCCATTGAGGACCTATTCATTTCTTCTGGAATATTAAAATAAACTAGTATGGAAAGAGAACCCATACATAAATATAAAATCCCAACATTAAATAAACTATACATTATAATTTTTCTTGCTATTAAAAATAGAAATAAAATATTTTATAACATAATATAAATTTGAATCATCACTACTACAAGCAATCATTGTTAAGATTATACTAATAAGGGGTTTTACCAAGTATATTTCCTGCGGGATAATATCTAGCAACAACATAAACTTTGCCTGATTTAGATCGGGCTTTTCCAATGCCAACTTCCTTTGTAGTGGACCATATCATTTGAGTGTAATGTCCAACTTTTGGAAACAAAGAATCCATTTTAATTGAGGCATATGAATAATCCTTTATTTCATTATACCAAGCAACTGACGCATCTTTTAGAGGGGTTTTTGAAAATACATTAGATGTGACATTATTTACTGTTTTGGAAGCATAAGATAAATACAAATTTTCACCTTGATCACCCAAGTTAGTAGAGTGAACTAATCCTTTATCTTTTTTTGCAAGTTCTTTTGCATAAATAGTTGCATCATTTTGTAATTCCAAAGACCAAATTAATTTATCAACCCCAACCTCTTTTCTAGCTTCATTGTGAACTTTAACTGCTTGCTGAATATCATTGTCATTTTGCCCAAAGGGCAAGACAATAGTAATTAGTAATAGTATTAGTTTTTTTATAATGATTTGTCTTTGTCTTGAGTGAAGTAATTATTTTTCCAAAGATAAATAAGTAGTATCATACCTATTCCTAAAGAAGCGATAAATCCATTAAAATATGTATCAAGCCCATAACGAATATATTGAATCAAATTATATAATAAAAACACATCAGCTATGATAGCCAAAAAAAAAACATAATGATTAGAATTTGGAGAATTTAGTTTTTTCATTTGTTATTTTTTAATTTTTGGGAACTTATTTTTTTTGCTAGTACTTGCATATCATCAACCACATCTGTTTCATCAACAATTTCATAGCCAAGTATTGTTTCAATAATATCCTCTAAGGTAACAAGTCCAATTGGCGCATCAGACTTATCAACCACCAGTGAAATATGTTCTCTCTTCTTGAGAAGCTTGTCAAAAAGTTTTGGAATTCTTGTCCTTTCTGAAGAAGTAATAATTGGTCGTTTGATTTCTGCTAATTTGAAATGACCTTTATCATTAATAATGCTTTCAAGAATTGTATCTTTTAGAACATAAGATTCAATTTTATTATCATTTAAAATCGGAATTCTTGAAAAATTTAGCTCCGTGTTTTGTGTATAAAATTCTTGAATAGTCACATCCTCACTAGCAGTTACCATTACTGAATAAGGTGTCATTATTTCTTTTAATGTTACATTTCTAAGCTTAACAATGTTTTTGATAAATTGTGAGTCTTTCTCCTCAATAACACCTTCTTCTTGAGCAATTTCAGCAATAATGGAAATATCTTCTCTTTTAATAAATAATTCTTTTTTTGACCCTCCAATTGATTTTGTGAATGATTGTAATACCCAAAGAACTCCAGAGTACTTAAAAATAGGAATAATGGAGCTTAAAAAAATAGAGGCAAACTGAGCAAGACTATTGGAATATTTTGCTCCAATTGTTTTTGGAATAATTTCAGAAAATAGTAATATCAAAATAGTCATTACTGTGGATACAAAACCAACTAATAGTTCATCAGAAATTCCACTAGCAAAAAAAGTATTTTCATAGTTAAGTTCAGAATAAGCAACTTTAGCTTGGACTCCAACCAGAATTGCTCCGACAGTATGGGCAATAGTGTTAAGAGTCAATATTATAATTAGAGGTTCATCAATTGAGTTTTTTAAATTCAATAATTTGTTTGCATATGACTTGCCCTCCTTGAGTTTAATTTTAATGAAGGTAGTGTTAATACTAAGAAGTACTGCTTCTAGTATTGAACATAAAAATGATAAGCTAAGGGTTAAAAAAACGTATAAGAGAAGTAATTCCAATTATTTTAAATATATATATCAAATATAATAAACGAATGTAATATTTTGTGAATCAAAACGAACCCCATTTATATTTTATCATTGGGCCTAATCCCAAAAATATAAGTAACAAAGATAGGCTAGCTCTTTTTCTTTCTTTTTTTATTTAGCATATAAGAATAATTAAATTCTAAATAATCTTTTAAAAGCATCATTCTTTCTTGATACGAGTATATATCGGTTCTTTTATAAAACTCTTTCATTAACTTGGTGTATGAATGAAGCTTATCTTTTTTCATTAGTCTTATTAATTATAAATTTAAACGGTTACTTTTACATACTGTTAAAATATAAAACCTTGAATAAAAAAAATATATTTCTGCTAATTATTTATGTATTATTTATAGGCTGTAAAGATGTGTCTAATACACAAAACTTAAATATTAGCCCCCCGGAAGGGATGATTTGGGTAAGTGGAAAATCATTTACAAAAGGGGGAAAGGTTGGCGATAATTATGCGATGGAACGCGAATTACCATCTCATGAAGTTTATGTGGATGGCTTTTTTATAGATGTAACTGAGGTTACCAATAAACAATTCGAAAAATTTGTTCAAGAAACTGGATATATAACTATTGCTGAAAGAAAAATAGAATGGGAGGAAATAAAAAAGAATTTACCCCCTAATACACCCAAACCCCCAGATTCGGTATTGCAGCCTGGTAGTTTAATTTTTAACAAGGAGATTAAAAAAGTTGATAATATGGGTAATTATTTCCAGTGGTGGAAGTGGAAAATTGGAGCCAATTGGAAACAGCCTTTAGGCCCCGGGTCAACTATTGTAAATATGGATAATTTTCCTGTAGTACACGTTGCATATGAAGATGCGCTTGCTTATTGTGAATGGGCAGGAAGAAGGCTGCCAACAGAAGCTGAATGGGAATCTGCTGCACAAGGAAATTTTAATGATGCTGTTTTTAGCTGGGGAAATGAGTTTTCATTTTTAAATCAAAATGCTAATACTTGGCAAGGAAACTTTCCAATTGAAAACACTGTTCTAGATAAACATGAATCCATTGCAGCAGTTAAATCTTATCCTCCAAATAGCATTGGTGTCTATGACATGATAGGAAATGTGTGGGAAATTACTAGTGATTTATTTAATGTAAATCACTACAAAGAATTAGATTTAAACAAATCAATCAAGAACCCAAAAGGAGCTTCAAGTTGTTATAATCCCAGCAATCCTTACGAATTACAATATATTATGAAGGGTGGATCATTTCTTTGCCATGATTCGTATTGTGCTAGCTATAGAATTTCTGCAAGAATGGGCGTAAGTATTGGCTCTGCATCTGATCACATGGGTTTTAGAACTGTTGCTACATTGGAAATGCTCAACCGCAATTAATTTCTGTTTTAAATATATTATCGTTTTCTCTGATATTCTTTATTGATTTTTTATATTTAGTACGTAAACAAACAGATTTTTTTTACTCTATGTATTATTTAGGTCTTGACATTGGAAGCTCATCTGTTAAAGCTGGATTGGTTGATGCGTCCAATGGGAAATCAATTCATAGTGTTCATGAGCCAAACAATGAAATGGGGATAATTTCTAACAAAGATGGGTGGGCAGAGCAAGACCCAAACGATTGGTGGTTACATACATGTAATGCTATTAAAAGAGTTTGTCATGAATCAAATTCAGATCCTAAAAAGATAATTTCTATAGGTATTTCTTATCAAATGCATGGGTTGGTTCTTGTTGATAATAAAGGAAGTGTATTAAGAAACTCTATTATCTGGTGTGACAGCCGTGCTGTGGAAATCGGGAACAAAGCATTTTCAGAAATTGGAGAAGAAAAATGTATGAAAAATCTGCTAAATTCACCTGGAAATTTTACAGCTTCTAAATTAAAATGGGTCAAAGATAATGAGCCTGAGATTTATCAAAAAATATATAAATATATGTTGCCAGGAGACTTTATTGCATTTAAATTATCTGGAGATATAAATACAACATGTAACGGTCTTTCAGAAGGTATTCTATGGGATTTTCAAAACGATACAACTGCTGATTGGCTACTAGAATATTATGGAATTAATCCTAATCTTACACCTGATCTGGTAGAAAATTTTTCAATACAAGGGAAAGTAAATAAAGAGGCTGCATTAGAGACCAGCTTATCCATAGGAACAACCATAACTTATAGAGCGGGTGATCAGCCCAATAATGCTTTGGCTTTAAACGTATTTAAAAATGGAGAGGTTGCAGCATCAGGCGGAACCTCCGGTGTACTTTATTGTGTTACCAATAATATTAAGTCAAAAGAATCCTCCAGAATTAATCATTTTGCGCATGTTAATCACAACACCAATCACAAATCCCTTGGAAAATTATTATGTATTAACGGCGCAGGAATTCAATATAGATGGCTCCGAAATCACAGCGTCGGTAACTCTTATGAAAAAATGAATGAGCTTGCATCAAAAGTTGCTGTAGGTTCAGAGGGTATATATACAATACCATTTGGAAATGGCGCTGAAAGGATGCTTAATAATATTAATGTAGGAACCCACATATGTAATGTTAATTTAAATAAACACTCTCACGGACATTTATATAGATCTTCTTTAGAAGGAATTGCATTTTCTTTTATGTATGGAATGGAAATTTTAAAAGATGATGGTGCTAAAATAAATGTTTTGAGAGCAGGGAATGACAACTTATTTCGCTCAAAAATATTTTCAAATACTGTTGCGACATTGATAGGACATGAGATAGAAATTTATAACACAACTGGTGCATTTGGTGCAGCTAGAGCATCTGCTGTTGAGGACAAAGATTTAAGTTCATTCAGTAAAGATCTTACTGCAAATGATCACGTATTAACATATCTACCACTAAAAAATAAATCTGAGTATGAAGATGCTTATGAAAATTGGAAAAAAAATCTACTGAATATATTAAATAACAAACTATAAAATAATGAGTAAAGAATATTACAAAGGAATTGACAAAATTAAATTTGAGGGGCGAGAGTCTGATAATCCTCTGGCGTTTAAATATTATGACCCCGAAAAAGTTGTTGCTGGTAAAACTATGAGAGAACATTTTAAATTTGCTATTGCATATTGGCATTCTTTCTGTGGAGTTGGGTCCGATCCATTTGGGCCTGGAACACAAAACTTTGAATGGGATAAATCCCCTGATCCTGTCCAGGCAGCAAAAGATAAAGCCGATGCAGCTTTTGAGTTTATCAGTAAAATGGGATTTGAATATTTTTGTTTTCATGATTATGACCTAATTCGGGAAGGGTCTAGTTTAATTGAATCAGAAAAAAGATTAAACACTATTGTTGAATATATTAAAGAAAAGAAGTCAGACACTGGAATCAAACTATTATGGGGTACGGCAAATTGCTTTTCAAACCCAAGATATATGAACGGCGCTGCAACAAATCCTAATTTCAATATCGTTGCAAGAGCTGGAGCTCAAGTTAAATTAGCATTAGATGCGACTATTGCATTAAATGGTGAAAATTATGTGTTTTGGGGGGGGCGTGAAGGGTACATGTCCCTACTGAATACGGACATGGGCAGGGAATTAGACCATATGGCTCAATTTCTAACCATGGCAAAAGATTATGCGAGAGCGCAAGGTTTTACCGGCACCTTTTTTATTGAGCCGAAACCTATGGAGCCTATGAAACACCAATACGATTTTGACTCTGCTACTGCTATCGGATTTTTAAAAGAATATGATTTAGAAAAAGATTTCAAACTTAATATTGAAGTTAACCATGCCACTTTAGCGCAACATACTATGCAGCATGAATTAACTGTAGCTGCCAAAGCTGGTATGTTGGGAAGCATCGATGCGAACAGAGGAGACTACCAAAATGGTTGGGATACAGACCAATTCCCAAACAATATCCAAGAGACAACAGAGGCTATGCTTGTTTTCCTTGAGGCAGGAGGATTAAAAGGAGGTGGAATTAACTTTGATGCTAAAATTAGAAGAAATTCTACTGATATTGAAGATATTTTTTATGCTCATATTGGAGGTGCTGATACATTCGCTAGAGCATTAATAACAGCTGATAAAATTATTTCTTCTTCATCCTATTCTGAGCTAAGAAAAAAGAGATATCAAACTTTTGATAGCGGAAAAGGAAAGGATTTTGAAAATGGTAAATTAGAACTAAATGATCTATATAATATTGCAAAAGATTCAAATGAAATTGCATTAGAAAGTGGCAAGCAAGAACTTTTTGAAAATATAATTAATCAGTATATCTAATTGTTTTGGTAACGGTTTTAGAAACGCTGGATTGGTTTGTTCTAGGGGTATATTTTTTCGCCCTAATCCTTGTTGCAGTCTGGGTAGTAATTCAAAAAAATAAAAATACCGAAGATTATTTTTTAGCAGGTAGAAATGTTGGTTGGTTTGTTATAGGTGCTTCTATTTTCGCTTCTAATATAGGATCTGAGCATGTTGTTGGGTTGGCTGGAACTGGATTTGAATCAGGAACGCCAATGGCACATTACGAGCTGCATGCATGGATTGTGCTACTTTTAGGTTGGCTGTTCCTCCCATTTTACATAAGGAGTGGAGCGTTTACAATGCCAGAATTTTTAGAAAAAAGATTTGACTTTAGATCCAGATGGTTTTTGTCATTATTTTCTTTAGTTGCTTATGTATTAACAAAAGTATCTGTTACGATTTATGCTGGCGGTATAGTTGTTTCTGAATTACTTGGAATACCCTTTTGGTATGGAGCAATTGGAGTAGTTGTTTTTACAGGAATTTATACAGTGATTGGAGGAATGAAGGCGGTAATTTACACAGAAACTTTACAAGCAATAGTTTTGATTCTCGGGTCTGTAATCATTACTTACCTCGGACTTCAGGAAGTTGGCGGATGGAATGAGTTAAGAAATATTGTCATAGCTGAAAGTCCAGATCATTTTAATATGTGGAGACCAATGACTGATCCCGACTTTCCGTGGACAGGACTATTATTTGGCGGAACAATTGTGGGTGTTTGGTATTGGTGTACAGATCAATATATTGTTCAAAGAACACTTGCCGCAAATAATATTAAAATTGGAAGAAGAGGTGCAATTTTCGGTGCATACTTGAAATTGCTACCAATTTTTATATTTCTAATTCCTGGAATTATCGCATTTGCACTTTCTATTAAAGACCCTGCAATATTTTCTATTGAAAAAGCGGATAGAGCATTTCCAATGTTGGTAAAAACTCTACTTCCAGTGGGATTAAAAGGTCTTGTGGCAGGAGGTCTTATGGCTGCTTTAATGAGCTCATTGGCATCAGTATTTAACTCCTGCTCAACAATATTTACAATCGATATTTATAAAAAACTTAGGCCACTTGAATCAGAAAAAAAATTATTAAATATTGGGAAAATTGCTACAACTGTAATTGTGATATTAGGGATAATTTGGATTCCAATAATGGAGAAGATTGGAGGCGGGGTAATGTATCAATATCTTCAAAATGTTCAATCGTACATAGCCCCTCCAGTAACCGCTGTATTTTTACTTGGTATTATATGGAAAAGGGTAAATGCAGAGGCCGCAATAACAACTTTATTAGCTGGATTAATTTTACTAATTCTTCGCCTAGGATCTGAAATTTATTATCAGCCCATGATTGCTTCTGGACAGTTTGTAGACAATTTTATGTTTGTATTTGCTACAGTAAATTTTTCACACATGGCGATTCTGATGTTTATATTTTCTGTTTTATTGTGCATAACCGTAAGTATTTTGACGAATCCTCCTGATTATTCAAAAATTAGTGGATTATCTTATGGAACGCTTACTGTAAACCACAGAAAAGAGAATCGTGAAAGTTATGACACAGTTGATGTAATCCTGTCAATTATTCTAGTAATAATCGTAGTATCTATTCTAAGTTACTTTACAGCTTAATTTTTGATAGTAGGGTTTCCCTTTAAATACCAATTTGATTTTAAAAAAAGATCAGTCTGATAAAGAGTATCTATAAAGTGATCTCCGTAGTTAAAAAAAGCATGCTCAGCTCCCTCATAAAAAACAATATCACACCTACTTCCTACAGATTCCATGAGTGCTTTATAATTATTAATACTTTCAACAGGAATCAGCTTATCGGCGGTTCCTGTCAAAATTATTGTTGGAGGCGCCCCTTTAGTTATATTTTTTATTGGTGATGCCATTGATGGATCAGAAATCCAGTCAAATTTTTTTGGTCCAAAGTCAAGTACAGGGTTATATAGAATTAGTAAATTTGGTTTAGAACTAATCGATAAATTTTCATCTTTATTGTCGAATAGTTCTATATTGCCTGAGACGGCTGCTAGATGTCCCCCAGCTGATCCCCCAGCTGCTGCAATTCTTTCAGGGTTTATTGATAGGGATTTGGAGTTTAATCTAATGTAGCGTATTGCAGATTTTGCATCTTCCATGGCCTGAATTGGACTTGTGCCATGTTTATTTTTAATTCTATACTCTACAGAAATAGCAATCATTCCCCTTGATGCAAAATACTTTGATTGTCTTTCAAACTGTTTATAGCTTCCTGATCTCCAGCCGCCTCCATGAAAAAAAACTATACAGTTGTAGATTTTTGATCTATCAAAATTTTCTGGTCGATAAACATGTAAATTCAATTCTATGCTGTCAACTGACTTGTACAAAATCTTTTCAGAGTTTATATCAAATATGTTGGTTTCTGCAAATGAAAAGTTTATGACAAATAAAAAAATAAGTGTTGAGAAAAATCTTTTACAAATCATAGTAATAAACCCTAATTTCTTAATTGTTTCATTTTCACTTTTTCTAGTTCCACAATCTTCTCAAATTGTTTTTTTGTGAATTTACTCAACAACTCTTTACTTGTAATCGAATAAGTTTCTCGATAAATGATCTGGACTTCATCTTTTGTTAAATCTTTTGAGGCAGTTAATTCGTTATTCCTTGCATATTTTTCATATAAAACCTGCTCTAAATAAGTTGCTTGCTTTTTATTCATCAGCATTTCTGACACAATATATTCACTAATTACTTTTGATCTTTCTTTGGCCCACTTGTTATTTCTACTAATACTTTTTTTTGCTTTTAATTCTTGCTTAACAACAACAGGCTTATTGATAACTTGAGAATTGAAAAATCTTGCTGCCAAGGTTTGAAATGTCATTTTTAATCTACTATATTCTGGATAATCAATTTTGTTTTCTGTTTCTAAAGGATCATTCTCATAGTCATATAGCTCTTCAGCATAAATATCTTCAATGTAAATAGGTTCAGTACTTTTCTTATTCTTTATCCAAACCGTATATCTATGACTTTTTGTTCTGAAGCTGTACCCCATAATACCTCCATGTCTTGGGTACTGACTGACTGCAAATATTTTTGACGATACACCTTGTCCCAAAATCTGAGGTTTCAAGCTAATCCCATCTAAAACCTCAGGGATTTCAATATTTGATAAATCACAAAGGGTTGGAAATACATCGATAAACTCAGTTGGCGATTTGACTTGAACTGTTTTCTTTATAGTTGGATCTTTAATTAATAATGGGGATCTAGTTGATTGCTCAAAATTAGTGTGTTTAGTCCACTGACTGTGATCTCCCAAGTGAAAACCATGATCTCCCCATAAGACAATTATGGTATTTTTTTCAAGACCTTTTTCTTTGAGCTTTGCTATAACTTTACCAACCTGAGCATCAATATAACTTGTTGCTGCGTAATAGCCGTGAATCAATTTGCGTTGGATATCATCTGGCAATATTAAGAGCCCCTCGTCATTCTCGTTGTATTCAATCCCTGGCATCTTATACGAATTAATTTCCCAACCACCCTTGTATGCAATATCAACGGGGTTTTTAGATTTTGTTCGAAACTCAGCTAATTGAATTTCACCCTCATCATACAAATCCCAATATTTTGTAGGAGCATTAAATGGAAGATGAGGCCGTTTGAAGCCAACAGCCAAGAAAAAAGGCTGAGATGTATCAATATTTTCCAAAACCTCAACTGCTTTATTTGCTATGGCTCCATCTACGTAAGCTCCATCCGGAACATCTGCTTTTTCATAAGGTGGCTTATACCTTTCGGATTCATACTTATTGATGTTATCAACTCCTTTTGCAATCGCTTCTTTTCTTAACTTACCTCTAATTTCTCTATTTTCTTTACCTTGATAAAAACCCCCAGCTGGAAAGCTATAACCTTCTGGAAAAGTTAACTTATTTTGAGTAATAAAAGGTTTCGACCAAGACCGCCTGTCTCTCCCACTATCAACTGCTCTTGGGTCATAGATCTTACCAACACCGATTGTTTGATAGCCATTATTTTTAAAATGCTCAGGTAATGTTAATACATCGGGGTTCATGTCACGCATCTTAGTCTTTAAATCCCAAACTCTTGTTTTATCTGGTCTTAATCCCGTCAAAAAACTAACACGGGATGCAGCACAAATGGCAAGTTGTGTTTGATTATTGAGAAATACCGTGGCATTCTCGGAAAGTTTGTCAATATTTGGAGTGATTGCAAATTCATCTCCAAAACTTCCAATGCTTGGCTTTAAATCATCAACAGAAATAAATAAGATATTTGGCTTGTCTTCTTGACTTGACAGAAAAAAGGGAAGGAGAAAAGCTAAAGAAAAAATGATTCTAATTAAATAACTTCTTTTTTTCATTTTTGGAACTTAATTGTTATAGTTAAAGATCCATAAAATTTAATTATTATCATAACTTAGGTGTGTATAAATATAAGGACATGAAATTTAAAATATTCTATATAGGCATTCTTACAATATTATCTCTGAATATATCAAATGCACAAAAATTTGATAAGGATGGATTTTTGAAAGATTATTCAGGGGATATGATCATCACTACCCAGGTAAGAGGAGAAAGAAATAAAGCAATATTAAGAGGAACAGAGGCAAATAAAAACAGAGAGTTTGTGCTACAAAACTACACTGGTATTCAGCCATCAATTTATCCTGCATGGGATGGTGGGTTTTGGCCTAAAAAGAAACCAAAAAGCCTTGATGACTTTGAAATAAGAACTGAATTTTTAGATGAATTAGTAAATTGGGGGGTTGACAACGGGTTTCATATCATGCACCACTGCTTAATTTTTCCAAACAAATATTTTCCTCAATGGTTCTCTAAAACCAACTACTCTGGAGAAGAGCTTGATTTCATCATTGAAAAATTTGTATCAGAGGTATTAACTGCAAATGATAACAAAAATAAAATTGATGTTTTCAATATAATCAATGAAATTTTTGCAATGGGTAAATCCGGAAATTATAGAGTTTCTGGAGATGAAAAAGAAGATTGTAAATGGATGGACATGGGTTTTGAAGAAGATAAATCTGGATTGTCGGGTGAGGCAAAAATAAATGACGAGCATCCTGTCTTTGTTAGAAGAGTTTTTGATGTTGCTGCAAAACTCACTGACGCAAAGCTGGAAATAAGAGATTTTAATGTCGCATTTGGTGGGAGAAAAGCAGACGGTCTTTATCAACTTATAAAACACTTAAAAAATACCGGAGTTAGAGTTGATGCCGTAGGTTTTCAGTGCCATCTTAATGTTGGGATAAAGTATGACTACAAAAAGCTTGAAAAAAATATAAAAAGATTTATTGACTTGGGTGTTGAAGTTTACATTACTGAGCTTGATGTTGGATTAAATCTTTGGGGGCAAGGAGGTAAGCACAAAAAAGTTTCAGATGTCATAAAATCCGATGAGGATTGGCAAAATTTCTTTGCTGAGCAAAATAGTATTTATTACAATTTGGTTAAAACAGCAAAAGAGTCTGGTGTGAAAATTATCAGTGATTGGGGCTTTAGAGATGACATCCCTTATGGTGGTTGGAGAAAAGATCAAAAAGCATGGATGGTGAATAAAGACTATTCAAGAAAAGGTGCTTATTATGCAGTTTTAAGAGCTCTTTATGATGCTGAACATAAAAAGTTTAGCAAATAAATTTAACGGGGATTAATTTAGAATCTAAATAAAGGGGATGTTTAGGTGTTCCTAATTTACTTAATTCTAAAGCCTTGATTGTTTTATTTTTTAAAATTGTCGTTAGCCATCTTGGTGTAGAAATGCCAAACCCCCAAGCACAATAAATAACATTATTATTATTTTTTATCACATCTTTAATATAGCTTAAACTAACTGGATCAACCTCTTGATTAGTTTTTAATTTTTTTATTGTTTTCTTGGGACAAGTACTAATGTCACTACACAAATTAATGACATAAAATCCTCCATGACCCCAACACTTGGAAAATTTCATACACTTTGAAATTGTCTTATCATCATGCTTTTCGTCAGCAACTGATGGGTTTAACATGATCCAAACTGCGTTTGGCTTCTCAGACCATTTTCTATGCAAAAAATACCTTTTAGTTCTCGCTGTATTAAATTTAGCAGACCTAATGATTTTCATAAAATTTAATTTTTGTAAGGGTCTAATGTTTGAATAGTGCCATCCTCGTTATATTTTATCTCGGCAATTTTTACAGACCTTAGGTGAGTAACACCTTTGGATAGTGATGAATCATGATAAAATAAATACCACTTTCCTTTAAATTCACAGATCGAATGGTGTGACGTCCAGCCAACGACTGGATTGAGGATACGACCTTTATAAGTAAATGGTCCATAAGGAGTTTCACCAATTGCATAACAAATAAAATGTGTGTCACCAGTTGAGTAAGAAAAATAGTATTTTCCCTTATACTTATGTAGCCATGCTGCTTCAAAAAATCTTCGGTCGTTATCGCCAGCAAGTAATAAATTTCCATTTTTATCCACAATCATCACTTCTTTTGGCTTTTCTGCAAATTCAAGTAAATCATCAGACATTTTTGCAACATATGGTAATAATGCAGGCTCATCATCATCCGGTAAAAATGCTGTTGGACTATCAGGTTGATTGGCATTAAAAATTCCTGTCCGCCATCTTTGAAGTTGTCCTCCCCAAATACCCCCAAAATACATGTAATAACTACCATCGTCATCTTTAAAAACAGCAGGATCAATCGAAAAGCTATGAGTAATCGGATTTTTCATTGCCGTGAAAGGACCTTGAGGTTTATCCGAAATAGCAACCCCAATTCTAAATATGCCCTCGTAATCTTTTGCAGGAAAAAATAAATAATATTTTCCATCTTTTTCATTAGCGTCAGGCGCCCACATTTGACGCTCTGCCCATGGCACATTTTCTACACAAAGGGCTACACCATGATCTGTTACTTTACCCCCAATATCCTCCATGGATAAAACATGATAATCTTTCATTGCAAAATGGCTGCCTAAATCATCAAAGGCATCACCAGCGTCTATGTCATGAGATGGGTATATAAATATTTTATTATTAAAAACATGCGCTGAGGGATCAGCTGTATACAAGTGAGTGACAATCGGGGTAGAAATTGATCTTTTATTTAACTCTTCAAAATCAATATGGTCAATACTATCTTCCGGCATACTATTAAGTTAGGTCTATCTCCTTTTGGATAATTCACTTTCAATTCTCTCCTCCAAATCTTTATCAATAACATAAAAGAATAATAATCCAGCAGCTATTAAAAATGGAATTGAAGGGTAAACACTCACCAGCATTTTTGTTCCAAGTATCGCAGATTCTGTCTGCTCTCCAACACTGTTGGGCTCATATCCATAATTTCCTAAAATTTGAGCAACTAAAGCACCGCCTATACTCAATCCTAATTTTAAACCTACCATCATGGCTGAAAAAATTATTGCAGTGGCTCTACGATTATTCTTCCATTCAGAGTAATCTGCAACATCCGCTATCATTGCCCAAAGCAAAGGAATTGTAATGCCATAAAAGAACCCATGAAGAATTTGAGCGCCAAAGATTAAATTTATAGACTCTGGAGAAAGAATATAAAAAATCAAAACAAACAAAGTTGATATAAACAGAAAGATTCCAAAAATATTTCGCTTTCCATATTTGTCTGCTAGCATTTTAGAAAGTCCAATTCCAACTATCATAAATATAATTCCTCCAGCATTAAAAAGGCCAAAACCAGCTGAAACAGGATCATTTCCAAAAAAATTAATTCCTATTTGTGAAAAGAACTGTAAAATTGGAGAGATAAAATCACTTAATGACTCTTTAGAAACATAGTTTTCAAAATAATAGACATAAGCTCCACCCTTCATTGCTAGAGTTGTAAATAACAAAATGGTAACTGAAAGCATGATCACCCAGGGTACATTTTTAATTAAGTCTTTTACATCTTCCTGCAAACTAGACTTTTGTTCAGGCTTTGGCACTATCCTTTCTTTCGTTGAGATAAAAGTTATTAAGAGCAGTATTGTACCAATAACTGCTAGCCATGTCATTGTAATTTCAATTCCCAAAGCTTTATCTCCTCCTCCCACATAGTTAATAATTGGCAGCATAAATACTTGCACAAAAAATTGCGCAAACATAACAGCAACAAATCTGTAGGCTGAAATACTATTCCTTTCCTTCATGTCCCCAGTAATTACTCCGCTCAGTGCAGAATAAGGCAGATTACTACCAGCATATAATAACAATAGCAAAGTATATGTCACTACTGCATAAATTACTTTACCGTTGTAAGAAAAATCTGGAGTTGTAAAAGCTAAAACAGCAGTAACGCCAAGAGGAATAGATGTCCATAAAATCCAAGGTCTAAACTTGCCCCACTTAGTATTCGTTCTATCTGCTAATGCACCAACTATTGGATTGAATCCAAAAGCAGCAACAGTACCAACAATAAATATAATTGCAGTTGCATCACCAGACTCTAACCCATAAATATCTGTGTAAAAATATGCTAGATATGTAATTAGTGTTTGAAAAACTAGGTTTGCGGATAAATCCCCTAAACTGTAACCAATTTTTTCTCTAATGGAAAGACTATATTCGCTCATGCTAATTATTTAAATTAATTAATGCTTCATAAGCGGGTTTTTCCTTGTATTCTCTGTCAAATAATAATGGGTAATCTGTTCTGTTGTTTATTGGATTATCATTCCTCCAAGTATATTTATCATTTATTCCCCAAAAAGTAACCCTACTAATTTTATCATTGTGCTTAACGAATAACTCAAAAATATCCTTGTATCTCTTGGTTAATTTTTCTTGAATATCGTCTGGGATTCCATCTTGGTAAGGATCCCACTTTCTATCCCCTTCAAACTTTTTAAATTCTTCTCTAGCTATTCCTGCTAGCTCATAAGGGTTAGGAATTACCGTGATGTCTAATTCTGTAATCATTACATCAACCCCAGTTGCTGCAAGCTCCTCAATTGTTTGCTCAATTTCTTTGATGCTTGGAAAATGTAAATCCCAGTGTGCTTGAATTCCCACAGCATCAACTCTAATTCCTTTATCTTTTAGCGAATTAATAATTCTTATAGCTCCTTTTCTCTTTTTAGGTTTGTACAAATTGTAATCGTTGTAAGCAAGCGCAACATTTGGGTCCGCATTATTAGCAAGAGAAAAAGCTTGTTCAATATAGTTTTCTCCAAGCATATCTAAAAAAACCGTTTTTCTTAAACTACCATCATCATTGAGCGCCTCATTCACAACATCCCACATATCAACCTTACCTTGGTATCTCTTAACAACAGTATTAATATGTTTTTCAATATGGTCTTGAAAAGTACTTTTATCTTTAATATTGTAAATATAATCTGGAACTTGATTGTGCCAAACCAATGTATGCCCAAGTAAATACATCTCATTTTCCTTTGCAAAATCAACAATTTTATCAGCATTAGAAAAAGTAAACTCATTGAATTCAGGGTGGATGTGCATCCACTTCATTGAATTTTCTGGGGTCACAGCGTTAAAATCTTTTTGAACAATTTTAATAGCCTTGGCATCCTCGTCTACAATTTGGTAGTCCTCTTGATTAATTGTTGCTCCTATCAAAAAATCATTCTCAAATTTGTATTTTAAACTTTCCTCATTTTGGAAATATAAAAAGGAAGCAACAACAATTGCAGAGATGATAAAAAAGTTTTTCATACCATGAATTTATTTCAATTTAAATAAAAATAAAATGCCAGATAATATTTATCTGGCATTTTATTTAATAATTGTTCTAATTACCTAACAACTAATTTTGAGGTTTTACTTTTATTATCAATTGTTACTTTAATCATATAAAATCCTGCAGTTAAGGATTCAATATTCAAAGTAGAATTTGAGATTGTAGTTTGTAAAACTTTTCTTCCAGTTAGAGTATATATCTCTATTTCTTTATCGCCAAAAGTTGGAGATAAAATTGAAATATAATTAGCATCCACTGGATTTGGGAAAACTCTCATTTCCAATAACTCGTTGTCATTGGTTGAAAGCGTCCCCTCAGAGGTAAGTAATGAGTACCAGTAATGGGTTTCAGATCCCTGCATAACAACATACATTGTAGTTTCAGTTGTTTCTAAAACCTTGTACGAAGCCGCTCCTGTAGAGGTATACATTCCAAGATTACCAACTGTTGAGAACTCAATTAAATCATACACTCCATCAGTGCCTAAAGTGTAGGAGTCGCTAAAGTCTGCAACTGGGAAATTAGTGTACTCTAGATCCGTATTCACATACCCACCATCAATGGATCCATCAAAATTAAATGCAGCATCAATCTCTACTTGCTTACCCATGATAGATTCATCATATCCTGTGTCATAATTAAAGGAGCCATCTGCGTTGAAGTGCATCACATCATCCACAAGTCCTGTCGGATAGCCTGTATCTGGGTAATTAACATCATATTCTGCAGGGGATTCCCACCATTTGTAAAATCCTGCATCGCCTCCGGGCCCTACTGCTCTATATCCTTCAGCCTCAACCATTACTCTCCATCCATCTCCACCGACTAAATAAGCAGCTAGCTCTTCATTGGAACAGGATGCAAATGGATAGACACAAGTTGCATCACAGATCGTTTCTGTACCGTCGGTACAATTTACATCTGCATAAATCCACTGACCATTTACTTTATAAGCCCATGCATCTTCATGATCCCAACAATCATCAGTTGAACATCCATCTCCGGTAGTGTCAGGGTTTTCCCCAATCACACCAAACACTTCAAGTGATTCGTCATTGACTAATAATTCAATCGCATCATTTCCGTTAGCAGTTGGAAAGCCTTCGCCATCAAAAACTAAATCGTAAAGGTTGCTAATATCCATATATATTTCCATGGCTGGGACATCTCTCGCAACAATGATATGGTCGCCAGCACTTGCACTAACTGCCGGAAAATTAAACCCGATCAAATCTCCTCCATCAATTGTGTTGTAAGGAACTGATTGGCCATTAGCATAGGTTTGCATTCTAAAAATACTAAGATCGGGAATATCCTCAAGAGCAACTAAGTGAATAGCTTTCCCGTCGGCTCCACCAGGCGCAGGAGTTGTAAAGTCCATTATTCCTTGCAGCATTAAAGCGGCCGGCTCTGGGCATTCTCCACCTTCAGCACAGCTTCCAAAACAATGAAGCAAAGTAGTATCTTGTTCTACCGGAGGTAGAAATCTGTCGTTCCAATTATCAGCATCTGCGCAAGATTGACCAGCTAAATTTTCTTTAGCGTCATAATCTCCTGGATCATTTGGACTGTTTAGATAAACATAATTTCCACTTTGACCTGCATTAACAAACGTTGACCCTACATAGACTCCATCACCATCATCATCATACAGTGGTACAGCCATTGCAGAATTTAAAAACCCTCCACCAGCATACATTCCATTTGGACCAACAGTAACTCCATTTTCATCTGGTTCAATATTAGCAGTGTTTACAGAAAATGTAACCATAAAGGAAGAAACGTCACAAGTTCCGTTGGTTAAACAAGTCTCCCAACAATGCAATAAGGTTGTATTTGCTGAGATTGGTTCTAAATATCTGTCATTAAAACTATCAGGATTTGCACAAGGTTGCCCTGCAATGTTTTCCTTTGTGTCCCAATCGGAGTCTCCATTTGGACTATTATAGAAAATATAACTTCCCTCCGTTCCTTCAAGTAGTGAAATTGTTGTTGACCAAGTGCCTGAACCATTATCACTCAGTGGATATGCGTTAGATCCCCCAAGTACTCCTCCACCCACAAACATTCCGTTAGGTCCTACTTCAATCTCACTAGCATTAACTGAAAAAGTCACATCATAATATTCTGAACCACATAGTCCTGATTCATTTCCAAAACAGGTGGCAAAACAGTGAACAAGTGTTTTATCTTCATTGACCGGGTCTAATATCCTATTCCAATAATTAGCAGGATCACCGCATGATTTTCCTTCTAGATTTTCCTTAGTTCCCCAATCTGAAGATGATGTTGGGCTATTAAAAAAAGCATAGTTTCCTTCAGTTCCAGCGGCTAATGAAATAGTAACCTCCCATACTCCGTCCATATCGTCATCCGACATTGCATAGGCATCTGAGCCTCCTAACACGCCATCCCCAACATACATTCCATTAGGACCTACTTCAATGTTTGAAGTATTTACAGAAAAGGTAACATTATAATCCTGAGCTTGCGTAACAAAAGCAACAAG
>CACKQW010000001.1 GCA_902602415.1 uncultured Bacteroidota bacterium | reverse complement strand
TTATGTTGTCACCTAATACAATATGTAACTTTTCAAGAAACTTATTATAGAGTGGTTCAGCATTTTTGGGATCAGCTGCGTTAATAAAACTTGGTCTGTTCCCTTTTTTAGTATCAGCATATAATGTGAATTGACTAACTAGCAATATTTCTCCTTCAATATCTAAAATACTATAATTCATTTTTGAATTTTCATCTTCAAAAACCCTTAGGTTTAGTAACTTTTTTACCAGCTTATCAATTACATTTTCAGAATCAGATTTAGAAATTCCTATCAATACCACCAACCCTTGTTTAATTTGAGAAATAAGAGATCCATCAATATATAAATTTGAACATGTTACTCTTTGAATCACTAATTTCATTACCTATGTTTTAAATCATTAGAATCCAATATCTGCAAATAACTTTTATATCTTGATTGTGAAATATCTCCCTTTTCAATAAGATATTTAATTTTACAGTTTGGTTCATTTAAATGCATGCAATTACTAAACTTACAACCACCTTTATTTGATAAAAACTCAGGGAAGTAGTCTCCCAATTCGTGATCATGATAATTGATTAATCCAAAACCCTTAATACCAGGGGTATCAATTAGCTCAGTTTCACTGTCTAATTCAAATAATTCAGCATAGGTAGTGGTATGCTTTCCTTGAAAATGTTGAGAAATACTGCTAACTCTAAGTTTTAATGATGGGCTTAACAAATTGACTATAGATGTTTTTCCAACCCCTGAATGACCTCCAAGCATAATAGTTTTTCCTTGAATTGATCGCTTTAAAATTTCTAAATTTAATTCATCCTTTGTTGAAAAAGTTAAGCACTGATAACCTATTTTTTTATAAATATTAATTATTTCGTTTAGGCTTTTGAGTTCATTTTTTTTATAAATATCAAACTTGTTGAATATTAAGATACTTTTAATTGAATATGCTTGAGCTGCTACCAAAAATCTGTCAATAAAACTTGTGGTTGTTATAGGGTCTTTTAATGTAATTACTAATAATAAAAGATCAATATTTGAAGCCAGAATATGAGTTTGTTTTGAAAGGTTAACAGACTTTCTTAAAATGTAATTTTTTCTGTCCTTAATTTTTTCAATGATTCCAATTTCCCTATTTTCTTCTTTGTGTAAATTAAAATTTACAATATCTCCTACAACAACAGGATTTGTACTTGAAGATTCACTTAACCTTAATTTTCCCTTAATTTTACATTCATAAAAGTTATCATCTTCAGCTTTAACTAAATACCAAGACCCAGTAGATTTATAAACTTTACCTTCCAATGAAACTCTATTTTTTTAAAATTTGATTTTGGTTGTTAATTGATTCCTGATGAATTGCTTTGAAAACCTTTAATATTAACTCTTCACTCAACCCTTCACTCTTTCCATCATTTATCATTCTTTCCAAAATTTCATTCCATCTTCCCGATTGAAGAACAGCAACATTATTTTCTTTTTTTAAAGATCCTATTTTTTTAGCAACCTTCATTCTATTTCCTAAAATGTTAATTAATTGCTCATCGTGCATATTAATTTGAGCTCTTAAAGTTCCTAACTTTGTTTTAAAATCATCATTATCATTACTCTTCCTTCTAACAACTAATTTTTTCGTTATTTCTTTTAAGACTGAAGGAGTAATTTGTTGTTTGGCATCGCTCCATGCGTTATCAGGATCATTATGTGTTTCAATCATAAGCCCATCATAGTTAAGGTCCAGTGCTGTTTGACATAAGTCAAAAATTAAATCTCTTCTTCCTGCTATGTGTGATGGATCAAGAATCAGTGGAAGATCAGGTAATTTTCTTTGTAGATCGATAGCAATTTGCCATTCAGGATTATTTCTATATTTAGTTTTTTCATAGGTTGAAAATCCACGATGAATTGCTCCAATATTTTTTATATTAGATGAATAAATCCTTTCTATTGCGCCAAGCCACAGAGATAAATCAGGATTTACAGGATTTTTTATCAAAACTATTTTATCCGAACCGTTTAGGGCATCAGCAATTTCTTGAATAATAAAGGGGCTAACTGTAGTCCTTGCTCCTATCCATAAAATATCAACATCATTTTTTAAGGCCAAATCTACGTGATTAGCATTAGCAACCTCTGTTGTAGTTAAAATATTTGTTTCATTCTTAACTCTCTTGAGCCAATCCAATGCTAATGAACCAACTCCTTCAAAATTTCCAGGTCTTGTTCTTGGCTTCCAAATACCAGCTCTGTAAACGGTCGCATCACTATCTTTTAGCTGATTTGCAATCTCAATAACTTGATTTTCTGTTTCTGCACTGCATGGTCCAGCAATAACTAACGGATGTGATAAATTAAAATTATCAAGCCATGCTCTTAAGTCTTTATTATTCTTCATAGATTAATGCCATTTAGTATATTCTTAATATAATTGATCTTTTTTAACTCTAATTCTAATTCATCAAATTTATTATCATTTATTAAATCTCTAATATTATTCAAATTATAAATATAATCGTCAAGTGCCTCTTTTATATTTATTTTGTTGTCTTCTAATATATCTGTCCACATTTTTGGTGAACTTTTTGCTAACCTAACGGTAGATTCAAATCCACTACCAGCCATATCAAAAATATTCTTTTCATTTTTTTCTTCGTCAATTACAGTTTTCCCCAACATGAATGAACTTATATGAGATAAATGAGACACATATGCGATATGTTTATCATGAGATTCAGGATCCATAAAACTAATATTCATCTTCATCTCTTTAAATATATTAATAGCCAAATCAACAAGTTTCTTATTGGTCTTATTTTTTTCACAAATAATCATTGTTTTATTTGTAAACAGGCCCTTTGCAGCAGCATCAGGACCAGAGAATTCATTACCCGCTATGGGATGAGCAGCAAGAAAATTAGATCTTCGCTTGTGAGTTTGAAGATTTTTACAAATATTTAACTTAGTTGAACCAAAATCTATAACAAGGGTTTCAGTAGAAATAAATTCTAAAATTTTTGGTAAGATTTTAATTATCGATTTTACAGGTACAGCAATGATTATCATGAAAGCATTGGTAATATCATTTATTTCTGCGTGTGAATCAATTATATTTTTTTGTTTTGCAATCTTTAAATTTTGTGTGGAAATATCAATACCGATTATATTATAATCATTAAATATATTCTTCAATTCTAGAGCAAAGCTACCTCCAATAAGACCTACACCAACTATGTATATATTTTTCATAATCGAGAAATTGCCTTTTTAATATTTGCTGTGGAATTACACAATGATATTCTAATATATCCTTCTCCATTTGTTCCGAAAATTATTCCAGGTGCAACGAAAATTCCAGATTTGTGCAGTAGATTATCAACAAATTCTTTTGATGGAATTGATTTATTAATTTTTGCCCATATAAACATCCCAACATTATCTTTAGAAAAAGTACAACCAAGTTTTGATGCAAGCTCCCAAACTAATTCACGTCTTTCTTTATATTTTATATTTAGTTTCTCAAACCAATCATTATTTTGAGATAGTGCATTAGCAGCACCCATCTGAACAGGGTAGAACATTCCAGAGTCCATATTACTTTTAACCTTCAAAATATTGCTAATAAAAGTGGGGTTTCCCACAACAAATCCTACTCTCCAACCAGCCATATTGTATATTTTACTCATTGAGTTTAGCTCAATACAATTTTCCATTGCGCCAGAAATACTCATAATACTTAAGGGGTTATCATTTAAAATAAAACTATATGGGTTATCATTTACTATTAATATGTTATTTTCTTTTCCAAATTGAACAATTTTTTTAAATAAATTTACGGAAGCTGTTCTTCCGGTAGGCATATTTGGATAATTTACCCACATTATTTTTACTTTACTTAAATCTAACTTCTTTAAGTTATTGAAATCTGGTTCCCAATTATTACTTTCAGTCAGATCATAATTAATTATTTTATTTCCAATCAATTTAGTGATAGAAGAATATGTTGGATAACCTGGATTTGGTATTAATACTGAATCATCATCATTTAAAAAAGACATTGATATGTGAAATATCCCCTCCTTGCTTCCAATAAGTGGTAATACATTTTGATCAGGATGAAGATCAACTTCATAATATTTTTTATAAAAAGAAGAAATTTTTTCGCGTAATTGGTAAATACCAGAATAGCCTTGATACTTATGAGCATTTTTTTGATTCAAACTTTTTATAACCGTATTAATTGAATTTTCAGGTGGAAATAAATCTGGGCTTCCAATTCCTAAATTAACTATATCTTCACCCTTGTCAATTAAAGATTTTACTTCTCTTAACTTCTTGGAAAAATAGTACTCAGAAATATGTTCTAACCTTTTGGAATTATCAATCATTTTTTGAGTTTTTATATTCTCCTAAAACTTTAAAATCTTTTGCCATAATTTCAATTATTGATTTTGCTTTAAAATAATCATCTGAAGATTGGAATGTGATATCCACAAAAAAAGAATATCTCCACGGAGTTTCAATTTTTGGCATTGACTGAATTTTAGTCAAATTCATTTTACAATCGCTCAAAACATTTAGTATTGTTGCCAAACTCCCTCTTTTGTGATCCAACTCAAATTTTATTGAAGCTTTATCAAATACAGATTTACTATTTGGAGTTGATCTTTCTAGAACAACAAATCTTGTCTCATTATTTTCAATTGTCTGAATATTTTCTGCTAAAACATCTAAAGAATATAAATGAGATGCTAATGCACTGGCAATTGCAGCTATACCTTTTTCATTATTCATGTGAATTTTTTTGGCCGAGAGTGCCGTATCTGTATCCTCAACTAATTTAATTTTTGAATGTTTTTTAAAAAAATCTCTACACTGAAGTAATGCCATTGGATGTGAGTGAACTTCTTTAATATCATCAATGGACTGGTTTTCAAGGGCTAACAAATGATGAGAAATTTTCAAATAATATTCCCCTACAATAGAAAGATTATATTCGTCAATCAGTGCGTAATTAGGAATGATTGATCCTGCAATAGAATTTTCAATAGCCATTATTGATGCATCAGATTTTCCTTCCGCAAGATGTCTTGCCATTATTTCAAAGGATTGGAATTCATCAATATCGATATTATTGCCATAATATTCATTCGCCACAATATGGTGAAATGAACCTTGTATTCCTTGTATTCCTATATTTTTTTTACTCATAAAAAAAGTCCCGAATAATTCGAGACTAGATTTCATTAATATTATGATTACATATTATAGTCTCTACCTATTCTTAGAATAGAAAAAGAAATAATAAAATCCAAAACTTAGTGTAATCAAATTTGTCATGTCACGAATGTATATAATATTTGTGAGAAAATAAAAAATTGACTAAAGAATATAATCAGTTGAAACAAAATTAGATTTTTTTGATCCTAATAAATCCTTGATTATTTTGTTGTTATCATCATTATCTTTAGAGGCAACAAATGTTCTAATTGAGAAAGATCTAAGTGCATCACGAACACTAAGGGTGCTGAAAGCTGAGTCTTTTCTTCCAGTGAAAGGGTAAATATCAGGACCTCTTTGACAAGAACTATTAATATTAACTCTACAAACTAAATTAACTAAAGTATCAATTAGTGGCCCTAATGTTTTGGTGTCTTTACCAAACAAACTTACCTGCTGTCCATAGTTGGATTCAGCCATATCATTTAATGGTTCATTAATATTTTTAAAAGATATAATTGGAATTACTGGTCCAAATTGCTCATCTTTATATACTTCCATATCTTTAGTTACAGGAAATAAAACAGATGGGTAAATATAATTTTCACACATTAACCCTCCTTTTTTATTCATAACTTTAGCACCCTTTTTTAAAGCATCTTGAACAAGTGAGTTTATATATTTTGGTTTGTTTGGTTCGGGAAGAGGTGTAAGCATAACATCAGGCTCCCAGGGGTTACCATACTTCAAATCATCAACTTCTTTTGAAAATTTTTTAATAAAATTATCTCTTATTTTTTCATGAACATAAATTATTTTAAGGGCTGTACATCTTTGCCCATTGTATGAAAGAGATCCATTAATACATTCCTTTATTGCTAAATCTAAATCAGCATCGGGAAGTATTATTGCTGGGTTCTTTGCCTCCAAACCAAGAACTAATCGTAATCTGTTTTTTTTGGGATGTGATTCCTGAAGTGCGTTGGCAGAAGAGCTGTGTCCAATTAAAGCTAAAACATTTACTTTACCTGTTTCCATGATAGGAGTTGCTAAAGCTCTTCCTCTACCAAAAAGAATATTTACAACTCCAGGCGGGAAATGCTTTTTAAAGGCTTCCAATAAAGGAGTAATTAGTAAAACCCCATGTTTTGCAGGCTTGAAAATTACCGTATTTCCCATAATAAGAGCTGGTATTAGCAAACAGAAAGTTTCATTTAAAGGATAGTTATAGGGACCCAAACATAGAACCACTCCCAAGGGTCCTCTTCTGATGTGAGCATTGATACCACTATTTTTTTGGAATTTAGCTGAATCTCTATCAATTTGTTTATATGCCTCAATCGTGTCATATATATAGTCAACTGTTCTATCAAATTCTTTTTTTGAATCATTAAAATTTTTGCCAATTTCCCACATTAAAAGCTTAACAATGATATCTCTTTTAGTTTTCATTTCGGCTACAAAGTTTTCCATAGCTTTAATTCTGTCTAAAACCTTCATGGTTGGCCAAATTCCTTTTCCATTGTCAAATGCATTACATGCGGAATCTAATGCTAACATAGCCTCTTTTTTTCCTAAGCTTGGTATTTCACCCAATTTAGTTGGGCTATATTTTTTATTTGAAGAAATGGTGGAATAAACAGGAGACAAATCCCCATTCCAAGTTACCAGCTTTCCATTAACCAAAAACTGATTTTGAACTATTTCATTTTTGATCTTGTATTGATCAGGTATTTTTTCAAAATTAAAATACATACTTATTCCTTATCAATTTTTATTCCAAAAAAGCATATCAATATACTGAAACAATTCTATGTAAAAAAAGAAAAGTTTTTTTAAAACATTTTTCGTTAATTACATCAAACCTTAAAATTACTGCATTAGCTTCAAAATTTATTTTGATGAATTTTTCCAATTAATCGCTCTTTTATAAATTTCTTTCATTCTTGAATCATCATTATTTCCGCCACAAATTATACAAACTACATTTTTTTTAACTATTCTTTCTTTGTACAATCTCAGAGCAGCTGAAGACATCGCCCCTGCAGGCTCAGCGGTAATTTTCTCAATTGATTTCAAATCTAAAATTGATTGACAAATTTCACCTTCATCAATTACCAATAAGTCATCTAAGTAATCTTTACAAAATTCAAATGGAATAATGCCAATTTTGTGTACTGCAGCACCATCCACGAAATTATCAATTTTATGCAGTTTTATTATTTTATTTTTGATGATAGATTCCTTCATGGAAGGAGCGCCAGCAGGCTCAATACCGATTATCTTTGTTTTTGGACTAAGTTGTTTGAATATATTTATCGCACCTGAAATAAGTCCACCTCCTCCAATTGGAATAAAAATATAATCAATTGGATTTTTTATCTGTTCAATAATCTCTAAAAACAAGGTAGCCTGGCCTTCAATAACTTTAATATCATCAAATGGATGAATAAATGTTTTTCTATTACTAATACAATAATCCATCGCAGCTTTGTAAGCTTTTGAAAAGTTTTCTCCTACAAGCTTGATCTTGATATTCTTACCTCCGAATTTTTTTACCAAACTAACCTTTAAACTTGGGGTTGAGTGTGGCATAAATACTGTTCCATTGTAATCTAAAAGGGAGCAACTAACAGCAAAGCCTTGAGCATGATTTCCAGCACTTGCACAAACAAGTCCATTTTGAGCTATCGTTTTTTCAACACTGAGAATTTTCGTGTATGCACCTCTTATCTTAAATGATTTAACATCCTGAAGATCTTCCCTCTTAAAAAAAATTTTTGAATTATATTTTTGTGAATAATTAAGACTCTCTTGTAAAGGTGTTTTTTTTACAATTCCTCTAATTTTTCTTGTAGTACCTCTAATATGAGCTAAATCAATTAACTTTTGCACTAAAATAAATTTTTCATCTCAGTCATTGATTTTCTTAATTGCAAACCAATTTTTTCAACCGGATGATTTATTATTTCAAAGTTAATTTTTTTAACTAATTCTATGTCAATTTGACTTTCTTTATCTTTTTCAGACCCGTTTAAATAAAAATTTAGATGTTTAAACTCAGATTCAAATAGTTTTTTTGCCTCATTAGAAAATAAATAACAACCATATTCTGCTGTATCAGAGATGATTCTATTCATCTCATATAGTTTTTTTCTAGAGATTAAATTTGCTATAAGTGGTAATTCATGAAGTGATTCATAATATGCTGATTCATCAATTATACCAGCATTTATCATCGTTTCAAATGCTAACTCTACCCCAGATTTTACAAATGCAATCATTGCAATACCTTTTTCAAAATATTCATTGTTTTCAATTTTTCTTTCTGATGATATTGTTTTTTCAAATTTGGTGTTTCCAGTTTCCTCTCTCCATTTTAATAACTTATAATCATTATTTTTCCAATCATCCATCATCTCACTTGAAAATTTTCCAGACATAATTTCCTGCATATGCTTCTCAAAAAGTGGCTTCATTTTAACTTTTAACTTAGAGGCTAAATTAAATGTATTTATTTTTGATTGATCACTTAACTGATTCATCATTTTTGTAATTCCACCATGTTTTAAAGCTTCAGTAATTACTTCCCATCCATTTTGAATTAATTTTGATGAATAATTTTTATCTATTTGCGCATCACACATTTTATTAAATAAAAAAATTGAAGCCGATTGTAAAACTCCACATAGTATCGTCTGTTCACCCATCAAATCACTTTTGACTTCAGCAACAAATGATGACTCCAAAACACCAGCTTTATGAGAACCAAGTGAGAAAGCATAAGCTTTGGCAAACTCAAGGCCATTTCCATTAGGATCGTTTGAGGAATGAACGGCAATTAGAGTTGGAACACCAAAACCTCTTTTAAATTCTTCTCTAACCTCAGTTCCTGGACACTTAGGAGCAACCATGATTACAGTAATATCATCTCTTATTATCATACCCTCTTCTACAACATTAAAACCATGTGAATACGAAAGAATTGATCCTTTTTTCATTAATGGAACAATACTATTTATTACATCAGAATGATTCTTATCAGGAGTTAAATTAATAACCATATCAGCATCTGGAACTAAATCTTGAATTAGTCCAAATTCGAAGTTGTTTTCCGATACATTAACAAAGGATTGTCGTTTCATTTTGATAGCATTTTCTCTCAGTACATAGGAAATATTCAAGCCAGAATCACGCATATTTAAGCCCTGATTTAGTCCTTGTGCACCACACCCAATTATGACAATTTTTTTACCGATTAAAGATTTATTCTCTTGACTAAACTCATTAAGATCCATAAATCTACACTTGGATAACTGCTCTTTTTTTTCAGTTTCACTAAGAGAATTAAAATAATTTTTCATTTTATTTTTTTTTAAATTTTTTCAAAATATCAGAGATAAAAAGAGGTGCTTTGGTGACAGCAATTCGTGCTGACCTTACATATTGTAGTATCCCGTATTTACTGAGTTTTTCATATAATTCATCTAACTCATATGTTCTTCCAGATTTTTCAATAACAAAAAACTCAGGGTTCACAGTAACTATGATAGCATTACTTTCTTTAATAATATTTTGAATTTTTCGATCATCAAAAAGTAAAGAGGATTTAATCTTAAATAAACACGACTCCTGATAAATTGTTTCTTCATCGGTGTGGTAATATGACTTGATGACTTCAATTTGCTTATTTATCTGACCAACAATTTTTTTAATCAAAGTTTCAGATGTATGGACTAAAATTGTCCATCTATGGACATCCTCAATTTCAGTAATTGATGAATTAAAGCTCTCTATATTTATATGTCTTTTTTGAAATATAGCTGAAATCCTGTTCAAAAGACCTACACTATTTTCAGTGTATATTGAAACCGTATATTTAATTTTTTTTTCACTCATTTAATTAACTTAATCTAATATCAGAAACTGATGATCCAGTTGGAATCATCGGGAAAACATTAGCCTCCTTTTCCACAACAACTTCTAAAAAATAAGGCTCTTTTGATTTTATCATTTCTTCGATAGCTGGCGCAAGATCATCTCTTTTATTTACTCTTTTTGCTTTTATGTAATATCCCTCTGCTATTTTAACAAAATCAGGATTTACCATTTCAGTGGATGCATATCTCTTTTCAAAGAATAGTTGTTGCCATTGTCGTACCATTCCTAAAAAATCATTGTTTAACACTACGATCTTAACCGCAGCCTTTGTTTGAAAAATAGTTCCAAGTTCTTGAATGGTCATTTGATAACCTCCATCACCAATTACAGCGACCACTTCTCTGTGCGGGGCAGCCATTTTTGCACCTAAAGCAGCTGGTAATGCAAAACCCATAGTTCCCAAACCACCAGATGTTATATTACTTTTAGAGTTTCTAAAATTTGCATACCTGCAAGCTACCATTTGATGTTGCCCTACATCTGTAACAATTGCAGCATCTCCTTTTGTATGTTTGTTAATGTGTTTAATTACCTCACCCATGGTTAACCCCTTCTTAGTAGGATTTATTTCAGCATCAATTACTTTATTAAATTCAACTTTATATAAATCTGAAAATTCTTTAAGCCAATTTTTATGAGAGTTAGTTTCAACATACTTTATTATTTCTCCTAATGTATCTTTGGCATTTCCTAAAACAGCTATATCAACTTCAATATTTTTATTTACCTCCGCTGGATCAATTTCAAAATGAATAATTTGAGCCTGTTTAGCATACCTAGTTACATCACCAGTTACACGATCATCAAATCTCATTCCTATAGCGATAAGTATATCACACTCATTTGTTTTAACATTTGGAGCATAATTACCATGCATGCCAAGCATGCCAACATTTAAAGGATGTTCTGTAGGAATAGCAGATGCTCCCAATATGGTCCATGCTGCAGGAATCCCAGTTTTCTCAACTAAATCTATTAACTCTTTTTCAGCATTTCCAAGAATAACACCCTGCCCCCATACAATAAGAGGTTTTTTTGCTTTGTTGATTAGTTTTGCTGCTTCTTTTATTTTGTTCTTGTCAATTTCAGGAGTAGGATTATAACTTCTTATGCCGTTGATTTTATTATATGAAAAATCAAAAAGTTCAAACTGAGCATCTTTAGTAATATCAATTAAGACGGGGCCTGGTCTTCCACTTTTAGCAATATAAAAAGCTTTTGCAAAAATTTCAGGAATCTCAGAGGCCTTTGTTATTTGATAATTCCACTTTGTTATTGGTGTTGAAATACCAATAATATCGGTTTCTTGAAAAGCATCACTTCCCAAAAGCTTTGAGCTTACTTGGCCAGTGATGCATATCATAGGAGTTGAATCAATTTGTGCATCTGCTAAGCCAGTAACAAGGTTTGTAGCTCCAGGTCCAGATGTGGCAATTGCAACACCAACTTTACCGGAGATTCTTGCAAAACCCTGAGCAGCGTGAGTCGCACCTTGCTCATGTCTTGTCAAAACATGGTGAATTTTATCTTGATACTTAAATAACTCATCATAAACAGGCATAATTGCACCTCCAGGGTACCCATATATTATCTCAACACCTTCATTTATTAGGCATTTAATTACTGCTTCGCTTCCTGAAATTTTTGGCATTATATAATTTATTAAAATTCATCCGTTACACATCCCTTTGATGCCGAGGATACAAACCTGGCATACTTATATAAGGAACCCATGTTAACTTTTAATTTAGGCTTTTTCCAATTTAGTTTTCGTTTATTTATCTCATCTTCAGTAACATGTAAATTTATAGTATTTTTTCTGGCATCAATTGAAATAATATCACCGTCCTCAACAAAAGCAATATTTCCCCCAACTTGCGCCTCAGGTGTAATATGGCCAACAACAAAGCCATGAGTTCCCCCCGAAAATCTTCCATCTGTAATTAACGCTACATCTTTCCCTAAACCAGCACCCATTATCGCAGCAGTTGGTTTTAACATCTCAGGCATTCCTGGTCCACCTTTTGGACCTACAAACCTTATTACCACTACATTTCCTTTTTTTACCAATCCTTTTTTAATTCCAAGATTAGCTTCGAGCTCAGAATCAAAAACTTTGGCTTTACCCTGAAATTGTAAACCTTCTTTTCCTGAAATTTTAGCAACACTTCCCTCAACAGCCAAATTTCCATATAAAATCTGAATATGACCCGATTTTTTAATGGGATTTTCCAAAGGCATTATAATATCTTGATCAAATGATAATGACTTCACAGATCTTAAATTTTCCTCTAAAGTTTTTCCAGTAACAGTGAGGCAGTCGCCATGCAGAAACCCAGCATCTAGCATGTATTTTAAAATAAAAGGAATACCACCAATTTCATGTAAATCCTCCATTAAATATTTGCCACTTGGTTTTAAATTAGCAATATAGGGAGTCTTATCACTAATCTTTTGAAAATCATCTAAAGAGAATTCAATGTTTGCAGATCTTGCAATTGCTAAAAAATGTAATACAGCGTTAGTAGATCCACCCAAAGCAATAACTAATGAAATTGCATTTTCTAAGGATTTTTTTGAAATGATATCAAGCGGCTTGATATCATTTACAATTAATTTTTCAATGGATTTTCCGACCTCTTTTGATAAACTCTCTCTATTCGAATTATTTGCAGGAATGGAAGATGAAAATGGAAGTGACATCCCTAATGCCTCAATTGCAGAGGCCATTGTATTGGCTGTATACATACCACCACATGCACCAGATCCAGGACAGGATTTTTTAATAATTTGTTTGTATTCAATTTCATTTATTTTACCGGAAACCTTACCACCCCATGCCTCAAACGCAGAAACAATATCAAGTTTTTTATCATTGTGACAACCTGAATCAATAGTTCCCCCATACAAAAGAATAGAAGGTCTATTCAGTCTAATCATACCCATGAGAGCACCAGGCATATTTTTATCGCATCCAACGACAGTGATCAAACCATCGTAGGACATAGCTTCAACTACAGTTTCAACTGAGTCTGCAATAATATCTCTAGAGGGTAGGGAATATCTCATGCCGGGAGTCCCCATTGATATTCCATCACTAACTCCAATTGTATTGAAAATTAAGCCAACGTAATCCTTTTCCTGTACACCTTTTTTTACATCTAGAGCTAATTTATTAAGGTGCATATTACATGGGTTGCCTTCATATCCAGTACTAGCAATACCAATAATTGGTTTATTAAAATCTTCATCTTTAAATCCAATCGCATACAGCATTGCTTGAGCTGCGGGCTGAGAGTCATCTTGAGTGATGATTTTGCTGTATTTATTTAATTTTTCTTTCAATCCTTCAAAAAGTTAATTTTAAATAATTCAACCTGTAAAGAAAAACTATTTATCTAATTAAAAAAAAAAAAAGGGAACAAAAGTTAAAGACTATATATAAGTCTAAATGTAATAAATCTTGGCTGGACGAAGTATTCAGTTGTATTAACAAAAATATTTGAAGTACTTGATTGACTCTGAGATTTTGTGTTTAGTAAGTTATTTGCTTTTATTTCAAATTCAAATTTACTCTCTTCGTTAGCTCTGTATGATGCAGAGGCATCAAAAAACTTGTATTCGTTAATTATATCATCTTCATCACTAAATTTAGAATAGGAAAAATTGGTTCTAAAAGTAATTTTTTTTAAAACTAGTGCATCAATTTCGATGAATGGTGTTTCAGTAAAATATTTAGTCTTTAAAGATCCAATGTTCGTTTCACTAACTGAATACTTTAATCCTGTTTCAAAATTAGGTGCATTTCTAAATAGGGTTCTTAGGGAAACATTATAACCTTGAGAAAAGGTTTCGCTTAAATTAGGATTTGAGTCACTCTGAATGAACTGATTGAACTTTGAAAAATTAAAATTAGAGCCGATTGTTGCCCTTAGTTTACCCATTGATCTCTGATATCTCCCATACATAGAAAAATTTTCATCAGCAAAAGGAGAATTAAAGGGAGAGCTTGTAGCTATTACACTTTCAAAACTCGTTAAATTTCTGATTTGATCAATAGACTTATTATAATTTAATCCTGCGTATATATTTGTATAATTAAATAAATTAAAAGAATAATAATTAAGATTAACATTATGTGATACAGCATTTTGAAGGTATTGATTCCCAATAAAAATCGAATTGTAATTATTTAAAACTAGACCCCTCGCAATCTTTGTTATATCAGTAAACTGAGTTCTCATTGAATAATTAAGCCTAATGTTTTCACTATCCTTAAGTTGAATTATTAAATTGAAATTCGGAAGAAATTTGAAAAACGACTTTTTGTATGAAATATCAGAAACTAAATCTGAGTTTATAACATCATATTGATCATTTTTTGAATTGTAAGAATGCGCTGAAAACCCTGGAGATATTGTAAATTTCCCAGCTTTAAGTCTGTATCTTAAACCTAAATATAAATCATCAAAAATATAATTGATATCATTAGAGTCATGTCCGTTATTTATTAAAGGAGTGGGATAAAATTGATCGTTATTATCTATAAGAGATTGAAATATTTCTGATCTGAAGTCTTGTTTACTGTATATATTACCAATAGTGATATTCAAATCACTTTTTGAGTTTAATATATTCCAATAATCAATTTTGGCATCCAATTGATTTGACTTAACTTTTCTGTTTTGATTAATATTAAAATTTAAAAATGAATTATCAAGGCCCAAGCCAGTAGCAGTCGGTTCAAAATTTTCATTGTTTTCTAAATTGGCATTGTAAAAAGGATCTTCGTTTCTTAATAAATGTTGTGCTTCAAATGCAAATATATTTTTTTCATTTAAGGTAAAATAGTAATTGAAATTTTGACTTATACTAAAAGATTCAGAATCATCCAACTGATCAATTTCTCCAATTACAGAAGATAAATAATTTTGATCTTGGGTTTCATTAGTTAACCTTCCTAAAATTTCATAATCCAGTTGGTTATTTACATCTGGAGTATATTTCATCGTCAATTTACCTATCCCTAACTCACTATTTTGAACAGTATTTTGCTGAACAAATTCGTCGGGAATTTCTTGAGAACCACCAACATACTGTGTAGTATTGTTTTGTTGAATCTCTATTTCGCTATTTGTTAGTATGATGAAGGACGAAAAATCAATTTTTTTATTGGGTGAAAAACTGGTATTAATAGCAGCGAACTCTGTATTTATATCTTTTGCTCTATTATTTTGAAGCTGTAAAAAACTTAAATTATTATTACCAAGAGAGATGTTAGTGCCACTTTTTGAGCTTGGTTTATTAAAACCCCCAGAAAAATTCCAATAATCTCTTCTAGTAAATGCTTGCTCACCAATATTATTTAGGTCTCCAATAATATTAATACTATACTTAGGACTGTAATAAAATAATTTTGGCTGAAATATGTGTAGATTAGAAACTGAGGATTCTCCAACTCCTGCCAAAATATCTCCAAACCAAAATTTATCTTTACCTTTTTTAAGTTTGATATTGATTGCAATATTATCTTGATTATTTTGTACTGAGCTTAACTGAGAGATTTCTGAATAATTCTTTAATATCTGAACTTTATCAACAGCACTTGAAGGGATGTTTTTTGAGGCAATTTTTGAATCTCCATCAAAAAAATCTTTCCCCTCAACCATTACTTTTGAAACAGCTTTTCCCTCAACTTCAATTTCTCCGTCATCATTAATTTCAACTCCAGGCAAATTTTTCAAGACATCCTCCAATTTTCTTTCTGTTCCAGTCTTAAAAGAGTCAGCATCATAAATTAAAGTGTCTCCACTGATCACAACAGGCATTTCATAAGTTAATTGAACAGTATCGAGAATATTGTTTTCATTTAATTTAACGTTCTTCACAATATCTTGTTCTTTGGAAAGAATTAATTGAGAAAATGTAGCCATTCCTATATAACTTACTTGGAAATTATAACTTTTATTTTTTCTTAATTGTATTTTATATTCTCCTTTTTCGTTGGATGTTCCAAAAGACTCTAATATGTCTGTTTCAGCATCAATTAAAATTATATTGGCTAATTCTAAAGGATTACCAATACTATCTGTAACCTTACCAGAAATTTTTATTTGAGAAAATGAGCTTATGCCAGATAAAAAACAAAAAATAATAATAATTTTTTTCATGAATAGTTTTTTGAAGCAATTGAAATCATTTCTTTAGGAACTCTTGGATTCATGATTTTAAACCATAAAATGGGGATGAATGAAATTAAAATACTTGTTGGATATCCAAAAGGTAACTGCGGGGAATCGTCAATTGATTTTAAATTTTGATATTCAATTGTTGACGATCTGTGATGATCGCTATGTCTTGTAAGCTCATATAAAACAATTCTTCCTAATATATGATTTGAATTCCATGAGTGTTTCTCTTGAACCCTTTCATATCTTCCAGATTTTAGTTTTTTTCTCAACAAACCATAATGTTCAATATAATTTACTGACTCAAACATTAAAATTGAAATGATAGCTGCTACAAAAATTAAAATTAAGCCCTTAAATCCAAATATTATAAAACCACATACTAAATAGATAAATTGAATTATACCATACCAAAGCATATCATTTTGTAGAGAAAAAAATGATAGTTTTTTATTTTGTAATCTCTTTCTCTGGATTTTCATTGCACCATTTAACTCTCCAAAAACAGCACTTATCCAAAAGGAATACAAAGGTTCGTTGTACTTTGCTGTTACAGGATCATTAGGAGTTGCTACATTCAAGTGATGGCCAAAGTTATGTTCTAGATAAAAATGCATGTATAATGATGGAATTAGTAAAAATTTTCCAAGGTATCTTTCAAATGAATTTGTTCTGTGACATAGCTCATGTGCAACATTAATGCCGTTGGAAACTATTACCAATCCGACAGTAAATACAATTCCAAGAAAATCTAATGAAATAATATTAATCGAAACAGATTTAATTAGAGCGTAAATTAATACTCCATAAACTAGTAAAATATTTATGTAAAGCATCCAGTTAAAAATCCAGTGAATTTCTTTAGATGAACGGCCTTTAAATTTATCATCTAATTTTAAAAAGGTTAAAATAGACTCAACCGCAGGGATCCCGATGAAAATATAAATAGGGGTTAAAAAATAAAAAAATCCTTCAATAGTTAAACCTATTATAGCACTTATTGGGATACTATATGCCATTAAATATTTTAAATCACTCAGATGGAAATTTTTTTGCATGTGTAAATTTAAAATTTATCTTTTAGACCTTGGTCCTCTATACATATCTCTCATCTCCTTAACCTTAACTTCTACAATTTTATCATATTCATTTTTAGAAACTACCTCTCCCTTCCTGGGTTCATTTATTTGAATTTTCTTTTCTGGGTTCATTACAACTTTTGTACATAAAATAACTGTTTTTTCGTAGTTTAACTCCAAAATAAGTCCCGGTAATCCATCAAACTCAGCAGGACCGTTTGCAATTGGGATCTGAGGAGAATACCAGGCATTGACCTTTGTATACTCATTTTGTATATCAGTCGAATCACTTTTTTCTAACTTTCTCCATTCACTGGAGATGGTTTTTTTCTTTGGAATTTCTGCTGTTGCTTTAAAACTAAGATAATTACCTATCATTTTTTGTTCTTTTTCTAAAACCCAATTAATTTTATTTACAGAGTCAGTGATTAAAAATTTTTTACCCATAAATTCTGAGTCTTGTATGAATTTTTTTGTTTTTAAATTTTTAAAAATAGGGCCCCTATTTCCCGACATCATTTTACCCCAACCACTTCTACCACCAGATCCAGGAGCATCTAACCTTTCCTGCTCTTTATACATAGATTTTTCTTTGTCAAAAGTTAATATAAATGTAGGCTCCAAATATGGTCTCATTCTCTCTTTCATCATCTTTTTTCTCTCTGATGACATCTTATCTCCCCATGAACCAAAGTCCATAGTTGTCTTTGTCTTGTAGTATGCTTTTCCCTGAAAGTCTTGAGCTGTAATTGAAAAGCTGCTTAGGGTTAAAAAAAATAATATAAAAGTTCTTTTCATTTTTTATTGTAAATATAATTGTAAGATTAACTTGTTAATCTAATTCAGAGTTAAATTAATCATAATATTTTGTACTTTAATGATATGAGATATTTAATTATTTTTTTTCTATTCATATTCTTTTCCAGTACGTCACAGGAAAAGTTTTATTTGGAAATGACAAAAAAATTAATCAATGCTGATGATAAAATTAAAATACACTGTGACAAGTTTGACAACTGTTATTATTTAAGCAATCAGGAGTTAATCAAAAACAATAATGAAAGATTTAACAGTGTTAACATGGGAGAAATAACAAAAATTGACTTTTATAATCCAATGGAAATAAAAATATGGTATGAAAAATTTAATGTGTTAATATTGTTAGATAATAAACTTAATGAGATTATTAAGCTGGACTTCAATAAATTAACTGATAATATTGAAGTAACAAATATTTCAAATTCCAATGAAAACTTTATTTGGATTTTTGATGAAAATAATGATGAGATATTAAAGTATGATTTTATTAAAAAAAGAATTTTAAACAATGTAAAAATTAAAGTAACTGCGAAATTATATGATATCATTAGTGATTATAATTCCTTATGGATTTTAACATCAAATGAATTAATGAAAGTTGACTATAATGGTTTGTTAGATTATAGAATTCCAAATTCTGCTAAGTTTAATAAAATAAGATTTTTTGAAAAAAATATTTTTTTGGCATCTGATGATAGTGTAGGATATCTAAACAAAAAAGAATTAAAAATAAATTTATTCAAAACACCAAAATTATTTATTAAAGATTTTTTTGTAATCAATGAATCCTTGTATATTTATGAAGAGGATTTTTATAATAGATTTTTAATTAAAAAAAATTAGCATATGCATATAGCAATAGCAGGAAATATTGGTGCTGGTAAGACAACTCTTACAAAGCTTTTATCAAAACATTATAAATTTAAAAAGGAACTTGAGGATGTTTTAAAAAACCCTTATTTAGATGATTTCTACAACCAAATGGAAAGGTGGAGTTTTAATCTTCAAATATATTTTTTAAATAGTAGGTTTAGACAAATCAAGGATATTCAAAAAAAAGGGATTAACGTAATTCAGGACAGAACTATATATGAAGATTCAAATATCTTTGCTCCTAATCTTCATGCTATGGGATTAATGACAAATAGAGACTTTGAAAATTATAAATCTCTTTTTAGTTTAATGGAGGAAGATGTTGCAGCCCCAGATTTACTTATTTATTTAAGAAGTTCAATTCCTAACCTAGTTTCACAAATTCATAAAAGAGGTAGAGATTATGAAAACTCAATTAGTATTGATTATTTGAGCAGGCTAAATGAACGATATGAAGCGTGGATTCATAACTACAAAAAAGGCAACTTACTAATTATAGAGATTGATGATTTAGATTTTGTTGAAAACAAAAAAGACCTTGAAAAAATCATCTCTTTAATTGATGACAAAATCAAATAAAAAAAGGCGTCAAATTGAGGCCTTTATTATTTTTAAGCAAAAATGCTAAAATTTTAATTATTTACAAATTCATCAAAATCCTTAACACCCATTTTTTTTGCCTCATTAATTATTTCTTCTTTGGTTCCAGTAATTATTTCAGAATCGCTTTTAGAACCTGAGAGATCTGTTTGATCAGTTGTTATTTTCATTGTCCAAACATTATTTTGTGCTTCAATTATTACCTCTTTATTAACCGATCGGTCAACAGTATTCTGAATCGAATCAGAAGAGTGGCCACCAAGAATTGGTGCAATTACAAGCCCAATCAAACATGTAAGTTTAATAAGTATATTCATAGATGGACCAGAAGTATCCTTAAATGGATCTCCAACTGTATCACCAGTTACTGAGGCTTTGTGTGCTTCCGATCCCTTAAAAGTCATTTTTCCATTTATTTCAACACCAGCTTCGAAAGATTTTTTTGCGTTATCCCATGCTCCACCAGCATTGTTTTGAAAAATAGCCCATAAAACTCCACTAACTGTAACTCCTGCCATATATCCACCAAGCATCTCTGCAATTTGCTGATTTTCAATTCCAATTAACATTGGCAAGACAGTTATGATGATTGGAGTACCAATTGCTAAAATACCAGGTAACATCATTTCTTTTAAAGACGCTTTAGTAGAAATGTCAACACATTTGTCATACTCAGGCTTAGCCTTTCCTTTCATTATACCTGGAATTTCTTTAAATTGTCTTCTAACTTCATATACCATTTCCATAGCAGCTTTACCAACAGCGTTCATAGCTAAAGCTGAGAAAACAACTGGAACCATTCCCCCAATAAATAACATTGCTAAAACAGGTGCTTTAAAAATATTAATTCCCTCAATTCCAGTAAATGTAACATATGCAGCAAATAAAGCGAGAGATGTTAGTGCTGCAGAGGCAATTGCAAAACCCTTACCAGTTGCAGCTGTAGTGTTACCAACAGAATCAAGAATATCAGTTCTTTCTCGTACAATTGGTTTTTGACCACTCATTTCTGCTACACCACCAGCATTATCAGAGATTGGGCCAAAAGCATCAATTGCAAGTTGCATTCCAGTAGTGGCCATCATCGCTGATGCAGATAATGCTACACCATAGAACCCAGCAAAAGCATAGGCTGCCCAAATTGCAGCGGCAAATAGTATGACAGACCCAAATGTTGAGATCATACCTGTGGCAAGTCCAGCGATAATATTTGTAGCTGCCCCGGTACTTGATTTTTGAACAATTTCCAAAACTGGTTTTTTGCCCAAACCAGTATAATACTCAGTAATAGTAGAAATAAACCAACCAACAATTAATCCTGTTAAAGCAGCTAAAAATACATTCAAAGAAGAAATATCTTTGATACCTTCCCCAAAAAACTCCATCTGTAAAGTTTCTGGTAACATATAATCAATGAGGAAATAAGATGAAATAGCAACTAGAAATATTGAAATTCCATTCCCTTTATTGAGAGCTCCCATAACTTCTGCTTCTTTAGCACTATTAGAATTTATTTTTACAAATAATGTCCCGATTAAGGATATAATTATACCTAGTCCAGCAATGGCCATTGGCAATAAAATAGGGCCAATTCCTCCAAAAGAGTCTTCAATCATACCACCCATATCAATAATTACATAATTACCTAATACCATTGCTGCTAAAACTGTAGCAACATAAGACCCAAATAAATCTGCGCCCATTCCTGCAACGTCCCCAACATTATCCCCAACATTATCAGCAATTGTAGCTGGGTTTCTAGGATCATCCTCAGGGATACCGGCTTCTACCTTACCAACCAAATCAGCACCTACATCAGCTGCTTTGGTATAAATTCCACCACCAACTCTAGCGAAAAGGGCTATCGATTCTGCACCCAATGAAAAACCCGCAAGAGTTTCTAAAACAACAATCATGGTATCACTTGGTGAACCATAATCACTAGCAGACCAAACTCCACCCATGAAGTATTGAAAAAATATTATAAAGAATGTAGTTAAGCCTAAAACTGCAAGACCAGCAACACCCAATCCCATAACAGTACCACCAGCAAAGGAAATTTTTAAAGCTTCAGGCAGTGATGATTTAGCCGCCTGAGTTGTTCTGACATTAGTTTTAGTGGCTATTTTCATCCCAATATTTCCTGCAAATGCAGAAAAGAATGCCCCAAAAATAAATGAAACAACAATTAAAATATGCGTTGTTGGAACAACAAATGATATACCCGCCAAAACAACACTAACAATTAGAACAAAAACTGAGAGTAATCTGTACTCAGCATTCAAAAAGGCAAGGGCTCCCTCATAAATATGATCTGAGATTTCTTTCATTTTACCATCACCGGAGTCTTGTTTGAGGACCCAAGATCTTCGAATAAAAACATAAATAAGTCCTAAAACTGACATTATTATAGGCATGTAAATCATCATAGCATCCATATGTATTTTTTTAAATTGGTCGCAAAAATAGTGAAATCGAGTTAATTTGCGAAAACTCTTCTAATTATTTGTAAAGCACCTTCTTTACAGCATTTATCACATCATTACTATTTGGGAGCCACTCTTGTAGTAAAACTGGTGAGTAGGGAGCAGGAGTATCAGCTGTATTAATCTTTTCAATTGGAGCATCTAAATAATCAAATGCTTGTGATTGAACTTGATAAGTTATTTCGGTTGAAACATTACCAAAAGGCCATGCCTCTTCTAAAATTACTAGTCTGTTTGTTTTTTTAACCGAATCAATAATTGTCTTGTGATCCATAGGTCGTACAGTTCTAAGGTCAATAATTTCACACTCAATTCCTTCACTTGATAAAAGCTCAGCTGCTTTGAATGCCTCTTTTATAATTTTTCCAAACGAAACAATAGTAACGTCATTACCCTCTCTTTTGATATCAGCCAAGCCAATGGGTATTGTGTATTCCCCCTCAGGTACCTCCCCCTTGTCACCATACATTTGTTCACTTTCCATAAAAATTACAGGGTCATCGTCTCTAATAGCTGATTTTAACAACCCCTTGGCATCATAAGGATTGGATGGAACTATTACTTTTAAACCAGGGGTGTTAGCAAACCAATTTTCAAAAGCTTGTGAGTGTGTAGCAGCTAACTGACCAGCAGAGCCTGTGGGGCCCCGAAATACAATTGGGCATTTAAACTGACCGCCAGACATTTGTCGAATTTTAGCAGCGTTATTAATTATTTGGTCAATTCCGACAAGAGAAAAATTAAATGTCATATACTCAACAATCGGACGGTTTCCGGTCATAGTAGATCCTATTGCTATACCAGCAAAACCTAACTCAGAAATGGGTGTATCAATTACTCTTTTAGGACCAAATTCATCAAGCATGCCTTTTGAGGCCTTATATGCTCCGTTATATTCTGCAACCTCTTCACCCATGAGATAGATTCTTTCATCATTTCTCATCTCCTCACTCATTGCTTCACAAACAGCTTCCCTGAATTGTAGAGTCCTCATAATTAAAATTTTCACAAAAATACTAAAGGATTAATAATAAATTATTATTAACTGAAAAATATTTGGCAAATAAAGTTTATTGAATCACAAATTCGTAAATTTGAAGTCTAATATTTTTATTTTTTATGAAGATTTTGGTTTGTATTAGCCATGTTCCTGACACAACTTCAAAAATTAATTTTTGTGACGAGAATAAATCCTTTGACAGTGATGGTATACAATTTATAATTAACCCTAATGACGAGTTTGGACTTATTAGAGCAATCTGGTTTAAAGAAAAAATGGGTGCTACAGTTGATGTTTTAAATGTTGGACTAAAAAATACTGAACAAACATTACGAAAAGCTTTAGCAATTGGTGCAGATAAAGCTGTAAGAATAAATACCAATCCTAAATGCTCAAAAGTCGTTTCCAAATCGATTGCAAAATATTTAGAATCAAATAAATATGACTTAATTATTATGGGTAGAGAATCTATTGATTATAATGGAGGCATGGTTCCTGGAATGGTTTCTGCACTTTCCAGTATCAATTTTATTGACAAATGTACATCCCTTGATATTGATAATGGCAATGTTAAAGCAGTTAGAGAAATTGAGGGTGGTGTTGAAAATATTTCAACATCATTGCCACTCATCATCAGCTCGCAAAAAGGTATAGTTGAAGAAAAAGATTTAAGGATTCCAAATATGAGAGGTATTATGATGGCGAGAAAAAAGGAGCTTATCGTTATTGAAGATTATGGATTTAAAATATCCTCGGTAACAGTTAAATTTGAAAAACCTTCAACCAAAAATAAAGTTACATTAATTCCAAGCGATAATGTTGATAAATTAATTGAGCTATTAAACAAAGAAGCAAAAGTTATTTGATATGTGTATTTTACTTTATGCTGAATCTGAAAAAGGAAAACTAAAAAAAGACTGTTTTGAGTTAGCTTCATATGCCTCTCTTATTGCAAACACTTTGGAACTAGAAGTACATGCTGTATGCTTTAATGCTGACAATGCCGAAGAACTTTCCAACTATGGAGTAAAAAAAACATATCACTACAAAAACAAAAATTATTTAAATTTTGATGTTACTATTTATTCAGAATATATATCAAAAATTTTTAATGAAAAATTTAGATTTTTAATTTTGAGCTCAAGTTCAAACTCCAGATATCTTGGGGGAATACTTTCAGTAAAGTTAAATGCATCATACATATCAAATGTAATTTCGAAAATTGAATCAAAGTCTTCAATTAAAGTAGTTAGAAACTCATTTACGAATAAAGCATTTGAAACAGTTGAGGCGTTAGAAAAAAATGTAATTCTTTCCGTTGCAAAAAATTCATTTGAAATAATAAAGAAATCTGTCTTAGCAGAAATTGAAGAAATAAATTTTGAAATGACTAGTCCTTTGAATAATGTAACATCAATTGAAAAATCTGAAAATAAAATATCTATTTCTGATGCAGATATAGTGGTTTCTGGAGGAAGGGGCTTGAAGGGACCGGAAAACTGGTACTTGGTTGAAGATTTAGCTGATGTTTTAGGTGGCGCTACTGCTTGTTCAAAGCCTGTTTCAGATCTAGGATGGAGACCTCACAGTGAACATGTTGGGCAGACGGGGAAACCTGTTTCATCCAATCTGTATGTTGCAATTGGTATTTCTGGAGCTATTCAACATCTTGCTGGAGTTAATGCTTCTAAAACTAAGGTAGTGATCAATACTGATCCTGAAGCTCCATTTTTTAAAGCTGCAGATTATGGAATTGTCGGAGATGCATTTGAAGTAGTTCCTGATTTAATTAGTAAGATAAAAGAATTTAAATCCTTAAACTCATAAATATGAATCTCATTGAATTACATATTAATGGAATCTCATATAGCCAAACAGAAAATGGAGCATATGCATTAATTTTAAGTGAATCTGAAGGTGAAAGAAAACTTCCTATTGTAATTGGAACTAATGAAGCACAATCCATTGCTATTGCAATAGAAAAAGAGATTAAACCACCTCGTCCCCTAACCCATGATCTTTTCAAAAACTTCTGCAACATTTTTGATATAAAAATTAAAAAAGTTATTATTTACAAATTGGAGGACGGAGTATTTTTTTCAAGTGTTATTTGTGAAAGAGATGGCAAAGAAGAAATAATTGATTCAAGATCTAGTGATGCTATCGCATTAGCAATTCGATTTGATGCACCAATATATACCTATGAAAAGATATTAAAAAAGGCAGGAATCATAATAAAAATTGAAAAAAATGTTGAAGAAAAATCTTTAATTAATGATTTGTTTGAAGATAAAAAAATTGAAATTAATAAGAAATCTTTGGAAGAACTCAAAGAACTTTTAAATTCAGCAATTAATGATGAAGATTATGAATCAGCAGCAAAAATAAGAGATGAAATTTCTAAAAGAAAATAAAATATTTTTAATCCTACTTTTATTAGTATTCTTTAGTACTGATTCATTTTCCCAAACAAGTGATATTTATCCAAGCCAAGGTTTTGGATTTGAGAGTTTTTACAGGGGATGCATAGGTGTTACTTTTTTAATACTGTTAACTTATTTTTTAAGTTCTAATAAGAAAGCTATTAATTGGAAAAATGCGATTACTGGACTGTTACTTCAATTGATACTTGCGATTGGTGTTTTAAAGGTTTCATGGATCAAAGCTGTTTTTGAAAGTGCAGGAAAGGTCTTTGTAAAAATTTTGGACTTCACAATGGAGGGAACAAAATTCCTATTTGGAGATCTAGTTAGCCCTGAAAACTTTGGAAATGTATTTATATTTTCAATTTTGCCAACAGTAATATTTTTCGCAGCGCTTACATCGATATTATTTTATTTAGGAATTATTCAAAAAATTGTAAAAGCAATGGCTTTTCTATTATCCAAGCTTTTGGGCGTTTCAGGACCAGAAAGTTTAAGTGTTGCTGGTAACATATTTTTGGGACAAACAGAATCACCACTGATGATTAAGGCTTATTTAGAAAAAATGTCCAAATCGGAAATTTTATTGGTAATGATTGGGGGGATGGCCACAGTAGCCGGTGGCGTCTTAGCTGCATATATTGGTTTCTTGGGCGGAGATGATCCCGAAATGAAAGTTTTTTATGCGAAGCATCTATTGACGGCCTCTGTTATGGCTGCACCTGGGGCAATAGTTATTTCTAAGATATTATACCCAGAAACAGAAAAAATTAATACTAATATTAAAATTTCACAAAATAAAATTGGTGCCAATTTTCTTGATGCGATTTCGATTGGCACCTCTGAGGGACTAAAACTTGCTGCAAATATCGCTGCTATGCTACTTGTATTTATTGCTTTTATAGCACTTGTTAATTATTTACTTAATGGGTTTGGATCAATAACCAATATTAATGATTGGATTTTAAAAAATACAGTTTATAGCAATTTATCCCTTGAACTAATTTTAGGATATATATTTTCACCTTTCATGTGGCTAATTGGAGTGGCAAAAGAAGATTGTACCCTGATGGGACAACTGCTAGGAATTAAACTTGCTGCCAGTGAATTCATAGGATATATCCAATTATCTGGATTAAAAGATGCAACAAGTGTTATTCATTTGAATTATCAAAAATCAATAATAATAGCAACCTATATGTTATGTGGCTTTGCAAATTTTGCCTCTATTGGAATTCAAATTGGAGGAATTGGAGCATTAGAGCCTAAGCAAAGAAAAAACCTTTCAAAATTTGGGTTTAAAGCTTTAATTGGTGGAACATTAGCATCATTATTATCAGCAACAATTGCAGGTATGATTATTGGCTAAAAAGTTAATAACTTTTTTTCTGGTAATTTAGTTAACCCCTATCTATTAATTATTTTTACCTCATCACTTTATGAAGCAATATTTAGACTTAGTAAGACATGTCCTCGAAAATGGGGAAGTTAAAGGGGATAGAACCGGAACTGGAACAAAAAGTATTTTTGGATACCAAATGAGATTTGATTTAAGTAAGGGCTTTCCAATAGTAACTACAAAAAAATTACACTTAAAATCGATTATCTACGAATTATTATGGTTTTTAAAAGGAGACACTAATATTGACTATTTAAAAGAAAATGGTGTAAATATTTGGAATGCATGGGCTGATAAAAATGGAGATCTTGGACCAGTGTATGGCTTTCAATGGAGAAATTGGAATAATGACGGAATTGATCAGATAAAAATTTTGGTGAAAGAATTAGTAAATAATCCAAACAGCAGAAGACATTTGATTTCAGCATGGAATCCTTCAGTTCTCCCTGATAAAAGTAAATCATTTGAATCAAATGTTGCAAATGGGAAAGCAGCATTACCACCATGCCATGCCTTCTTTCAATTTTACGTATCCAATGAGAAACTTTCATGTCAATTATACCAAAGAAGCGCTGATGTTTTCTTGGGTGTTCCTTTCAATATTGCATCTTATTCCTTACTAACCATGATGATTGCCCAAGTATGTAATCTAAAATTAGGTGATTTTGTACATACCTTTGGAGATGCACATATCTACAGCAACCATTTTGAACAAATGAATATGCAGTTAAAAAGAGAACCAAGGTCACTTCCAAACATGAAATTGAACCCATCAGTAACCGATATTTTTGATTTTAAATTCGAAGATTTTACTCTTGAAAACTATGATCCACATCCTCATATTAAAGGAAAGGTTGCAGTCTAATCTCTTTCAATGACTCAATCAAATCAAATTATCACAATTATAGTTGCTGCATCTGAGAATAATGTTATTGGTAAAAACAATGACTTAATCTGGAGACTTCCCAATGATTTGAAAAGATTCAAAGAGCTAACGTCAGGTCATTGTATAATTATGGGTAGAAAAACATATGAATCATTGCCTGGGATTTTACCTAATAGAAAACACATTGTATTAACAAGAAAACACAAAAATGAGTTTCCAGAAAATATTTTAGCTGTAAACAACTTTGAAGAGGCTTTATATGAAGCTAGAAACGATTCAAATCCATTTATTATTGGAGGAGGCGAAGTCTATAAAAGTGGAATTATACTTGCGGAAAAAATCGAACTAACCAGAGTTCATGAGAATTTTGATGGAGATACTTTCTTTCCCAAAATTGATTCTGATACATGGACTTTAATTAATAGGGTAGAAAATAGTTCTGACGAAAGACATCTATATAATTACACTTTTGAAACTTATATTAAGAAATTATGAAAGCATATATATTTCCAGGGCAGGGTGCTCAATTTGTTGGAATGGGTAAAGAATTATACGATAGAAATTCACAAGCAAAAAAACTTTTTCAACAAGCCAATAATATTTTAGGCTTTAATATTACAGAAATAATGTTTGAGGGTGATAGTGAAAGTTTGAAAAAAACAAATGTTACACAACCTGCTATATTTATTCACTCAACAATCCTTGGAAAAATCAATGATAATTTAATAAAACCTGACATGGTCGCAGGTCATTCATTAGGTGAATTTTCAGCACTTGTGATTAATAAATGTATCTCTTATGAAGATGGTTTACAATTGGTAAAGTTACGTGCTAATGCAATGCAAACGGCTTGTGAATTAATACCTGGAACCATGGCAGCAATACTTGGAATTAGTTTTAAGGAAGTTGAGAGAGTTTGTAACTCAATTAAAGAAATCGTTGTTCCTGCAAATTATAATTGTCCAGGACAATTAGTAATTTCAGGATCTACTGATGGTATAAACTTAGCTTGTGATAAGTTGAAAAATTTAGGCGCTAAAAGAGCAATAATATTAACCGTTGGAGGAGCATTTCACTCACCGTTGATGGAGCCAGCTAAAAAGGAATTAGAGTCAGCAATTAATAAAATTAATTTTTCATCTCCAATATGTCCTATTTACCAAAATGTAAATGCCAAAGCATCCATTGATAAAAATGAAATTAAAAAGAATTTAATTTTACAATTAACTAGTCCAGTACTATGGTCGCAATCAGTGGAGGCAATGTGTTTAAATTCAGCAACTACATTTATTGAAGTTGGTCCTGGCAAAGTTCTTCAGGGATTAGTTAAAAAAATTAATCCTGATGTTTTACTTGAATCTTTTGATATTTAAATTATGTTAAAAAACAATAGATACTACAAAATCTCTTCATTAATAATATTAAGCATTTTTTTTGATCAATTATCTAAATTTTGGATAAGGAATAATATTGAAAGCTACAATGAAATAGAGCTCATTGGTAGTTTTTTCACCCTAATCAGGGTTGAAAACTCAGGAGCTTTTTTAGGAATGGGTAGTGAATTATCTTATATTCCTAAGTTAATTTTATTAATTATATTTCCAATTATTGTATTAGTTGGGGTAAGCATATATACTTACATGAATAAAAAGCTTGATAATTTATCATTAGTTGGATTTTCCTTGATTATCGGAGGAGGAGTTGCAAATATTTTTGACCGTATTGTTTACGGATCAGTTACTGATTTTTTATATATAAACTTAGGCAGCTTTTTAAAAACAGGCATCTTCAACATCGCAGATCTTTCTGTAACCACAGGAATTATTCTAATTATAATTGCCAGCTTTAAAAAAGGTAATTAATTTTAAATATTTAGAAAGTATACATAAAATTCTTTAGCGAGTTAAGATGTAATTTCTTTGACAAAAGATCTAATTGAAGAAATACCATTTTTTTGTATGTATTTGATAAAAGCACTGCCAATTATACATCCATTTGCATAATTATTAGCTGTTAAAAAAATTTCCCTATTTGAAATGCCAAATCCAATTATTTTTGGACTTTTTAATTTTAAATTATTAATTCTTTTAAAATAATCAATATTTTCCTTAGTAAAATTATGCTCCCCACCTGTAATACTAGATGAACTTACCATATAAATAAATCCATCAGAGATTGAGTCAATATACTTTATTCTATCATCTGAAGTTTGAGGAGTGATTAAAAATATATTGATTAAATCATTTAGTTGGAAAAATTTTTTGTAATCGCTTATATAGATTTCAGGTGGCAAATCAGGAATAATCAATCCGTCAATACCTACCTCTTTACATTTTTTACAAAATAAATCAATCCCGAATTGAAAAATTGGATTAAGATAGCCCATTATTATTAATGGTATATCAGTATGATTTCTAATGTCGATAAGCTGTTCAAACAATAATTGTGTAGACATTCCATTAGCTAAAGCAATTTTTGAACTATTTTGAATTGTTTGTCCATCAGCTAATGGATCACTAAATGGTAACCCCAACTCAATCATATCAACTTTACTGGAATCTAGTTCTTTTATGATCTGTAATGTATCATTTAAACAAGGGAATCCAACCGTAAAATAAATAGAAAGAATATCTTCCGATTGTTTTAATTTTTTTTTAATCCTATTCATCAAATTTTAAAATAATCTGTAAAATTTTCTAAATCTTTATCTCCTCTTCCCGAGAGGTTTACCACCACTATGTCCTTTGGTTTAAATTTTTTATTTTCAAAAATAGCAAATGCATGAGCTGTTTCAATAGCTGGTATAATGCCCTCAGTTTGAGATAACATTAAGCCTGCTGCCATGGCTTCATCATCATCTACTGAAATGAATTCTCCTCTCTTTGACGTATATAGATTAGCGTGCATGGGGCCAATCCCTGGGTAATCTAAACCAGCAGAAATTGAATAAGGCTCAGTAATTTGTCCATCATTAGTTTGCATAAGTAGAGTTTTACTTCCGTGGATAATTCCAAGTTTACCAAGCTTTGTAGTAGCAGCTGATTTTCCAGAATTTATTCCTTTTCCTGAAGCCTCAACACAAATTATTTTAACTCTTTGGTCATCCAAATAATCATAAAAAGTTCCTGCAGCATTACTTCCACCACCAACACAGGCAACTAGATAATCGGGATAATCTCTTCCTTCTAATTCTGTAAGTTGTTCTTTAATTTCTTTTGATATTACGGATTGAAATCTTGCAACCATGTCTGGAAATGGGTGTGGTCCAACTACACTTCCAACAATATAATGTGTATCAATTGGATTATTTATCCAATCTCTCATTGCCTCATTCGTTGCATCCTTCAAAGTTGAACTTCCTGAAGTGACTGAAATTACCTCAGCTCCTAACATTTTCATTCTAGCAACATTTGGAGACTGTCTTTTTATATCTGTCGCACCCATATAAACAATACATTTTAAGCCCATTAATGCACATACAGTTGCAGTTGCTACTCCATGTTGACCTGCACCAGTTTCAGCGATAATCCTGGATTTCTTTAATCTCTTTGCAAGAAGTATTTGACCAATAGTATTATTAATTTTATGTGAACCAGTGTGATTTAAATCTTCTCTTTTTAAATAGACTTTTGTTAAATATTTTTGAGATAAATTTTTTGAAAAATATAATGGAGAAGGTCTACCTACATAATTCTTTAAGAGTTCATTAAATTCTTTTGTAAAACTCTTATCCTTAATAATTTTTAAATAATTATCTTTCAATTCTTCTATATTATGTAATAACATTTCTGGAATATATGCACCTCCAAAACTGCCATAATATCCTTTGGAATTTATATTATAACTCATTGATGAAATTTTTAATTAATTGAAAATCTTTTATGCCAAAGTCAATTTCAAATTGACTATTAATGTCTATTGCAACACAATTTTTTGAAATAACAGAATTTAAAAATCTCTTAAATTTTTTAAGAGAGTTAATTCCGATACCACCACTTAAAAAAAATGGTTTATTTATTTTATAATCACTTAATATGTTCCAATCAAAAGATATACCATTACCACCCGGTAACTTACCTGCGGTATCAAACAAAAAGTAATCACAACTTAAATAGTTTTTAAGAACATTAAAATTAAAGTTTGGATCAATAGCAAAAGCTTTAATAATTTTAATGTTATTAATTTTAGAAATAAATTCTGGTGTCTCATTGCCATGTAATTGAACAATATCTAATTCATGTTTATTTACCATTTTGTTTAAATATTCAATTTTTGGATCAACAAAAACACCAACTTTCTTTATATTTTTATTTATTGTTGGAATGTCGTGTTTATCAATATACCTCTTTGAGTTTTTGTAAAAAATAAAGCCCATGAAATCTGGCCCTAACTCAGAAATCAATTTAATATTTTCTGGATATTTCATACCACAAACTTTTAGTTTCATTGCTCTATTTTTTTTATTAAATTCTTTGCAGCTATTCCAGGATCAGATGATTTCATGAAATATTCCCCAATTAAAAACCCCTCAAATCCATACAATCTTAAATCATTAATTGATTCATAGCTATCAAACCCACTTTCTGAAATTTTTGTAAAATCATCCGGTATTTTTTTTGAAATATTTTTTGAAATATTAATGTCTGTTTTAAATGTTTTCAAATCTCTATTATTTACTCCAATTAAATCGACATATTGGCAAAGTGCTTTATCCAATTCCTTCTCACAATGGATTTCAACTAATACTTCTAAATTCAATTTTTTTGCTAGTTTTGATAGATTTTTTATTTCTTTCTTCGTTAAGGCTGAGGCAATTAATAGTATTACATCAGCTCCCAATGATTTAGATTCAATAACTTGAAATTCATCTATTATAAAGTCTTTTCTTAAAACTGGACCGGAGAAAATTTCTTTTGATATTTTTAAATCTTGCTTAGATCCTCCGAAAAAATGGGAGTCAGTCAAAACTGAAATCCCAGAAACTTTTGCATTTTTATAACCATCAATCACATACTCAATAGATAAGTTATCATTAATTATATTTTTTGAGGGTGACTTTCTTTTGTGCTCTGCAATAATTCCTGACCTGCTAGATTTTAAATTATTTTTTAATGAGACTACACGCTTTTTAAATAGTCTTGTTGATTGCAAATCATTAATTGTACAATTTGATTTAAGAATCTTTATCTCATTTTTTTTATGGCTAATTATTTTATTTAAAATATTCATTTACTTAGACCTATTAATTTATTAAATGAATTGAGTGCTTTTTTGCCAAATAAAGAATCTCTAGCAAGATCACAAGCATGATTGAGGTCTACATCGTTTGCAGTAGAAATTGCTAATGCAGAATTTGCCAATACGACATTTGTTTGTTCTTTAGTACCATTTAGGTTTAAAATATCATAAAAAATCTTTGCCGCATCTTTAACAGAATTTCCTCCAAAAATTTTATCAGGAGATATTTCATTGAAATCAAGATCACTTGGTTTTAATAAAAACTCTTTATTATTCATAGCAACTTTGGTTTCAGAAGTAAGAGAAATTTCATCATAGCCATCCAAAGAATGTACTATAGAATACCGAAGTTCAGTTGCTTTTTCATAGACAGACTTATATAATCGAAATACATCTAATCCATAAACACCAACAAGCTGAAAATCAGGTCGACAAGGATTAACCAATGGACCCAAAATATTAAAAAATGTTTTTAACCCTAGGGCTTTTCTAACAGGTGCAACATTTTTCATTGCCGGGTGAAATAAAGGTGCATGTAAAATACATATGTTTGCTTTATCTAAACAATTGTTCAAAAAATTAGAATCATTACTGAATTTGATTCCAAAATATTCTAAAAGATTTGATGAGCCACATGATGATGAAACAGAATAGTTCCCGTGTTTAGCCACATGAATCCCTGCGCCAGCTGTAACGAATGAAGCCAGAGTTGATATATTAAAAGTGTTTTTATTATCTCCACCTGTACCACATAAATCAATTGTTTGAAAATCCTTGAAATCTATTTTTACACATAATTCAAGCAAAGCACTTTGAAAGCCAATTAATTCCTCTGAAGTAATTCCTCTCATCATAAAAATAGTCAAAAAAGATGCTATTTGTTCATTGTTATATTTGCCACTTGAAATATCAATTAATATGTCTCTAGATTCTATTTGATCTAGATTTTCATGATTAATAAGTCTCTTAATTATTTCTTTCATTTTAACTCTTGACCCAATTTTCGATTATTTTTTTTCCGAAAGGAGTTAGAATTGATTCCGGATGAAACTGCACACCTTTAACATCAAACTTTTTGTGTCTAATTGACATAATTTGTTTGTTATTATCTCGTGATGTAATTTCTAAATCTTCGGAAATTGTGTTAACAACCCATGAATGATACCTTGCCGCAAGGAAGTTATTTTTGATTCCTTTAAAAATTAATTCATCACCGACGCAGACATTTATATTAGTTGAAACACCATGAAAAACATTATCTAAGTTTTTAAGAGTTCCACCATATACCTCTGCAATTGCTTGTAGCCCCAAGCATACTCCTAAAATACTTTTGCTTGATCCATATTTTGAAATAACTTCTTTTAAAAGACCCGCTTCATCAGGAATTCCAGGGCCAGGAGAAAGTAAAATTTTATGAAAGTTTACAATATCTTCTATGCTAAACTGATCATTTCTAAATACAGATACATCACAGTTTAATTCCTTTAATAAATGAACTAAATTGTAAGTAAAACTATCATAATTGTCAATTACTAATATTTTTTTCATCCGTGTAAATTATTTGCTATTTCTATTGACTTTGTAAGGGCGTTTAATTTGTTATACACTTCCTGTAATTCATTTTCATTTTCTGACTTATCTACAATACCAGCACCCGCTTGCCAGTACAAATAATTGTCTTTACTTAAAAAAGTTCTAATCATTATTGCGTGATTATAATTTCCATGAAAATCCAATAAACCAATAGCTCCTCCATAGTAGCCCCTATTTGTTTTTTCATATTTTTCGATTAAATTCATTGCCATATGTTTTGGCGCACCAGATAAGGTTCCCGCAGGAAAAGTGTCAGCAATAACTTTTAAATTATTATCAAGGTTTTCTAACCGACCTGTAACTTTACTTACAAGATGTATAACATGAGAGAAATACTGAACTTCTTTGAATTTTTCAACTTTAACAGTTGAACAATTTCTACTTAAATCATTTCTTGCTAAATCTACTAGCATAACATGCTCGCTTCCCTCTTTTGGGTCATTGATTAGTTGCTTAGCTAATAATTTATCCTCAGCTTCATTTCCCGTTCTCTTAAAAGTTCCTGCAATTGGATGGATTTCAGCGAACTTATCCTTAATTACCAATTGAGCTTCTGGAGAACTTCCAAATATTTTATAACTTCCAAAGTCAAAATAAAATAAATAAGGAGATGGATTTATACTTCTTAATGCTCTATATACATTAAAGTCATCACCCCTAAATTGTTGCGAAAACCTTCTAGACAAGACTAATTGGAAAATATCTCCTCTTTTACAATGTTGCTTCGCATTAGCAACATGCTCAAGAAATTCTGAATCTGTTAAATTTGATTTGATTTTATCTAGGGAACTAAAGCTGAAATTGTGGGAATTAGATACTTTAATTACCTGGTATATTTCATCAATATTATTACTATCGTCTAAAGAATGACAAAAAACATGTGCTTCATTTTTGAAATGATTTATAGCAATTATATTTTTATAAACTCCGTAATACATTTCTGGAATTTTAATCGAATTTTCCTTTTTTATAATATTTACATCTTCGAAATATTGGACTGCGTCATAAGATGTAAATCCAAAAAGACCATTATTTATGAAAGAAAAATCACTTTTTTCAACCTTGAATGAATTAATAAAGTTTTGCAGCTCTTCAATTATATTTTTTTTGGAACAAGGAATATTTTTGGATGAATTGTTTGGAAATTTTAATGAGATATTATTGTCAGAAACTTCAAAAGAAGCAATTTGATTAAAACATATGTAAGAAAAACTATTGTTGCTGGAATTATAATCACTGCTCTCTAATAATAGGCTGTTTGGAAATTTATCTCTTACCCTCAGATAGATACTAACAGGTGTTATTGTATCAACTAAAAAATTTTTATATGTAGTTTTTAATTCTATTTTTTTCATTTTTCAAAAGAGAGCCACCTAATGTGACTCTCTCTGATTTAATAAACAAACTAAACTAACTATTATGAAAAAAAAAAGCTTATCGTGATGATAAGCTTTTAATTTTTTTATACAAATAAAGGTTACATCACGAAATAGGTATTTCATGCATCCACCACCATTTATTTGTAATTCTTTTAATCATTATATAAATATAATAATCTATTTACGATAATAAAAATTATTTTTTAATGAATCTTTTGTAGGAAGTAGATTCACTAATAGAAACTTTTAAAATGTAAACTCCTGTTGCAAATTCAGAAATATCTATCGATAAACTTTCAGCATTGAAATCATAAGATTTTTTCATAACAACTTTGCCTAACATATTATAAATCTCCAAGTCAGCATCTTCATTAACAGTGTTTAACTTAATATTCACTATATCAATTGCAGGGTTTGGGTAGACATCAAGTTGTATGATATTATATTCATCTACAGAAAGTGGATCAGTAACATTTACTACACCATACATTGAAGCATGCGGACTACAAGTAAATGTAGTGCTTCCAACAAGGGAGAATGTATGTGAGAAAACATGTCCTTGGCCATGATAGCCACTATCAAAGGTTTCAACTCCACCAGTTGAGATTAAGTTGTGTGTACCTGATCCCCAAGTCCAAACAACTGTATCCCCAATTTCAATATTGATTGTTTGGTTAGTACTTTGCATATTCCAGGAATACTGATGCGTTGTCTGAGAAAATACAAATGAAGAAATTAAAAGTGATAAAAAAAGTAGTTTTTGTTTCATAATTCTATTGTTTTACATAAAGTTAACAATTTCTATTCCAAATCTTGGCAATTTGTAAGAACAAAAAAACCCGTAATGATTATTACGGGTTTTGTACTGAAGGCGGGACTTGAACCCGCACGGATATTACTATCCATTGGATTTTAAGTCCAACGTGTCTACCAATTCCACCACTTCAGCAAAATTTTGTGGAGCGAAAGACGGGATTTGAACCCGCGACCCTCACCTTGGCAAGGTGATGCTCTACCCCTGAGCTACTTTCGCCTATTTTAATGAACATATTATCCTTAAGTAGGGATGCAAATTTAAAATTTTATTTTTATTAAGCAAGAAAATAGAATTATGAATTGTTTGCTTTTCTTTTCAAATCATTTAATATCACTAAAGCTTCAATTGGTGTTAATTTATCTAAATCTATTTTCATTAATTCTAGTTTTATTTCTTGAGAAATAGGATCCTCAATGGTGAAAAAATCTAATTGATTATTTTGAATTTTTTTATTACTTATTTTATCCTGTCCTCTGTCTTTTTCTAGATTTAATAATATTTTATTAGCATTCTTAATAACACTTTTTGGCACACCTGCCATCTTAGCAACATGAATTCCAAAACTATGTTCACTGCTTCCAGGAATTAATTTTCTAAGAAACAATATTTGATTATTTTCTTCTTTAATCGATACATTAAAATTTTTAATTCTTTCAAATAAGCCCTCCATTTGATTTAACTCGTGATAATGGGTAGCAAATAATGTTTTAGGTTTGGAGCTATGATTATGCAGGTACTCTGTAATTGCCCATGCTATTGAAATTCCATCATAAGTACTTGTTCCTCTACCAATTTCATCTAATAAAATAAGACTCCTAGTAGATATATTATTTAAAATTAAAGCTGTTTCGTTCATTTCAACCATAAAAGTTGATTCGCCTACACTAATATTATCAGATGCCCCAACTCTCGTAAAAATCTTATCAACTATACCCATTCTTAACTTTTTTGCAGGAACAAAACTACCTATTTGAGCCATAAGACTTATAATTGCTGTTTGTCGCAATATTGCTGATTTTCCAGACATATTAGGACCTGTAATCATTATGATTTGCTGATTCTTTGGTGTGATCAAAATATTATTTGGAATGAAAGGTTTTTCAGTTGATAATTGAGATTCAATTACTGGATGTCTTCCCTCTGAAATTTCTATATCATAAGAATCGTCAAAAATAGGTCGACAATATTTTTTTGAAATAGCGAGATTAGAAAATGATAATAAACAATCTAATCTAGAAATAACAAAAGAGTTTTTTTGTATTTTTTTTATGAAGGATTGACTCCAATTCAAGAGTTCATCATAAATTTTTAGTTCTAGACTAAGAATTTTTTCTTCAGCACCTAAAATTTTTGTCTCATATTCTTTTAATTCTTCTGTTACATATCTTTCCGCATTTACTAATGTCTGTTTCCTAATCCATTCTGATGGCACTTTTGCTTTATGTGTGTTTCTAACCTCAATATAATATCCAAACACGTTATTTGAGGAAATCTTAAGTGAGGGGATATTAGTTTCTTTTGACAAATCCTCTAGCATTTTTTCTAAAAATTCTTTAGTGTTTTTGGAAATTTCCCTAAGATCTGAAAGCTCTCCAGAAACGGATGAAGAAATAGTATTTCCTTTACCAATACTTACAGGCGGATCTAAATTTAAAGTATTACTAACTTTTGAAATAAAGTCTGTGCAATTTTCGATAGAATCAATTAGGTGATTTAATTCCATACATTCAGTCTTGTATATATCACTCTTTAAGTTTTCAATTAACTCAACAGAATGCTTTAAACTAAAAATTTCTCTAGGATTAATTTTCTTAGTTGCTAACTTCGAAGTTAACCTTTCAATATCACTAAGATTAGAAATTGCATTATGAATTAATTCATTCATTTTCTCATCACTGATCAAAAATTTAACAATATTATGTCTTGAAATAATTACATCTTTTTCACAGGATGGTAATGCTACCCATCTTTTGAGAAGTCTTCCTCCCATCGGAGATAATGTTCGGTCAATTACATCAATCAAGCATTTCCCATCAACAGAATTTGGTCTAAATAACTCTAGATTGCGTATAGTGAATCTATCTAGCCAAACATGTCCTTCTTTTGGTATTCTCTTAATGGAAGTAATATGGTTTAATCTCTCATGCTGCGTTTCATTTAAATAATGCATAATAGCTGAAGAGGAGATAATACCATTATTCAAATCATCAATTCCAAAACCCTTAAGAGATGAAGTTTCAAACTGTTTTTTTAATAAATCGTTAGCATAATCTAAGTTAAAAACCCACTCATCTAAAAAAAATAAGTTGAATGAATCGCCATATGAGTTAACAAAATGCTTCTTGTTTTCTTTAGTAAGAAGAACTTCATTTGGAGAAAAATTATCCAACAACTTGGCAGTATACTCAATATCTCCTTCTGCTATTAAAAATTCTCCAGTTGAAATATCAAGCAAGGATAACCCAACTGTTCCTGCAAAATGTAAGGATGCAAGAAAGTTGTTTGATTTAGGATTTATAACTCCATCCACGGTAGCTAGACCAGGCGTTATAATTTCAGTTACACCTCTTTTTACAATTTTTTTTGTTTTTTTTGGATCTTCTAATTGATCACAAACTGCAACACGCAGTCCTGCTTTAACAAGTTTTGGCAAATATAAATTCAAGGAATGAAATGGAAATCCTGCAAGCTCCGTTTCGCTTTGACTACCGGCACCCCTTTTTGTTAAAACTATATCTAAAATCTTTGAAGCATTAATTGCATCATTGCCAAAGGTTTCATAAAAATCTCCCACTCGGAACAAAAGTAATGCATCCGGGTATTTGGCCTTGATAGAATTATATTGCTTCATCAAAGGAGTTGTTTTTTTTACTTCTTTTTCCAAATGCTTGAGTTTAATAGTATTTTTATGACTTAGTTTTACGAAAATAATGAATATCAAACATAAATAAATCTAGTGAAAAAATTAAAAAATAGTGAGCTTGATAGGATTTCAGTTGAAGAATTTAAAAAGTCAAAAAAGATCCCAATTACAATACTTCTAGAAAACATTAGAAGTGCTCATAATATAGGTAGTGTTTTTAGAACCGCTGACTCATTTTTAATAAATGAAATAATATTGTGTGGTATTTCTGCTCAACCTCCAAATAAAGATATTAGAAAAACTGCATTAGGAAGTAGCGAATCAGTTGAATGGAAATATGAAAAAAATATTGAAGTAGCTATCCAAAAGTTGAAAGATGAAGGAAATAAAATAATATCTGTTGAACAAACTACTAATTCAATTTCTCTTGAAAATTTTAAGCCTTCAAAAAACAGTAAGTACGCTATTATTTTTGGGAATGAGGTAAATGGTATTGAGCAGAGAACCATTGATTTGAGTGATATGGCAATTGAAATTCCTCAATATGGAACTAAGCATTCTTTAAATATTTCAGTTGCAGCAGGAATTATTATTTGGAATATATTTTCAAAAATTAATCATTAGTAATCTCCGTTAAAATTGATAAATAATCTAATCTATTTTCAACAAAATCAATTTCAGAAACATCAATATATTTAACTTTTATGTCAGGTCTTGATTTAAAAAAATCATAATAACCAGAATTGATATTAGTCAGATAATCATCAGTAATATTTGACTCATAACTTCTTCCTCTTTTTTTAATATTTCTTTTTAAGTTTTCAACTGAATTTTTAAGAAAAATTATCAAATCAGGTTTAACAATACTTTTGTGTAAAGAGTAAAATAATTTTCGATACAGGTTAAATTCGTCAATATTTAAATTAATTTTTGAGAAAATTAAGGATTTGTGAATATCATAATCGCTTATTGTCATGTTATTGAAGAAATTTAATTGGGATAAATCATCAGCTGTTTGTTGATATCTATCAGCTAAAAAAGACATTTCTAATTTGAATGCATATTGCTTCTTATCTTCATAAAATTTTTCTAAGAAAGGATTGTCTATAAATCTTTCTAGAATTAATTTCGAATCAAAATCATTGGCTATTTGTTTTGATAGTGATGTTTTTCCTGATCCAATATTTCCCTCGATAGCTATGTAATTATACATATTAGAAATTTCAGCATTTCTCGGATTATTTAACAAAAGATTTGTTTTTTTAACACTATCATTTTTTTTGATTTTATTTAATATTTCTCGGCAAGAGATATTTAGAATTGGGTGTAATAAATTAGGTTCAATTTCAACTAATGGTTGCATAACAAAAAGTCTATCTGTCATTCTTGGGTGCGGTAACATTAAAGATTGCTTTTCAATTACAAGATCACCAGCAATAAGTATATCAATATCTATAATCCTTGATTCATAAGTGTCATTATTTTTTCTGATTCTGCCCATAGAAGTTTCAACTTGTAATAGTTCATTCATTAAATTTTCAGCTTCAATGTTTGAATTAAAAGAAGCACATATATTATAAAAGTTATCACCTTTGAAACCAATTGCTTTTGTTTCATACACAGAGGAAATGGATACAAAAGAGGCAATTTTTGTATGAATCATATCCAATGCAATTTGGATATTTTTAAACTTATCACCCATGTTTGATCCAATAGAAAGATAATATTTTTGGTATGTATTCATAAAAGGTTTGACAAATTAAAGAAAAGAAATGATTTATTATATTTGATCAAAGACAATTTAGTGAATCCAGAAAAAAAAATACTTGCCAGAAAAATATATCTGCTATTAGCCTCATTATTTATTACTTCCTTAGTTGTTTCCAATCTAATTTTTCAAAAATTCTTTTATTGGTATCCATTTAATATTGAAATTTTTGGTGAAAAGTTATTTCAGCTTTCTGTAGGAATATTACCCTACCCTATAACATTTTTAATTACTGATTTAATCAGTGAAATTTACGGTAAGAAAAAAGCAAATCAAGTAGTAACAGTAGGTATTTTTGCAGCAGTATTTTCAATTCTAATAGTTTATGTTGCAGATTTAACACCAGCAATACCAAATTCCCCTGTAGATAATGAAATTTTCAATAGGGTTTTTGGAAGTACATTTATCGCGGTACTTGCCAGTATGTTAAGCTATTTATTTGCACAATACATAGACATTCACATATATCATTTTTGGAAAAAACTTACAAAAGGAAGAATGCTATGGCTTAGAAATAATTTTTCAACTTTCTTTTCCCAATTTATAGACACTTTTACAATAATTTTTTTATTATGTGTTACAAATGTGTTACAATGGAATCAATTCATGGGACTCTTAATCTCAGGTTTTTTATTTAAAGTTTTAGTTGCACTGATTGACACACCATTTTTATATATTGGTGTTTATATCTTTAGAAAAAAATTTAATTTAAAAATTAATGAAGAGATAAATATAGATTAGCAATCTATTTCAATTTTAAAAACATGACCTTCATGTGCTCTGTAATTTAAAACTTGATTATTTTCAAAAATTAAATATTGACCCTTGACTCCCTTTAAAGTACCAGAAAAAATTGAATCCTTACTTAGTTTAATTGATTTTGGATTTTCTGGATACTCCACAACAGGATAATCAATGCTTACAACATTTGAAGTATCAACAAAATAATGCAATAAATTACTTGGTATAAAGTTTTTAGCTTGGTCCTTTGAACTTTTTATATTACTAGAATCTCTTTCATTTTTCAACATGGTCCTCCAATTAGTTTTATCGCTCATATATTTTTTTAAGGCTACTTCAGCCTCTCCTGCCAGAAAGCGATTAGGTGTTTGTAAAAGTTCTACAGCCTCATGTGCACCCTGATCAATCCATCTGCAGGGGATTTGTGATTTTCTTGTAACACCAACTTTAATCCTGCCAGTATTTGACAGGTAAACTATGTGAGGTTGCAGTTGGATTTTCTTTTCATAATCAAGGTCTCTATCACCAATATTTAAATGGGCTTTACTTAACTCAGGTCTCATGATCCAATCACCTGCTAAAGGACTTTCAAAAAAACATGATTTACAAAAACCTTGTCTGTAAATATTTAAGCTTTCAGAGCATGATAAGCAGGAATAACCAATACACTCAAATTTAAATGACTTATCAATAAATTGATTGAGATGAATAAAATTATTCTCAAATTCAATAAAGTAATTTACAGGCGTTCCTAATTCTGTAACCATTTTTTTTACTACCCCTTGAAAATGCATAAAAATTTATTATTTTAAGGAAATTAAATTACAAAAAAAACATGCCAATTCCATTAGTTAATTCAATTGCTTCGTGGTTCCTTAAAAAAAGGATGCATCAAATTGAATTATTCATAAAGTACCCTAATGAAGTTCAAAATGATGTATTGTTTAAACTAATGGGAATTGCAAAGAATACAATAATCGGAGAAAAATATGACTTTGCAAGCATAAAAAATTACCAAGAATTCACTGAAAGGGTTCCCGTGTTTAGCTATGAACAATTTTCTGAAAAAATTGAATTAGCCAGACGTGGCGAAAATAATATTTTCTGGCCGTCAAAAATTAAATGGTTTGCCAAATCTAGTGGGACCACTAACTCTAAAAGTAAATATATTCCAGTCACTAACGAATCTTTGGAGGATTGCCACTATGCTGCAGGAAAAGATCTTTTATGTATGTATTTTAATAATAACCCTAACTCTCAGCTTTTTACCGGTAAAAGTTTAAGGTTGGGCGGTAGTAAAACTCCTTATGAGAAAAATGGTACTTTTTATGGAGATCTTTCTGCAATATTAATTGACAATATGCCATTTTGGGCAGAGTTCAGTAGCACACCCAGTAATAAAACTTCATTAATGGAGGACTGGAATTATAAAATTGATGCTATTATAAATGAAACTAAAAGTGAAAATGTTACAAGCCTTGCAGGAGTTCCGTCATGGATGTTAGTGCTATTGAACAGAATTTTGAAAGAAACAAATACAAATCAAATATGTGAGGTATGGCCAAATATTGAAGTTTATTTTCATGGAGGTGTAAGTTTTAAACCTTATTTGAACCAATACAAAAAATTGATTGGAAAAGATGATATGAGGTATTACGAAATTTACAATGCTTCTGAGGGATTTTTTGCAATACAATATGAAAATAATTCTGACGAACTATTATTAATGTTAGATTATGGTATCTTTTATGAATTTATAGATATGGATAAATACGGAACTAATGAAGAAAGGGTTATTTCTCTAGCCGATGTGAAATTAGATACAAATTATGCTATACTAATTACAACAAATGCTGGATTATGGAGATATAAAATTGGAGATACTGTAAAATTTACCTGTTTATCTCCATTCAAAATTATTGTTTCTGGAAGAACAAAGCATTTTATCAATGTTTTTGGTGAAGAAGTAATTATTGAAAATACCGATAATGTAATTAATAGCATTTCTTCAAAATATAATTTAGAACTTGTTGATTATACAGTTGCCCCAATATTTATGAAAAATAAAAAAAAGGGTGCGCATGAATGGTTCATTGAATTCAAAAACAAACCATCTGACACTATAAATTTATCTGCAATTATTGACAAAGAACTGAGAAATGAAAATTCAGATTATGATGCTAAAAGATATAATAATTTTACTTTGAACAAACCAAAAATTACAATTGGGAAGCCTGGTGTTTTTTTAAAATGGCTTAAAAAAAACAATAAAATGGGAGGGCAAAATAAAATTCCTAGATTATCAAATGAGAGAAAGTTTATGGATAGTATTAAAAAATTAAATAATTAAGACGCGGCTTTTAGCTTTTTTAAATTAATTCTTGCAATTTGCTCTGATGCATATTTTTTGGTTACTACTAGTTTTTTTGTTTCACTTCCAGGCAAATTAAACATTGCATCATTTAATACTTCTTCACAAAGAGATCTTAGACCTCTAGCACCCAACCCATAGTCGACTGCTTTATCTACAATAAAATCAAGAGCACTTTTATTAAATTCCAATTTAATACCATCGAATTCAAATAACTTAACATACTGTTTAATTAAAGCATTTTTAGGTTTTGTAAGAATATTCAATAACGTATTTTTATCCAAGGGCTCCATGTACGTAACCACAGGTAAACGGCCAATAATTTCAGGAATTAATCCATATTCTTTTAAGTCTTTTGGATTAATATACTTTAGTATATTTTTAGAAAGTATTGGATTATTTTCAGCACTTTTATAACCAATAACATTTAAATTTAATCTCCTTGAAATATGCCTATCAATTCCGTCAAATGCACCACCAGCAATGAATAATATATTTTCAGTATTTACCTCAATAAATTTTTGATCTGGATGTTTTCTTCCTCCTTTTGGAGGGACATTAACAATTGTTCCTTCTAAAAGTTTAAGTAGAGCCTGTTGAACCCCTTCACCAGAAACATCTCTTGTAATAGATGGATTATCACTTTTCCTTGCAATTTTATCAATTTCATCAATAAAAACAATTCCTTTTTCCGCCTTTTCAACATTGTAATTAGCTGATTGAAGAAGTTTTGTTAAAATACCTTCAACATCTTCCCCTACGTAACCAGCTTCAGTTAAAACAGTTGCATCTACAATTGCTAAAGGAACATCGAGCATTTTAGCTATTGTCTTAGCAATTAATGTTTTTCCAGTCCCCGTTTGACCAACCATAATTATATTACTCTTTTCTATTTCAATTTCATTTTCAACTTGTTGCGAAATTCTCTTGTAATGATTATAAACTGAAACTGCAATTATTTTTTTGGTATAATCTTGTCCAATGACATAGTCATCTAAAAAAAGTTTAATTTGTTGAGGTTTAATTAGCTTTTGTTCTGAGGTCTGATTAACGTTTGAATCTTCAGCACTGTTCTCCTGAATAATAATCCCATTTGCCTGCTCGATACATACCTCACAGATATGCGCATCAATTCCAGCAATTAGAAGCTTTGTTTGGTCTTTTTTCTTACCACAAAATGAGCATTGTAAATCTGACTTAGACATCAAATTTAATTTTTAGTAAGAATTTCATCAATCATACCATATTCTAAAGCTTTTTTAGCTTTCATCCAATAATCCCTGTCACTATCAGCATATACTTTTTCATAATCTTGCCCAGTATGTTTACTGATTATTTTATATAACTCTTCTTTCAGGGACAGGATTTCTCTTGTGGTAATTTCAATATCACTTGCTTGACCTTGAGCACCTCCTAATGGTTGATGAATCATAACTCTGGAATGAGTCAACCCGCTTCTTTTACCCTTTTGACCAGCACACAATAAAACAGCGCCCATTGAAGCAGCCATCCCAGTACAAATAGTCGCAACATCAGGTTTTATTAACTGCATTGTATCATAAATTCCTAAACCAGCATAAACACTACCTCCAGGTGAATTAATATAAATTTGAATGTCTTTTGAAGAATCCGTACTTTCTAGAAATAATAATTGTGCTTGAATTATATTAGCAACTTGATCATTAATAGCAGTCCCTAAAAATATAATTCTATCCATCATGAGTCTTGAGAAAACATCAAATATGGCAATATTCATTTGTCTTTCTTCAATAATATTTGGAGTCAAACCAGAGGGAAACATACTGCTAATAATATCATTGTAATATGTGCTACTTATACCCTTTTCTTTTGTAGCAAATTTTTTAAATTCTTTTCCTAAATCCATTTCTAATAATTCTAATTATAAATATAACAAATAATTAAACTTGATAAGCCTCTTTAATAAACTGATCATAAGTTAATTTTTTTGATTTATATGATATGTTTTCTTTGAAAAAATTAAGTATTCTTTCACCGCTAAGTTGTTCTGTAAGTCTCTTAACTTCATCTTTATTGCTCATCACTCTAGCAACTGTTTGTTCTATATTTTTTTCATCTGTAACAGATTGACCATACTGTTGCATTTGTATTTTTATCAAATCAGAAGTGTATTTTTTTAAGTCATCAAAATTAACTTGCAGATTATTTTGAATAATTATTTTACTTTCGATTAGCTGATATTTCATTCCCTTCTCGGATTTCTCATACTCTAGTTTTGCTTCATCTAAAGTAATTTTCTTTTCACTGTTTAATTGAATCCATTTAGTTAAAAAATCTTTTGGTAAATCTATTTTAGTAGAACTAATAAGAAATTCAATTGTATCATTCATTAACTTTTGGTTTGTCTGTGTTTGAAATTGTTTAATGAAATCTTCAGAAAGTTTATTTTTCATTTGGGAAACATTTTTAACAACTTCTTTTCCAAAAATTTTGTCAAACAAATCTTGATTTAACTCTGCGGGCTCTCTCTCATTTATCTCATTAATTTTTACTTTAATAAGTTTATTTAGCTGCTCTTTTTCTGTTGAATCAATTTTTAATTTCAATGAAATATCCTTGGAATCTTTGAAAATTTTTGAGGCTTGCTCTTCAATCTCTTTTCCAATTGTAAGACCTAAAATTTTTTTTCTAAAAGATGGTTTTAGAATATCAGTTGTAAAAACTATAGACTCATTAATCTCATTATCATCCGAAAAAAATAACCCAGTAATTTCATATTTTTCTTTGATTTTGGACTTTGATATCAATTTACCATATCTAGCCTGAATATTTTTAATCTGATCATCAATATTCTTTTTATCAGGAATAATCTCGTACTGAACAATTGGTTTTTTGGGTTTGAAATTCAATTTAAATTCAGGTGAGTACCCAATCTCAAAATCAAAGCAAATCGTCTCTGAATTCCAATCTAAATCATCATTTTTACAAGGAATAGGTCCACCTAGTAAATCCAATTTTTCATCGTTGATATATTTCTTTAGGCTTAAGTCAATCAGCTTATTGATTTCATCAACTTTTACTGCACCTCCATATTGTTTTTTTATTAGCGATAAAGGTACAAAGCCTTTTCTAAAACCAGGAATGCTTGCAGTCTTTGAATATTTCTTCAAAACACTGGTAACCTTTTGTTCATAATCATTTTTTTCTATGACTACCGTTATTATTCCATTAAGTTTATTTTTTTTTGCTGCGGATATTTTCATTCTGAGTGAATTGGTGTGCGAAATTAATCTTTTTTTAGATGTATCAAAAACAATGATGTTAATACTTATATATTTGCGTGTAAATGTCTCAACACATCAGACATATTGTCTCTGTGAAGCCAATGACCCGCATTTTTAATTTCTATAACTTCTGCATTTGGGAAAAAAGAATATATTAATTTGTGGTCAGATAAATTTATATAACTAGATTTTTCACCTTTGAAAAAAAAGACTCTTTTAAGAAATTTATTAGTAGATGAAATCTCTTTTCCGACAATTTCTACATTTTTAGAAAGCGATTGTAAATTGAACCGAATCCCAAACTTATTATTAGATTTTCTAAAAATACTTTTCATTATAAATCCTCTAATTTCTGGCATAGTTATAGAATTTGAAAGCACTTTCTCGATTTCTTTCCTCTGATTAAATTTCTCTAAATCTATTGTTTTCAAGGCATCAAGAATGTGCTGATTGTGATTTGGATAGTATTTGGGGGCTATATCCATTACGAAAACCTTTAAGATTAGTTCGGGATATTTTAAACAAAATTGCATGGCGGTCTTACCACCCATGGAATGACCCAAAAGAATCGGTTTGGTAATTTTATAATATTTAATGTAATAAAGTAAATCATTACACATATCGTCATAGTTAAACGATTCAGTATGAAAACTCCTGCCATGATTTCTTTGATCAATTAAATGAACTTTAATATTTTTTTTACATAATTCCCTAGCAATTGAAAGCCAGTTATCCCCCGATCCTAAAAATCCATGAAGAATCAAAACTTCTGAAGAAGACTCACCTAAAATTTTTGAGTGCAATAACATAATTAAGACAAAAAGTGCAAATATTTCTTGATTGTTTTTTCTAAACCATAATATAAACTCTCAGTTATGAGTGCATGACCTATGGACACTTCTAATAAATTTTCTATGTTATTAGCAAAATACTTTATGTTTTTTAATGAAAGATCATGACCTGCATTAACCCCGATACCCTCTTTTGATATTTTATCTGCACAAACTTTATATTTTTCAATTATTGAAAAATTACCAATTAGAAATTCTTTGGCAAATTCTTCTGTATATAATTCCACCCTATCAGGTTTAATTTCCACTAGTGAATCAATATATTTAGTTTCAGGATCTAAAAAAATTGAAGTCCGAATATCATAAGACTTTAGCTCATTAATAATATCCTTTAACATGTTTTTATACTTAATAGTATTCCATCCAGAATTTGAGGTAATAGCATCTATTTTATCAGGAACTAGAGTTACTTGAGTTGGTTGTACATCAATTACTAATTTCATAAATTTATCGATCGGATTACCTTCGATATTAAATTCAGTGTAAACCTCATTTTTTAAGGCATACACATCATCATATTTTATGTGTCGTTCATCTGGTCTTGGATGTATAGTTATTCCATCAGCACCAAATCTTTGAATATCTACCGCAAATTTAACCACATTTGGTTCATTACCACCTCTCGAGTTCCTAAGAGTAGCTATTTTATTTATGTTAACACTTAGCTTAGTCATTCATAATATTTTAAGTAGTTTTATTTCGTCAAAACTAATTTATTTTTACTTAATTTTGAAAGTAATAATTTCATTTATTTCCTAGATCATTTTGAAAATTGCCCTTTATACAAAATCTAATTCTACAGAAAATTTTCAGCATATTATTTCTCTTATCAAAGTTCTTGAAAAGAATAAAATAATTTGTGAAATTGATGAAAATTTATATCAATTTATTTCAAAAAATAAAGGTTCTAAAATTGATTACTTACACACTAGAAAATTTATTCAACTTGATAAAAGTTTTGACTATGTAATTGCTGTAGGAGGAGACGGAACATTTTTAAGAGCTGCAAAAGAAATTGCTGATTTAAATATTCCAATCATTGGAATTAACAAAGGTAGGCTTGGATTCTTAGCTAGCTCAAATATTGAAAATATTGATCAAATAGTAAAAAAACTAGTTAATAAAGATTATAAAATTTCTGAAAGGACAATAATTGAGGTTGAGTTTGACGACCGTAAAAAATATGCACTAAATGAAATAGCCATTAGCAGAAAAAATACTACTTCGTTAATTTCAATAAAAACAATGATTGATAATCAATACTTGAATACTTACTGGGCAGATGGATTAATCATTTCAACGCCAACAGGCTCTACAGGATATTCACTGAGTTGTGGTGGTCCAATTATTTTACCAAATGCTGAAAGTTTAGTTTTTACACCAATTGCTCCTCATAATTTAAATGCTAGGCCACTAGTTGTCCCCGATAATCAAAAAATAGATCTTGAAATTTCAAGTAGAGAAAAAGAATGCCTTTTATCTGCAGATTCTGAAATTTTTTCGATTTCTGTAAAAACAAAATTATCAATAAATAAATCTAAACATAAATTACAATTAGTAGATACTGGTGATTCAGATCCCCTTAACACGCTAAGGGAAAAACTTTATTGGGGGAAAGATAAAAGAACAGAACAATAATACGAACCCATTTCAGTTTTATGTTAAAAGGAAAAAATTGAAAATTAGTCATTTTATATTATTATTTTCATTGATTTGTAATAGCTTGTTTTCTCAAATATATGAAGTTGGCTATATACATGGGAAATCAAATTTTATTGGTGATGTTGGAGATACTAAATTTGTTAATCCATTCCAAAAAAACATTAGAAATAATAATGTTTCTGGTTTTTCGCTGAAATGGAATAGAAGTCCTAGACATTCAATAAAATTGACTTTTATAAAATCAAATTTAATCGCAAATGATATAAACTCTAAAGATCCTAGAAGAATTGAAAGAGGCTATAGTTTTTCTACACCAATCTCTGAAATTTCTGCTGGAATTGAGTTTAATATGCTTGATTTCAATCTACATGAGGATTATGATTTTTTTAGCCCTTACATGTATACAGGGTTGTCCTTTTCAAAATTTGATGAAATTTTATTACAGGGAGATAATTTAATATCAGTTAATAAAAAAAATAAGTCTTTTGGTATTCCAATGATTATTGGATTAAAAGTGAGATTTCTTGAAAAATTTATTTTTTCAATGGAAGGAGGTGCTAGGTACGTATTTTCCGATGAAATTGACGGAAATTCGTCTTTAAATCCTAATTTTGGAAATATAAATAACAATGACTGGTATTTTTTTAGTTCTTTAGGAATTTCATATACATTTGGAAGAAGACCATGTTATTGTAATATCAGATGATGAAGAAAGTTGAAATTGATAAAAATAAAATTCCTAACCACGTTGCTGTAATAATGGATGGGAATGGAAGATGGGCGAAAAAAAAAGGTTTAAGCAGAGAGTTTGGTCACAAGGCTGGCAGGAAAGCAGTAAAAAATATTATTGAAGCATGCATTGAATTGGGTATTAAAAATCTAACTCTATATGCCTTCTCTACAGAAAATTGGAAAAGACCAAAATTAGAAATTGATTTTTTAATGGAACTTCTTCTACTTTCGCTTAAAAATGAGCTAAAAAATCTCAATAAAAATGATATAAAATTTACAACAATTGGGACATTGGAAAAATTACCGAGAAAAATTTGCGATTATCTAATCAAAGTTACAAATGAGACTAAAAATAATAAAAGCTTAACCCTAACACTTGCATTAAGCTATGGAGCTAGAAGTGAGATAATTGATGTTGTAAAAGAAATTTCTGACAAAGTTAAAAATAACATAATTTCTTCAAAAAAAATTGATGAATCGGTTATAAATGACCATCTTTACACTCGTTTTTTACCTGATGTGGATTTATTAATCCGAACAAGTGGTGAAAAAAGAATAAGTAATTTTTTATTATGGCAAATAGCATATTCAGAACTATATTTTTCAAAAAAACTATGGCCAGATTTCAAGAAAAAAGACCTTTACAAAGCAATTATTAACTACCAAAGTAGAGAAAGAAGATTTGGAAAAATCAGTGAACAAATCAATAATTAAGTATTTTCAACATGAGAATATATAGATTCTATTTAATATTATTTTTCCTCTTCTTTGGATATAACATTCAGTCACAAAGTAGTATTGAAAAATATGAAATAGGAGAAATTACTGTTTCAGGTAATACATCTTTTAGCCCATTAACCATTATAACATACTCTGGGCTAAAAAAAGGTGAAACTATTTCAGTTCCGGGAGAAAAATTAAGCAATGCTATCAAAAAACTTTGGGCATCGAACTTATTTAGCTCAGTAAACGTTTATAAAAAAAATATATCTGACAATAGAATTGACCTGGAAATTGAATTATTTGACTTGGCAGAGTTGAAAGAATTAGAGGTAAATGGTATTAAAAAAAGAAAAATTGAAGAAGTTATAAAAGAAAATAAATTACAAATTGGTGTAAAAGTCACTGAAAACTTAATTACAACAACAAAAAATTACCTAGAAAATAAATACAAGGAAAAAGGATTTTTAAAAGCAAAAGTAAACATTCTTAATGAAGAATACACAGACTCCCTTGGAAAGGCAAAAGTAAATATGAAAATCAATATTGAAAAAGGTCCAAAGATTAAAATAAATAAAATTAACATCTTAGGAAATAAAAAATTGAGTTCTCGAGTGATTGAAAAGTCAATGAAAAATACTAAAAGAAAAAAATTCTATAGGATATTTAAAAGATCAAAATACATTCCTGAAGACTTTGAGGAAGATCTTTCGAGTGTCATTGACAAATACAAAGAAAAAGGTTATCGTGATGCCAGAATAATTTCAGATTCAATATATGATGAAAATAAAAACGAAATAAATGTTGAGATTTCCCTTACCGAAGGTGAAAAGTATTCATTTGGAAAAATAGAATATTTAGGAAATACTATTTATACTGACCAACAGCTGAATCAAATTCTCAAGATTAAAGAGGGTGATACGTATAATGGAGTTGAGCTAGAAAAGAGAATTGCTGATAGATCTGACCCTGATGCTAACGATTTAAGTAATTTATATCAAAATAACGGATACTTGTTTTCATCTGTTACACCTGTTGAGGTTAATGCTGATGGAAATGAAATTGACTTAGAAATTAGAATAAATGAAGGTAAACCGGCATACTTCAACAAGATTACTGTTGTCGGGAATAATAAAACAAATGACCATGTAATTTATAGAGAAATTAGAACCCGACCAGGCCAATTGTACAGCAAGGCTAATGTATTTAGATCCTTAAGAGAACTTGGCCAATTGGGATTTTTCGACCCTCAACTCATAACACCTGATTTTAAAAATATTAATCCTACAACTGGGACGGTTGATTTAGAGTATTCACTGGTTGAAACTGGTTCTAGTACTATTGAATTACAAGGAGGTTATGGTGGTGGCGGTTTTATTGGAACTCTGGGTTTTTCATTTAATAATTTTTCGGTAAAAGACATCTTTAAAAAGGAAGCATATAAACCTGTTCCAATGGGTGATGGACAAAGATTAGCACTTAGATTGCAAGCAAGCAGATTCTACACAGTAAATAGCTTTAACTTTACCGAACCATGGCTTGGAGGTAAAAAACCTGTTCAATTTTCAGTTCAATTATCTCAAACGAAGCAATATATGTTTAATCCCTACAGCTACACAGCCGACAAATCAAGATATTTTAACATTTCAGGGCTGTCAATCGGAATTGCAAAGAGACTAACTGTCCCTGATGATTACTTTACACTAGCACAATACATCGGTTTTCAGTATTACGACTTAAATGATTACAGAACCGGTTTGTTTACATTTGGTAATGGCTCTTCTAGCAATTTGTCTTACACAATTGCTTTGAGTAGAAATAATACATACACTGATCCAATTTATCCAACTGGTGGTTCCAACTTTAGTATTTCAGCCAAGCTAACACTTCCATATTCAGCATTTAATAATGTAGATTATAGTGCACTTAAAGAGGAAAGATCGAGTTTAGTTGAAGTCCTTTCTGAGGATCCAACAAATTCTGATGCAACAGATAGAATCGCTGAAATAGATCAAGAAAGGTATAAATGGCTCGAATTTTATAAAATAAAATTTAAAGGAGAATGGTTTACCGCACTTACAGAAAAGCTTGTATTAAGACCATCCTTTGATTTTGGATTTCTTGGCGCATACAATAATGATAGAGGAATTATTCCTTTTGAAAGATTTTTCTTAGGTGGAGATGGAATGGGGATGTATAATCTAGATGGAAGAGAAAATGTACCACTTAGGGGATATCCAAACTCATCACTTTCAACTCAGGATGGAGGCTCTATTTTTAATAAATATTCTTTGGAACTAAGATATCCTATCAGCTTAGGAGAACAGGCTAAAATTTTTGCTTTATCATTCATTGAGGGGGGTGCTTCATATAATAGCTTTAGAGATTTCAACCCATTTTTACTAAATAGATCTGCTGGAGTTGGAATAAGACTTTTCATGCCACAATTTGGTTTATTAGGTATTGACTTTGGTCATGGATTTGACCCTATTCCTGGTCAATCAACTAAACACGGATGGGAAACTCATTTTATATTTGGACAAAACTTTTAAATAAAATAAATTACACCAACTAACGTTTAAAAAAATATGAGAAAAGGATTTACATTAATTTTATTTTTTTTGATTTCTTGCACAGTTACTTCTCAAAAGGGAGTAAAGATTGGATATATTGACACTGAATATATTCTTGAAAATTTATCGGAATACTCAGAGGTTTCCGAAAGACTTGAAAGTCAAGCCCAAAGTTGGAATTCAGAAATTCAAAAGAAAAAAAGAGAAATCCAAGGATTGAAAGAAGCGTTAAATTCTGAAAGAATTCTTTTAACAAAAGAATTAATTGAAGAAATGGAACAAGAAATTTTAATAGAGGAAAATGATTTAGAGGAATTTCAACAGAGAAAATTTGGGCCTAATGGGGATTTGATAATCCAAAAAACACAATTAATTCAGCCAATTCAAGATCAGATTTTTAATGCAATAAGAGAGATCGCCAAATCAAAAAATTATGATTTCATTTTTGATAAATCCTCTGACTTAGTAATGCTCTATTCGGACAAAAGATTCGATATTAGTGACCAGATAATTCAGACAATATCAAGATCTAATAACAGAAAAAAATTGGATTCAAGAAGAGAAAAAAAAGAATTTGATCAGCAAAAACGTCAAGAAATCAAAATGAATAATGATTCGAAATTTGATTTGAGAGAAAAAAATCGAGAAAATAAAATACAAGAAAAAGACAATTCTAATAGAAAACTCTCTGTCAAAGAATTACTTGAACAAAGAAAACAAAAAAATAGTGCTAATAAAAAAGGAAAAGATTAGTACATTTGCGAAGACATTAACAAAATTAAAAAATTATGAACAATATCAATAAAATCTTCCTAACCCTAATATTAGGTTTTATTTGTGTAAATGTAACAGCTCAATCAAAGATTGCTCACATTAATACTACTGAATTAGTAGCTTCCATGCCAGAAATGAATGATGCTAAAGCTGAACTTGAAAAACTTGCTAAAACCTATGAAACTGATATTCAAACAATGGCCTCTGAACTTCAAAGTAAAGTAAAACAATATGATTCAGAAGCTGCATCACAATCTGAAGAAGAAAATGCCAAAAGATTACAAGAAGTTCAAGGAATGGAACAGAGTATTAGACAGTATCAAGCTCAAGCTCAGCAGGAATTACAAAAAAAAGAATTTGATCTTTTGAAGCCAATTACTGAAAAGGCACAAGAAGCAATTAACCAAGTAGCCGCTGATCTTGGATTTGATTATGTGCTAGATTCAACCCAAGGACAAGGTTTAATCGTTGCTAGTGGAAAAGATTTAATGGAAGAAGTTAAGAAAAAACTAAATTTTTAAATTAAATGTCAATAAAATTAGAAAGCTGTCAGTAGACAGCTTTTTTTTTACTCATGGATAATAGACCTATTGGTATTTTTGATTCTGGAATTGGAGGTGTCTCTATTCTAAATGAACTATTCAAAGAGCTTAAAAATGAGAAATTTATTTATTTGGCGGACAACAAAAATTGTCCTTACGGAAATAAGTCAAAAAAAATTATTACTGAACTAAGTATTAAGAACTGTAAAGAGCTAATTAAACTAGATTGTAAAATCATCATTGTTGCTTGTAATACTTCAACAACAAATTCAATTGAATCATTAAGAAAAATTTTTAATTGCCCAATTATCGGAATTGAGCCTGGGATAAAGCCTGCAATTTTACAAACAAAAACAAAAAAAATAGGTGTTTTAGCTACTAAAAAAACATTGAGTAGCAATGTTTTTTTAAAAACACAGCACTCTAATAACAAAGAAAAAATTAAAATTTACGAGCAGCCTGGATTTGGTTTAGTAGAAAACTTAGAAAAAGGTGTCCCGATAAAATCAACATTTTTTAAGATAAAATTAAATGACTATTTACTTCCAATGGTAAAAGAAAATATAGATCACCTTGTTTTAGGCTGTACGCATTATAATTTTTTAAAAGATGAAATAATGGAAATTATTGGTGATAAAATTAAAATAGTTGATTCAATAATGCCCATCGTTAATCAAACCAAAAAGATATTAAATGAGTTTAACCTAAGCTCTGAAAAGAATACCCATGGTAGTGTCAAATTATTTTATAATTCAAAAACTATTTCAAAAGACTTTATTGATGGAAGATTTAAAATGGAAAGAAAGGAATTTTAATAAATTTACTTGATCCAGGGACATTTACAATCCATTCTATCTTTTCTACATCCTAAATCAAATCCCAAAGTTAATTGATGGTAACCACCATTATCAAATACTACAGAGTTTGATTGGTATGAATAAGTGTATGCAAAAACAAAACTATTAAACTTCATACCAATTAAAGGAGTAACATACTGAAGCTTTTGATTAGTTAGTTGATTTGTATTATTTACATAATTAGCACCGTCAAAAGATGTTCTGTATGATATTCCACCCCAAATCCTTCCAAAATTAAACTCTTTATACAATTTAAAATTCAAATCAGCGAATGTTTCTTTAGTAGCGTCTTTGTGCACAAACATTAATGATGGTTCAAAATACCAGGTATCAGAGTTGTTTGAAAACAAATATCCAGAGGACATAATATATGTTCTGAGATTATTATAGCTTAACCCTTGTTCATTAAAGTTTATACCATCATTTTTTAAGAGATTTTTTATTGAAGTGTGAATATAGAAATCAAGGTATTGATATGAAAAACCAAAATCAATATTGAAATTTGTTGCACTTTGCTCAACTCCAGAAATAAGTGGATCAAAACCTGCAGAAAGGAAAGAAGATTCATCTAGTTTATATTGGATTAATCCCGCGCTGAGACCAAAAGAAAGCATATCCAAATCCAATTCACTTCTTGAAAACATGATGTGATGAGCATATGTTAAATAGCCTCCTGATTGCGAATGATATCCATTTTGATCATTATATGCAATAGCACCAAGAGCAGATCTAGAATCTCCTAGTCTACCATTAAAACTTATCGTCTGTAAATTTGGTGCTTTATCAGAGTCAACCCATTGCTGTCTCCCTGTAAATCTGATTTTGGAGCAACTAGATGCTCCTGCCATTGAAGGAAACAATAAATAATAATTATCGGTTAAATAATCAGAATATATTGGCAAACCCTCTTGTGAAAAAGATTTCTCATTAAAAAAAACAATGATTGCAAGAAATAAGATTGATATTTTATATCTCATAATGTAAAATAAAACTATTATTTACAACTGATATTACACAGCACGACCAAATATATAAATTTTAATAGACATATACTGATTAATATTTCCTTAAAGACTAATATTTATTATTTTTGCTAAAGGCTTTATTATGATGAAATACAAGGTAAAAATCGAAAAAACAGCTAATAAATTTATTAATAAATTTGAAATAAATAGTTTTATAACAAATCATAAAAACTATGAGTATTCTAATATTGATGAAGCAAAAAACTCAAAATTAGCACAAGAGCTTTTTTACCTTCCATTTGTAAAAAAAGTATATATAACTCCATCATTTATTTCAATTGAAAGATTTAATATCATTGAATGGAATGATGTTGAAGAAGAGGTAAGAGTAAAAATTGAAAATTATTTAAATAGTGGACTTAACGCTGTAGATGAACCAAAAAAAAATATTAAAAACCCCATTTCAATATATTCTGAAAGTACACCAAACCCATCAGTCATGAAATTTGTGTCTAATAAAATTTTAATTGATACTAATGTTGAGTTTAATAATATCGATGAAGCATCAGAAATGAAATTTGCAAGGGAGTTATTTAAATTTCCGTTTGTAAAAAGTATTTATATTGATCGAAACTATGTTTCTATAACAAAATATGAAATAAGTGAGTGGGATGAAATCACACCTCAATTAAGAAGCTTCATCATTGATTTTCTTTCAAAAAATATTCTTGAATATAAAAAATCAAAACCTCAAAAAGATTCAAAAAGTGATGAAATTTCAAAACAAATTATATCAATTTTAGATGAATATATCAAGCCTGCGGTTTCATCTGATGGTGGAAATATTGTATTTGACTCCTATGACCCAAAAGGAAAAGTTGTTAAAGTAATTTTACAAGGAGCGTGTAGTGGTTGTCCATCTTCAACAATAACTCTAAAAAATGGAATTGAAAATATTCTTAAAGAAATGCTGTCAACTAAAGTTGACAAGGTTGAAGCAATAAACGGATAATTTTATTTATTTTTTAATAAAGTTCTTTAAGTAGTTAGGCTCAAAATTCTCAATATCTACAAACTCATTTCTAGAAAATTTTTCAAAGGACAAACTTACCATTTCTAAGGACGATGGTAACTCATTTTTTGAAAAAATTGCATTATCTGAGTTCAAGAATTTTTTCAATTTGTTGTTTGCATTTCCAACAAATTGAACCGATTCAGAATCAAGATATTTTTCAAAAGATTTTGTTTTTAATTCTTTAAAATTTGTAGGTTGAATTTTTTTGTAATTACAATCAAAAACAGAAAAATAAATTTCATTTCTTCCTGCATCTAAGTTGGGAATAATATACCCCTTTGTTGATTTTATTTTTTTTGCCAAAATATGCATGGTATCGATCGCAATTAATGGAATTTTCAAAGCAAAACAAATTCCTTTAGCCGTTGCAGATCCAATTCTCAAGCCAGTGTATGAACCAGGACCTTCTGAGATTGAAACAGCTCTAATATCATTGATTTCCAAATTTGATTTACTAAATAGTTCAGCAATATAAACATGTAAAACTTCAGAGTGTGAATAGTACTCAAAATTTTTTTCCTGTGATGTAATTATTTCCTCATTTTCAGAGATAGAAACTGAGCAGTTGGTCGTTGATGTTTCAATATTTAAAATTAATGACACGAAGTTTATCTTTTACCGAGGTAGAAATCTAATACTTTTGTTTTGAATATAAAATCATATTTAGCATTAATTAATGAAGATCTGGCATTTATCATTCGTAATCTGGATTGTTCCAAATCAAAAGAATTCAAGGCTCCTATTATAAATCTTTCTTGTGAATTTTTAAATGCTACCTCCTGTGATTGTAAAGAAAGCTGCGCAGCTTCATAAGATTTTAATGCAGCACGTGCATCTGTAAATGCTCTTTGAATTGTTGATTCTAAATTGATTTTCGCCTGTTCTAAAGCTAAATTCGTAGTTTCTTCTTGAATTTTTGATTTTTTAACCTGTGCTTTTGTTTGATTTCTATTAAAAATTGGAATCGAGATATTCATGTTAATTGAATGTCCTTTATTTACATTTAACTGATCAAGTAATTCATCATCTACTGTTAAGTTTGAAAAGTTAGCAGATGCATTAAATCCATATCCCATAGATACATTTGGTAAATATGCACTTTTAGAAATCTTGGTTCCTAATTTTGCTAATTCAATGTCTCTTTCAGCAACTTTAATTTCATTACGATTTTGCAAAGCATAATTTAATATAGGTGCAATATCATTATACATTAGATTTGCAGAGGGGGTGTCAATTTCTATTACTTCCACATCAAAATTTTCATAAGGCAATTGTAATAATTGTGCTAGTGTCAGCAGCGCTAGATCGTGGTTATTTTCAGCAATAGTTAAATTTTGAATATCTCTGCTGTATGTTGCCTGAGTTTCAATTAATGTTGAATTTGGTTCAGATCCAGCCTCAACCAATGTTTTTACCTGATTAACTTGGAATTCTGAAAATTCAACTTGAAGCTTAGCTAATTCTAAATTTTCTTTGTTAAACAGTACATTTAAATAAGTGTTTGCAACGTTAAGCGATATGTCGTCCTTAAACTTTTCCAATTCAAATTGATTTCTTTCCAAACTTAATTTACTTTGATTCAATAAGTTAATATTTCTAAATCCGTTAAAAACACTTTGGGAAAAACCAATTCCAACAGATGTAGAATAAAACTCTCTATCTCTAAATTCTCCAGGAAAAACTTCAATATTTCCTAAACTGGCACCTCCACTAAGATTGGAGTTAATTGATGGTAAAAAATTGCCTTTTGCACTTATGATATCTTGCTTAGATGAAAGTAAACTATTTTCAGCCTGAAGAATTGTTATATTATTTTCCAATGCATGATCAACACATTGCTCTAAGGTCCATATTTTATCTTGTGCAAATGAAATGCTAGCTACAAGAATACAAAACTTAAAAATTTTAATTTTTTTCATATCTACCAAATAATATTAATCCTCTAATTCTCTGGAATTTTCATCTTGTCTCCTTCTAACCTCATCTTCATCTTCATCCTCAATAGAATTCCATACTTTAATTTTATCTCCCTCTTTCACTCCTTTTAATATTTCGACATTGATTCCGTCAGAAATTCCAACTTCAACCTCTTTTGTAATAAATAAACCATTTTCGTTTTGTATTTCAACGAAAGGTTTGTCTGTGATTCTATTAAACTGTAGCAAGGATTCATTGATACATAAAATATTCTCTTTCTGACCAATTGACATGATTGCATTTGCACTGTATCCTGCTCTAACATTAACACTTTCAGGTATTTCAACATCAGCTTTTATTTTAAACTGTACAGCACCTCCTAATTCAATACCTTTTGGGGCAACAAATGTTAACTTAGCTTCGAATTCATCCTTTTCTAGTGCACCCAATATAACCTTAATTTCAGATCCCTCAGCAAGCTTAGAAACCTCAGTTTCATCAACTTGTCCTTCGAAGATCATTTTAGTCATATCTGCAACGGTTGCGATTGTTGTACCAGGACTAAACGTATTGGTTTCAGTAATCGGGGTGCCTTCTCTGATTGGTATTTCCAAAATAGTACCCGAAATTTGAGACAAAACATTCGTGTTTGCTGAGCTTCCACCTGTTAGAGTTCCTTTTTTTATAATCTTAAAATCATTTTCGGCTTGCCTCAAGGATTCCATATTTTGCTCCATTGACAACTGACTATTTTCAAAGTCCTGTTTGGAAATAACTCCCTTTTCGTATAATTTTTCGCTTCTATCAAAAAGTTTTTTTGCATTATCATAGGATAATTTTGATGAGTTAATTCTACTAGTTGCACTCAATAATGCTTGTTCATTAGGAACCACCCTAATACTTGCTATTAAATCTCCTCTCATTACAATATCGCCTTCCTCCACAAAAATTTTATCTATTATACCACTTACCTGTGGTTTCAATTCGATTTCATCTTCCGGATTTAATTTACCCGTAGCTACAACCTCTTTTACAATTGAAGTATAAAAAGGTTGCTCTGTCTTATAATCAATTATTGATGCCGTATTTGAATCGTTAAAATATTTTAGCACAAATAGTAATAAGAATATCACCAAAATTATTAATATATATTTAATCCAATTTTTCATATTTAAAATTTAAAATTAATTATTCTTCTCTCAATGCATCTATAGGTTTAATACTAGTTGCTCTGTTAGCAGGAATTAATCCGATTAGAGATCCAAAAAGTACCAATATAATTACTGCAATAAAAACCACAAATATTGACACAGATGCATTAATTAGAATAGAATCAGGGCCACTTCCATACGCAAAATCCATTGCAATTAATATCCATCCTCCACTAATAATGCCAAAAATCCCAGCTATTATTGTCAAAAAGATAGATTCAAGTATTATTTGCCTTTTAATCTCAAATGGAGTTGCGCCGATTGCTCTTCTAATACCAATTTCTTTTGTTCTTTCTTTAACCGTGATGAGCAATATATTTCCAATTGCAAATACACCGGCAATTAATGTGGCAATTCCAACAAACCAAGTTAAAAATTGCATTCCTTTCAAAAAACCTTCAAACCTATCAAACAATTCTCCAAGATTAAAGCTGCCAAAAGCACGATTATCGTCAGGGTGAACATAGTTTAAGTTTTTAAGTGCCAGTTTAACATCTTTTTCAATTTGTCTTATATTAAAATCTTGCTCACCTGTAACAGTAATCCAGCCAATATTATCCCCTTGGTTATAGACCTTTTGAAAAGTTGTAAAAGGTATATGTAAATCTCCTCCAAAATCAAAGTCGCCTTGCTCAAAAACACCGACTACCTTAAAACTGATATCATTAATTTTTAAAAACTCTCCAATTGCATTTTCATCTACCGCGAACAGTTGTTTGTATACATCATCAGAAATAACAGCTACTTTTTTACTGTCATTAATATCCAATTGGTTAATAAATCTTCCGCTAATAAGATTTTTCTTTTGAATTTCATCAAGCAGAGGGAAATCGCCTGATATTCCAAAATTATCATATTGAACACCTCTCACAACCTGAGCATCTCTAGCATTTCTAGGTAATAAAAACTTAATACCTTTTACCTGGTTTTTAATTTTTTCAAGCTGTGAAAGTTTTAAGCCAGGATATCTTCCTTGCTGAAATCCCTTAAAAGCCTTACTTGTTGTTTGCCCCCAAATAAAGACACTATTAGTGGCATAGTCACCAAACTGAACGCTGAATTTATTTTCAATTCCTTTTGCAGAACCCAAAAGACCGATTAATAATAAAATTCCCCACCATACACCAATCATCGTAATTATAGTCCTTAACTTATTTTTAGTTAAGCTTTCCCTAAGCTCTTGCCATGTGTCTTTGTCAAATAAGAATCTAAACATATTACTCATCTCTTAATGCTTTAATTGGCTTAACTCCAGCGGCTCTTTTGGCAGGGATATATCCAGCAATTGTTCCAGAAATTATCAAAGTAATTGTTGCAGCTATTACAAGCTTGCTGCTAACCTGAGGATCAGTAATCCAATAATCTTCTAAATTAAATGCATTTAAAATTCCTCCGCCAATTAGCAGTCCAATATATCCTGAAATGGCAGTAATAAAAATTGATTCCAAAATTATTAATAATACAATTGAATTTGGAGTAGCACCGAGTGCCTTTCTAATCCCAATTTCCTTTGTTCTTTCCTTCACAATAAATATCATAATATTACTAATTCCAACAACTCCAGCTATTAATGTTCCCATGCCGATAATTAATACTAGAACGGCCAAAGCACCATTAAACTGATTAATTTCTTGCGCTTCTCTAGCCCTATTTCTTGTGCGAATAGCTGATTGATCATCTTTTGCAACAAATAAAATTTCTTTCATTCTGTCAATGATTTTATTACCAAAAGCCAGCGCTTCTTGCTCACTTAATGCAGGATTATAGGTTAAATTAATCTGATCAATTTTATCATCAGCTCCATATATTTTTTGAGCTGTAGAAATAGGCATATATATTATCCTTGCCTCATTACTATCAGTTCCTTCTGTTCTTTCTACAAAAACACCAACAACTTTAAACTTAATTTTATTGAGATCTAAATATTTTCCAATTGGATCGATATTGCCAAAGAGATCATTAGCAACTAAATTTCCAATAACAATATTTTTGGTATTATTTGCCAAATCTAAGGAATTAATAAATCTTCCTTGTTTCATTTCTGATTTTTCAATAAATTGGTGATCTGGATCTACTGCTCTGACAGTATAATTATTTCTCTCTACGCCAAAAGTTGCTGTAACGTTATTATACACTCTTCCTGTGATAAATTCAATATTATTATTGAATTCCTTTTTAATGGTTTTGTATAATTCATTATCAAACATAATTCTTCTACCCGTTTGATATCCATCTACCGGCTTTGAAGTACGTCCTGAATATATAAATATTGAATTGTTGGCATCTCCAGCAAACTCATTTTCAAATGTATTTTGAAAACCATTTGCAATTCCGAATAATATTGTAAATAACATTATTGCAAAAGCAACAGTAAATCCAGAAAGTAGTGTTCTCAGCTTATTTTTATTTAAACTTTGAAGTACCTCTCTTAATAAGCCAAAATCTAACATTACTTAATCTTATGTTGTTTAATTTTTTTATCCTCAGTGATAATACCGTCTTTTAGCTTTACAATTCTTTTACACATTAGTGAAATATCATGCTCATGTGTAACAATTAATATTGTTTTTCCTTCATCATTTAATTGTTGTAGGAATTTCATGATTTCTTTTGAAGTATTTGAGTCTAAGGCCCCAGTAGGTTCGTCTGCCAACAATAGTTTTGGTTCTGCAGCTAAAGCACGTGCAATTGCAACCCTTTGCTTTTGTCCCCCCGAGAGCTCATTGGGCATATGTGAGGCCCAATTTGCAAGACCAACTTTTTCTAAATGAAACAGAGCTTTATCCAGCCGATCTTTTCGATTCAATCCTTGATAGTATAATGGTAATGCTACATTTTCCAATGCATTTTTAAAATTAATTAGGTTGAAGGACTGAAAAACAAAACCTAAAAATTTATTTCTGTAGTTTGCTGATTTCTTTTCAGTTAGATCTTTAATTTCTATGCCATCTAAAAAATATTGTCCCTCATCTAACTCATCTAGTATTCCTATAATATTTAATAAAGTTGATTTCCCTGAACCAGAGGACCCCATAATAGCAACCATTTCACCTTTTTCAACTTTTAAATTGATCCCTTTTAGGACGTGAAGGCTAGATTCACCCATATCATATGACTTATGTAAGTCTTTAATATTAAGCATTAAAATTTATGTTTTGTTCTTTGACAAAGATGTTAAAATTAAAACTCTTTTGCTGTTAATTAGTTGTTAAAAGCCTGTCAGATCAATTAGAATTTCTAACACTCTTGTAAACAAAAAATATTAGAACAAACACAATTAAGTAAGGGATAAAAGCTAAATATGCAATTCCATTATTAATTCCTTTTGCCATAGCTTCATTTTCACTGCTTTCCAAAACAGCCCTACACATAGAACACTGAGAGAAAGATACATCAATCACAAATAATAAAGAAAAAATAATAAGTATTAACTTTTTCATTTTAGTTGTAATATGGTGCAATCATTAAATAAACTATAACACCAGTTACAGCAACATATAACCAAATTGGAAAAGTTATCTTAGCAATTTTTCTGTGCCTTTCAAAATCTCCTGTGATTGCTCTAACATAAGAAACTAGTACAAAGGGGATAACAGTAATTGAAAGTAAAATATGAGAAATTAAAATAAAGTAGTAAATATATTTTACCATTCCTTCTCCTCCGAAAGGAGTGGGGTCACTTGTCATATGATATGCAATATACATTACCAAAAAAAGTAGTGAAAGCACAATACATATTTTGATTAATTTTTCATGTAATTTTCTGTTTTTTTGCTTAATGGCAATAACCGCTGACACTAATAGAATTGCTGTTAACGCGTTAGTTGAGGCATAGATTGGAGGCAGAAAACTTAGCGGCTCAACATTCGGTATTCTCACAGTAAACAATAATGCAACTATAACAGGAACTAAAATTGATACAATTATGATTAATCTATTATATAACTTAACTCTTTCCATATTTTACTCGCTTAATAATTTTAAAAGATCTTCTTTGAGAATAGAAATTTCTTCAGATTCTCCGTTTATGTCTAATTTCTCTTTATAATCAACAGAGCCCTTATAATAAACCTGTGGATTTCCAAATTTGTCTGATCTACAACGAATGTATCCTTCTTTATCGACTAAAGCAAAGTATCCAGAATGCTCAAAACCATCCACAAAGTCAGGACTGGCCGCAGTGTATAAGTTAAAACCCTCATTTGCTAGTTTATATATTTCTTTTCTATTACCAGTCATCAAGTTCCAATTTGGGTTCGTTATGCCATTTTCAATTTCATATTTTTTTAAAATCTCAACTGAGTCATATTCAGGATTTATCGAAAATGATGCTATTCCAAATTCTGGAAAAGAAGTGAAACTATTTTGAACGTGAACGAGATTATTAGTCATAATTGGGCAAATTGTAGTACATGTGGTAAAAAAGAATTCAATAACATAAACTTTACCTAGATAATCTTTGTTAGATATCAATCTTCCATTTTGATTTCTAAAATTAAATTGTGGAACTTTTTTCTTCTTATCATTTATAATTAAAAATGAAAGCGGGATGGCATTGTTTTCAAAATTATCAACCTTTAAACTTCTGCTTTCACTTCTTACAATATCATTACTTTTTAATCGGTTTAAAATCAATGGAACAAAAATTAAACCAAAAGCGATAATTAATATATACCAGATTATATTTTTATTTTTTTTCATTTCGATCTAAATCATCTAATCTTCTGATATTTGAATTAAAATTTCCCTTTCTTTTTTGTCGGTACTCTGTAAATAAAATTCTAATATCATCATTCATTTTTTTCTTAATTTCCGAGACTAGTACAGAATTGTAACTATACAAACCAATCAATTTTGAATCATTTTTTATTTCATCTTCATCTCTGTCATCAATTCTACCTCGCTGATTTTTTTGTTTATCAACTATAAAAACCTGGCTGGTATAATTTAAAGAATCTAAATCATTTTTTGACCTCAATGATTCAAATATGTTTGTATAATTTTTCAAGTTGGTTGATGCAAAAAACCAATATTTAAGCTCATCCGATTGGATTATTTTTTTTTTTACTTTCTTCAATGCAAGCTCCGATTTTTTCGAGCTAATTGTTATAATTTGAAACTTTTTAAATCCTTTAAATTTGTCATAAACTAGCTCTTTAAGATTTAAAACACTTGTTAATTTATTTTCAGGGTCATCTCCCAAAAAATTCAATATTGTAATATTACTTTCAAGTGTTGTTGAATTGTTATCCACAAAATTTAGCGAATCTAACTCATGGATATTTTCTTGCACAATATCAAGTGTATTGTAATTGTTAGTTGATGGATACAGGAAAAGTAAAAAAACTACTGGTAATAAAAAAAGAATCCCAAGAACCACCCATTTCCTGTAAAATTTATTAATCACGATAAAAAATTAAAAGTTTTTTTTGATATAATTTGATGTATCATCAAACTCATCAAAGATATAACCCCCCTCTTGAATTAAGATAAAAGTCAGGTACAGTATCAGGAAAACAGCAGTCCAAACAACAACTCTTCTTAAAATAGATGTTTCATCACGCATGTGCATAAAATCCCAGGTTATATAATAAGCCTTTACAATTGTCAAAATGATAAATATCCAATTTAGTAATTTAAGGTTTAAAAAATATTCGTTTAAGATAGCAGGCTTGTATATACCTAAAACTACCTCAATCAAGGTTACAATTGAAAGTAAAATTAACACTCCGATTATTTTTTGTGTGTTTGATTTAAACTTAATTAGTCCTCTAAATATTTCAAGTTTATGTGCGTGATCTGCCATGGTATTATACTAAATAGAAAAATGTAAATACAAAAACCCATACTAAGTCAACAAAATGCCAATATAACCCAACCTTTTCAACCATTTCATAACTCTTTCTTTTTTCATAAGTACCAATAATTACGTTGAAAAAAATAATAATATTTAATACAATTCCAGAAAATACATGAAATCCGTGAAATCCAGTGATAAAGAAAAAGAAATTTGCAAATAAAGGAACCCCATATTCATTCTCTATTAAATTCGCACCATTTACAACAGAAACACCAGTATTTTTTAAAATATCTAATGATTCTTCTCTAGATAAAACGGTCTTATGACCCTTTTCGTTCAATAATTGTGTTCTTATTAGAATATTTGGAGAAGCTTCCATTCCGGCAATAACTTCATCAATAGAAAATGAGGGTAGACTACTTTCCGATTGATACCATATTCCATTGAACTTTTGTTGTTGTTCTCTATCATTAACAAATTCAAAAGCAAAATCACTCACTGCAATTCTCTTTTTTGTTTCACCATCTAAAAATTGAAGAATATTTCCGCCTTTTGTTTTAACTGCGCCGTAATCTCCTTTAATAAATGTTGCCCATTCCCAAGCTTGAGAACCGACAAAAATTATGCCCCCAATAATTGTCAAAAACATATAGAAAGTAACTTTTGCCTTCTTCATTTTATGCCCAGCATCGACAGCTAAAACCATGGTGACAGATGACATGATGAGAACAAAAGTCATGAATGCCACATATATCATTGGAAGTTCTTTTCCGTGAACGAAAGGAACGTGAGTAAATACCTCATCAGCAATTGGCCATGAATCAGCAAACTTAAATCTTGCAAATCCATATGAAACTATAAATCCAGAAAACGTTAGAGCATCTGAAACAATAAAAAACCACATCATCATTTTTCCATATGAAGCATTCATTGGTTTATTTCCACCACCCCATATCTTTTCATTAGAATTAGAAGAAACTGTAGTTTGCATTGGCTAGTTATTCAATTAGCAAAAATAATTATTTTAACCGAAGAATACCAAAAATATAAATAGGTAAATCCATAAAATATCAACGAAATGCCAAAAAATAGATGCCAATTCAAAGCCCAATGAATTTTGGTCACTAATTTGAACATAAAAATTTCTGATTAATATATAAACCAAAAAAAATAGTGCCACTAACACATGAATGATGTGAACAAATGCAATCAAAAATATAAATGAGCTGTTTATGCTACTTGTTGGTCCTGTAAAATGAAATCCTTGCTGTATTATCTGTTTGAAACCTGTAAATTGAAGTAAAATAAAAGACAACCCTAAAACAATTGTAATCACTAAAAATAAATTGCTAAGATTCTTATTTTCAATTAAATACTTTTTGGAAATTAATAATGATAAGCTACTAATAATTATTACAAATAAACTAAAATAAAAAGCTGCAGGAATTGGAAAATCAGTCACCCAATCAACTCTATTTTTACTAACAATAAATGCACTTGTTAAACCGGCAAAAGTCATAATTAATGATCCTATACCAAACCACAACATCATTTTGAGAGCTTTGCTTTTTTTATCCATTTTAGTTTTCACAAGTTTAATATTTTATCAAAAAGAAAAGTTAATTGAACAAATGTTAAATATATCACACTTGTTACCATTAACTTTCGTGCATTTTCATTTTTTCCATCAATAAAAAGAGTATAGGATTTATAAATTAAAAAAAATCCAAGCATTGAAACTATGACTAGTCCAATAAGGCTAAGCTTTAATTTTCCCGTAAATCCAAAAAAAGGGATAACAGAAAGTATTACCGCCCAAAATGAATAAAACAATATTTGTGCCGATGTAGAATTGTCTTTTTTTAAGGTTGGTAACATTTTAAATCCAGCTTTTTCATAGTCCTTGTTTTGAGACCAACCTATGGACCAAAAATGAGGAAACTGCCAAAAAAACTGCATTAAAAATAATGTTATTGCTTCAATACCTATACTGTCAGTGGCAGCGACCCATCCAATCATGAATGGGAATGCGCCAGAGATAGCGCCAACAAACACAGATAAAGGGCTTATTAATTTCATTGGTGTATACACAGATACATAGAGAAATAAAGAAATGGATGACAGGATTGCTACTTTAATATTAATCAAGTACATTAAAAAAATGCCTAACACCGAACATATTACTGCGATAAATAATGCTAAACTTTGTGAAATTTCTTTTTTTGGAAGTGGTCGGTTTTTGGTTCTTGCCATTAATTTATCTAAGTCCTTCTCAATTATTTGATTAAAAATATTTGACGAACCAACAATCAAAACACCGCCAATTAATAATAAAGAAAGCTGAATATAATCCATAATTTCAGCTCCAAGAAAATAGCTAATAAAAGATGAAAAAACCACACTTAGAGTAAGCCTAAATTTGGTTAGTTCCTTAACTATATTTAATGATAAACTCATTCTTTATCCAACTAATTTGGGTGCAAATATAGATTATATTTAATCTAAATATGTTTAAAATGAATAAAAAAAATTAATCCTGTACTTGGAAAATAATTGGTAAGGAATACGGAACAATAACCGCTTTTCCTCTTTGTTTTCCAGGCTGCATTTTTGGTAGAAGATTTATAACTCTTTGAGCTTCTTTTTCTAATCTTGGATGTGGGGCACGTGCTCTAACCCCAGTAACATTTCCAGACTTGTCAATTTTAAAAATAACACTTATTCTTTGTCTTCCTGAAAGCCCTAAATCACCTGCCAATTCTGTATTAAATTTTCTCTGAACAAACTTAGCAATCTTCTCAGACATACATTTTCTTTTCTTAGCATTATTTCCTCTTTCACAACCGGGAAATACAGGAACATTTTCAATCACTGCAAATGGGACTTCAACATCCTCTTCAACTTCTTCAACATCAAGATCTTCGATATCAATTTCTTCTTCTTGGTCAGTTTCAGTAGATTCAATTACCGTTTCCTCTACTTCTTCTTCATCCTCTACTATTTCAATAACCTCAGGAGCTGGCGGAGGAGGCGGAGGAGGCGGAGGAGGTTGTACTTGCTCAGTAATCGGGACCTCTTCTTCATCCAGAGCATCCATATTAACCTTGTCAAGATTTAATGAAGACTTGTCATAAACCTTATAATTAATAGTGGAATAAGAAAGGAACATCATTAATGCCATTCCCAAGGCAAAATATAATGAACTATTTTTACCTATATCAACTTTTGGGTTTTTCTTAATTTCCATTGAGTAGCTAAATTAGTTAATTATTTATTGATTATATAATTTTATCTGAATCATTAATCACACTGAAATAACTATTCTCCAATTAATTTCTTGTATTCATCCGAGCTTAATAGGTTATCAAGATCACCCGGGTTTGAAACTTTCATTTTTATCATCCATCCTTTATCATATGGATCATTATTTACATCCTCGGGTGATGTTTCAAGATCTTCATTTAGCTCTAAAATTTCACCTTCAACAGGAATAAACAAATCTGAAACTGTTTTTACTGCCTCAACAGTGCCAAAAACTTCATCCGCTTTCAACAATTCCCCAACCGTTTCTATTTCTACATAAACTATATCTCCAAGTTCACGTTGTGCAAAATCAGTGATACCTACTGTTGCAATCTCTCCATCTATGGCGATCCATTCATGATCTTTTGTATACTTTAATTCGTTTGGTATATTCATTAAGTTATATTTTAATTTCCAAAATTATATCTCATTGTAAAGCCAGTTCTAATAGTTGTCTGCGGAAAAGCAGTTGAAATTGCATACTCAGAAAAAGAGTAATCAAAGAAAAATATTCCCGTTAGACTCTGACTAAAAGCATAATCAGCAGAGTATTTAAAATTGACAATTCTCTGACCAGCTGTTACTTGATTATTTTCAATATCCAAATATCTTATAATTGTTTTATTATTCCTAATAGAAAAATCAGCTTTCATATTTAGATCACTTTTAATCAATTGTCTGGCACCCCCTAATCTTGATCTAATTTGTAAATCTTTAAATCTGTATCCCAGTCCAAAAATATACTCATAGCCCTGGATTTCGGTTAGAAGATTATTGTCAAAACTTAAAGATAACATTCTATCTTTTCTAATTTCAGTTAATAACTTCAAGGAATTTTTCATTTCAATATCAAATTTAATTAAGGGGCTAAATTGCTCCATCAAGTTAATATTGCTGAACAAGTTCTCATTTTTATAATTATTTGATTGATCAAAAAGTTCCGGATTTTGTAAGGGAAATTCTATTGAAAAGTCTGGCTGAATATAATCTAAATTACTTCTAAATTGATTAATAGTATATTTAGAAGTATATCCATGGGATATTGAAAAACGTTTGAATTTTTTTCTGAACCATTTCATTTTCATAAATCCTGTGTACTTTATATCCCAATTTGGAATTGGAATACTTCTAAATGCTCCAAGCTCAACTGAGTTTGCATCTGAGCCTGAGTATGCTGATAAAAATGCAGGAAGCAGAACTGATTGATTCGTCTTTCCAAATCCTAAAGGATATCCGGATAAATCTCCTCCTTCAAAATTATTAGGGTTGTTTAAATCAACACCAGACCTTGCCGCCAATCTCCTGGCAATAATTAATCTGTTTTGTCTAAAAGCATCAAATGTTTCTGAACCAAATTCGTCACTTTTGGAAAACGCAGTTTTAATAAGCACAGTTGAGATATTAAAATTCCCAATTGTATTTTGAATTAAAGGGTTATAAATATCACTTAATCCATCATTGTTTGTGTCAATAGTGTTAAAGTTTTCTGTCATATTACTGGCGTAAGTTCTACCAGCGGTTAAATCAATTTTTAGATCATTGATTGGAACTAAATTTGCTGAAAATGCTAGATTCTTATTTGTTGTACTAGTATACTGTTGGTTGAATTCTGGAAAAACAGTTAACCATCCATTCCTTGCCGCCAAATATCTGATATCCTTTTGACTGCCAAAAATATATCCCCATGACGGATTTGAAGATCCAAAAAATCCAGGGGTTTCTAGATATCCTGGTAAAAAAGTACCGTTGTTTTCAGAATAGTTAATCTGAATTCGTTTAAGATTTGTTATTAATTTTATAAATGATTTTAAAATTGGATTGACTTTTTTAGAGCCTGAGTTATCCCTTGATTGTACTGCAAAACCTCTGTCTGGACCTCTTCTTGAGCTATCCCCAGTAAATTTATTCAGACCTAAGTATCTATAAAATTTTTGAAAGTCAAGTAAGGTGTTCAAACTATGAGTATTGGCATTTGAAATAGAATTTCCAAGATTATAATTCTCACCATCTATTATAATATTACTAAATAAATCTGAACCCTTTTGCCACTGAAAATCTCCTGTATACGTATAGGTTGATTTGATAAAATCAAATGTTGGTATTTTATCAAATGGAATATTATAATTTACTTTCAGCTGTTGAACTTGTCTATTTGGATCACCTATATCAAAAAATTTATCCCATATTGTCAAACTAGGATCCTGTACCCCAGACCCTAAATTATTGATGAAATAATTTTTAACTATATTATTATTACTAGCATTATAATCCATACTCAGATTATCCGTAATTGGATAACTAATTGCAAATTGAAAATCAAAAGTGTAATTTCTTTGAAATAAATCACCAACTCCAATATTGTCTTGAGATAAATCAATATCTCTAAACTTTTGTTTGTTAAATTGTCTTATAAAATCTGTATTAATATTTATACTGGCTGGTAAAAAATTTAGATTAAAATCTTTTAATATTTTTAAATAATTACTCGTAAATAGAGAATCATTTTTTTTGAATGGTTCTAATTTTGAGGAATTAAAATTAAAATTATAATTTATTCCCGCTCTCACCGATTGATCGAGCATATTTTCAATTTCATAATCTCTGTGCTTAATTTCATTATATGAATAATTTAAAGTAAGATTTTCAATATCATAAATCCTTGCCTTTTTTTCACCTATCCTTTGCTTGTTAACTCCGATAAAATTTATATTTTTTCTTTTTGTATAGTCTTCTGATTGCCTTTGGATGATATCTCTTTGAGCTTGATTGTCAGCAAGATCTAGTACAGAACTTAATCTTATATCTCTAAACTGTTGGTCATATTCAGGTGTAATTAGTTCTTCAGCTGTAGAGTAATTAAATGGAATAGTCAATCCCCATTTTTCTGGAAATAATTTTCCAACATTCATACTTGTAACTAAATCATACTGTTTTTTATCCTCCTTATCCCTCTCACTTGGACCTTGTTCTAAATTTCCAAAACCACTAGTACTTTGTCTTGCAGTTGCAGATAAATTCATAAAATCTGCAAAGTTAGAGTCAACAGCCAGAGTTGCTGCCCAACCTCCCTCATTATCCATCTCCGATAATCTAAGCTCATTGAACCAAACCTCAGCACATACATCCATATTGTCTTGACTTGGATTTTTAAGTCCAACCATTAATGTTCGTACATCTCCAAAATTAGGGTTACCTTTTATTGAAACTCTTTGATTTCCAAATTCTAAAAAAGAAAATTCAGAGACAGGCTCCTCAATTACATTATCGCCACTAAGATTATAAAAAATAGGCATGTCAGACCCCAAGTTTCCGTTTACAATTGAGATAGATTTAATAGTTTCAAATGCGCTGATAGGAATATTTATTTCATTTAGATCAGGCCAAACCAATTCAGGATCTAAAGAAGTTTGCGGAGATACCTGCAGCGGTATTTCAACCTGATAATAATTTTCAGTAAGATCATTACCCAATCTTAAAAAAGCAATTATCTCTCCATCATTCAATCCTTGTACTTGGCCATCCTCCGCATGTAAAAACATTCGCAACCTTTTAAACTGACGCATATCCACACTAATGTTTTTATAAACTCCTCTCGAATCTTCAGGCTCCAATTCACAAACATTGACAACTAATGATTGTTCATTTTGTCTGATTATAGTATTGTTATTGTTAAATTGCTCCCTTTCAACTCCAGGGGGAGAAACATAACTCTCTTCATTTTCCTGTATACCAACAATTCCAACTGAAAAATCTGTATTATCATTATCGTTATTTATTTCTTCATCTAATGCTAATTGATATTTTCTCCAATCACTTCTAACTAAGTCTAATGTTCCAAGCCTAAGTATCGTATTTTGGGTAAAATTATTAAGTAACATTCTTATAAATCTCACGGATCTAAAGTCTGAAATTCCACCTATCGATGAGCTTGGCTCATTAATAGGTATTCTGAACTGATACCATTTTACTATTTCAGAGGTACCGTTCGGAAGAGTAATATTTTTTTCTTTCTGATCCACAATAAAGCTATTGTTTAAGTTTGCTAAAGATTCAGGAGTGATATCTAACTCATATTCAAAATAACTATCGATAGTGTTCATAGTGTTATCTTGATTGATATCCTCAACATCAGGCTGTGTTGTTGAACCACGATTAGTATCAGTTATTGTCTCTGGAGAATTCCCTTCTAAACCATTATAACCTTTATATCTTTCAAAAATATTTCCTTGGGTATTTAAAAAATATGTATAATTATCATTTGATGGATCTTGTAGTTCTGAAAAAGAATCAAACTGTTGTGCTTCTTCAAAATCATCATATCCGTCAAATCCAACATCCTGATTTGTTCTAGCATCACCTGTTGTGGAAAATGCATAAACTAAAGACTGATTTTGAGGAACAACAGAGCCCCAAACTGTTGGGGGTAGTAAGCTAATATCCCCATCTTCTGGCAATCCATTTTCATATTGTTTTCTCCCATCTTTTAATATGTCCTCAGAAATATTACCCAAGTGAAATGTTAATGTGCCCCCATTATTTTGGTTGTCATTTAAAAATGGGTCCATCAACCAAAACTCAATATATTCAACATTTGCCTGTTCAAAATCAGTTGTATTAATTAATCTTGTAATTCCTGCCCAAGCATCTTCTGGGTTGTTAATGATTCCATCATTTGTCTCAGGGTCCATGTTATAAGGACCTCTTAAATTTGGGTAATAATTTAAATCTAAAGAATTTATGACAGATGTCTGACCTTGAACTAAATCAACTTGCGGAAATATTTCGTCTATGAAAATCCGTCTTGAATATAGATTTGACAAATCTTCGTCTGTAATATCAGCTGGCCTTTGACTACTGTAAAAAACTGGATCAATTGAATACCAATTTAATAATGCTCTATCATATCCATTTTGAATTCCATTATCATCTTCACCTCCCTCTGCATATATATTTCCCAAACCTATTGGTCTACTTGATAATGACCAAGATTGGGGTGTTAGTAAATTGATTGTATTTTGTGATCCTTCAAAATCATCAATGTAAGATGTTACTTCACCTCTAAAATTATTTCCTTTGGGGGCACCGGGGATTAAATATGCAATTTCCCCACGAACTGAAAGGTTGGAAGGAACATCTGTTTGAATATTTGGAAGCTTATTAACTAATCTTGTAAACAAAGGTATTTCTTTTGAAAATACCCCATCAAAACCAAATATTGTGTTATTAATTGGCTCAGTTCCAAAATTTGCCTTTTGAGTTAAAGGCCTTTCATGAAGATTTAATAAGGTTCCTGAAATAATTAATTCTTCGTTAAACTGATGTTCAATATTAATTCCAGAAAATCTCTTAGTCTGCTGGCCAAACATTGCATTATTTTCAACACTTACATTTATAGGAGTATTTGATGCTTGTAGTCCAGGGTCCAGAATTTGAACAGTTCCTAATTGATAATTTACAGTATAGTCAACACCCTCAACCAATGTACGACCTCCAGCTGTCACCTGTACAGAACCTCTAGGAACATTGTAAGCTCCAATTGGAATTCCAGTTCCTGAAGATGATTTATATTTTCCCTTAATTAAAAACTTATTTTTTTCAGATTCTTGCTCAGCAGCGGTTTTGGTAGAATTATATAATGAATGATAAACATATTTTTTTTGATTTAGATTATAATTATTTATAATGTTGGAATCTCCATTATAATCTTCACTTGGAGCTAGTCTCAATCTTTCAAATAAATAACTTCCAAATGGCTCAACTTTGGTAAAAATAATTTTACCTGTTTGTGGAATCACCGTTAGATTTTCAACAAAATCAAAAAAACCATCACCATTATACTGAGGATCATTGTTATAATTTAACCTATCCAAATTAAAAAAACTCAAAAGTGGAGTCTCATTTATTAAGGGTAATCCTGCAATTGGATCTGGAAATGGGGTGCCATCAATTTCTTGAATATAATTTAATTCAGAAGTTTCTTTATAAAATATGTTTAATTTAAAATCTTCTTTTTCAAGCTGAAAAGCACCAGTATTATAGATATTTTTCATCATTAAATCCCACATAGGTTCATCAACGCTGGTTACCGTACTTTTCAATAATTTTAAAATTAAATTATTTGAGTTTACTTGTATATTATCATTATTTACATTATTTGTGACTTGTGTTGCTTGAACTCCGTCATTTGCAAATTCTCCAACTTGAAAAACTTGATCTCCAACTGTATATTGGAAAGCAACTGCAAGAATTTCATCATTTTCAAGTTTTTGAGTTAAAGAAATATATCCCAATTGTGAATGAAATGTGTAATCTAGATTTTCCCTTAATTTTTTTGCATTCTCTAATTTTCCATAATCAATTCCCTCATTAATATTTGGCACCAGGATTCCTGATTGCACAGTAGCAACATCTCTCACTGAGTTTGTCAATTGGGAATTGGCATTCCCAATAATTGTTGGATCAAAACTATTGTTTGAGTTATCAGGATATGAGCCAGGAGCAGCTAGTAAATTAACATCTGATGAAATATTATCAGACTCTCCCAAATCCTGTAAAGCTAGTATATTTCGAGTATCATTTAATTGACTATTTCTATTTGTAACCCAAACCTCTAACCTAGTTATTTGAATATTTGAATTAATAAAAGGATAGTTTAATAAAGCTTCATCGTATTTATTTCGGAAATAGTGACTCAGAAAGAAATTTCTATTTTCATCATAATTTAAAGCACGAAATTCAAATTCTTGAACTGTTCCGCCTCCTTGTGAAGTAACTGACCTGGATTCAGATTTTTGTTCAGAGAAAATCGCTTTTATTCTGGTTTTACCAAATTTAAGCTCTGTTTTAACACCAAATAAACTTTGAGCACCTGAAATAAGTGAATTATTGAGAGGCATACTTACATTTCCTAATTCAATTTTTTGGATAATATCATCTTCAGAAGGTTCGTACTCCAACTTCAATAAATTTTGGAAATCAAAAGTTGACTGCGTATCAAAATTTGCATTCAGTTGAACCCTTGTGCCTACTTTTCCTAACAAGCTTAGACCGATTCTTTGATCAAAATCAAAAGTTAAGTTACTTCGATTTCTTGGAGAAAAAGCGGGGTTATCTTGTTTTGTATATAAAATCCCAAAATCAGCTTCCAAAGATCCTTGGGGAACAACCTGAATTGTATTGCCTCCAAAAATAGATTCAAATACTTGAGAATTAACATAAATTTCAGGAATTAAATTTTTTTGATCTTCATCCGTTCCTTCTTTCTTACCCTCAGCAGCATCAATTTTAGATTTATAATATTCCTTTAAATCTTCTTTTAGTTTTAGTTTTCTGTATTCTTCTTGAGATAATATTATAGGGTAATTGATATTATAATCTCCAACCTTGACATTATAATAATATAAATCACTTGCACTATCATATTCATAATTATCAACAAATGATGGTGGATCAGGAATGTATAGTTCTCCTAAATCTGCCTCTATTTGCTGGGCAAGAATAGTACTAAAAGATGAAGTACAGAGTAAAATAATTACTGTTAATGAAAAATTTTTTAAAAAAAAATACATTATCTAGATTAAATATTTTTCAAGGTTTCTTTGATAATTTCCTCAACTGAAATATCTTGATTTTCTTTGATGATGTTGTCAACTAATCTTTCAGATGATTTTTTATTTATTCCAAGAACCTCTAATGCAGATAACGCTTCTTCTCTCGTAGTATTGTTAGAATTAACATAAGTCTCATCAAGATCATAAATTTTTAAAATTTTATCCCTCAATTCAATTATTAACCTTTGTGCTGTTTTACTTCCAATTCCTTTTACGGACTGAACAATTGAAACATTGTTTGAGGATATTGCTTCTACAACTTGCTGTGGATCCAAAGAAGATAACATTGTTCTTGCAGTGCTTGTACCAACACCACTCACTGAAATGAGTAATCTAAATATCTCTCTCTCTTTTTTGGAATAAAATCCATAAAGAGAGTGTGAATCTTCCTTAACTTGAAGGTGGGTATATAACTTTATATTCTCATTATCAGGTATTTGTGAGAATGTTGTCAATGAAATATTTACCCAGTAACCAATGCCATTAACTTCAATCACAACATTAGTTGGTGATTTTTCTACTAACTTACCTTTGAGATGAGTAATCATGATCTAGTAAATTTTGTCAGGCAAATTAATATAATAAATTGAATTTATACTTTTTTTAGGAACTCAATATTTCTTTTAATTGCATGAAAACCAGCTCTCTTTAATGGGGATTTTTGAAAAACCTTATCAAATGTTTCCTTAGTCATCTCAAGCCAATCACTTTTATCCATCAATCTCAAATTATCATCTGGATTAAATAGTGGTTCATTATGTGATTTTGAAAAACGATTCCATGGGCATACATCTTGACAAATATCACATCCAAAAATCCAATCATCAAATTTACCCTTGAATTCATTAGGAATATTTTCTTTTAACTCAATGGTGTGGTAAGAAATGCACTTACTACCATTTACTACATGTGGTTGTTCAATAGCTTCAGTAGGGCATGCATCAATACAGGCAGTACATGTTCCACAATGATCAAAATCTTGATGATCATATGTTAATTCTAAATCTAAAATTATTTCACATAAAAAGAAATATGATCCGATTTTCTTAGAAACTAAATTTGAGTTTTTACCAATCCACCCCAATCCACTTTTTTTGGCCCAAGCTCTTTCTAAAATTGGAGCAGAATCTACAAAAACTCTGCCGTGTATATCACCTACTTCATCTCGAATAAATTCTAACAAATTCTTAAGTTTTTCTTTTATTACAAAATGATAATCTTTACCATACGCATACTTTGAAATTTTAAAATGACTATTGTCAATTGTTGTTTGTGGATAATAATTATATGAAAGTGATATTACACTTTTAGCTCCTTCAACAAGTAAAGTTGGGTCCAACCTCTTGTCAAAATTTCTTTCCATATATGACATCTTTCCATGCATACCTCTCTTTAACCAATTTTCTAATCTTTCAGCTTCCTCTTCTAAAAACTCAGCTTTACTAATTCCACATGAAATAAAACCAAGTCTATTAGATTCTGACTTTATAGCATTAGTAATTCTATCTTTTTCAGTAGTAGTCATAAAAAATTAGAAAAGTCCTTTTTGAGGTGAATCTTTTTCCCTATTTAAATGCTTATATGCAAGGTTTGTAGCCTCCCTTCCTCTTGGAGTTCTCATAATAAATCCTTGTTGAATAAGAAAGGGTTCATACACTTCTTCAATTGTTTCTGGGTTTTCACTAACAGCTGTTGACAATGTTGTTAATCCAACGGGGCCACCAGAAAACTTATCAATTAATGTAGATAAAATTTTATTATCCATTTCATCCAAGCCACTTACATCAACATTTAAAGCCTCAAGACTTGACTTAGTAATATTAATTTCAATTTTTCCATCCCCTTTGATTTGTGCAAAATCTCTCACTCTTCTTAATAACGAATTTGCTATTCTTGGTGTTCCTCTGCTTCTACTTGCAATTTCAATTGCAGCTTCCATTGATATTTTTACATCTAATATCTTTGCACTTCTTTGAATGATCACAGATAATAACTTAGCATCATAGTATTTTAGCCTACTATTAATGCCAAAACGAGCTCTCATTGGAGCAGTCAATAAACCAGATCTTGTAGTTGCACCAACTAATGTAAAGGGTTCAAGATTTAACTCAACAGATCTAGCATTAGGGCCAGATTCAATCATTATATCAATTTTATAGTCTTCCATAGCAGAGTACAAGTATTCCTCTACAACAGGACTTAGCCTGTGTATTTCATCAATAAATAAAACATCTCTTTTACTTAAATTAGTAAGTAAGCCAGCTAAGTCAGCTGGTTTATCCAAAACCGGTCCAGATGTCACCTTTATATCTGCGTCTAGTTCTTTGGCTAAAATATTTGCTAAGGTTGTTTTCCCTAAGCCAGGTGGTCCGTGAAAAAGTGTGTGATCAAGTGCATCATTTCTTTCATTTGCAGCTTGTACAAAAATCTTTAAATTTTCAATCACATGGCTTTGACCCTGAAACTCCGCAAATGAATTTGGACGAAGATTATTTTCAAATTCTTTTTCACTTGGGGATAAATTTTCAAAGCTGGGATTAAGATTTTCATTCATCTTTTAAAGATTCCAATATTTTATACAATTTAATAAAATAATTCTCTTCCAGGTTATAAAAATATCGATTGAAAGAAAGAAAATTATAATCCTAATACTCTTCTTCACCCTTTTTTAAAGGCATGTGTTGGGGTACAAAATCTTCTTTATATCCTGGCTTACTGTAGTCATATGGCCATCTAAAGACTTGGGGAATTTTTCCTTGCCAATTACCATGAATCTGTTTTTGTGAAGCAGTCCACTCCAAAGTAGTAGACTTCCATGGATTCTGTGGAGCTTTTTTCCCATAAAACATACTATAGATGAAATTATATAAAAATACTAACTGAACAGATGCACCAAGTATAGCAAACATGGTGATAATTTGGTTCGTATCAGCAAGATCATCAAATAAAGGGAAATTGGTGTTTGAATAATACCTTCTTGGCAAACCTGCCATCCCTATAAAATGCATTGGAAAAAAGACACCATATGCAGAAATTGCAGTAACCCAAAAATGAATGTATCCTAAATTTTTATTCATCATTTTACCAAACATCAGAGGAAACCAGTGATACATACCAGCTAGCATTCCATACAATGCCGAAATACCCATGACTAAATGGAAATGAGCCACTACAAAATAAGTGTCATGAACATTTATATCTAAAGCACTATCTCCTAATATTATTCCAGTCAAACCACCAGTAATAAATGTGGAAACAAATCCTATAGCAAATAACATTGGCGGATTGAACTGAATATTTCCTTTCCACAAAGTCGTTATGTAATTAAATGCCTTAACAGCTGATGGGATTGCTATCAAAAGTGTTGTAAAAGTAAATACTGAGCCCAAAAACGGATTCATTCCAGTGATAAACATATGATGACCCCAAACAATTGTGGATAAAAAAGCAATTGCTAAAATAGAAATAATCATCGCTTTGTAGCCAAATATAGGCTTTCGGGCATGGGTTGCAATAACCTCAGAGGCAATTCCAAGAGCAGGCAATAAAACTATATAAACTTCAGGATGCCCTAAAAACCAAAATAAATGCTCAAATAAAACAGGAGAGCCGCCTTGGTAATGCAAAACCTCACCTTGAATAAAAATATCGGATAAAAAGAAAGAAGTACCAAAACTTCTGTCCATGATTAAAAGAAGTGCCGCAGATAATAAAACAGGAAATGAAATAACTCCAATTATAGCTGTTACAAAAAAGGCCCATATTGTTAATGGCATTCTTGTCAAAGACATTCCTTTCGTTCTCAGATTGATAACTGTCACTATATAATTTAATGATCCAAGTAATGAAGAAGCAATAAAAAATGCCATAGAAACCAACCAAAGGGTCATTCCTAAACCAGAACCAGGTTGGGCTAATTCCAATGCACTTAATGGTGGATATATGGTCCATCCGGCGGCAGCTGGCCCAGCCTCAACAAAAATTGAGCTAACCATCAAAACTGTAGATATAAAAAACAACCAATAAGCAAGCATATTTAAAAATCCCGATGCCATATCTCTTGCTCCAAGCTGTAGAGGAATCAATAAATTACTGAATGTACCACTCAGCCCAGCCGTTAATACAAAGAATACCATTATTGTTCCATGCATAGTAACGAGTGCTAAATATATATCGGCATCCATTACACCTTCAGGAGCCCATTTACCAAGAATAAAATCAAAAATAATATTTGGTTGCTCAGGCCATGCAATTTGCATTCTCATTAATATTGACATGAGTATTCCAATGATGCCCATGAAAAAAACACCTGTAAATAAATATTGTTTCGCAATCATCTTATGATCTTGGCTAAAGATATATTTTGTTATAAATGTCTCTTTATGGTGATGATCGTGATGATTTTTGTCAAATTCTATATATTCTGCCATTTTTTTAATTTTGTGCGATTAATGAGTTTTTAAATAAAGTTTGATTTTTATACCAATTACTAAACTCTTCTTCTGTTTCTACAATAATCTTCATTTGCATATTGTAATGTGATTTACCGCAAATTTTGTTACATAACAATAAATAGTCAAATTGGTATGGATCTAATGGTTCCTCACCACTCCGGGCGAGTTCTTTACTCTTTTCTTCTCTAATATTATTTATGTTGATTACTTTATCAATCATTGAAGGATTTTCCCTCATTTCTTTAGTAGTTACTGTTGGTGTAAACGAAAACTTAGTTACCATTCCAGGGACACAATTCATTTGAGCCCTAAAATGGGGCATGTAAGCAGAATGAATAACATCCTGGGAACGCATAACAAATAAAATTGGTCTGTTTACTGGCAAATGTAATTCAGTAGTTATCACATCGTCTTGTGCATTGGGGTCATTTTCATCTAAGCCCAGAATATTAGCTCTATCAATATCTATTAATCTAACATTAGATTTCCCTAAAACATTATCATCACCTGCATATCTTGCCTTCCAATTAAATTGTTGTGCATATAATTCTACCACCATAGGATCATTTTCCTTCTGTAAGTTCATGACATCAGACCAGGTTAATAAACCATAGGTAATAAAGCCTGTTAAAACAATAGCTGGAATGATTGTCCACATCAATTCTAATTTATGATTATCAGTGTAAAATAAGGCCTTTGAATCTTTCCTACCCTTGTATTTGAATGAAAAATAATATAGCAGAAACTGTGTGATGATTTGAACAATAAATATCAATACTAACGTCCAAATCATTAAAGTGTCAATTTTATCTCCATGTTCTGAGGCTGCATTAGAAATGAGAGGGAACTTCCCATATTTTACAATTGAGAAAATTGTAATAGCATATATGAAAGCAAGAAATGCGAGCATTAACTTTGCTTGTGTTGAGTTATCTTTATCATTTGCTATTTGAGAATCATCAATTTTGACTCCAGATATGGCTTTTGATAAATCAAAGATTTTAATCATCTGCCACAATGAGATAGATATAAAAATTAGAATCAATATTACAAAAATAGATGTCATAAATTCTCTTAAGTATTAATAATGAAAATTTTCACTTTCTTTAATCATAGGATTTCCCTTTGCCAATAATTCATGCTTTGATAGTGAATAAAAAACAAACAACAAAAATAAGCCTAAAAATATTAATATCGAACTAATTTCAGCAATTCCGAATCCATATCTATCAACAACTGTTGCTGGCATAATCATCATGTAAACATCCATATAATGTCCAATTAAAATTACAATCCCTGCCATAACTATAAATATTGGGACTCTTTTGTAATCACTGTTCATTAATACCAAAAATGGAAAGATAAAATTCAGAGAAAACATAGTGAAAAAAGGAATCGGATACATTTCAATCCTTGTAACAAAATAAGTAACTTCTTCAGGAATATTCGCATACCATATTAACATAAATTGAGAAAACCATAAGTATGCCCAAAACACACTGAAACCAAACATAAATTTTGCAAGGTCGTGTAAGTGACTATCATTGACAAAATTTAATAAATTCTTTGATTTCAAATATATAGTGATTAATGCAATAACAGTAATACCACTTACTGCCATACTTGCAAAAACATACCATCCAAAAAGTGTACTAAACCAATGAGGGTCAACACTCATGATCCAGTCCCATGACATCATAGACTCAGTGTAAATGAAAAACACTAAGAATCCTGCAGAAATTTGAAAATTTCTTTTAAAATTCTTATTATCTCTCGCTTTATCCTGGGCAATTGAAAACTTTCTTGTAAAATACCTATATAAAGACCAACCAGCAATGTAAATTAAACCCCTAACGATAAATGAATTTTTATTTAGCCAAGCAGATTTTCCCTGAATGATTTCATCATGAGCAACAACATCAGGATCCATCCATATAAAAATATGTTTATCACCTATGACTGCAATTAAAAGTACAATTAACGAACCAGGAAGAAGGTAATATGTTATAGATTCCATCACCCTAAATAAAACAGGAGACCATCCTGCTTGCGAAGCATATTGAATTGCATAGAATGCCAAAACTCCCAAGGATATCATCATGAAAAAGAAAGCTGCTACATACAATGCTGCATAGGGTCTATTATGTATTTGGTGTAACACATGCTCTGCATGATCTTTTTCATGACCATGATCATCTTTTGAATACGCAGAATCATGATTTTTAGTGTTGTGCTCATCAACATACTCATTATGGTGCACTTCATTTTCCTTATCAATTATAGAGTGAGAATGTCCATGATGAGATTCAGAAGCAAGCATTGTTTTAACTTCCTCAAGTGTGATATGTGAAACCGAATATGAATAAAACCATCCAAGGGATCCAATAATAATCAGAACAATTGAAAATATTTTTAATCTATTTGAAAAAGTATACATTTTAAATTTATTTACTTAAATCTGACTTTAATTTCATAACATAATCTGTAACCAACCATCTTTCTTTTTCGTTAAGCTGATTAGCATAAGATCCCATAGAATTTTTGCCATAATATATTACGTGATAGGTACTGCCCGATGTGATGGCTCTTCCTGGGTCTGCATAACTGGGAACACCTAAGATTTTTTCTCTTTTTACTAAAATTCCCTGCCCTGCACCTTTAGCTCCGTGACATATACCACAATGTACGGTATATAATTCTTTAGCTTTCAAAAGATCTTTTTGAATAAATGAAAATGGGTTAGATAGTTCTTTTTTTGCCAAATCATAACCTTCATTTGTGTCTTCATACTCATACAAAGAATATCCTCTGGGAATTGTGCCTTCAACAGGCACCCTTGCAGAAAGATTATCCTCGTAAATAAAATTTTCTGAATAAGCCTCATAACTAAGAGGCTCATACATGTTTGGCATATATTCGTAATTTGGCTCACCCTTTTCTCCCCAACAAGATTGTAGCAAAATGAATAATATGAATAGGCTTGTATACTTCATCTTATTTATTGGGTTTATTTATTTCTACAGCACCTGTTTGCTTTAAAAACTTTTTTAATGATACTTCCGTTTTATCGCTGCTAAGTTCAATCAAAAAGTGGTCATCGGTAGTCCTTGGGTCAGGATTCTCAGCTTTTTTTAATGGCCACATTCTACTTCTTAAATAGAAAGTTATAACCATTAAATGAGCTGCATGAAACACAGTCATTTCAAACATGATAGGAACGAATGCAGGCATATTTTCTAAATAACTAAAACTTGGTTTACCTCCAATATTTTGCGGCCAGTCAACTATCATTATATAGTACATCATCAAAGTGGCAACTGTAATACCTATACACCCATACAAAAAAGCTGCAATGGCAATACGAGTTGGTTTTAAACCCATTACTTTATCTAAACCGTGTACTGGAAAAGGTGTATAAACCTCTTCGATATCAATTTTACTTTCTCTGATTTTCTTTACAGCAGAGAGTAAAACGTCATCATCATTGTATAGAGCATAATATGTATTTTTAGATCCCATATTAAATTTTAGTTATTTTAATTTTTGAAGTTCTTTTATCGGCACCAGTTCCAACCAAAGATTTCCCAGAATCTCTTAATTTTTTATATTTTTCGCCTGAACTCTTCAAGATAGTTTTTACTTCAGCTTGAGCAATAACAGGAAATGTTCTCGCATACAAAAGGAATAAAACAAAGAAAAATCCGATTGTACCAATAAATATACTTATATCAATAAAGGTTGGAGAAAACATTGTCCAAGAGGAAGGTAAATAATCTCGGTGCAATGAAGTTACAATGATTACAAACCTTTCAAACCACATTCCAATATTCACTACAATGGAAATGAAAAAAGAAAACATTATACTAGTTCTTAATCTTTTAAACCACATAAATTGCGGAGAAAAAACATTACAACTCATCATTGCCCAATATGCCCAAGCATATGGACCGGTAGCTCTATTAAGAAATGCGTATTGTTCATACTCAACTCCTGAATACCAAGCAATGAATAATTCTGTTATGTATGCTACTCCAACAATAGATCCAGTGATCATAATTACGATATTCATCAACTCAATATGTTGTAGGGTTATGTATTGCTCCATATTACAAACCTTTCTCATAATAATAAGTAAAGTTTGTACCATTGCAAAACCAGAAAAAATTGCACCGGCAACAAAATAAGGAGGAAAAATTGTTGTATGCCACCCAGGAATAACAGATGTTGCAAAGTCAAAAGAGACAATTGTGTGAACCGAAAGAACCAATGGAGTTGCCAAGCCGGCAAGAACAAGAGAAACTTCTTCAAATCTTTGCCAATCTTTAGCTCTACCTGTCCATCCAAAACTCAAAATACTATAAATTCTTTTTTGAAATGGCTTGATAGCCCTATCTCTGATCATAGCAAAATCAGGCAATAATCCTGTCCACCAAAAAACCAACGAAACCGATAAGTAAGTTGATATAGCAAAAACATCCCATAAAAGGGGTGAATTAAAATTAACCCACAATGAACCAAAACCATTTGGGATTGGAAGCATCCAATATGCAAGCCAGGGTCTACCCATGTGTATTATTGGAAAAAGACCAGCCTGTATAACAGAAAAAATTGTCATAGCCTCAGCTGATCGATTAATTGCCATTCTCCATTTCTGCCTGAAAAGTAAAAGAACTGCAGAAATAAGTGTTCCAGCATGACCAATACCCACCCACCAAACGAAATTTGTAATATCCCAAGCCCATCCAACGGTTTTATTTAGTCCCCATACTCCAATTCCAGTTGAAACAGTGTAAACAATACACCCTAATCCCCACAAAAACATAAAAAGGGAAATAGAAAAAACAATCCACCATTGCTTATTTGCTCTTGTCTCAATTGGTCTAGCAATATCTACAGTCACATCGTGGTAGGATTTTTCTCCTGCCACAAGTGGTCTTCTAATCGGTGCTTCATAATGAGATCCCATATCTAACTCTTTTCTTTGATATTTCTAACTTTAACCTGATAAACTACATTCGGCTTAGTACCAACAGCATCTAGCAGATGATAGGCTCTTTTATTATTTTTAAGTTCTGCAATTTTACTTCCTTCTTCATTTATATCTCCAAATCTCATTGCACCTGTTGAGCAAGCTGATGCACAAGCGCAAGTGTCATTAAACTCACCAGCTGCAACAGGCCTTCCCTCTAGCTTTGCTTTGAGAATTACAGCCTGAGTATTTTGAATACAAAATGAGCATTTCTCCATTACTCCTCTAGATCTTACGGTAACATCAGGGTTAATTACCATTCGTCCTAAATCATTGTTCATATGATAATCAAATTCATCATTGCCATTGTATAAGAACCAATTAAATCTTCTCACCTTGTAAGGACAATTATTCGCACAATACCTTGTACCAACGCATCTATTGTATGCCATATGGTTTTGTCCCTGTCTTCCGTGACTTGTAGCTGCTACTGGGCAAACCGTTTCACAAGGAGCATGATTACAATGCTGACACATAATTGGCTGAAATGCAACCTGCGGATTATCAGAGGGTTTTTCAAGCTCACCGAAAGATGTTAAAGAGCTTCCTAATCCACTAATATTATCTTTTTTATTATCATCTTCTTCAAAAGAGTTTTCTGATGAATAATATCTATCGATCCTCAACCAATGCATGTCTCTACTTTTTCTAACCTCACTTTTCCCTACAACAGGTACGTTATTTTCTGCATGACATGCAATCACACAAGCTCCACACCCCGTACATGCATTTAAGTCAATCGATAGATTAAAGTGATGCCCAATTGATCTGTCAAACTCTTGCCATAAATCAACATCCGGTGAGGAAACAGGTGTTTCTATGTGATTTAGTGAGACTACAGCTTGCTTATTCCAAGCATCTACATTTTTAGTATTAAAGACTTCGAGAGTTGTTTCTTTAATTATGTCTCCTCTACCCATCAATGTATTTTGCAACTGCATACACGCGAACTCATGTATTTCTTCGGTGGCTTCAATTTCAATGAGCTGAAAAGGGTTGAAATTTTCATAAAAATGAAATGCGTTCACTCCTGTCATCATTTCTTCTTTCAATCCCTTGCTTCTTCCATAGCCATATGAAAGTCCTACAGTCCCCTTGGCTTGACCAGGCTGAATCATCACTGGAACTTTTATAGTTTTTTCATTCAACTTGATGATAGCATATTTTCCATTTAAACCACCATTGGCATCATTACTTGATTGTTTGAAAAATGTACTTGGGTCAAGTAATAGATTTAAGTTTTTTGCGTCAGACTCAGAAATCGTTAAATAATTATCCCATGTTGCTCTAGTTAATGGGTCAGGAAATTCTTGCAACCAAGGGTTATTTGCCTGTTGTCCATCTCCCATTCCAGTTTTAGGATAAAGATTTAATTCAAGTTTGTTCGGATTTGAATCTTGAATTATTTGAAAATATTTTAAATTTTTTGATGAAATTCTGTTTTTTAATATGAAATTCCCTTTTGAAATATTTTTTGATTTTTTGAAAAATACTCCGTCATGAAGAGACTTATTCCATGACTCTTTTTCTAAAATATTTTTTTTCCAATTAGCTTTTATAAAATCGTGATATGAAGACTTAGAACCAGCCCAAACTAATAATAAATCTTGAAATTGTTTCGTGTTAAATAGTGTTTTAATTACCGGTTGAGCAAGAGAATATTCTCCTGATTTGAATTCATAATCACACCATGACTCTAGATAATGATTACTGGCAGCTACATATTTTGACAGAGATGCTGTTTCATCATTTTTCTGAGAAAAACAAATAGATAATTCTAAATTTTTGAAGGCTTTGACAAAGCTTTTCGAATCAGCTAGAGAATACACTGGATTTACACCGGCAGTGATCACAGCACCTACCTTACCTTCATTCATTCTAATAATCATGTCATCAAAGGCTTTATTCTTTGAAGATCTTGTTAAAATTGTTTCATTAGGTTTGAATGCAATACTCTTGATTTTTTCATTTATTTCAAGGGCAATAAGCTGATACTCTTTCTCTTGAATTCCAGTGATGACAACCGCGCCAGCTTTAGCTGACTTTAGCTCCTTGATTGTTGTGTCAACTATGTTTTGAAGCTTTTTACTTAATTGAAGATTAGATTCTAATTTTAGTTTATTATCTCCAAATAGTGATTTATAAATTTCAATGAGAATCAACTTCTGCTCATTAATTCTTAGGGGAACTCTCAGATCAGCGTTTGCTCCAGAAAGAGTCATATTGGATTCAAACTGAATATGTCTTGACATTTTTCCGTCATCCGGTATCCTCCCTTTTGTATAAGAGCAATCAAATCCGCCTCCTTGCCAGTCTCCCAAGAAATCAGCTCCAATTGACAAAATAAGCTTGGTGTTTGAAAAATCATAGTTTGCAAGCCCCCTGATTCCATATCTTTGCTCAAAAGCATCTAAAGCTTCTGACTCAGAAATCGGATCATAGGTAATGTGACTTGCAGACTCATATTTATCCTTAAACTTCTCAATTAAATTTTTTGTTGAAGGACTAGCAAATGTTTGGGTTAATAGAACTATTTCCTTTTTTTCTTTTGACAACCTTTGCAATTCTGACAATGTTTCATACTCAAATGTAAACCATGAAATAGGTAAATTATCTTTCATCGGTTGTGCAAGCCTCGAATTATCATATAGATCTAAAACTGAGGCATGTACTCTTGCATTGGCAGACATTGAGTCATCAGCTAGTGAATTCTTTTCAACCTTTATTGGTCTTCCTTCACGATTTTTAATTAAGATATTTGCAAAATCAAAACCATTTGCAATTGTTGTAGCATAGAAGTTAGCTATACCAGGAATAATTTCTTTTGGTTGAACCACATAGGGTATTGATTTAACTACCGGCCCCTCACAGGCAGCTAGTGTTGCTGCTGCTGTACTGAAACCAATATACTTTAAAAAATCTCTACGGGATGTATTTGAATTTTCTAAGTTATTTGGATCGGTTAAAATTTCATCAACAGGAATTTCTTGAGTAAACTCATCATTTCTCAACTTTTCAAATACCTTTTTATTTTCAGAGTTGAGCTCTGCTAAATTCTTCCAATATTTTTTATTTTCTGACATCAATAATTAAATATTTAATAATGACATTTACCACATTCCAATCCACCCATTTGAGCAGCGGTTAATTGTTCAACTCCATACTTTTTCGAAAGCTCTTTATGAATTTTATCGTAATACTCATTGTCTTTGACCTTTACATTTGTTTCCCGATGACAGTTAATACACCAACCCATTGTTAAAGACGAGTGTTGATACATAATTTCCATTTCTTCAACAGGCCCATGGCAAGTTTGACACTCAATTCCGGCAACTGATACGTGTTGTGCATGATTAAAATACGCAAAATCAGGGAGATTATGTATTCTTACCCATTTGACAGGGTAAGTAACACCTGTGTATTCCTGCGCCTCATCATCCCACCCAACTGCTTTGTATAGCTTTTGAATTTCATTATCATAAAATTCTTTTGAATATTCCTCAGAAGTTTCACCATTATATTCATAAATGCTTTTATGACAATTCATACATATGTTCAGTGACGGAATTCCAGAATGCTTACTAACCTTTGCAGATGAATGACAATAATTACAATCGATTTTATTGTCCCCCGAATGTATTTTATGAGAGTAATGAATTGGCTGTATTGGCATGTATCCTTGATTTACTCCAACCTGCATTGACCATCCATAAAATCCGTATGCGCTTACCAATAAAAATAAGACCGCAGTACAAAGCATTAAAAACTGGTTTTCTAAATAAGCTTTCCAAATTGGCTTACCTTTTTTCTTTTCTTCAATTTTTACACCCTTTGTTTTGGCTAAATCACGTAAAGTTTTTGTGACCACAATTAAACCAACGGAAAGTAATAAGAATAAAACAGTGAAAACACCTAAAATGATTTCATCAGTTAACCCAGTACTATTCGTAGGCACAGCAGCAGCAGCTACTGCAGTAGCAACAGGCTTTGGAACTACTTTTTCTTGTGCAGTATATGCTAGAATATTATCAATATCAACATTTGTCAACTGGGGATATGCAGTCATGGCGGCCCTGTTATACTCTAGATAAATTCTGTTTGCATAATCATCTCCAGACTTGATTAATGAGGAGCTATTTCTAATCCACTTATATAGCCAATCTCTATCCAGTCCTTCATCTTCTAAAAGTCTAGCCTCCACATTCCTTAAAGCAGGCCCAGTCATTTTTTTATCTAACTTATGACATGATGCACAATTGGAATTAAATAGGGCTTTCCCTGCCACAGGATCACCATCTTGAGAAAATATAGGAGTTGAGAATAAAAAGACAAAAATTAAAATTGAAGCGCGCAAAAAGGTGTTGCTTAAAGTCTTAGAATGATTAAACAAATCTGTAAAAAAGAATCTTCTAAATATTTTTGAATTCATTCAAAAAAACGCCTGTTAAAATCTTGCACAAAAATACGGCGTATTATGTTTATTTTATTTATAAATTTAGTAATATTAATCATAAAAACGTAATTTATATTCATTCTAAATAATAGTTTTTTTATATGATGATTTTTAGCTATCAAAATTTTAAACTCAGGCCAATTTTTTTATGCATTGTGCTACTAATTTTTAGCAAAGATTTATTTTCCCAAGACGGAAAAGTAACAATAAATATGGATAGTACATTGGTGAAATTAATTGATTTAAAAAAAGAATTAAATTCTGAAATTGAAAATTATAAGATTCAAATTTTTAATGGAAGTAGAGATGAAGCTGAAAATACAATTAGTGAATATAAAATTTTATACAATGATTCTTCTGCAATTATTAAATATGAAGCTCCAAATTATAAAATTTGGATTGGCAATTATTACACTTTAATTGAAGCTGAAAAAGAAATTTTGGAATTAAGAAAAAAATATCCAAATGCATTTATCTTTAAACCAACTAAATCGATAAACTTTGAGGATAGGAAATTAAACAAAGATGAAGAAAATTAAATTTTCTTTTTTATAGCTACATTTACAAAAGCTTCAATTTGATCCCCAATTTTTAAATCTTTGTAATCCTTTACTTGAAGTCCACAATCATATCCTTTAGCAACTTCTTTAACATCATCCTTAAATCTTTTTAATGACGACAACACACCAGTGTAGATAACAATTCCATCTCTGATCAATCTGATCTCGGAATTCCTTAAAATTTTACCTTTTGTAACCATACACCCTGCAATAGTTCCAATTTTGGAAATTTTAAATGTCTCTCTAATTTCGCAATATCCTGTTATCTCTTCCTTGAAATCTGGAGAAAGCATCCCTTCCATGGCATCTTTGATATCATTGATCGCATCATATATTATTGAGTATGTTCTTATATCAATTTGTTCTTTATCTGCAATTTGTCTAGCATTACCCATTGGCCTAACATTAAAACCAATTACAATAGCATCGGATGCGGAAGCTAACAAAACATCACTCTCAGTAATTGCTCCAACTGCCTTATGAATAATATTTACCTGAATTTCTTCGGTTGATAGCTTTTGGAAAGAATCTGTCAATGCTTCTACGGAGCCATCAACATCACCTTTTAAAATAATATTAAATTCTTTGAATTCTCCAATAGCAATTCTTCTTCCAATTTCATCAAGTGTAAGTTGTTTTTGTGTTCTAACAGTTTGTTCTCTCTGAAGCTGATCTCTCTTTACTGCAATCTGTTTTGCCTCTCTTTCGTCTTTAAAGACAGAAAATTTATCCCCAGCTTGAGGTGCACCGTCTAAACCCAAAATGGAAACTGGAATTGAGGGTCCTGCAAATTTAACTTCATTTCCTCTTTCATCTTGCATAGCTTTTACCTTTCCACTGTTCTTACCAGCCAAGACAAAATCTCCAACTTTCAATGTACCAGATTGAACTAGAACAGTAGAGACGTATCCTCTTCCTTTATCAAGCAGTGCTTCAATAACTGATCCACTAGCATCAATCTTTGGATTGGCTTTTAACTCGAGTAATTCAGCTTCCAATAAAACCTTTTCTAATAATTCATTAATACCATCCCCTTTCAATGCAGAAATATCTTGCGACTGAATTTTTCCTCCCCAGTCCTCAACTAACAAATTCATGTTAGATAAACTCTCTTTGACTTTGTCAGGGTTAGCATCGGGTTTATCAATTTTATTAATTGCAATTACTATTGGAACTCCAGCGGCTTGAGCATGAGAAATAGCTTCTTTAGTTTGAGGCATGATATCATCATCTGCAGCAATAACAATTATAACTAAATCAGTTACCTGCGCACCTCTTGCCCTCATGGCAGTAAATGCTTCATGACCAGGAGTATCTAAAAAAGTAATTTTTTCTTCATTTGGTAATTCAACCGAATAAGCACCTATGTGCTGAGTGATTCCACCCGATTCACCTGCAATGACATTTTCTTTTCTAATATAATCAAGCAAAGAAGTCTTACCATGGTCAACATGCCCCATCACTGTGACTATTGCTGGTCTTTGAATAAGATCCTCTGGGTTATGTTCTATTTCTTCAATTTCTTCTTCAATTTCAGCTGTCGTGAATTCAACCTTGTAACCAAACTCTTCAGCTACTATCGACAAAGTTTCCGCATCTAATCTTTGGTTTAAAGTTACCATCATTCCAAGGGTCATGCAGGCAGAAATAATTTCCGTTGTTGAGACATCCATCATCGAGGCTAGCTCATTAGCTGTTACAAACTCGGTTACCTTAAGTATTTTACTTGCTTTTTCAATCTCAGCTAATTCCTCTTCAGACTTAAGCTTATGTTGATCTCTTTTGTCTTTTCTGTATTTTGCAGCTTTTCCCTTGGAAGATTTTCCTTGGAGTTTTTCCAGCGTTTCTTTAATCTGCTGCTGAACCTCTTCTTCACTTGGCTCATCTTTGACAATATTTTTTGGTTTGTCTTTGAGTTTGTTTTTAGTGGAAATTGAACCTTTAGAACTGTTTTCAACACCTTTGGATAAAATTCTTTTCCTTTTTCTCTTAGACTTCGGCTCAACTTTAGATTCATCATTTTTTTTAAATTTATCCAAATCTATTGTCTCACCAGTTGATTTTAAACCAGAAAGCGTTTTATAATTATCTTTTTTAGCGGAAACAATATTTGTTTTATCTAATGAGTTTTCCTTATCAATTTTGGGACTACTGATTTTAGATGATTTTTTTTCTAAATCAATTTTTCCGAGTTTTTTGAATTGAACTACTTTCGACGAAGCTCTAATTACCTCACTCTCTTTTTCTGAACCTGAAGCTAAGTTTTCTTGCTTTTCCCTTAGTTCTTGTTTTTCCTTATTCTTTGCCTCTACAGCTTCTTGAGATGCTATTTTTTTATCTGCATCGATATGAAATTCGTCACACAATAAGTCATAAAGCTCTTGTGATATTTTGGTTGTTGGCCTCTTTTCAATAGAGTGCCCCTTGGATGATAAAAATTCTGCAACTCTATCAATCGAGATGTTTAACTCTCTAAGTACCTTATTTAATCTTATTGTTTTTGACATCTAAAAAAATCTAATCTTCAAACTCCTCTTTTAAAATTCGCAAGACATCATTAATTGTTTCCTCTTCCAAATCAGTTCTCTTGACAAGGTCATTAACGTCTTGTTCTAAAACACTTTTTGCTGTATCAAGGCCAGCTTTTGCAAGCTCTTCAATAATCCATGATTCTATTTCATCTGAAAATTCTGTAAGTTCAACATCTTCCTCAACTCCTTCCCTAAATACATCAATTTCGTAACCGGTTAATTGGCCTGCAAGCCTAATATTATGTCCACCTCTTCCAATAGCTTTACTTACCTCCTCTGGATTTAGAATAACCTCCACTCTTTTATTTTCTTCATCAATTTTCATTGAATTTAATTTGGCTGGATTTAAGGCTCTTGAAATAAATAATTGAAGATTATTGGTGTGATTTATTACATCAATATTTTCATTTCCTAATTCCCTAACGATTCCATGAATTCTTGATCCCTTCATTCCAACGCATGCACCAACTGGATCAATCCGGTCATCATAAGAATCAACAGAAACTTTTGCTTTTTCTCCTGGGATTCTCACCACCTTTTTAATCGTAATTAATCCATCGAAAACCTCAGGTATTTCTTGCTCAAATAGTTTTTCTAAAAATAATGGTGAGGTTCTAGATAAAATAATTGAAGGTTTTGTTCCAATTAATTCAACACTCTCAATCACACCCCTGATATTATCACCCTTTCTAAAAAAATCAGATGGAATCTGCTTATCTTTAGGCATAATTATCTCATTTCCTTCGTCGTCTAGTAATATTATTGCTTTGTGCCTTATGTGATGAACCTCAGCGCTGTATATTTCTCCTTCTAATTCTTTGAACTTCTTATAAACGTTAGTGTTATCATGTTCATGAAGTTTTGAAGTTAAATTTTGTCTTAATGCTAGAATAGCTCTTCTACCAAGATCAACTAACTTTACTTCTTCGGAAACATCTTCACCAACTTCAAAATCAGGCTCAATTTTCCTTGCTTCTGTTAGCTCGATTTCTAAATTTTCATCCTCCACCTCGCCATCTTCAACAACTATTCTATTCCTCCAAATTTCCAAATCACCCTTATCGGGATTAATGATTACATCAAAATTTTCATCATCGCCATATTTTCTTCTGAGGGCACCTCTAAAAACTTCTTCTAAAATTGCCATTAATGTTACTCGATCAATAAGTTTATCGTCTTTAAAATCAGCAAATGATTCAATGAGAGTTATATTGTCCATATTGTTAAATTTTTACTTTTACTTTGGCTTCAGTAATATCCAAAAAGTTGATATCTACGGATTTATTAACTGTTACCTTTCCTTTTCCTATTTTTTTTGGTTCTCTTTGCTTCCAATTTAAAACAATTGAGTTTTTATTTAATTCTGTTAACATACCTTCATAGTTTTCGTTTTGAGTTTTAACAGATAAGACTCTACCTAAATGTTTTTTATATTGTCTTAATTTTACTAAATCAGAGTATGCACCGCATGAAGTAACTTCCAAAGAAAAATCATATTTATCACGATCCAATTGTGACTCCACAAACCTGCTGATATGGATGCAATCCTCTACTGCTACACCATTGTCACCATCAACAGTTATAGTTATGTCATTTCCATTAACAACTTTAAAATCAATAAGAAATAAGTCATTACTGTACTGAAAGCAATCTTCTAAAATTTCTTTAAGCTTTTCTTCTAACATTGTTCTATAAAAAGAGGGGACTTATAGGTCCCCTCATAATTTTTAATTAATCAGTGATACAAATATACAATAAAATATTTATTGAATATTTGCTAGCTGTTGGCCTACTAGGGATCGAACCTAGACTCTTCTGGACCAAAACCAGACGTGTTGCCAGTTACACCATAGGCCAATTAAGGTTGCAAATTTAAAATAATTTTTATTTCAACAACAATATTTTCTTTAATTAAGTTTAATCGCATATTTTCTTAATTATTTATTAATAAATTTGAAAAAAAATTTATGACTGTCAATAGCTATAAAAATTGGAACTTTTATTTAGGCTGGTTATGTTTTTTGATTTCCTTTTCAGTCTATTTTTTGACAGCCGAGCCTACTGTGAGTTTTTGGGACACGGGTGAGTATATTACTACTTCATCTAAGCTCCAGGTTGGACACCCTCCAGGAGCTCCCCTATATCAGATGCTAGGAGCAATATTTTCAATTTTTGCACTAAATACAGAAAACATTGGCTTTACCATGAACTTAATGAGTGGTTTTGCTAGTGCTTTATCTATTGCAATCATGTTCTGGACCATATCCTTGCTAATTTCAAGAAATCTTTTAAGAAACCTAAAACTTGAAGAAAATAAACTTAAAGTTTTCGGGCCTGCTTTTATAGGCTCAATGTCATTTGCTTTTACAGATAGTTTTTGGTTTAATGCAGTTGAAGCTGAAGTTTATGCAATGGCTACGTTAATAATGTCTTTGCTTATATATCTAGGTTTACTTTGGGAAAGAGACATGGATCTAAGCAGAGGAAATAAGTGGTTAATTTTAATCTCTTTTGTTATTGGCCTGTCATTTGGAGTTCATTTTATGGGTTTACTAACAATACCTGGGTTATTTTTAATTTTTTATTTTAAAAAAAATAAGCAAATTTTTAAAAAATACTCTGTTGGGCGCATTTATAGCTTTGTAATAGCAAATATAATTGGCGTAATTATACTAATGGCAATTTTTAAACTATTACTTCCCTCGGTGTTGAAGTTTTTTAGTTCAATGGAATTATTTTTTGTAAATGATATTGGTTTACCATTCAACTCTGGTACTTTAATAGCATTTATAATAATTGTTTTTTTCTTCACCTACTTACTCAAGTATACTGAAAAGAAAAAACTAATTCATACAAATACATTTATTCTTTGCATATTATTTATTATGATCGGCTTCTCTTCATGGCTAATTCTTCCAATAAGAGCTAATGCAAATGTGGTGGTCAATGAAAACAATCCATCAAATGCGAGAGAATTGCTTGCTTACTATAATCTTGAGCAATATCCAAGAACTTATTTATTCTATGGACCTCTTTTTACAGATCAATACTCAGGATTAGATAAAGAAGACCCATACAAGGATGACAATCCAAAATATGAAAAAGATTTAATTAACGGTAAATATATAATTGTAAATGATTATGAGAATGCAATTCAAAATTTTAATTCTAAACATGCCTCATTTCTTCCAAGGATGTGGAGCTCAGAACATGCAAAAAACTACTTAAATTATACAGGATTTCTCGACTTTGACATAAAACTTAATTACAAAAATGAAGAAAATATCCAATCTTTAGTAAATGAATTCAAAAATGAAATTAATTCGGGGAATATTGACTATGAAGATTTCCATAATTTTTTGAAACAATATGGACAATTTTTAGAAATAAAAAAACCATCGTTATTCTCAAATCTATATTACCTCATTGACTATCAAATTGGTTATATGTATTTCAGATATTTCATGTGGAACTTTTCTGGCAAGCAAGATGATATTCAAGGTAAAATGGATCTTCATGGAAATTGGATTTCAGGAATCAATTTCATAGATGAAATTATTTTAGGCATTTCACAGAAAAATTTACCATCTGATGTATTAAATAATAAAGGAAGAAATACCTATTTTCTTTTACCTTTTCTTCTTGGTCTTTTGGGATGTTATTTTTTATATAGTGTTAATAAAGAGTATTTTTGGGTATTTCTTACATTGTTTATTTTTACAGGATTAGCTATTCAGGTATATACAAATGTACGTCCCTTTGAACCTAGAGAAAGAGACTATTCTTTGGTTGGCTCCTTTTACGTTTTTTCTATATTTATTGGCTTTGGAGGATATTATATTTCCAAAATTTTCACATTATTAAAAATTAGGTTTGCTCAAATATTGTCATTTCTAATTTGTTTATTGGCTGTACCTGTAAATTTATTTGCCAACAATTATGATGATCATGATCGAAGTGGAAGATATTCAGCACTTTCAATGGCAAAAAATTATTTGAATTCATGTGACCCAAATGCAATTTTATTTACAATAGGTGATAACGACACGTTCCCATTATGGTATGCGCAGGAAATTGAAGGTATTCGTACAGATGTAAGAGTAGTAAATACTAGCTTGTTGAGTACCGATTGGTATATCGATCAAATGAAAAGAAAAGCCTATGAGAGTGACCCAATTCCTTCAAACCTCACACATGATAAATATAAACACGGTACTCGAGATTATATTATCAAAGAGGAAATAACTAATGACACGATAGAGTTAAATCTTATTATGGACTTTATTACAAAAGACGAAAAGAAATATAAATATGGAGAAATATTAAAGCAACAAGGATATGATATTTCCGGTTTCAGATCCCAAGATCTAAACGCAAATTTTTTGCCAACTGAAAATATTAAAATACCAGTTAATAAAAATAATGTTATTGAAAGTGGGCTGGTTAGTGAAGTTGATCTGTCATTGATTGAAGATGAGATTATTATTAAAATCAAATCTCAGGCTATTTATAAAAACAGACTATTGATGCTTGATATAGTTTCTAATAATAATTGGAAGCGCCCAATTTATTTTTCTGGTGGTGCCTTTTCTGATGAAGATTACATTTGGATGAAAGATTACCTTCAACTTGATGGAATGTGCTACAAATTAGTACCCATAAAAACCAAAATAAATCCCCAAAACCCTTATGAAATGGGAAGAATTGACTCTGAAAAAATGATTGATATTGTCAAAAAATGGAGTTGGGGTAATCTGCATGAAAATAATATTTATTTAGATGAAGAGTCAAGGAAAAATAGCATTACATATAGGGGCAATATTACAAGATTAATCAAGAAATTAATCGTTGAAAATAAAAAGGAAAAGGCATTAGAATTATTGGATTTAAGCATGAAAAAAATGCCAATTGAAGATTATGGATATTATACTTTATTAGAACCATTTATTGATTCTTACTATTTACTAGAAAAGAAACAAAAGGCAAGAAAAATTTTCACGCTCATTTCTTCAAAATATCAAGAAAAATTATTCTATTTCAGTGGATTATCTGAGAACAATAAAATTCGATATTCTGAGCTCATTTATACTGATATAGAAAGATACAGATCTTTAGTGGAAACAATTTTACCCTATGAAAGTGAGGAATATTACAAAGAAGTATTGAGTGAATTTAACTCTTACCTAGATCTATTTTTATAACTAAAGAAATTTTTTAACTCTATTTATTAGAGTATTTGCACTCTCTTCTCCCCTTTGACGCCATTTCATCTCTCCACTTTTATAAATAATAAAAGTAGGAACACCTTTAATTCGCAGAGCATCAGCTAATTCATTATTTTTTTCAACATCAATTTTAATGATTTTAGCCTTATCACCCAATGCAGCAGCAACATCTTTAACAACGGGATGCATAGTTTTGGATGCTTCATCCCATTCAGTAAAAAATTCTAAAAGAACAGGGACCTCAACATTAATCAAGTCTCCAAATCTGGCCATAATTCTGCTTAATTATTATATACAAAGATAATGTTTTAATGAAATTTTCTGTTAAAACAATGTTAATCAATTATTTAGACAATATTGTTAAAATCTTTGAAAATTAAGAATCGGTTTATAGCTATGTTTTTATTAAATTAGAATTTACTAACTAACCTTGTATAAATTATGAAAAATCAAAATAATCCAGCATTATTTACTCTAATAACAGTATTTTTCTTTTGGGGATTTTTTGGAGCCTCAAATGGTGTGTTTATTCCATTCTGCAAAACCTATTTTCAGATTGATCAATTTCAAGCTCAACTTGTCGAATTTGCATTTTATGGAGCTTATTTCATCGGTGCTTTAACATTATTTATTTGGTCAAGCTATTCTAAAAAAGATATTTTAAATAATTGGGGGTATAAAAAGGGAATTATTTATGGTTTAATAATTTCCATAATTGGTGCTGTGATGATGTATCCCTCAGTTAACGGCGCTCAGCAAGGTGACACTGAAGTTTTTTATTATGTTCTAATTGCTTTATTCGTAATCGGATTAGGTTTTTCACTACAACAAACGGCTGCAAATCCATTTGCTGTATCACTTGGTGATCCTACGACTGGATCAAACAGACTGAATTTGGCTGGTGGAGTCAATTCTTTTGGAACTGCCATTGGTCCAATATTGATTGCCTTTGTACTTTTTGGATCAGCCTCTGAGGTTAATTGGGATATTATTGAACTAAGCTCTGTTCAAGGGTTATACATTGCAGTTGCAGTTGCTTTTCTATTGGTAGCAGTATTTTTTTATGTTTCAAAAAATCTTCCTGATGCAAAAAATGATGAACCTTTTGAGTCTGCTCATAAGGCTAAAACCATGCTTATTTTCATGACTATTATCATGACCCTATGTTTTGGGTGGATTTTTTACTCATATACTCCTACTTTTGAAAATAGCCCTGTTGAAGAATTGGAAATAATAAGACTTCTTCTTACTGTAATTTGTCTTCTATCTGTATTTATATTAGTTTTCAGAGCATATTTTTCAGCTACCAAAAAATCTGATGGATGGGGAGCCTTAAAATATCCTCAACTTGCATGGGGTATGTTAGCAATTTTCACCTATGTAGGAGTTGAGGTAACAATCCAAAGTAATTTGGGAGAATTACTTAAAGCAGACATTGGTAAAGGTCTAAACGCTATTGGTCTACCTGTTCTTGACGAAGCACAAAGTGCAAAATATATTGCACTGTATTGGGGGGGGCTGATGATTGGAAGATGGACAGGATCAATTGGAGCATTTGATATATCAAAATCATTAAAAAAGATATTATTATTTCTTACCCCTTTTATTGCTTTTGGTGTCGTAATAGCTGTAAATTCTTTTAGTAATCCCCTCACAATTTCTGAAATTGGAATTTTTTCTATGTTAATAATTATTCAAATTATTGGATTTTATTATGCAAAAGATAACGCTCTCAAAATGATGGGAATTTTTAGTTTCTTGGGTGTAATTGCCATGTTAGTAGGAATATTTGGTTCAGGACAAATTGCTTTATTTGCTTTTCTGACTGGAGGTTTATTTTGTTCAATCATGTGGCCCTGTATATTCTCTCTTAGTATTACAGGCCTTGGTAAATATACTTCACAAGGATCCTCTTTTTTAGTTATGATGATTTTAGGTGGAGCTATAATACCTCCTCTTCAAGGAAAACTTGCAGATATTTTTGGAATAATTACATCTTATTGGATAGCTGTTATTTGCTTTGTATTTCTTGTAATATATGCATACATGACAAAAAAAATCCTTGCAGATCAAAATCTTATTAGATAAGGATTTAAATTGTATGAAATTTATTAATAACTAGGATATTTGGAAACAAAAAAAAAACTTTTCCTTGTTGATGCATATGCTTTAATTTTTCGTGGATATTACGCATTTATAAAAAACCCAAGAATAAATTCAAAAGGAGTTGATACTTCAGCCATAATGGGTTTTACTAATTCTCTTTTTGATGTTATTAAAAGGGAAACCCCGGAATATATTGCCGTATGTTTTGATAAAGGAGGTAGTCATGATAGGACAAAAATTTTCAAAGAATACAAAGCAAATAGGGATGAAACACCCGAAGCAATTAAAATAGCTGTTCCATATATAGAAAAAATTCTAAAATCATTAAATATTGCTACAGTGGTAAAGGAAGGCTATGAGGCTGATGATATAATTGGGACAATTGCAAAAAAAGCAAAACAAAAAAATCTTAAAACTTACATGGTAACGCCAGATAAGGACTTCGCACAATTAGTTGAAAAAGATATCTATATGTATAGACCAGTATTTGGAGGAGGTTATGAAACATGGGGAATTGATGAAGTATTAAAAAAGTTTGAAATAAATAAAACATCTCAAGTGATTGATTTTTTAGCAATGAAAGGGGACTCTGTAGATAATATTCCTGGTCTTCCTGGTGTAGGAGATAAAACTGCAAAAAAATTTATCAGCCAGTTTGGTTCTTTGGAAGGTTTGTTTGAAAACACTGATCAATTGAAAGGAAAAATAAAAGAAAAAGTCGAACAAAATAAGCAGCTTGGGATTTTGTCCAAAAAACTTGCAACAATTATTACGGATGTTCCTTTAAATTTTAAAATTGAAGATTTTAAACTTAGTGTACATGAATTAGAAGAAACAAAAAACTTATTTGATGATTTGGAGTTTAGAAGATTGAGTAATAGCCTAAACTCAATATTTTCAACTTCAAAAGAAACTATTGAAAAAAAAAATGATTCGAAAAATAACGGACAATTTGATTTATTCGCAAACACTGAAAGAGAAACAATTTCCAAAAAAAATAATTTGATTATTCAAAAAGTTCTGGATGGAATTTCATATAAATTATTTGAAAAAATAATGCGTGGAAAAAAAACGGTGAGCTATACACTTCACAAATCCGATCAAAATGAATTAATAGGAATTTCTATTTGTTGGCAAAAAGATCTTGTGTATCAAATAAACCTTACCTCAAAAATAAATTTAAATTTTATTGAATCTTTTTTTTCAGATGAATGTGAAAAAATTTCATATGATTTAAAATCTGATATTAAATTACTATTACAGAACAACATATCTGTGAAAAGCAAGGTATTTGATGTTCAATTATCTCACTATTTAATTAATGCTGATGCCAGTCATAACTTAATAAATCTTTCAAAAAAATACCTTAATATTCAAATCGATAAAAATTCTAATGAACTTGAAAAGTATGAAATATCAAATTTGATATTTCAGCTTCACAAACCATTGTATGCTGACCTTATGAAAAAAAATCAGCTTGATCTTTATGAAAAAATTGAGATTCCCTTACTGAAAGTTTTAGCATCAATGGAGATTGAAGGAATAAATTTGGATACAAAATTTTTAAATAATCTTTCAGCGAAAACTAACCAAAAGTTGATAAAAATTCAAAAAGATATTTTTGAAATATCAGGTGAAGAATTTAACATATCATCCCCAAAACAACTAGGAGAAATATTATTTGAAAAAATGAAGGTCAGTAAAAACCCAAAAAAAACTAAAACTGGCCAATACTCAACTGCAGAAGACATTTTGTCTAATCTTGCAAAAAATAATGATTTTGTAAAATTAATCCTTAACTACAGAAGTGTCTCTAAACTTTTAAACACTTACATTGACTCTCTTCCAAAACAAATTTCGAAATCAACTAATAGAATCCACACAAATTTTTTACAAACTGTAGCTGCTACTGGAAGACTTAGTAGTGTTAATCCAAATCTTCAAAATATTCCCATTAGAACTGAGAGTGGAAAAGAGATTAGAAAGGCATTTATCCCAAGAAATAAAGACTTTTTCTTGATGGCTGCCGATTATTCACAAATTGAACTTAGGGTAATTGCTGCTCTAAGTAAGGAGGATAATATGATTCGTTCATTTGAAAAAAACGAAGACATTCATACGTCAACTGCTGCAACTGTGTTTAACATTCCTCTAGAAAAGGTAACCAGGCAACAAAGATCTCATGCAAAAATTGTAAATTTTGGTATAATTTACGGAGTTTCTGCCTTTGGTTTGAGCAATCAAACAGATTTGAATATAAAAGAATCTAAAAACCTAATAGAAACCTACTATGAAAAATACCCTAAACTAAAAGAATTCATAGAAAAGCAAATTTTTTTCGCCAGAGACAAAGGATATGTTGAAACCATACTTGGAAGAAGAAGAGTGCTGAGAGACATTAACTCTAATAATAGCATTATAAAAAGTGCAGCAGAAAGAAATGCAGTAAATGCGCCGATTCAAGGAAGTGCTGCAGACATAATAAAAATGTCAATGATAAATATTCAAAAAGAATTTATTTCAAAAAAAATTAAGAGTAAAATGCTGTTACAGATTCATGATGAGTTAGTTTTCGATGTGTTTAAACCTGAGTTAAATGAGGTGATGGAGATTGTAAGACATCAAATGGAAAACGTATTCAAATTGGATGTTCCTCTCTCAGTAGACATAAATTATGGAGTGAATTGGTTGGAGGCTCATTAAAAATTTATTTTATTTTTTGCTAATTATTATATTAATTGTAGATTTGCGTGCTCTTTTTGAGAGTTAAAAATTTTTAAATTTGGATACAATAAGTTTTAAAACCATTTCAGCAAATAAAAAAACAGTCAATAAAGGCTGGATTCTTGTTGATGCCAATGGCCAAAATCTAGGAAGATTAGCCTCTACAATTGCGATACTATTGAGAGGTAAGAATAAACCTAATTTTACGCCTCATGTTGATTGTGGAGATAATGTGGTTGTAATAAATTCTGCAAAGATTAATCTTTCAGGTAAAAAGTGGAGCCAAAAAAACTATATTCGCTACACAGGATACCCAGGTGGTCAACGAAGTTTAAATGCAACCGAACTATTTAATAAAAATCCAAATACAATTATTGAAAAAGCAGTAAAGGGAATGCTTCCAAAAAACAAATTAGGATCAAAGATTTTTAAAAATTTACATGTCAACGTTGGAGAAGATCATAAGTTTTCTGCGCAACAGCCTAAACCTTTTAATTTCAGCTAATGGAAAAAAATGTAATACATAAAATTGGTAGAAGAAAAACTTCTGTTGCCAGAATATATTTAAAAAAGGGTAAAGGGAATATAATAATTAATAGTAAAGATTGGAAAAGCTACTTTCCCTCTCCTTCTCATCAGTTTAAAGTCAACCAACCATTTAATGTTTGTGGCCTTGATAATTCATTTGACATGTCAGTCAATGTTTATGGTGGTGGCATGACAGGTCAAGTTGAAGCTATCAGATTAGCGATTTCAAGAGCACTTTGTGAAGTTGATGAGAATTACAGAAAAATACTCAAACCACTTGGACTTCTAACAAGAGACCCTAGAATGGTCGAAAGAAAAAAATTTGGTCAAAAGAAAGCTAGAAAAAAATTCCAATTCTCAAAAAGATAAAATTAGTTTAGCATCTAAATATTCAAGGCTTAAATTATTTTATACCACTTGAATATTGCTAATAAATAAGAACGTAAACTAAATAAAATGAATAAACCACAAGTTCAAGATTTAATACAAGCTGGTGTACATTTTGGTCATTTAACCAGAAAATGGAATCCTAATATGTCTCCTTATATTTACATGGAAAAAAATGGGATTCACATCATCAATTTATATAAAACCCAGGCAAAATTAGAAGAAGCCTGTAATGCATTAAAAAAAATTGCTGCTTCCGGAAGAAAAATACTCTTCGTTGCGACAAAAAAACAAGCTAAAGATATTGTTTCAACTTCATCCAAAGGGGTTAATATGCCCTACATAACTGAAAGATGGCCTGGTGGAATGCTAACAAACTTTGTGACAATAAGAAGAGCAGTAAAAAAAATGTCATCTATTGATAGAATGAAGCAAGATGGTACATTTAACTCTCTTTCAAAAAAGGAAAAATTACAAATTAGCAGATTAAGAGAGAAACTTGAAAAGAATCTAGGATCAATTTCTACAATGACTAGACTTCCCGGAGCACTATTTGTTGTTGATGTTGTTCGTGAAAAAATCGCAATCAAAGAAGCTCAAAAACTTAATATACCAATCTTTGCAATGGTAGATACCAACTCTGACCCTAGGGGTATTGATTATGTTATACCTTCAAATGATGATGCTTCTAAGTCAATTTCAAAAATTTTAGAGCACGTTTGTAAGTCAATTTCTGTAGGTATTTCTGAAAGAAATGATGCCAAAGAAAATGAAGAACAATCTGAATCAGTTGATAATGATAATGAATCAAAAACTAAATCAGACAAGCAAGAAGCTAAATCTTAAATTTAAATAATCATGATAAAAATTACAGCTTCAGACGTTAATAATTTAAGAAAATCAACAGGAGCGGGGATGATGGATTGTAAAAATGCATTAGTTGAAGCAGAAGGAAACTTTGATAAAGCTGTTGAGATTCTAAGAAAAAAGGGGCAAAAGGTTGCAGCCAAGAGAGCTGACAGAAACTCAAGTGAAGGTGTTGCATTGGCAATTACTAATAATTCTAATGAGGTTGGAATCGGAATTGTTTTAGCTTGTGAAACTGATTTTGTGGCTAAGAATGATGATTTTGTCAAACTGGCTTTTGATATCGCTGATATTGCATTGAATTGCAAATCTAAGGAGGAGTTGTTAAACTCACCATTCGGCAATTCATCAGTTTCTGAAAAGTTAATTGAACAAACTGGTGTAATTGGAGAAAAAATTCAAATCAATGATTTTAGTAGAATTGAAGCTAATTATGTTGGAACGTATATCCACGCAGGAAATAAGATTTCATCTTTAGTTGGATTTGATAAAAAAGTAGATAACATTGAAACAGTTGGCAAAGATATTTCAATGCAAATCGCTGCTATGAACCCAATTGCGCTGGACAAAGAAAGTGTAGATCCTGAGCTAATAAAAAAAGAAATAGAAATTGCAAAAGATCAGCTAAGAACTGAAGGTAAGCCTGAGGAACTTATTGAAAAAATTGCCATTGGTAAACTGAATAGATTTTTTAAAGACAATACACTAATAAATCAGCAATTTATCAAAGAAAATAAAGTTTCAGTTGCTCAGTACCTAAAAACCTTTGGAGACATCAAAATTTTATCATTTAGTAGAGTTTCAATTGGATAATTTATAATTTCCTATAATTTTTTTTCGGCATAAATCTGTGTTATATTTGCTTAGCTAATACAACTTCAACTTGGCAAATGAAATACAAAAGAATCCTATTAAAACTTTCAGGAGAAGCAATAAGCGGAAAAAATAAAAATGGAATTGATCCTGATATTCTTATCAAATTTTCCAGAGAAATAAAAAAAATATATGATTTAGGGGTTGAAATTGCTATTGTAATTGGAGGAGGAAATATATACAGAGGTTTTAATAGTGATTATAAAATAGACAGAGTTCAGGGTGACTATATGGGTATGCTAGCGACTATAATCAATGGATTAGCTCTTCAAAATACACTAGAAAATATTGGGATTGCAACAAGATTACAAAGTGCCATAAATGTCAATAAAGTTGCTGAACCTTTTATAAAGAGAAAAGCTATAAGACACTTGGACAAAAAAAGAATAGTTATTTTTTCATCTGGTACTGGAAATCCTTATTTTACAACAGACTCTGCTGCTGTTCTGAGAGCTATAGAAATTGAAGCAGATGTTATTTTAAAAGGAACTAGAGTGGACGGAATTTATGATGATGATCCAAAAAAAAATTCAAAAGCCTTCAAATTTGAAAAAATTTCATTCAGTGACGCAATAAAAAAAGGATTAAAAATTATGGATTCTACTGCTTTTACATTGAGTCAGGAAAATAGATTACCCATTATCGTTTTCGATTTCAATAAAGAAGATAATTTACTAAAAGTTGTTAAGGGTGATAAAATTGGTACATTAGTAAATCTTTAAAAATTATGGAAGAGGAACTTAATCTTATAATCGAAATGTCAAAAGAATCAATGAAAAATTCAATTGATTACTTAGAAAAAAAACTACTTAATATTAGAGCTGGAAAAGCAAACCCAAATATGCTCTCTAGCGTTACAGTTGATTATTATGGCGCCAAAACCCCACTTGCTCAAATGGCTAATATTAATACCCCGGATGCGAAAACTCTGATTATTCAACCCTGGGATAAAACTGCACTTGAAGAAATTGAAAAAGCCATTGAGATGGCAAATATTGGATTTAATCCAATGAATAATGGGGACAATATTATTATTTCTGTTCCAGCTCTTACTGAAGAAAGAAGAATTCAGCTAGTAAAACAAGTTAAAAGTGAAATTGAAGATGCTAAAATTTCTGTTAGGAATGCCAGAAAAGATGCTAATAATGAAATTAAAAAATCTGAATCATTTTCTGAAGACATGAAAAAAAATGCTGAGCTTGACATTCAGGAAATTACAAATAATTTTATTTCTAAAATTGATCAAGTTTTTGAAATAAAACAAAAAGAAATTATGACTGTTTAATATTGATAATGAAAAAAAAAATTTTCTCAGGTTTTTGGCAGTCTACAGCTGGTATTATTTTAAATAACAGAATATTAATCATAATTGGTTTAATACTAACAACTTATTTTTTTACAACTCATTGGGATAAAATAAGATTCACTTACACTGAGGCTAATTTACTGCCCGATACACATCCAGAAAATATAAAATACAGAGCTTTCACTGAAAAGTTTGGTGAAGAGGGTAACTTAATTGTGATTTCTGTTAAAGACTCTACATTGTTTACAATTGAAAAGTTAAACGCTTGGAACAATCTTTCAAATAGTTTCAAGGGGCATAGTGATGTATCTACTGTCATTTCTTTTGGTGACCTTCAAAAATTAAAGAAGGATAAAGATTCAAGGCAATTTTATATTGAACCGTTTATTAAAGATTCAATTTCTAGTAATGAAGAAGTTGAAAATTTAAAATATGAAATTTTTAATAGAACTCCATTTTATGATAAATTTTTGATTAACTCTGAAAGTCAAGCTGTGAGAACAGCAATTAATTTAAAGAGTGAGGTCGTTAATACAGTCCAAAGAGAAAAATTTGTAAATGAAGTGTTATTACCTAGAGTCTCAACATTTGAAAAAGATTATAGTATCGATGTTAGGATTTCTGGAATGCCATACGTAAGAACTAAATATTCAGAAACAATAAAAAAAGAATTAGGAAAATTTATATTTCTCGCCATAATTGTTACATCATTTATATTTTTCTTTTTTTTCAGATCTGTTAGAGCAACTGGTATTTCAATTTTCACGGTTTGTATCGGAGTTATGTGGACTTTGGGAATTGTTGGAATTTTAGAATATGAGTTAACTGTTTTGACAGCTATAATTCCTCCACTTATAATTGTGATTGGAATGCCCAACTGTATTTTTTTAATTAATAAATATCAGCATGAACTAAATAAACACGGAATTAAATCTCTATCTCTTCAGAAGGTAATTACTAAAATTGGTAATGCAACTTTAATGACTAATGTAACAACAGCATCAGGATTTGCAACTTTCATTTCAACGGACAGCAAATTGCTTAACGAGTTTGGTGTAGTAGCATCATTAAGTATATTATCAATTTTTATTCTATGTCTTTTAATCATTCCCATTGTTTACAGCTTTCTTCCTGTCCCTGATAAAAAGCATCTTGAACACCAAAATAAAAAATGGATAACTTCACTTTTAAACTGGATGGTGGGTGTGGTAAAAAATAAAAAAATCGAGGTATATGTGATTTCTATTATTATGTTAGCTCTTAGCATTATTGGAATTTATAAAATTGAAATTTCTGGAAGTTTTATTGATGATATGCCAAGAAATACAGAATTTTTTGAAGATATCTTATACTATGAAGACGAGTTTAACGGGATATTACCCTTGGAGATTTATATTGACTCAAAAAGAAAAAAAGCAATAACTAGGTTATCTACAATTAAAAAAATGAAAGTTGTTGAAGATATTATTTCAAAATTTCCTGAGCTATCAAGGCCTATTTCACTTGTTAGTTTGGTTAAATATTCAAAACAGGCTTTTTATAATGGTAACCCAAAGTATTTCCAGGTCCCAACAGCTCAGGAAAATAGTTTTATTCTTTCATATGCAAAAAACTCAAGTTCTGAAGTTGATCTTTTAAAAAACTTTGTTGATAGCACTGGTCAATATACTAGAATAACAACATTTATGAAAGATATGAAAATCGAAAGGATGGAAAGAATAGAAGAAGAATTGAACGCTGAAATTCAAAAAGTAATGCCCTCTGAAAGATTTGAAGTCTTCCTAACTGGAAAAGCATATCTTTTTCAAAAGGGCACTTATTTCTTAGTTGATAATCTTGTAGCTTCTCTTGGACTTGCTGTAGTATTGATATCTTTATTTATGGCTTATCTATTCAGGAATTTTAGGATGATTATTATTTCTCTTATTCCGAATTTGCTTCCACTGCTAATTACCGCAGGATTAATGGGGTACATAGGCATACCTATAAAACCCTCAACAATATTAATTTTCAGTATTGCTTTTGGAATTTCTGTGGATGACACAATACATTTCCTTGCAAAATACAGACAAGAACTTCAAGAAAATAAATGGCAAATAAAAAAGTCCGTTTACAACTCTGTTAGAGAAACAGGACTTAGTATGTTTTACACTTCAATTGTTCTTTTCTTTGGTTTTTCAGTTTTTATAGTTTCAAACTTTGGAGGGACCGTTGCCTTAGGTGCACTTGTTTCAGGAACCCTTTTATTGGCAATGCTTTCAAATTTACTTCTACTCCCTTCCCTTTTACTAACTCTAGAAAGATCAATTGCAAATGAAAAAGTTTTAAAAGAGCCTAAATTCAAAATTATTTCTGATGAAAAAGAACTATAATTTTAACAATGAAATAATATATATTTGATATAATAATATGATAAATTCTGTTAAGGAAATACTGAGTTCTGAAAATTTAATTTCAAAAAAAATCGTAGTTGCTGGTTGGGTTAAAACTTTTCGTGCAAATAGGTTTATTTCATTGAATGATGGGTCAACTATTAATAACCTTCAATGTGTTATTGACTTTGAAAAATACAATGATGAATTTTTAAAGAAGATTTCCACTGGATCTGCTATTGAGATCAATGGAAAAGTTGTTGAAAGCCAAGGATCCAAACAATCTGTTGAAGTTTTGGTTGATGAAATAGTTATACATGGTGAGTCTGACCCTGATGATTACCCAATACAACCCAAGAAACATTCTTTGGAATTTTTAAGATCTGTTTCACATTTAAGAACTAGAACTACAACTTTTAGCTCTGTAATGAGAATTCGCTCTTCATTGTCTTATGCAATCCACACTTTTTTTCAAAAAAATGGTTTTTATTATGTAAATACTCCCATTATAACAGCAAGCGATGCAGAGGGGGCTGGGGAGCAATTTAAAGTTACTACTCTAAATTCTAAAAAATTAAAAGGTTATAATCACAGTGATGACTTCTTTGGTAAAGAGACTAAGTTGACCGTTTCAGGACAGCTAGAGGCAGAATCCTACGCAATGTCTATGGGAAAAGTTTATACATTTGGGCCAACATTTAGAGCAGAAAATTCAAACACTTCAAGACATCTTTCTGAATTTTGGATGGTTGAACCGGAAGTTGCTTTTTTAGACTTGAAAGGAAATATGGATCTTTCTGAAAAGTTTTTGAAATATACTATTAACTATATTCTAGAAAAAAATAAAGAAGATCTAGAGTTTTTAGAAAAAAGATTAATAGATGAAGATAATCTCAAACCGAAGGAAAAGAGAAATGAATTGAGTTTAATTGAAAAGTTAAATTTTATTGTAAAGAATAATTTTGAAAAAATAACCTACGATCAAGCCTTTGAAATTCTAAAAAATTGTAAGCCGAATAAAAAAAAGAAATTTAAATATTTGATTACTGAATGGGGCAATGACCTGCAGAGTGAACATGAGAGGTATTTAGTTGAAAAGTATTATAAATCCCCAGTAATTATATATAATTATCCCGCAAAAATAAAATCATTTTACATGAAATTAAATAGCGATAACAAAACTGTTAGAGCTATGGATATACTATTCCCTGGAATTGGAGAAATTGTTGGTGGTTCACAAAGGGAAGAAAACTACGATATTTTATTAAAACGTATGCATGAATTTAAAATCGAAAAAGAAGAATTGTGGTGGTATCTAGATCTAAGGAAATTTGGATCTGCAGTTCATTCTGGATTTGGTTTGGGATTTGAACGATTAGTTATGTTTGTCACTGGAATGTCTAATATAAGAGACGTTATTCCTTTTCCTAGAACTCCTCAAAATGCTGAATTTTAACATATGAAACAATATTTGAAGTTAAAGCTGTCTCAAAAGCTGTCTCCTCAGCAAATTCAGCTGATGAAGTTAATACAACTTCCAACATTAGATTTTGAACAAAAAATTCAAAGAGAAATTGAGGAAAATCCAGCACTTGAAATGGGGAAAAACTCAGAAAATGAAAAGTCTGATGATTTAAATGATGATTTAAATATTGATGATTATATTTCTGATGATGATACCCCTTTTTACAAAACATCATCAAATAATTATTCCTCTTCTGAAGAAAAAAGTATTCCTTATTCATCCGGAATATCCTTTACTGAATACTTAATATCTCAACTTAAAACTATTAATCTGGATCAAAATGATATGATAATTGCGGAATTCTTAGTTGGAAGCATTGATGATGCAGGTTATATAAGACTAAAAAATGATGAAATAATCGATGACCTAGCTTTTACACAAAATATTAACACTGATGAAAATAAAATTTTAGAAATTTTAAAAATTATACAAACTTTTGATCCCCCTGGCGTCGGTGCGCAATCCTTAAAAAGTTGTTTAGCCATTCAGCTAAAAAGAAAAGAAAGCAGTTACATTACTAATCTAGCAATTGACATAATTGAAAATTCGTTTGAGCAATTTTCAAAAAAACACTATCAAAAATTACTGAATAAGTATTCAATTAGTGAAGATGTTCTAAAGGACGTTATTTCATTAATTTCTAAACTAAATCCAAAACCTGGAGGTGCATATTCTGGATTAAATAAACCCATTGAACAAGTTATTCCTGACTTTAAAATTTCAATTGAAAATAATGAGCTTTCATTAGAATTAAATTACAGAAATAGCCCTTATTTAAATATTTCTAAGGATTATGATGAAATGTTAAAAGGCTATAAGCTTGATAAAAACAAAACCAAATCTCAAAAAGAGGCGATTCAATTTATTAAACAAAAACTTGATTCAGCAAAATGGTTTATTGATGCTGTTAAGCAAAGACAGCAGACACTATTTATCACGATGCAAGCAATAATGAATTATCAAAAAGAATATTTTATCACTGGGGATGAAAAAAATATAAAACCCATGATTTTAAAGGATATTGCCAATGAAATTGAAATGGATATATCGACTATTTCTAGGGTAGCCAATAGTAAATATGTGGATACCCCTTATGGAACTAAGCTTCTTAAAGAATTTTTTAGTGAGTCTATGAAAACTGTTAGCGGTGAAGAAATTTCAACTATTGAAATAAAAAAAATATTGGAGAAAATTGTTTCTAATGAGGATAAAAGAAAACCTGAAACTGATGAAAAATTAGTAAAAATACTTAAAGATAAAGGATATAAGATTGCAAGAAGAACGGTAGCAAAATACAGAGAGCAACTCAATATTCCTGTAGCCAGACTGAGAAAGGAAATTTAGATTATTTTTTATTCAGAGAAACATCTCCAATTCTAGTAGTGTAGTTAATCTTAAGAGCATTAACTTTTCTCAATTCTTGCTTTATATCACCGACAATACCCATTTTTGTTTCTTTATCAACTTTTAGGGCAGTAGTAAGGAAAGGTCTTAATTCTTCTCTTTTTGATTCTCTTTCTGAATAAATAAAAGCTGGAATATCTGAAACCTCTGAAAACTTATCATTTAATTGAATCCTCGCCTCAGTACCAAACTTTGATTGATAACCAAAATTGGGTTTTCCTGCGTATATATACATAATAAGTTCTTTCTTATCTAATTTTTCAACTTGATTAGCTGCAGGCAATTCATTTTTAATCTTGAGCTCGTTATCTCTCATTACAGTGGCAACCATAAAAAAGAAAAGTAACATAAATACAATATCAGGCAGGGATGCAGTATTTACTGCTGGCAAATCTCCTTTTTTCTTTTTATTAAATTTTGACATATAACTTATTATTGAACTTCAGATAGTTTTTGTGGATACTCTTTTCTAAGACGATTAATATTTTCTTTTAGTACATCTCTATTTCCTGGCCAATTTACATCCTTGTAATTTTTCATCATTTCAGAATATGAGTAACCATATAATTCTTGTGCTCTGATATTTCTCAAATGTGTGTATGCTGCAACTAACTCATTTTGAACAGAAATATATGTTGCATAAGAAGTTTCTCTTTCATTTTTTAAAGAGATTATTGCCTTATCCGGATTATCGGATGAGGATTTATCTTTTTTACCTTTACAATAACTGCATGCATCATCACCAACTCCTCCTCCATTATCTAAAAACTCAATAGCTGCTTCTCTTAAATTTTCTAAATCCATCAATTCATCTTCAACAAGAAGTTGATCTTTCCCATTTAATAGAACAGTAAAAATATTTTTTTGTTTAATAACAACATCCTCCTCCAGTTCCTCCATTGGGGGTAACTTTCTGCTAATTCCAGAATCAGTTTCAATAGTCGTAGTTACCAAAAAAAAGATCAATAACAAAAAAGCAATATCTGCCATTGAACCTGCATTAACTTCTGGAGATGATCTTCTAGCCATTTGGTTATTTATTTTTTACTCCAAAATATAACATTGCACCACTTGCAATCAAAATAAGTGAATAAAACATAAAAATTGCTGCACCAATAAATTTTGAGCTTAGTGCCGATAAGACTTTTCCTTCACGCATTATTGTTTCGTCACCTGATGAAATAAGAAAACATATAATAAATAAGGTAAGAAAAGAACCAACCAACTTCAAAGTACTATTTAAACTGGACTTATCAGAAGCAATTCCTTTGAAACTATAAAATAGAACAGAGGCAATAATTGCAAATAAGATTAAATAAGCAATAGTGAGAATAATGTCAATCCCAATTAATGTGTCAGACAAAATAACCAAAACAGAAGCAATGGCTAAAATTGAAAGAGATAATGCACTGTAAATAACAATTTTATAAATATTCATTGTAACCTATTTTTTATTACTAACTAAAATATCCATTAAAGAAATGGACGCATCCTCCATGTCATTGACGATATTATCAATTTTGGCTATAATATAATTGTAGAATATCTGAAGAATAATCGCTACAATTAATCCAAAAACTGTTGTTAATAATGCTACCTTAATACCTCCAGCAACTAAGGATGGTTGCATGTCACCAGCAGCTTCAATTTTATCAAAAGCTTGAATCATACCAATTACAGTACCCATAAATCCTAACATAGGAGCTAAAGCAATAAATAATGAAATCCATGAAACATTTTTTTCAAGCTGACCCATTTGTACACCTCCATAAGAAATTATAGCTTTTTCGGCAGACTCCAAACTTTCATCAGCACGGTCAAGTCCTTGATAAAAAATAGATGCAACAGGTCCTGGAGTATTTCTACATACTTCTTTTGCAGCCTTGACACCACCATTTTTCATGGCTGCTTCAACATTGGCTGTTAATTTTTTGGAATCAGAAGTTGATAGGTTTAGGTATATAATTCTTTCAATGGCAATAGCCAAACCAAGAATTAAACAAAGTAAAACTATTCCCATAAAACCAGGTCCTCCCTCTATAAACCTTTTCTTTAGTTCTTGGTGAAAGTTAAGTTCTTCCTCTTCTACTACTAATTGCTCTTCGACAATATCATCACTAGATTCCAAGACCTCAGACTGAACTATAGAATCAACCTCTTGCACAAGTGAATCAACTTCCTCTTGAGGGAAACTATAATTGGAGTGGATGAATAACATTGAAAACATCCCAATTAAACATACTAATTTCTTCATTATTTTGTTTTTTTATTTTTAGCGTGTTAAATATATGAAATTTTATCACACAAATAACATATTCAGCAGAGAGGAAGGGATTCGAACCCTCGATACACTTTTGGTGTATACACACTTTCCAGGCGTGCGCCTTCGACCGCTCGGCCACCTCTCTAAAATTTGAGCAAATAAAATGAAAAAAATTAGATTGTAAAAATTAGATTTTAAATATTTCAATTGAATTTTGAGTAGTGATTTGTGCTACTTCAGCATATGACAACTGATATATTTCTGAAATTTTTTTACATATTAAATCTGTAAAAGAACTTTCATTCCTTTTACCCCTGTGAGGAGTTGGTGATAAATAAGGGGAATCCGTTTCCAAAACAATATTCTTTATATCAATTTGATTTAAAAACTTGTCAATTTTCCCATTTTTAAATGTTACAACCCCGCCAATTCCTAATTTGAATCCTAAATCAATAATTTGTTCTGCATCCTTAATATTTCCAGTAAAACAGTGAAATACTCCTCCACAATTAACTTTTTTATCCTTTAATACCTTCAAAATTTCACTCAAAGACTCTCTGCAGTGTATTACAACCGGTAAATTATATTTGTTAGCAATATCTATTTGTTCTTTGAAAATATTAATCTGTAAATCTAAATTATCTTTTTTCCAGTGTAAATCTATCCCAATTTCTCCCACGGCAACAACATCATTTTTGTTTATAAACATTTTGACATGATCTAATTCGAATTCATAGTTTTCATTTACATAACAAGGGTGAAGTCCTGACATTAAAAAAATATTGTTAGGGAATTTATTTTTTAAATTAAGCATAGATTTATAATGTTTATAACATATCGATGGTAAGAAAAGTCTAGTCACTTTTTTTGCAAAAGCTCTGTTTACAACTTCATTTAAATCCTCGCTAAATTCTTCTAAGTAAAGATGAGTGTGTGTATCGGTTAAAACCATCTTTATGATTAGATTTCAAGTGAATCTTTGATTTTATTATTCATTAAAATCTCAATTGGGTTTTCAAGTGCCTCCTTGATGTGAACTAAGAATCCAACACTCTCTCTGCCATCAATAATTCTATGATCATATGAAAGGGCTAAATACATAACTGGCCTAATCTCAACTTTTCCGTTTATTGCCATTGGCCTTTCAACAATATTGTGCATTCCTAAAATAGCACTTTGTGGTGGGTTTATTATTGGTGTTGACAGCATGCTCCCAAAAACACCACCGTTAGAGATCGTGAATGTACCACCTGTCATTTCGTCAACTGAAATCTTACCATCTCTAGCCTTCTCGGCTAACTTTTTTACCTCCATCTCAACATCTTTGAATGACATCTTTTCGGCATTTCTGATTACTGGAACCATTAATCCCTTGGGGCCAGAAACAGCGATACTTATATCACAATAATCATAGGAAATCATTTCTTGATTATCAATCATTGAATTAACAGCAGGAAATTCTTTGAGGGCTCTAACACTAGCAAGAGTGAAAAAAGACATAAACCCCAAATTTACTCCATGCTTATTCTTAAATTTTTCTTTGTATTTTTTTCTTAAATCAAATATACTGGACATATCAACCTCGTTAAAAGTGGTTAACATTGCCGTCTCATTTTTCACACTAACAAGTCTTTCCGCAACTTTTCTTCTTAACATCGAAAGCTTTTGTCTACTCTGAGGGCGATCTTTTTGGTTTACAGAACCCATAGCTGGTTTTCCGAGCAGAATATCTTGTTTTGTTATTCTTCCACCTTTTCCTGTAGGAGCTATACTATTAATATCAATATTTCTTTCAATAGCTATTTTTCTTGCTGCCGGACTAACTACAGGGTCTTTGGAAATCACTTTTTTTGTCTTTTCAGGGGTATTATGAACCGTAGATTTAACTTCATCAGCTAAATTAGATTTTTGAGCAGATTCATCGCTTTGAATGGTTTCTTTTGCAGAAACATCAATCTTGCAAACAACTTGACCTACCTTAACTACATCACCCTCTTCAGCAGCAAGAGAAATTACCCCTGATTCTTCAGCAGGAAGCTCCAAGGTTGCCTTATCACTATCAATTTCAGCAATAATCTGGTCCTTTTTTACAAACTCACCTTCTGATACTAGCCAACTTGCAATCTCAACTTCAGTAATTGACTCACCAGGCGATGGTATTTTCATTTCGATTACCAAGACAATTAATTTTTATAAGAATTAATAACTTTTTCAAAGATAATATTGCTCATTTAAATATGTATTATATTTATAACATTATTTCTGAAATCACTAAAATTTAAAAAATTAATATGAAAAATTTACTAAAATTTTATATTCTAATATTTAGCTTTTGTTTTGCTTTTTCACAGGAAAAATCATTTAAAGTTACAGAGCTTACTTTGGAGAATGGGTTAAAAGTTATGTTAACTGAAAACAGTGAGTCTTCAAATATTTTCGGAGTAGTTGCTGTACGTGCAGGTGGAAAAAATGATCCAGCAGATGCCACCGGAATTGCACATTATTTAGAACATGTACTATTTAAGGGTACTGACAAACTTGGAACGAATAATTATGAAAAAGAAAAAATTCTTTTGGACAGCATTGCATTATTATATGAAGACTTATCTATCGCTAGTGATGAAATAACAAGAAATAATATTCAATCAGAAATAAATAAATTATCTGTTAAAGCTGGAGATTATGCGATTCCAAATGAGTTTGACAGGTTACTTTCTCAAATGGGAGGAACCGACGTAAATGCTTTTACCACACCTGATTTTACTGCATATCATAATTCTTTTCCTTCTAGCCAAATAGAAAAGTGGTTAGAAATATATAGTCATAGATTTTTAAATCCTGTATTCAGACTATTTCAATCAGAGCTGGAAACGGTGTATGAAGAAAAAAATATTTCGATGGATGACAATATTAATTTGTTATTTGAAGCTGTTCTTAAAAATATTTATAAGAATCATCCTTATGGTCAACAAAGTATTCTTGGAAGCGTTGAACATCTTAAAAATCCATCTTTAAAAAAAATGTATCAATTTTTCAATGATTATTATGTAGCAAATAATATGGTACTATCGTTGGCTGGTAATTTTGATACAGAATCAATCTTGCCACTAATCAAAGAAAAATTTGGGAGGATTAAATCGGGAAAAGTTCCAAAATTGGCAAATTATGTAGAAGATGATTTTGAGCAAAGGGAATTTCTAGAATATAAAATGACTCCTATAAAATTAGGTGGCTTAGTATATAGAACTCCTAGCAGTGGTAGTGAAGAAAAAATTGCCTTTGATCTTGCAATGCAAATTTTGAGTAATTATGAAGAAACCGGATTTTTTGATAAACTAAGAGATAATGATAAGCTAATGGCAGCACAAGCAATTGATTTATCCTTCAATGATTATGGTGCTTCTATAGTTCTTTTTATTCCAAAGTTAATTGGCCAAAAATTGCAAAGTGCTGAAAATATTGTCTTAGATGAAATTTCAAAACTTAAAAACGGTGAATTTAGCGAAGAATTTCTGGATGCGATAAAGATTAATAAACTCAAAGAATTCTCATTACAATGGGAAAATAATCAAAATAGAGCTTTGGAAATGGTAAATGCTTTTATGCTAGGCAAAAATTGGGATGAATATTACAATAATTACTATGGTACTCTTATGCAAATTGATAAAGAGGAGGTGGTAAAAGTCTCCAATAAATATTTTGGAAATAATTATTTGTGTTTTAATTCAAGAATGGGATCTCCAAAAAAAACAAAACTTACAAAACCTGGTTATACCCCTATCATTCCAAAAAATAATGTTAGCTCTAATTATGCAAAAGAATTCAATGAGATCCCAAGTACAAAATCTAAGGAAAAATTTGTTGATTTTGACACAGACATTAAAGAAATAAAAATTGATGATAAAATTACACTTTATAAAACCGCAAATCCCTTTAATGAAATTTTTGATTTTGAAATTAAATTTGGTGTAGGAACTGAAGACATTCCGGAGATAAGTTTTTTGGGTAATTATCTTTCACTACTTGGGACTAAGGAAATGGCTGTTACAAAACTTAAGGAAGAGTTTCATAAATTTGGGGCTACATATTATTTCAGTGGTGGTCTTGAATATTGTAGTTTACATGTCACTGGAGTTGAGAAACATGTTGAAGAAATTTTAAAACTCAGCATGTTGCTAATAAACGAATTAAAATTTGAAGACGATAAAATCAAACAAGTTATATCTGAAATTACAAGTCAAAAAAAACTTAACAGAGATAATGCAATGTTTATGGCTCAATCCCTGGCTGAGTATGCATTACTTGGTGAAAAATCTCCAAAATTAAAGCAGCTCACAAAAAAACAAATGAAAAAGTTTAAAGCTTCTAAACTTGAAAAAAAATATTCTTTGATTAAAGATTATGAAAAATCCATTTACTATACGGGGAACTACAATGATGAGAAATTAATTCATGTGATTAATGAATTTTTTGTGACTGATGATATTTTAAAAGAAAAAACTCATAAAATTGTTCATGATAGAATAGTAAACAAATCAAATATTGTTTATTTATTAGATGATAAAAATGCTGTTCAAAATCATATTGTTTTTGGAATTGAGGGCAGTGCAAGAGACAATAAAGATGTACCCGTTATAATGGCATTTAATAATTATTTTGGAAATGGAATGTCAGGAATTGTTTTTCAGGAAATCAGAGAATTTAGATCATTAGCCTATGCTACTTTTGCGGATTATGCGTTATCTCCTTTAGAGGGTAAAAATAATTTGTTTCAAGCTTACATTGGCTGCCAATCTGATAAAACTGATGAAGCAATAGAAACAATGCTTAGTTTAATTTACAGTCTTCCAGAAAAAAGTGAAAGATTTGAATCAATTGTCTCATATATTTCAGAAACTTCAAAAACCTCAAAACCAAATTTTAGGAATATATTGGGAACTGTAGAAACTTGGAAAACAAGTGGATTTGTTATGGATCCAAATAAATTTGTTCTAAGTCGAATCGATGAACTCGAATTTCAGGATATCATTAATTTTTATGAAGCTGAAATAAAAAATAGGCCCATTGTAATGGCAATTTATGGAGATATTGATAAAGTTGATATGAAAAAACTAGAGAACTTTGGGACTATTAAAAAAGTAAAAAAATCAGATATTTTTAGTGACTAATTCTTTGTCTGATTATCTTTTCTTTGATCAAAAACAAAATCAATAACTTCTTTGTGTCTTTTCATAAATCTTACTGAACTTCCAGCTGCTGTTGCTGCATAAAATCTTCTGGCTGCAACTCTGAATGTATTAGCCTGCTTAAAATTTATTAGTAAATGTGCATATGCTCCCATGTTTATTGGCTCTTCTTGTGCCCAAACAATATCTTTTGCGTTGCTGTATTTTCTCAAAATAGATTTAATATGATTTTTAGGAAGCGGAAATAGTTGCTCTAATCTGACAAGAGCAATATCATTTCTTCCAAGTCGCTTTCTCTCCTCATCTAAATCGTAGTAGAACTTTCCTGAAACAAAAACAAGAGAGTTAACATTATTTGCATCAACAGACTCATCATCAATTATTTCACTAAAACTACCATTTGTAAATTCACTTACAGAAGAAAAAACACTACTGTGCCTTAACAAACTTTTTGGGGTAAATGCTATTAACGGCTTTCTGAACTTTGCCTTCATTTGACGTCTTAAAACATGAAACATATTTGCAGGTGTTGTACAATTCACAACAAATAAATTATCTTTCGCGCATAATTGTAAATACCTTTCTATTCTTGCAGAGGAGTGCTCTGCTCCTTGACCCTCGTATCCATGTGGTAAAAACAGGACAAGTCCGTTCTGGGTCTTCCATTTGTCTTCACCAGATGAAATATATTGATCAATTACTATTTGCGCTCCATTACTAAAATCTCCGAATTGTGCTTCCCAGATTGTTAATGAATTTGGATTAGCCATTGCATAACCAAACTCAAACCCTAAAACTCCATACTCAGACAACAACGAGTTATAAATTGAAAAGTTTCCTGTATTGTCACCAAGATTATTTAAAAGTAAAATTTCTTCTTCACTTTCTTCAACTTTTACAATTGCGTGCCGATGAGAAAATGTTCCCCTTTCGACATCTTGACCAGAGATTCTCACATCATATCCTTCCATCAGTAAGCTTCCATACGCTAGATGTTCAGCCATAGACCAATCTAGCTTGTCATTTTCAAACATTTCAATTCTGTTACCAACTAACCTTTTAATTTTATTAATGAATTTTTTTTCATTTGGTAATTTGGAAATCACCTCAGCTATCTTTTCAAGTTTTATTCTGGGAAAAGTAGTATCAATGGGTTTAGCCATTTCATGTTGATTTACCCTAGTAAAATCTGACCAATCATTTCCCATAAAATGGGTTATATCAGTTTTTTCAGTTTTTTTAGAGTCCTTTAACAAACCCTCTAATTTTAATTTATATTCTTCTTCAATGAGATTGACTTTTTCTTCAGTTAGTAAATTTTCTTGAATTAATTTTGATACATAAATTGTTTTTGGATTAGGGTGCTTTGAGATTATTTTATAAAGTTTTGGTTGTGTAAATCTAGGTTCATCTCCTTCATTATGACCATATTTTCGATAACCAAGCAAATCGATGAAAACATCTCTTTTAAACTCTAATCTAAAATCTAAAGCAAATAATACTGCATGAACAACAGCCTCAACATCATCAGCATTTACATGTAAAACAGGTGACAATGTAACTTTACCCACATCAGTACAGTAAGTACTAGATCTAGCATCCAGATAATTTGTAGTAAAACCAATTTGATTATTTATTACAATATGAACTGACCCTCCACACTGATAACCCTCAAGTCTAGACATTTGAATCAACTCATAAACCACACCTTGCCCAGCAATAGCAGCATCTCCATGTACAATAATTGGAAGAACTTTATCCAGATTCCCGTTATATTTTCTGTCTAATTTTGATCTTGCAATACCTTGGACAATTGGACCAACCGCCTCTAAGTGAGATGGATTAGGTGCAATATTTAAATTTATTTTTTTCCCACTATCCGTAGTTCTTTGGGTTGTCCAACCTAAATGATATTTCACATCCCCATCAAAAATCTTTTCTTTGTAATCTTTACCTTCAAATTCACTAAAAACACTTTCTGCAGACTTTCCAAAAATATTTACAAGGGTGCTTAGCCTACCCCGATGTGCCATACCCATAACAAATTCCTCTACCCCATTATTTGCCGCTTCTTCTATTAATATATCTAGTGCAGGAATTAGGGATTCTCCACCCTCAAGAGAAAATCTTTTTTGACCAACGAATTTGGTATGCAGAAAATTTTCAAAGGAAACTGCTTCAATTAGTTTCGTTAATAATTTAACTTTCTGGCTCTTTGAAAAATTCGGATGATTGTTGTTGACATTTAATTTATTTTGAATCCACTTGTTAATTGAAGGTTTTCTAATATACATGTACTCTACTCCAATACTATCACAATATATTTCCTCTAAATGAGCAATAATTACTTTAAGTGGTTGAGGGCCTAGGCCAATTATTTCTCCAGCATTAAAAACAGTTTCTAAATCGGAATCAGATAAATCAAAATTTTCAAGCTCAAGAGTTGGCATATATGTTCTCCTTTCACGAACAGGGTTTGTTTTAGTAAATAAATGACCTCTCGTTCTATAGCCATTAATTAAATTTATTACCCTAAATTCTTTAAGAACTTTTTCAGGCACCTGAGGACTTACACCTTCAACTAACTCCTTTTGTAAAAAATCGCTATTTGCAAAATCATATCCTTGAAAAAAAGCTTTCCAACTTGGCTCTAAGGAGTCAGGGTCCTGTAAATACTGATCATATAAATCAGCAAAGAAAGTCGCATGAGCGGTATTTAAAAAAGAAAATTTATCCAATGGTCAGTAATTTTTACAAAGTTAAATTATATTTTTCTTTTCATTAAAGAATTTCCAAAATCAAATAAAAAATCTTTTTTGTGATCATTTATGTTTAGATTATCAAGTTTTTTAAATGCAAGTTGCGTGTAATAATTAATTTCATTTTCTATAATCGAAGGAATATTATACTTTAAAAATAATTCTTTAACCTCTTTAATTTTCTTACTTTCATCCAAATGTGTGGAGGAATATAATTTTATTAATTCCGTTTTGTCCTGTTCAGTAAAAATTTCCATTGACTTGACATATAACAGAGTTTTCTTATTTTCAATGATATCTCCGCCAATTACTTTTCCAAACTTTTTCTCATCTCCAAATGTATCCAGAAAATCATCTTGAATTTGAAATGCAATTCCTAGATTTTTACCAAACTCATAAATGTTTTCCTGCTCATTATCACTAGCTTTTGCAACTATTGCTCCCATTTTCATTGACGCACCAATTAACACAGCAGTCTTTAATTCTATCATATTTAAATATTTAGTAGAATTAATATCATTTAATTTTGAGAAATCAATGTCCAACTGTTGGCCTTCACAAACCTCAACTGCAGTTTTACTAAAGAGCTTTGCAAGAGCAACAAAAATATTTTTATTATAGTTTTCAAATAGTTGGTAAGCTAAAATTAGCATCACATCTCCAGACAGAATAGCTGTACTTAAATCCCATTTTTGATGAACAGTCTGATTGCCTCTTCTAAGTGGAGCCTCATCCATAATGTCATCATGAACTAAAGAAAAATTATGAAATACTTCTACTGCTAAAGCAGCGTCAAGAGATTCTTTATAATTTCCATTAAATAAATCACAACTTAGCAGAGTTAATATTGGCCGAATTCTCTTCCCTTCAAGAGCTAAAAAATAGCTAACGGGTTTGTATAAATTTTGAGGTGTTCTTGGGGGAGTATAGGCATTTAAATACTTTTCGAATTCTTCTCTATATTGTTGGATTTGTAACACATGACAAAAATAATGCTTATCTAAGAATGGAAAGCAAAAATTTTAAAAAATAAAAATCAAAAAAATAAATATCCAATTAAATTATAGGATTATCTTACTAAATTTGTTTTCAATATAATTTCATATGTACAGATCTCACAATTGTGGTGAATTAAGAATTTCCAACTTAGAACAAGAAGTTAGCTTAAGTGGATGGGTTCAAAAAGTTAGAGATAAAGGATTTTTTATTTGGATTGACCTTCGCGATAGGTATGGAATTACACAACTTATTTTAGATAAAGAAAGATCTAGTAATGAAATATTTGATTTAGGTAAAACAATCGGGAGAGAATATGTGATTAACGTGAAAGGATTAGTTATTGAGAGAAGCTCTAAAAATCCCAAAATTAAGACTGGTGAAATTGAGGTATTAGTCTCAGAGCTTGTCATTTTAAATTCTTCTAAAACTCCACCATTTACTATTGAAGATCAAACAGACGGTGGAGAAGAATTAAGAATGAAATACAGATATCTAGATATCAGAAGACCTGTCTTAAAAAACAATTTAATCTTAAGACACAAGATTACCCAAGAGGTAAGAAAATATCTTTCAGATAAAATGTTTTTAGAAATTGAAACGCCTTATTTAATTAAATCAACCCCAGAAGGCGCTAGAGATTTTGTAGTTCCATCAAGAATGAATGGTGGAGAATTTTATGCACTACCACAATCTCCACAGACATTTAAACAATTATTAATGGTTGCTGGTTTGGACAAATATTTTCAAATAGTAAAATGCTTTAGAGATGAAGATCTTAGAGCAGATAGGCAACCTGAGTTTACTCAAATTGATTGCGAAATGTCCTTTGTAAATCAAGATGATGTCTTAAACAGCTTTGAAGGATTAATTAAACATCTTTTTTCATCCATAAAAAATATTAATCTTGACAAATTTCCAAGAATGAGCTATGACGAAGCCATTAAAAATTATGGAACTGATAAACCTGATTTAAGATATGAAATGAAATTTATTGAATTAAATGATGTTACTCAACATAAAGATTTCAATATTTTCAATAGCGCTGAGTTAGTTGTTGGTTTTGTTGTAAAAAGTGGGAATAGTTTTAGCAGAAAAGACTTAGATAAATATACAGATTGGGTGAAAAGACCTCAAATTGGAGCTTCTGGATTGGTTTATATGAGAGTGCAAGATGATGGAACTTATAAATCTTCAGTAGATAAGTTTTATGATGAATCAGATTTAAAGCAATGGGCTAATATCTCTGATGCGAAAGCAGGAGATATTTTGTTTATTCTTTGTGGTGATTCAGAAAATGTTAGGAAGCAACTTGGTGCCTTGAGAGTTCATGTTGCTGACAATTTAAACCTAAAAGATCCAGAACTATTTACTCCGCTATGGGTAGTTGATTTTCCTTTACTTGAATGGGATGAAGAAAGCAATTCATATCATGCAATGCATCACCCATTTACATCTCCTAAAAGTGAGCATATTAAATTGATAGATTCTGATCCCTCTGCAGTCAGAGCGGATGCATATGATTTGGTTTTAAACGGAAATGAAATCGGAGGTGGATCAATAAGAATTCATGATAAAAAAATTCAACAAAAAATGTTTGATTGTTTAGGTTTTTCAAAAGAAGAAGCTGAAAAGCAGTTCGGATTTTTGATGAATGCTTTTGAATATGGAGCTCCACCACATGGAGGTATTGCATTTGGTTTAGATAGAATTGTTGCATTAATGGGAGGTCAAGAAATTATTCGAGATTTTATTGCTTTCCCAAAAAACAATTCAGGAAGAGATATTATGATAGACTCCCCTTCCACAATTTCTGATGAACAAATGAAAGAATTACAATTAAAATCTACTAAAAAGTAAATTGAAAAAAATCATTTTTATTCTTTTCATTATTTCAATCCTTTTAATCTCATATGGTTTATTTTTTGAATCATCATTTTCTCAAAAATTCATTGGCTTTGGAATTATTACATTATTTTTTATTGTTTTTCCTCTTTTCTCCTACTATAGATGGAAAGATAAAAAAATTGAAGATTACTATTTAAATAATGAGAATCTGAAAAAATTTAAAGAGAACAATGATCTCTAATTCATATTTCTTCTCGATATAAAAAATTTGTCTAATAAGTCCTTGCACTCTTTTTGAAGAATCCCTCCTTCAACTTTAGTTTTTGGGTGAACTTTAGTGCCAAGAATTTTAAAGCCACGTTTGGGATCTGCTGCACCGAAAAAGATTTTTGAAATTCTACTCCAATACAATGCTCCAGCACACATTTGACAAGGTTCGAGAGTAACATAAATGGAACAATTTTCTAAATATTTTCCACCAATATAATTTGATGCAGATGTTATTGCTAATATTTCTGCATGTGCAGTAACATCTTTTAGAGCCTCAACCATATTGTGTGCTCTTGCAATTATTTTATTTTCAGCCACAATCACAGCCCCGATTGGAACCTCTCCTTTTGACAAAGCTATTTTGGCTTCATCAATCGCTTTGCTCATAAAATAATTATCATCAAATTCGATTTTCATATTTCTTATTGGTATTCTACTCCAGTAATTTTATTGTAAATATTTAATGCTTTTCTATCTGACAATGAAGCCACAAAATGACAAATCTCTAATAGTCTGGAATAAAGATTATCATGACTCAGATTAGTTGTTGATGGAAGCAACTTCATAATCAAATCATCATAACTTGTTTGAGATCCTTCATGATACCTATTGACCGAAGTGATAAAAGTGTCTAATAGCTTATTGATAATATTATATCCCGCTACTTCCTTTTCAATTACTTCTTTTGATTGATAAATTTTTTCAATACTTATCTTAATTATATCAGCAATCTGCGGTTGGAACTTACTTTTTTTTAGTAAGGATACCTCAAAATTACCTTTTAATATATCTTCTTCATTTTCTAAAAATATATGAACCGCTTCATTTATCAATGTATTGATGGAAAGGGCTCTTAAGTAACTAACCCTATCAATTGTATTATTTAATGAATTATATTTTTCCGTATTAATAGAATCTCGTACGAGATTGATTAAATATTCCAAGGCATAATCCTCTTGAATTAATCCTAAATTAATACCATCTTCAAAATCAATAATAGTGTAACATATATCATCAGCTGCTTCCACCAAAAAAGTTAAAGGGTGTCTATTATAACCTCCATTTTTATTTTTTAATCCAAGTTCGTTTGCAATATCAATGAATATTTCTTTTTCATTTTGAAAAAACCCATATTTTTTATCTGCAACATTGGAAGTTGGTTTAACGGGAAGCGATTCTTTTGGATACTTAACAAAAGTACCAAGTGTTGCATAGCTTAATCTTATCCCACCTTCCCTTCCAGGCCTGGACTGGGTTAAAATTTTAAAACCGTTAGCATTACCTTCAAAATCACATAGATCTTTGAATTCCTTTTCATTCAAGATTTTCTGAAATTGTTTGCCAGGACCAGAAATAAAATATTGACCAATTGATTTTTCACCCGAATGGCCAAAGGGAGGATTACCAATATCATGAGCTAAAGATGCAGAAGCCACGATAGCACCAAAATCATTTGACTGATATCCAAATTCATCTTTTAAATAGGGGTATTTTTTTAAAATCTCTACTCCGACGCTTCTTCCTAAAGACCTCCCCACAACACTAGTTTCTAAACTATGGGTTAATCTAGTGTGTACAAAATCTCCTTGTGAAAATGGGACAACTTGAGTTTTGTCTTGAAGGCTTCTAAATTCGGATGAGAAGATAATACGATCATAGTCAACTTCAAAACCAAGTCTAGTTTCATCTTGATCTATTCTTTTTCTTTTAAAAGTATCACCAAATCTCTTAAGAGATAATAATTTTTCCCACTCCATAGAAGATTATAATATTCCCAATAATAATAAAAAAGCAATTAATAAAATCATAATTGCAACTAAATTTCTGATAAAATTAAGAGTAATTTTTTTAAGAGATTTGAATCCTATGAATGAGCCTGCAATTGCAGAAACAATCGCTGCTAGGCCTAAGATTAAATAATTTGAAATTTCAAAATCTTTAATCTTGGAAATGTAAACACTAATCCTTGTTAAATCAACAAAGAAAGAAATAACAACAGTGGTTGCTATAAATACTGATTTTTCCAAATTCATCTTTATCAAAAAAGCACTTCTGAGTGCTCCCTGATTTCCCGTTAAACCTCCAAAAAAACCACTCAATATTCCACCAATTGGCAGTATTGATTTATTAAATTTTAACTTTTTAAAAAATGGTATTAAGTCAAAAAGTGCAAAAAATATTAGGATTATTGCTATGATAAATTGTAAGTAAGAAACGTCTGTTTTCTTAACAAATAAATGATGTGTAAAAAGTGTATCATTGCTTATAAAAAATAAAGCATAAGATCCAGCGAAAGCAAATAAAACGGCAGGTATTCCAAATTTGATTAAAACTTCTTTATTGAACTGACTACCTATTATTGAAAGCTTAAAAATATTATTACAAAAATGAACAATTCCAGTAAGTGATATTGCTATTTCAGGCGGGAAAAAAATAAGCATCACTGGCGTGAGAATTGTACCCAATCCAAATCCTGAAAAAAATGTTAATAGCGCCGCTAAAAAAGCAACTATTGAGATAATTAAAACCTCCATTTAATTTGTGTTAAATACATAAACTTACTTTAATTTTTTTTTAATTAACGAGTTTAATATTATCCAAATATTAAGTAAAGTGTGTATAAGTAAATAATTGATTAACATTTAGTTTATTTTCTTAACTGTAAAGTAACAATAAATTAAAGCTTGGTTGAAATGTTAATAAAGTAATAATTATTTCTTTGTAGCATAAATTTAAAAACTATATAATGAAAAAACTATTATTATTAACATTCGCACTATTTGCATTTAACGCATGTAGTGATGATGACGATCCAGCACCTGCACCTGTGCCTGTCGATCCTGTTTCAGAAACTATTAACGTAACTGGAATGTTATCAGGTGCTAATACTTGGACATCTAACAACACTTATATTTTAAATCAAAAAGTGGTAGTTGATGCTGGTGCTACATTAACAATTGAAGCCGGTACTGTGATCAAAGGTAGTGCTGGTGCTGGTTCTCTTGCATCTGCTCTTGTTGTAGCTAGAGGCGGTCAAATTTTTGCAAATGGAACGGCAGACGCCCCCATTATTATGACTTCTGTGGCTGATAATTTAGATGGCAACTTAGATCCATCAAGTCCAGACACTCAAGGACTTTGGGGTGGGTTATTGGTTCTAGGAAATGCTCCATGTTCTTTTGAAGGAGATGTTGTTGAAGCTCAGATTGAGGGTATACCTGCAGATGATACTTTTGGTCTTTATGGAGGTAATGATCCATCTGACAATTCTGGTGTAATTACATATGTTTCTGTAAGACACGGAGGAGCTGTAATTGGAGAGAATAATGAAATCAATGGAATTACCCTAGGTGGAGTTGGAAACGGTACAGTAATTGAAAATATTGAGGTAGTTGCAAATTCTGATGATGGAATCGAATTCTTCGGAGGTACAGTTAATGTTACCAATGCTCTTGTTTGGGCTTGTGGTGATGATTTAATTGATATTGATCAAGCATACTCTGGTACTGTAAGCAACGCAATTGTACTTGCTGGAGCTAATTCTGACCACGGAATGGAAATTGATGGACCAGAAGGTTCTTTTGAGGATCAATTTGTATTAAATAACATTACACTTGTTGGAAATTCAGTAACTGAAAATGGTGAATATGCTGACTACAGATCAAATGCTCAAGGTGCAACAAATAATCTTGCTGCATGGGGTTTTCAAGTAGGAAAAGATATTGAGCTAGATAATGATGGAGTAGCAACTAATTATAATGATGGAATCTTAACTTTTGGTACTATTCAAATAGACGTCCCTGATGGTGATTCACTTGCAGATATCTTCAACAATAGAGCAGATATAGCCGCCCCAGGTTTTGGTGATACAGCATCTGATGTAGCTCAAGCTTCACAAACAGTTGGTTGTGATACGTCAGCTCTTGCATGGACTTATGCAAATGCTGCTGCTGCACTTGGATGGTAATGATTTGTTAACATTTGTTTTAGAAAACAAATTTATTTTTGTGCCTGTGTATTAATTTACACAGGCATTTTTTTTAAGAAATTTTTTATGAACTATTTTAGTTTATTGTTTTTTTTACTTTTCACGTCCCTAAGCATCTCGCAAGGAAAGGTTTCTGGTTTGATTATGGATGGTGAATATGATGAACCAATGGCCTTTGCGAATGTGATTGTAAAAAATTCGAGTATTGGCACCACTTCAGACTTTGACGGAAAATATGAGCTAAGCTTGGATCCTGGCTCTTACACACTAATTTTTTCTTTTGTAGGATATTCAACCATAGAAATTACGGATGTCACTATCTCTGAGGAAAGTGATGAAATAGTAAATGTCACTTTATTGACAAATATGTTAGATGAGGTTGTTATTTCAACTACCGTCAGAAAAAATACAGAATCTGCTGTACTTGATATTCAAAAAAAATCAACGGTAATGCTAGATGGTATTTCATCACAAGGAATCAAAAAGGCTGGGGCAAGTAATATTGCTGGTGCAGTCAAAGCTGTCCCTGGTGTTTCCGTACAAGGAGGTAAGTATGTATATGTTCGAGGTCTTGGAGATAGATATACAAAATCCATTTTAAATGGGGTTGATATTCCTGGGCTGGACCCAGACAGAAACACAATACAAATGGATATATTTCCAACGAATATTCTTGAAAATATTATTGTAATAAAAAGTGCAGCGGCAGAGTATCCAGCTGATTTTACGGGCGGTGTAATTGACATAGTTACAAAAGACTTTCCAACTAAAAGAGAATTGTCAATTTCAATCGGAAGTGCATATAATTCAAAAATGCATTTCAATAATGCTTTTTTAATTGGCGAAGCAAAATCAACAGATTTTCTTGGTTTTGATAATGGGGCAAGGGATATCCCAATTGATAGATACCAACAAATTCCTGGTACTTTTGCAAATGACCCCCTCCTTACCCAGCTCACAAACTCATTTGATCCAATATTAAAAGCAAAAAACAAGACAAGCATGAATGACTTTAGCTTTGGGTTTACAGCTGGTAATCAATTTGATTTGAATGATGATAAACTAGGTTTTCAAGTCTCAATGTCATATAAGAATGAAACTTCATTTTATAAAAATAGAATTGATAACAGATTAAAAAAAGATTCCAATGATAACAGTGTTTTAAATTTAGTTACTGATAGACTTAGCATAGGAGATCAGGGATCTAATAACGTCATTCTGAATGCATTAGCTGGGCTAGTGTATAAAAGAGAAAGGTCAAAATATAAATTTAATATTCTTCATATACAAAATGGAGAAAATACTGGAGCTTTTTTCAATCAACAAGCTTCTCAAGGAACAGGCGGTGGTGGAATCGAACAAGCTACAAAGGATGTCGTTTTATATACGCAAAGGTCAGTAACTAATTTTCTACTGAATGGAACACATAGTTTTGAAAATGACTGGAAATTAGAGTGGAAAGTTTCTCCTTCTTTATCTAATGTGTTTGATAAGGATCATAAAAATACAGCATTATACATAAATGATGAAGGAAATTATTCAATTCAACCAAGCTCATTTGGATACCCTACAAGAACTTGGAGAGAGTTAAAGGAAATTAACTTTTCCAATCAATTGAATGTTTTAAAAAAATATACAATTAAAGAAAATCCTGCAAAACTAAAATTTGGATTGAGTGCTACAATTAAGAACAGAGATTTTGAAGTTGACTCCTATTTCTTTAAAGCCAATCCTAATAATGTGGTTGATGGTAATGCAAATAATATTTTAGCAGCGCAAAATATTTGGACAGTTGATTCAGGTCAAGGAACATTCTTAGATTCTAACAATATATATCAACCCTCCAACTCTTATGAAGGAGCACAAACAATTTTTGCCGCATATTTAGCAAACGAATTTGATTTATTTAAAAATTTTAAAACAATTATTGGAATTAGAACAGAACAATTTGAATCTTACTACACTGGACAAAATCAAAGCGGAACTGCTGTTTTTAATGATTCAAAAATTATTTCTAAACTAGATTTCTATCCATCCTTAAACTTGATTTATAAAATCAATGAAAATTCAAATTTTAGAACTTCCTACTCGTTAACAACAGCAAGACCATCATTTAAAGAAGCCTCAAAGGCCCAAATTTATGATGCTATTACTGATAGGCTTTATATTGGAAATATAGATCTAAAACCTTCATATATTAACAATGCTGATATAAGATATGAGATATTTGGAAATAAGGGTGATATTGTAGCTATCAGTGGGTTTTATAAAAGTTTTAAAGACCCTATTGAATTAACATTTTTTGCTCAAGCGCCACAACAACTCACCTCCAAAAATCTTGGTTCAGCAGAAGTTTTTGGAGCAGAATTTGAAATTAGAAAACCAATAAATTTTATTTCAGATGACATAAGAAAATGGAGATTTGCATTGAATGCTTCTTACATTAGCTCATCTCTAGAAATGTCAGATGATGAATTTTTATTAAGATCTAACTCTGCAAGAGTTGGAGAAAGTATTTCGAACAAAAGAGATTTACAAGGGCAATCCCCATATTTGATAAATTCAAACATAGAATACTTAAATGAAAGTACTGGGTTTCAATATGGATTTTACTATAATGTACAAGGACCTACATTAGAAGTTGTTGGAACTGGTTATGTTCCTGATGTGTATACTTCTCCATTTCATAGCTTAAATTTTACTCTCAAAAAATTTCTAGACAAAAATGGTAAATCCTCGATTTCTGTTAAAGCTAAAAACCTGTTAAATAATAAAAAGGAAAGTGTGTATGAATCCTTTGGAATTAGTGATCAGATATTTTCCTACAGAGAAATAGGAACAGAGATTTCAATTGGATATTCTGTCAAATTCTAAAGTTATTAATATAAATTATTAATAACATTCACTTAACATTTCATTCATAATATTGCTTTTATTTTGACCTTATAAAAATTAAATTACAAAAGATGAAAAAATTTTACTTCTTATTATTTGCACTATTTTGTGTAAGTTTTACTTTTTCCCAATCCAATTTGAAGGGAAGAGTTCTTGATTCTAATGGTTTTCCTTTACCGGGTGCAACAATAATAGTTGACAGTGACAAGGGAACTGTTTCAGATTTTAATGGTTTTTACAGATTTATCGATTTAGAATCTGGGAATTCTGAAATTAGTGTTTCCTATATCGGTTTTGAAGGAGTAACTGCCTCCGTAGAAATTGCAGAAAATGCAACTACTACTCTAGACTTTACTCTTGAGCCATCTGCTACGGAACTAGCTGAAATTGTTGTCTCAGGATATTCTAGTGGAATTGTTAAGGCATTGAACCAACAAAAATCTGATTTAAATGTTACGAACGTTATTTCGTCTGATCAAGTTGGAAAATATCCTGATGATAATGTTGGTGATGTATTGAAAAGAGTTGCTGGGGTTTCCATGCAAGGAGATCAAGGGGAAGCAAGAAATATCGTGATAAGAGGTTTTGCTTCAGGATTGAACTCTGTCACTCTTAATGGAGATAGAATTCCTTCTGCGGAAGGGGATAATAGAAATGTTCAACTTGACTTAATTCCCTCTGCGATGATTCAAACAATAGAAGTTAATAAATCCATGACTCCTGATATGGAAGCTGATGCAATTGGAGGATCAGTTAATCTTGTTACAAGATCTAATCCTAGTGGTTTTAGAGCTTCAGCTACTCTCTCTGCTGGTGCAGAACCCATAAGATCTGATGGATCCAATTCTAATATCGCATTAGTTGTAGCAGATAAAATAAATGATAAGTTAAGCTATTCTTTAAGCTCAACTTTACAAACAAGAAATTATGGATCTGATAATATTGAATTTGAGTGGAATGATCCAGAAGATTGGGCGGAAGATGGAGAAATTGGAGAGCATGATATCAGAAGATATGATGTTAAAAGGACAAGAAGAAGTATCGGATTAAACCTTGATTATGAAATCGATGACAATAATTCTTTATTTGTAAAAACAATTTATAATCATAGGGATGATTGGGAAAATAGATTTAGACTAAGAATCGGTAATATCGATGATTGGAAAGCTGATCCATCCGAAGGTGTGAGAGTTAGAAAACAAACAAAAGGTGGTATTGGTGATGATATCAATGACAACAGAAGGCTAGAAGACCAAAGAGTAAGGAAAATTTCATTTGGTGGTGAGCACCTGTTTGGAAAAGTAACTATGGATTGGAAAGTTGGTACTTCAAAGGCTAGTGAAGAAAGACCAAATGAAAGATATGTAAGGTTTCAAAATAGTAGTGCTGATTTAGTGGATATAAACTTCGATGACCCTGAACTCCCTGTATTTATTTTTGAAGGGGATAGCTGGAATGATCCTGCTGAATATGGATTCAGACATTTTGAGCAAGCACAAAAATACACTGAGGAAGAAAATTCAAGTGCTAAAATAAACTTTGAGTTACCTTATAATGATGGAGATGACAAATTAAAGTTTGGTGCTAAGTATAAGGTAAAAGAAAAAATGAGAAATGATTTCTGGGAAGGTTTTGAAGATGGTTTCCCATTTGATACCATGGCTGATGCTGATTATTTTAATGCTTCAATCGATGGGTATGAACCAGGTGATCAATATATGTTAGGAAATTTTGCAACCGCAGAATGGCTAGGAGCCCAAAATTTTTATTCTGGTGATGGAAGTGAAATATTATTTGAGGAATTTGCTGGGGAGATTTACAGTGCTGATGAAAAAGTTGCCGCAGCATACGCAATGGTTACTGACAAATTAGGAGATAAGACAACTGTTGTTGTAGGTGCTAGGTTTGAGCATACAGATATAGACTATACAGGAAGAGTTTATGATGAGGATGGTGATTATGATTCAGTTGATGACATCGAAAGTATTTCTGGATCAAACTCATATTCAAATATTCTTCCTAGCTTAAATGTGCAACATGAATTCAGTGATAAGTTTATAGCTAATTTAGGTTATAGTAATAGTATTGCGAGACCAAATTATTATGACTTGGTCCCTTATCAAGCAGTTGTTTCTAGCGATGAAGAGATTGCGGTAGGTAACCCTGATTTAGAAGCATCTCTTTCAAACAACCTTGACCTAATGCTTGATTACTATTTTGGTGGAACAGCGTTAATTTCTTTTGGAGCATTTTATAAAAATATTGATAATTGGTTGTACACATTTACAACAGAAAATTATGTTTATAATGGTACTCCTGATTATGAATATGAACAAGTAAGAAATGGATCAAAAGCTAGTGTAACTGGTTTTGAATTTGGATTACAAACTAGATTACTTGATAACTTTACTTTAATGGCTAATTATACTTTTACAGACTCAAGTACTGATGGAATTGAGGGTAGAGATGATGTTCCACTTGCTGGTGCAATTGAAAATATGTATAACGCATCTTTAGCTTATGAAAGTAAGAAGTTTTTTGTGAGAGCTTCTATGAATTATGCTGGTGAGGCTTTAGATGAAATTGGAGGTGAATCATGGGAAGATCGATACTATGATGAACAACTTTTTGTTGATTTAAATGCTACGTATAGACTTTCTGATAAACTTAGTATATTTGCTGAAGCAAAAAATTTAACAAATCAGCCGCTTAGATATTATCAGGGTGTAAAAGAAAGAACAATGCAGCTTGAATATTATAGCTACAACTGGAATGTTGGGTTAAAATATGATTTCTAAACCATGAATAAAAATGTATCGCTCATAATTTTTTTAATTATCAGCAATACTTTATTGTACGCACAAGAGCCAACAAATTTTGTTGGCTCTTTTGTTGTTAAAGATGTAGTTGCTGATTTAGAAACATCCCCTGTTATTAGTAATGATGATGCTGCAGATGATATTTGTATTTATGAAAATTTAGATTCTCCAGATAGTTCTATAATTATTGCTACAGACAAGAAGTATGGTTTGGTTGTTTATAATCTTAATGGTCAGATAATTAATCACTATCCCTTTGGCAGAGTAAATAATGTTGATATAATCAACAAATTTTCTTTCAAAGGCGATGTTTTTCCTCTCATTTGTGGATCAAATAGATCCACAAATTCAATTGAGTTATATAAACTTAATCCAAAAGACAACTCACTAGAAATAATTCTCAATTCAAATAATAAATCTTCTTTGAAAGATGTCTATGGAATTACCTTTTATCATGGTGACAATTCAAATTATATTTTTGTAAGTGATAAAGAATCTGGTAATGTTGAACAATGGATTGTTGATGATTCTCAAAATTCAATATCCATCAAAAAAATTAGAACCATAAAGTTCAGAACATTAATTGAAGGATTAGTTGCTGATGAATACTATGGAAAAATTTATATAGCTGAAGAAAATAAAGGTTTATGGCAAATAAATGCAGATCCAAATATTGCCGAAAATAGACGTTTAATTTTTGGGGTAAATAAAATTTTTAAAAAAGATTTTGAAGGTTTAGCATTATACAAGTCTGATGAGGAAAATGGAAGCATTATTATTTCTGTTCAAGGAAGTAATGGATATGCAGTATTGGACAGAAAAAACCATAAGCTTAAAAAATTTGTGAAAGTAATTGATGGAAATGGTATTGACGGTACTAGTGATACAGATGGAATTGAGGTTACATCAATGTCAACTAGAAAGTATAAAAAAGGATTTTTAGTTGTTCAAGATGGATTCAATGATGATGGATTCCAAAACTTTAAATTGATTGATTGGTTAAAAATTAATTAACATTTCTCATAAATTTATAACTATTAAATAAAAATTCTTTAACGCCTTACTAATAGTAAGTTTTTATCTTTCCGTTAGTGAAAAGGTCTGTTGAGATTGTTGTAATATCTGATGTACACCTAGGTTCTATTGGTTCTAAAGCAAAAGAACTATACTTCTATTTAAAAAGCATTAAGCCCAGAATGCTTATAATGAATGGTGATATTATTGATATGTGGCAATTTAAAAAAAGGCACTGGAATATATATCATACCAAATTAATTCGTCTAATTCTTAAATTAATAAATAATGGCGTAACTGTACATTATATCACAGGAAATCATGATGAAGAGTTAAGAAGATTCAAAGGTTTTAAAATATCTAATTTCAAAATATCGAATAAATTAATTTTGAATCTTAACGGAAAAAAAACATGGTTTTTTCATGGAGATGTATTTGATATAACCATGCAGCATTCAAAGTGGTTAACTAGACTTGGTTCTTACGGTTATGATTTATTAATATTACTAAATTTTATAATTAATAAAATCTATTTTATCTCTAAAAAAGAAAAAACCTCTTTTTCAAAAAAAATCAAAAAAAATATCAAACAAGCGGTTAAATATATCAACCAATTTGAAAATACAATTGTAGAAATTGCAGAAAATCATGGATTTACGTCAGTAGTTTGTGGACATATCCACGAACCTTGTATCAAAACTTTTAAATTAAAAAATAAAAATATTGAATATTTAAATTCAGGCGACTGGGTAGAGAACTTAACATCTCTGGAATATAATAATGGAAATTGGGAAATATATAAATTTAATTATAGTGACTTTAAAACTGATGAAAGCTTTAAACCTATTAATAAAATATTCAATGAAATGTTAGATGATTATAATATACTCACAAAATGAAAATATTATATTCACTTCAAGCAACAGGAAATGGTCACATAACTAGAGCAAATGAACTTGTGCCGATATTTAAAAAACATGCTAAAGTAGATATTTTAGTCAGTGGAACTGAATCGTCTTTGAAGCTAAATTTCAATGTAAAATATAAATTTAAGGGGTTAAGTTTTGTTTTTGGTAAAAGAGGAGGGATAAGTTTTTTTCACACAATTAGAAAAGTGAATTTTATTCGCCTATTTATTGATATTTGGAGTTTAAATCTAGATGATTATGATTTGATACTTATAGACTTTGAGCCAATTTCTGCATGGGCAGCAAAACTACAAAATAAAAAAGCATTTGCTTTAAGTCATCAATATGCCCTTGTAAATGAAAACGTACCCATGATAAAAAAACTTTCATTTATACATAAATTAATACTAAAATTTTACGCTCCTGTAAAAAAAGGATTTGGATTTCATTTTGCTAAGTACGATAAAAATATTTTTTTTCCTATAATTAGTAAAAATATAAGGAAACTTAAACCAAAAGTTAAAGATCACTATGCAATATATTTGCCTGCATATTCAGTAAAAAAATTGAAAAAAATATTTACAAAATTAAATCGGTTTAATTTTCACATATTTTCCAAAGAAGTCAAGGAGAAAGTGTTACATAAAAATCTTACTTTACAACCAATTAATAGTAAGGTTTTTAGTATCAGTATGGCTAACTCATTAGGAGTTATATGTGGAGCAGGTTTTGAAACACCAGCAGAAGCTATTTATTTAAAAAAGAAACTACTAGTAATTCCAATGAAAAATCAGTTTGAGCAAAAATGTAATGCTTTTGCTTTAAAAGAATTAGGATATAAAGTAACACCAAAACTTAACAAAACAAAAATTGAAAATTGGTTAAAAATAAAAGAATATCCTACTTTAAATTACAAACATAATAGTTATGAGGTTGTAGAAAAAGTATTATTGTACTACATCAAAACCCTAGATAGTATACAAATATTACCCAAGAACAATTAATTTATAATTTCATAATATTAATTTCATATCATTTGGAAAATGAGAAATTATATTTAAGTGTTAGTTATACTAAGTTTTAGTTTAATTTTTAGTTGATTATGTAAGGCTGCAAAAAAGCAGCCTTCTTTATTTATAGATCTGCTAGTTCAAAATCATTTTCCTCAACTGAGATAATTTTTGAATTAAAATAGTCTACAGATTGTATTTCATTATCTAAATGAAAATACCATTTACCCTCTCTTATGCCGTTCTTATAATTACCACTACATAATTCTTTGCCCTCCATTGTATAAGACATCCATAAACCATGAGGCAGGCCATCTATATTGAATGATCCTTTTTGCATAATCGCTCCATTTTCATAAAAATATGTAACATCAATTAACTCCGAAAACTCATTGTATTCAATAAGTTTATTTTCATTTTGAGCTAATGAGTTTTCCGTAACACAAAAAACAGATATTGAGATAAGTAATAAAAGAATCCTTTTCATAACAGTATATTTAGTAACATTATATTAATAAATATAGACATTTATTTACAATTATCAAACATTTACTTAACATTAGCTTAACATAAGAAGATTAATTGATTGATTTTCAGTTATTTAGAATTTTTAAGTTTTAATAATAGAGTCTATTATAAAGGAAAATCTTAACATTCTTCTAATAATTAAAGTAATAATAAGTGTAAATTTGTCTCAAAGAAATAAGCTTGGAAAACATCTATTTATTTTTTGTTTTAGCCCTTGGGTTTCTTGCAATAGCTGATCTGATTGTTGGAGTAAGTAATGATGCTGTAAACTTTTTAAGTTCGGCAATTGGATCAAAAGCAGTGTCATTTAAAAAAATAATGATTATTGCAAGCTTAGGAATTGCGTTAGGAGCAATTTTTTCAAGCGGCATGATGGAAGTTGCTAGAAAAGGAATATTTAACCCTGGTTTATATTACTTTGATGAAATCATGATCATTTTCTTGGCAGTCATGATTACTGATATTTTACTGCTTGATTTTTTTAACACTTTAGGATTACCAACATCAACAACAGTTTCTATTGTTTTTGAATTACTTGGGTCAGCTGTGGCAATTGGAGGATATAAAGTTTGGGAAAATGGTCAATCATTTCCTGAGCTGATAAACTATATCAACACCTCTAAAGCAACTCAAATTATTTTAGGGATTGTCCTTTCTGTATTTATAGCATTTACAATTGGGGCAATTGTTCAGTGGATTTCAAGACTGATACTTACATTTGATTACGATAAAAAATCTAAAATTATCTCAGCTTTTTTTGGAGGTGTTGCAATTACATCTATAACATATTTTATTTTAATAAAGGGTTTAAAAGGAACTTCATACTCTGAAATTACCTATGATTATTTAAATGGAGATACAATAAATAATGTTCTTGAAAGCAACTCAACACAAGTTATTATATACTTAACATTAATCTGGTCTTTAATTTCATATTTATTAATTAAAGTATTTAAAACAAATGTATATAAGCTGATTATTCTTGTTGGTACATTTGCGCTAGCTTTAGCGTTTGCTGGAAATGATTTGGTAAACTTTATCGGAGTACCTATTGCCGCATGGCAATCCTATGAAGCATGGCTAATTTCTGGAATTCCACCTGATCAACTAACAATGGACGTGCTATCTTCCAAGGTTGAAACCCCAAATGTAATACTGTTTCTTGCAGGGGCAATAATGGTTATAACACTATGGTTTTCATCAAGGGCAAAAAATGTTTTAAAAACTTCAATTGACTTATCAGATCAAAGTGAAATTAAAGAAAGATTTAAAGCAAATCTACTCGCTAAATATTTAGTTAAATTTTTTGAGATGATTAATTCTAACACGCAAAAAATTATACCATCCAGTATCAAAGAAAAAATAGAAAATAGATTTGCTCCATCAAATCAACTTTTACTTACAAATACAATTCTTGAAAATCCAGCTTTTGATATGGTAAGAGCCTCTGTTAATTTAATTGTTGCATCAATTCTCATTTCTATTGCCACATCCTATAAACTTCCTTTATCAACAACTTATGTAACATTCATGGTAGCAATGGGAACTTCATTATCTGATAGAGCTTGGGGAAGTGAAAGTGCGATATTCAGAGTCTCAGGAGTCCTTAATGTTATAGGTGGATGGTTTGTAACAGCGATTATTGCATTTTCAGCTGCTGCATTCGTAGCATTCCTAATGAAGTCAAGCCTTTATTTTATGCCTGTACTTTTCATAGCAACATGCTACTTATTATATAGGAACTATTTAAAGTATAAAAAAGAATCTGAAATAATTAAAAGTGAAAATGAACTTTTGAAAATGGAAAAGAGGACCTTAAAAGGGGTGGTCAAAGAGAGTTCAAAAAATATTGAAAATGTGATAAAAAGAAGTAGTAAAATATTTTCAATAACAGTAGATGGGATTTCTAAAAGTGATATTAAATTACTGAAAAAAAATAGCCGCCAGGTGATAAAGTTAAATGAAGAAGTTGATGTACTTCAAGATAAAATATTCAATTACCTTTCATCAAATGAAAAAGGAAATGAAAAAGCAACTGAACTTTATTTAGTAATTCTAGAAAAATTAACCCAAACAACAAAAAATCTTAGGAAAATTTCAAGAAGAACTCTCAAGCATGTTGAAGAAGACAGAAGAAAATTACCTCTTAGCAATATCAAAATACTTTTGAATTTAGAAAATACTATTAATATAATTTATAATAATATTTTCCTTGTTTTTAAAGAAAAAAATTATGAAAAAATTAAAACAGTTTTACTAGAAATCATAGAGTCAAAAGAAGAGATAGAAAACCAGATAACAAATTACAATACGGCAAATAAAGAAAAGGGAAAATATGATTTACTTCATTTAGATATACTGCAACTTAGTTCTGAAATATTAGTTTCCTTAAAAGAATTATTAGAAAACTTTTACTCAATAAATTCTAAGTCTTAAATTACTAAGACCCGCACATCAAACAGTCATCACCCTCACCCTCTTTAGTTTTTGCAATAAGCTCTTTCATCTCTTCGGGGCTCATAGGCTTTACATCTATTTCCGTTGCCTTAGAAAATTTTTGAGCAGTTTTTTTAGCAGTCTCTTTTTTCTTTTCAACTACTTTGGGATCTTCTTTCTTTTCTTGAACGGGTGTTTCTTCTTTTGTTTTATTATCCAAAGTAAACTTAATAGCATCAACCGCACTCTTAGTTCTTAAATAATACATCCCTGTCTTCAATCCACTTTTCCATGCATAGAAATGCATAGATGTTAATTTTGCCATTGTAGCTCCCTCAACGAATAAGTTTAATGATTGAGATTGATCAATGAAATATCCTCTATGTTTAGACATATCAATAATATCTTTCATGCTCAACTCCCAAACAGTTCTATATAACTCTTTGATATCTTCTGGAATTCCGTCGATATTTTGAATGGATCCATTGGCTCTCATAATTTCTTGCTTTAATCCTTCATTCCATAATCCTAATGCAACCAAGTCTTCTAAAAGATGTTTATTTACAATTATGAACTCGCCAGAAAGAACCCTTCTTGTATAAATATTTGAAGTGTATGGCTCAAAGCATTCATTGTTTCCTAAAATTTGAGAGGTGCTTGCCGTAGGCATTGGTGCTACAAGTAAAGAGTTTCTAACTCCATTTTTTAGAACATCCTTTCTGAGCTTATCCCAATCCCACAAACCGCTGAGCGTCTTCTCATCAACACCCCAAAGATTATGTTGGAACTTTCCCTCACTAATGGGCGATCCTTCATAGGTTTCATATGGACCATCATTTTGAGCTTCTTCCATGGAGGCGGTTACCGCAGCATGATAAATGGTTTCAAAAATATCTTGATTTAATTTCTTTGCTTCATCGCAAGTGAAGGGAAGTCTTAATTTTATAAATGTATCAGCTAACCCCTGTACACCTAAACCAATTGGTCGATGTCTAAAGTTAGAGTTTTGCGCCTCAATGACTGGGTAATAATTTCTGTCAATTACACGGTTTAAATTTTTTGTTACCCTCTTTGTAATTCTATGTAGTTCTTTGTGATCAAATTTGCCGTCCTTAACAAACATTGGTAATGCGATAGATGCAAGGTTGCATACTGCAATTTCATCCGGAGAAGTATATTCCAATATTTCTGTACATAAATTTGAGGAGCGAATAGTACCCAAGTTTTGCTGGTTTGACTTTGCATTTGCAGCATCTTTATATAACATGTATGGGTTTCCAGTTTCAATTTGAGCTTCTAATATTTTTTCCCACAACTCCCTTGCTTTTATTGACTTTCTTCCTTTACCCTTTTTTTCATAGTCCAAATATAATTTATCAAAGGCTTCACTGTGCACGTCACATAAACCTGGGCATTCATTAGGACACATGAGTGTCCACTGACCATCTTGCTCTACCCTTTTCATGAATAAGTCAGGAATCCACATAGCGTAGAATAAATCTCTGGCTCTCATTTCTTCCTTTCCGTGATTTTTCTTTAAATCTAGAAAATCAAAAATGTCGGAATGCCATGGCTCTACATAAATTGCAAAACTACCTTTTCTTTTTCCCCCACCTTGATCAACATATCGAGCTGTGTCATTAAAAACTTGCAACATTGGTACAATCCCGTTACTCGTTCCATTGGTTCCCGCAATGTAACTTCCAGTTGATCTAATAGTGTGAATAGATAGGCCAATTCCCCCAGCAGACTGTGATATTTTTGCGGTTTGTTTTAATGTGTCATATATACCATCAATGCTGTCATCTTTCATGGTTAAAAGAAAACATGAAGACATCTGCGGCTTTGGAGTTCCGGAATTAAAAAGCGTTGGAGTTGCGTGGGTAAAAAACTTTTTACTCATGAGCTCATAAGTTTCAATAGCGGAATCCAAATCATTCAAGTGTATTCCCAAGGAAACCCTCATTAGCATGTGCTGTGGCCTCTCAGCAATTTCCCCATCAAGTTTTAGTAAGTAAGATCTTTCCAGAGTCTTGAAACCAAAATAATCATAACCGAAGTCACGATTGTAAATTATCGTTGAGTCAAGCAGGTCACGATTATCATTGATTACTTTGTATACTTCTTTGGAAAGAAGCGGTGCTTTTTTTGCAGTCCTTGGATTTATATAGTTATACAAATCGTCCATTACCTCACTAAAAGATTTCTTAGTGTTTTTGTGAAGGTTTGAGACGGAAATTCTTGCAGCAAGTTTTGCATAATCTGGATGAGTTGTTGTTAGTGTTGCCGCAATTTCGGCAGCTAAGTTATCAAGCTCACTAGTTGTAACTCCATCGTATAAACCTTCAATAACACGCATAGCAACTTTTACTGGATCAACCAATTCGTTCAATCCATAGCACAATTTCCTTACACGTGCCGTGATCTTATCGAACATGATTGGCTCTTTCCTGCCGTCTCTTTTCTTTACAAACATTCGTTCAAAAGTTTATACCCTAGAAGGGTATGTTTAATTACTAAAAATTTACTATGAATAGTTTAGACAAACTGATTAAAAATCAGCATCAAAACTAAATTTGTCTTTCTCCTCTTCTTTATTCATTACCCCTGCTTTTTGATATTCAGAAACTCTTTTCTCAAAAAAGTTAGTTTTTCCTTGCAGTGAAATCATATCCATAAAATCGAATGGATTAGAAGAATTGAATTCCTTCTCACAACCTAATTCAACAAGTAGCCTGTCTGTTACAAACTCTAAATATTGAGTCATTAGCTTTGCATTCATACCTATTAAACTAACTGGAAGTGATTCAGTGATAAACATTCTTTCAATGTCAAGTGCATCTACAATAATTTCTCTAATTCTTGCGGGTGGAACTTTGTTGATCAAATGTTTATTATGTAAGTGAACAGCAAAATCACAATGAACCCCTTCATCTCTTGAAATAAGTTCATTCGAAAAGGTAAGACCTGGCATAAGACCTCTTTTTTTCAACCAAAAAATAGAACAAAATGCACCGGAGAAAAATATACCTTCCACTGCTGCAAACGCAATTAAACGCTCAGCAAAGCTAGGTGACTCAATCCATTTGAGTGCCCAGTCAGCTTTTTCTTTAATGGCTGGGAAATTTTCAATCGCATTAAAAAGCTGGTCTTTTTCAGCTTCATCTTTAACGTAAGTGTCAATTAATAAGGAGTATGTTTCACTATGAATATTCTCCATCATTATTTGAAAACCGTAGAAAAATTTTGCTTCACTATATTGAACCTCATTAACAAAGTTTTCAGCTAAGTTTTCATTTACAATTCCATCACTTGCTGCGAAGAAAGCTAAAATGTGTTTGACAAAATACTTTTCATCGTCTGTCAACTTGTTGTTCCAATCAGCAAGATCTTGATGTAAATCAATCTCTTCAGCGGTCCAAAAACTAGCCTCAGATTTTTTATACCATTCCCAAATGTCATGATGTTGGATTGGAAAAATTACAAATCTGTTTTTGTTTTCTGCTAATAGTGGCTCGCTGTTTGTTGACATTTTTACTTAAATTAAAAAATTTATTTATAGTTCGAACTAACAAATATTGAAAATAGTTCCCGAAAATGAAAGGCTATTTTATTAACAATGTCAACAAGTTTTTAACAAAAAAGAAAAACGAAAAAAAACGAAAAAAATGAAATATTTAATCTACTTTATATCTGTTATTGCACTTAGTTTAATAGTATACAACTTACTCGAATTTGATTTTAAAAATTTTTTTTCTGACGAAAACTACATTTCAATGGTGATGATTCTAGCAGGAATTTGCTGTTTAATTATAATGAGAATAATGATTATTAACGAAAAAATAAAAAAACTTTAACCACTCAGATTTTGATGTGATCAACAATCACCCCTGCCTTTTTCAAAAATTCAATTCCAGACGTGTCTTTATATTGTACAGCATAAACAAGCCTCTTAATTTTTGCTTGATATATTAACTTACTGCATTGCTTGCATGGAGATAAAGTTATGTATAATGTAGCGCCATCGCACGATTGAGTGGAAGAAGCTACTTTTGTTATGGCATTAGCCTCAGCGTGTAAGACATACCATTTTGTATAGCCGTCCTCATCCTCGCAAAAATTTTCAAATCCTGAAGGAGTACCATTATAACCATCAGAAATTATTCTATTATTTTTGACAATAAGGGCCCCTACTTTCCGTCTCTCACAATAAGAAAGATTGCCCCACTCTTGTGCCATTTTTAAATAGGTCACATCATATTTTTTTTGCTTCGGATCGGGCATCTAATAAAAGTAAAAATTAATTTTTATTTAATTTTTTAAATGAGGATAAACCACAATTTAAAAAATTAACATACTCCATTTTGTCGGGCGTGTAGCCAACAGGCGAATTCAAAATACTATATGAATTTGGATCCATTATTAAATAATATGGTTGCGAATTTACATCGAAATATCTTGCTTGAAAATAAGCCCACTTATGACCATAATTGTCTAACTTGCGAACTCCTTTCCCTGAAATTCTATTCACATAAATTTTCTCAATATCAGGCAAGCTTTTTTTGTCATCTACATACAAAGAAATTAAAACAAAGTCATCTCTAATCAGTTTATCTACGTCTTTCAAAGGCCAAATATGCTCCTCCATTTTTCTGCAATTTACACAGGCATATCCAGTGAAATCGAGAAGTATAGGCTTGTTAACAGATCTAGCGTAATCCATTCCAGATTTTAAATCCTTAAAACAATTTAAATTATTTGGACAGTCTGAGGGAAAGAAATAACTATAGCTTAATGGTGGTGCTAACCCACTTAGTAAAGATAAGGCTCTATAGGATTTTTTTTCTGAGCTATATATTAGCCCGGATGCTAAATAAAAGGAAAAGACAATTACAAGAATTGCACTGATTAATCTTACATTAGAAATTTTATTTATGGGACTATCTTTTGGAAATTTAATTTTACCAAGTAAATAAATTCCGAGGGCAAAAAATATTAAAAACCATAGTACTAAAAAGAGTTCAATTTTTAAAATCCCCCAATGCGCAACAAGATCTGCGTTTGATAAGAACTTTAAAGCCAATGCAAGTTCTACAAAACCTAAAGTAACCTTTAGTGTATTGAGCCACCCACCTGAGCTTGGGAGTTTTTCAAGAAACTTTGGAAACATTGCAAACAAGGCAAAGGGAAGTCCAAGTGCCAAACCAAATCCACCCATACCTACTGTTAATTGCCATGCTCCAGAATCAGCAGTAAGAGAGCCGGCTAACAAGGATCCTAAAATTGGCCCCGTGCAAGAAAATGAAACAATAGCTAGAGTCAGAGCCATGAAAAATATACCAACAAATCCTCCTACTGATTCTTTGTTGGTGGAAGATGCAGCCCATGAAGATGGCAGGGTTAAATCAAAGAATCCAAAAAATGAAAAAGCAAATATTAAGAATATAAAAAAGAAAAATATATTCAGAGTAATATTAGTAGAAATATCATTTAAAATATCAGGATTAACCGAATCTAAAAGATGAAACGGAACACTTAATAAAATATATACAAGGAAAATAAAAAGGCCATATACTATCGCATTTCGCGTACCATTATTATTATCTTTTTTTGTAAAAAAACTAACTGTTAGCGGTATCATTGGAAACACACATGGAGTTAACAAGGCAAGTAAGCCGCCAATTAAGCCTAGGAAAAAAATATTTACCAATGAGCTATTACTCTTTATGATATTTACGGAGTTCGCATTGCACAGGTCAAAAGACTCATTAATTTGATCAGGGCTAAATCCATAAAGATCTAATATGTTTTCTTCTAAATCCTCAATCGCTTGATCAGCGTTAGATTCTTGCTTGATGGAACCAAAATTGAAGCTAAAGTCAACATCCGTAGGCGGTAAACACTTAGTATCATCACAGGTCATGTAAGTTAAAAACCCACTTATAAATGCGTCTTTATTTTTAATTTCAACTAATTGCTTAAATGTTGCTTTTTTGACAAACTTGGTAACTTTCATTAAAAATATCGGGTCTTGAGATGAACTTTTATTCTCGTCAATTTCAACAATTCCACCAGTTAAGCTGATTTCATTAGAATCCATTTTATTAAACTCGAATGAAACTGGGATTGGACATATTTCTACATCACAATCCACTTCCCCGTTTAATAAGTCATTTGAATATATAGCCCATCCTTGATCAATGTCTGCTGTAAAAATAAGCTCGTAAGAAGATTCAGAAATTTGCTGCTTATAAAAATTCCATTTCACAGGTTCATAAATCTGTGATACGCCCACAATAGGTACTAAGAAAACTAAAAGAAATTTATATAAATTTTTTATCATTAATTAATGATTTCGGGATGCTAATATAATAAATGTTTTTGCTCTTTTTTATTCCAACCTGCTTGAGATTTATAATCAACAAAGAAGATTTTTAAATCTGCTTGAGATTTATAATCTACAAAGAATACTTTTACATCTGCCTGAGATTTATTATCTGTGAAAAACCAAAGACCATCATTTCCTTTGGCCTGTGATTTATAATCAACCTTATATACCAGTAAATCTGCTTGAGATTTGTAGTCCACCACATAAATTTTAATGTCTGATTGGGACTTATAATCCGATGAATATATCTTTTGTGAGCTCAAAGTAAATGTTCCAACTAAAAACAATAGTATAAATATTCTCATAATAGAAACTAATCAATCATTAAGCCAATCAACTAA